>CAYSCT010000001.1:0-1030200 GCA_964429845.1 uncultured Ohtaekwangia sp.
GCAATTTCCGGAATTCCGTTCCGGGGTGGGGTCAAATGGTTTCCGGAATATTCACTGGTCAATGGTTGGTGTTGGGGTCCTTAATAAAAGTCGGCACCGGCCGCACGCAACAAACTACCTGCATACAATTTCATCCACCATATGATCTGACTCATAACCCGCCTGCCACAAGCCCGTTACTTTTAACGCAAACTTAAAAGAGTGAACATGAACATACCTACCGACCCGATTGTGCAGAAAACCATAGGCGAAATTGTGGCCAGCGACTGGCGCCAGGCAGAAGTGTTTAAGAAGTATGGCATTGACTTTTGCTGCGATGGCAAGAAAACGGTGGCAGAAGCTTGCGAACAAAAAGACCTGAATCTGCAACAGGTAGCGCATGACCTGCGTCAGGTAAAAGAAAACCTGAGCGCCAGCGGCCACCATTTCATTCACTGGAATCTGGATTTTCTGACGGACTATATTGTGAACAACCACCATGCTTATGTGTGGGAGGCCATTCCGTTACTGACACAGCTAGGTACCAAAGTGGCGCAGGTACATGGCGACCGGCATCCGGAGCTAAATGAAATTGACCAACATATTGCTGCTGTAACGGAAGAATTGACAACACACATGCGCAAGGAAGAAATGGTACTCTTTCCTTACATTCGCCAAATGGCGCTGGCGCAACAAAGCAACGTACCCCTTTCGCCACCCGCTTTCGGCACCATTGCCAACCCCATTGCGATGATGGAGTCTGAACATACTTCTGCAGGTCATTCCATGTACACCATTCAAAGCCTGAGCAATCAGTTCACAACTCCTGCAGATGCCTGCCCTTCTTACAAAGTGCTATTTGCCAAATTGCAAGAATTTCAGCAAGACCTGTTTCAACACGTACACCTTGAGAACAACATTCTCTTTCCTCAGGCACTTAAGCTGGAAGCACAATTGTTTTCTAAAAGATGAGATAACAACTCGTGGCGGGATCTGCAAATTTGCACCTTCGTTTGAAAAGGTGCGCAACGCAGCCTCTATTGCTTCATAAATTCAACCCTCCTGTTATTTGCTTTCCCTTCGGCCGTGTCATTATTATCTACAGGTCTTGCCTCACCCTCGCCATGTGTTACCAGTCTTGACGGGTTAATTCCAAAGTTGTTTATTAAAAATACTTTCACCGCTTCCGCACGCATTTTAGATAACAACAGATTGTCGGTATCATTACCGTCACTATCAGTGTGGCCAATTATCATCACTGTTCCCTGTATGGATTGTAAGGCGCTTGCCACCTGATTTAACGCGGGCCAGGATTCGGGTTTGATAACCGCAGAATTGGTATTAAAATAGATGGCATTGGTAACAAACCTGTTTTCCTTGTCAAATTTTGCCTCCACAGATTCAAGCTCTGCGACCCTGAAATTCGTAACATACAATCCATCTCCCCACATATTTGTAGCTAAAATCAGCGTATAATCTGCTTTTACAGGTAAACCGTTTGGTAGGTCAAGAAATTTTTTTTCGCCCGCATAAACTTTTATGTGAGTACCCACTCTGGAAATAGAAATACGGTGGACTTTGCCCTTTCGCCATCCGTTTTTAATATCCCTTCTATCCAAAAGCCTTTCACCATCATAACTTTCTTTCATAGCCTGGCAATAAAGAAGTTCGTTGGACGGGTGTATATCTATCTGTATTTGCGGATTTTCATTAAATGCCAAACTATAATCATCTTTGACTATACTATTTTCAACGATCGAAAGTATCAGGCCACTTTCCATCTCACTCATTTTCTCGGCATCAGCCCACATATCAAACTCAACGGTAAACTTTTCAGGCAGAACATTTACGCTACTTGGATAAAAAATGCCTCGCCTCGGTGTTTTTAGCCAACTACTTTGCCCATCAGTAACTTTTCTTACCCCGGGCGGCTCCACTTCATCAGATGGGTCAAACTCGACTATCTTCCACTTGGTAAGCCCCAAGGTAAAGTCGTCATAAAAAATCGTTTTAGAGCCGGCAACAAAATCAAAATTTCGGTACGACTTATTTTCGGCACTATTGATGTCGTCTTCCTGGCCCAAGATGCACTGGGTATGTAAAGCGAAACCGATTAACAGAAATGCATGTTTCAGGTTTTTCATTTTTAGAGTTTAAAATATTCTATAGTTGCATGAGTACTGACGTTACCCTTTGCTGTGACATTTTTTCAAACAGAGCCTGCCGACCCGACACAAAAGGTATTGGCGAAGATAAAACTTTTAAACTAAATACCATCCCGGCCGTTGTTCTCGCTAATGTTAGGTTGCAGAGTCTGATAATTTCACGACTATCCAATTTCCAAATCTATCTTGCGGAGTGCAATAAGAGTGAGCAAGGAAGCACAAAGCAGCTACTTTGGCGGTGTCATCTTCTCCATAAGTCTATCAGCTGCCATCCGTGGTTTAGGTTAGTCATGCGTGTGTCAGAATTAAATATTCATCCGCGAATGGGTATCCATATCTCTTCTTCTGAAGCAGGGTTGTTGTGCTTGTAGTGGCTTCCCAGTATTTCGAAGTGTGGGCGGTGGTCGAGGGTGTGGCCCGAGGCAGGGAGCCATGTGCCGAAGATGTATTGAAACACGGTCGGGTCGCCCCCCGGGCCCTGGTAGTGAAACACGACATAGGCCCCGGCAGGCAGCACGAAGGGTTTCATACCCGCGGGCAACGCCTCCACGCGCGCCACCTCCACCAACGCCCACTTTTCGAAAGGAGTGGCAGGATTAAAGGTGGCAAAATAGTCGGGTGGATACACCTGTAACGATACAACGTTGCCGTTGGCGCACTGTGCTACCTCGCCCCTGCGGGGCATGAAGGTGCGCCACAGTTCGGCCGTGCGGTTGTTGGCCAAGCTCATGGTAACCTGCATGGCCCACCAGGGTCCTTTCGGCTATGCGTTCGATGCGGGGTTGGAGGTTCATGGGGTGGAGGGGAGATGGGAGAATTGAGACTGGAGATTAATATGCTTTCAAGCTTATCGGTCGGTAAGGCGGTACACCAATTTCAGGCCCGACCACACTTCGTCTACCGCGCAGACCTTTACGTCTACCAGCCTGTATTTCAATCCAAAGTCGCGGATCACGTTTTCATTGAGGTCGGTGGGTACCTTCGAAGCTTTCTTTGGCCACGACACCCACAGCATGCCGTCTTTCTTCAGCGCCATCAACTGCTTCTCGAAATCTTTCCGGTTTTTTGTAAAGAGGTGAATGAAATCTGCCTCGCCCCGGGTGGCAAGGGTTACGCCTTCCGGCAGGGGACTCAGCCACTCCCAGTAAGCAGCGGGTTCGTTGTGTACCACGCAACGGTGGCCGGGCTTGATGCCCAACTTCTTCAACAACGGTGTGGTCGAATATCGCGCCATGCTCCGTTTTCCTGTAATGACTACATTTTCAAGATACATGCTCGTCTAAAAACAAAAAAGAAACTACCATGCTCCTTATTCTACACAAATTCATTTAAACACGGGCCCTGACTTAAAACGAAGCTTATTCAAATTTTATTTGTCCTTTAGGGGTATCTATAACAAGTATTATTTTGTTTACTGGTGCTTTAACAAAAGCAATAGGGATATTTAGGCTATTTGATAAATCTTTGATAGCGGTTTCGTCATCCGAAATGATACTAAGACTCCGAACCTTACAAACCGATGGCGAATACATGGATGGGTGCTTTGATTTATTTATCCAGCTTATAAAAAAGGGGAAGGTCGTTTCATCTTTTTTTCTACCCCAAATGTCGCCCACTCAAGGGTATCGGCTTGGGGTGTAATGCGCGATCCAGGTTCTGGGCTTGAAGTTGCAAGATTAATCTCATCCAGTTTCCTTCTGGTAAGTACAACATCTTTGGTTGCAACCGCCCAACCAACGGGAGTTAAGCTATCAAGGCTTGCTATCCAATCAGGAATGGAATCAATGCCGGAACGTGGTGCAACAATTTCGATATAGGCCTTATCGTCAAGACTAACAATTACGTTCTGAGTAAAATAGTTGGGATGTATGCCACCATACACGGGCTCTACGCCTGTTAGATTCTTGAACTGATTTATTCCATTCTCCAGGTTATTGACCGCTAAAATCACATGGTCTAAGTTCTCATTATTCTCACTTGAACCGCACGACATTAGTAATAACCCAAGTACGAGAATGTTCAACTTGAATACTTTCTTCATCCCAAATCTCATTTCATCAAGTATTGAAATCACTTTGCCTGCATTCGAATATATCCATTCGACCCTATTTTCATAGTTTTCTACCCCACAAAATAGGTCATGGTGTACGAAGGTTTGGCATCCATAGCAACCGGGCTTCGGCTTTTCTCCCGTGGTCTCGGCCTGGTCATGCGGTGCAAAGTGTAGACCATGTAGAGCACTATGAAGGGCATCCAACAAAAAGGCCACCCGTTGGGCAGCCTTCTTGTGTTGGATTGGTGCGGTCAAGACTAGTTCTTGCCCATCTTCTCCATTTCCTTTTCAAACGTTTCTTTGAACTTCTCGTAGTCATAGTCGATCTTCAAACGATCGTCTTTTGAGAGGCGCTCGTTGTACTTGCTCACCAGTTCATCGGCCGACAGTTCGATGGCGATGTAGGTTTTGTAAGCGCCCTGTTCGGTCTTCATCAGCTTTTCGCAGATGGTGCGTATCCCCGAAAGGGTTTGGTCTACCACCTCGCGGTTCAGGCTCTCGAAGCGCTCTTCCACTTCTTCTTTATTGTTCATTTCGCGTGAGTTCACGTAGTTGTCGGTAACGGTCTTCACGGTAGTTTGAATGGCCTGCGCCAGTTCGTTGCGCGCGTTGGTAAGGGCCTTCTTCTTAGAAGTTACCTGATCCTGGCTTTCGCCAATGGAGTTGGCACGGAAGAACTTATTGGTAGTGAAGAAGTCGGGGCCTGAGCAGGGCACGTTTACTTCTGTCTCTCCTTTAGGCAGTTTCTCTTTGCTCTTACAACCTTCGATCAGAACGGCTGCAGCTGCAATCACGATCAGCGATAGGTGGGTTAACTTTTTCATATTCAATTTTGAGATTTGGTTATGCAATTTACAGGAATGCAATTAATAGGCCACATTTTGGGCACGCTCATTTTCATGGTATTTCTGCCATTTTAAGGCCTTTTATTGCAGAATGGCGTTCAGCAGTTCGGGTAGCTTCTCTTTTTCCAGCACCTCCAGCGACTTATTGTAGGCCTCCTGGCTGCTGCGGTCGTAGTCGAGGCTGTAGCCCTTGATGCGGTCGAGGGTGGTGGTGTAGATCTCCTTGCCATCCTGGGCGGTGGCCACTTTAATCACCGCGGTAACATAGGTAATGTAGATGCTGCCCGATACGGCTCCCTTCTCAGAATCGGCCGACACGTCCATCAGCAACTCGGCCTTATTGCGGTCGTCAGTAAATTCAAAGCCCGCATTGGCCAGGTAGTTCTTCACGCGGTTGGAAATCTGCCGGTTGGCTTTGTCCACCCCCAGCGTTTTCTCCATGCTGGTAAGGTACACCACGGGGCGCCGCACTTTCATTAAGATGTCTGCCTTGGGCACTGTTAGTTTTTGTGCCACCAGTTGGTCGATGGCGGAGGCGTTTTGCCCGGCAAAGGCAAGCAGGTTTACGCGCACCCCCACACTTTGCTCTAAATCGCGCGAGCTGATTTTGGTGAGCAGTATTTGCGTTTGGCCGGTGCCATCGGTTTTATATTCGGGAAACACATCGCCCGCGCCTTTGTCGAACGCGGCCCGCAGCGGCAGGTCTGCAATGGTTTTGCTATTGTCTTTGTAGGTGGCCCTTACCACCACGGTTTGTGCGCTCTGCGCCACCCGCCTGTTCAGGTTGATGGCCGAAGGCGTGGCCACCAGTTGCATGCGGTCGAGTAGCTGCTGCATGCTGGCGTAGATTTCGTTGGTGAGCAGAATCTCTTTGTCCTCGTACACAATGCGGATGGGCTCAGCCAGGTATTTTTCGATGGCGTGGAACCCCTGGAAGTAGAAGCTCAGCGCCTGCACCCCTTCGCCCGCACGCTCCGACTGCTTGGCTTTGGTGAAGAAGTCGAGGGCCAGGGTAACGGCATCGCGCTTCTGTTGCTCTTTGATTTCGCGGTAACGCTGCTTGGAGAGGCGGTAGTACACCCAATAGTTGCGGTCGTCTTCCCAGGCGTCTACTTGCTCAAACTCCTGTATTTCATCCACGGCAGTGGTTTGAATAATCTGCTCATATTTTTCTGAGAACTCTTTGTTCACGTCCATTTGGGTAAGCACCGAGGTAGACGATACGTTTACCTTTATCTCCGACACCAGGTCATCGAGGGCGCTTTTCTTGGCGGCCTGCAGGTAGTTGTTGGTGCCGTTTTTGGTGCTGTGGCCGATGCCCACATAGTAAGATTCCTGGTAGGGCTTGGCCGACAACCACGAGGGCCGGGGATTCTGCAACTCGGTTTGCAGGGTAGATGGAACTTGGGGACTGCAGGCGGCAAACAGAACGAGGAGTATAAAGATGCGTTTCACAGAATAAATATAGAGGGTATTGCGTTACGTCAATGCCAGTTTCATGCCAATTGAATGAAAAAAACGACATTTCAACCTGCCGTCTCGAACGGCAGTAAGGCCAATTTTGTTTAGATTTAGGATGAAAATTACCTTGAAGATGAAGAAGTGGATAGCAGTAGCGCTGATGGCCACCGTATGGATGGCCTGCCAGGAACAAGAGGCAGTGAGTGAATTTACCGGCAACGAAACTACCTACGCATTAACCGCGGGCTCGGCCTATGCGGTAAGCGGCACACTTACGCTGAAGGAACGCAAAGACGGATTTACCTCTGTGGTGATTGAACTGACCGGCACGGATGGCCTGGCCAAACATCCGGTGCACCTGCACCGGGGCACCATCACCACACCCGGTGCGGACATTGCCGCGCTACTGGCACCGGTAGATGCCAGTTCCGGCAAGAGCGAAACGTTGCTTACCCAACTGGCTGATGAAACGCCTGTGCGTTACGCAGACCTGGCCGATCTGGAGGCATGTATTAAGATACATCTGTCGGATGTGGGCGAGGGCCGCGATGTGATTCTGGCAGGCGGCAACATTGGTGCCTCGTTTACCAAAACGTTGGCCAACGGCAGACAGCAGACCATGGAGATTTGTAAGAGCGAGTAGCCGCTGTTCGACATGTGCCAAGTCGAACGAAAGATGATTTGGATTTGTAATCCGCCCGTCTCTTTATCTTCCGTCATTGCGAGGGGTGAAACTGCGAAGCAGTTTCCGTGACGAAGCAATCTCCTAATGATTGGCTGTTCCAAATAAATATTTTGCTGACGATAGGTAGTTTGAGATTGCTTCGTCAACCCGCTACGCGTGTTTCCTCGCAATGACGGGAATTTTTAAGTCATTGCGGGTAACAAAATCTGATTACCGGTGATTACTGTTCAACATTTGTAATGTCGAACGAAAGATGATTGGGATGTGTAAATCCGCGTAAGCGAAATCCAAATTCCCTCGTAATAAAAAAACCCGGATGTGCTCCGGGTTTTTTGTTGACGATATCATCACGATTGAATTAATAACGATAGTAGTCGGGCTTGAAAGGACCTTGCACCGTTACACCTATGTACTTGGCTTGCTCAGGTGTAAGGGTTTCCAACTCCACGCCTATTTTTTTCAGGTGCAAACGTGCCACCTTCTCATCTAAGTGCTTAGGTAGCATGTACACCTTATTCTCGTATTTGCCGCTGTTGGTCCACAGCTCTATCTGTGCCAATGTCTGGTTGGTAAAAGAGTTTGACATCACAAACGAAGGGTGGCCGGTGGCGCAACCCAGGTTTACCAGGCGGCCTTCTGCCAGCAGAATCACCTGACGGCCGTTTTTCAGCGTGTACAGGTCTACCTGCGGTTTGATCTCGTCCTTCGATGCTGCGTTTTTGTTCAACCAGGCAACATCAATCTCATTATCGAAATGGCCAATGTTACATACAATGGCTTTGTCTTTCATCATCTCGAAGTGGCGGCCCAGCACAATGCCGAAGTTACCGGTAGCGGTAACTACGATATCCGCTTCTTTCACGGCATCGTCCATCTTCTTTACGGCAAAGCCGTCCATAGCGGCCTGCAGCGCACAGATAGGGTCAATCTCGGTAACGATAACACGGGCACCGGCACCGCGCAGTGAGGCAGCAGAACCTTTACCCACATCGCCATAGCCAGCCACCACCGCTACTTTACCGGCCATCATCACATCGGTAGCTCTGCGTATGGCATCTACCAAAGATTCCTTACAACCATACTTATTGTCAAACTTCGACTTGGTAACCGAATCGTTGATGTTGATGGCAGGCAAAGGCAACTTGCCGTTATGCATGCGCTCAATCAGGCGGTGTACACCGGTGGTGGTTTCTTCAGAAATACCTTTGATGCCCGCCACCAGTTCGGGGTTGCGGTCCAGCACCATGTTGGTCAGGTCACCACCGTCATCCAAAATCATATTCAACGGCTTGCCATCTTTAAAGGCATATAACGTCTGCTCAATGCACCAATCAAACTCCTGTTCGTTCATACCCTTCCATGCAAACACCGGAATGCCGGCAGCTGCAATAGCAGCCGCAGCGTGATCTTGTGTGGAAAAAATGTTGCATGAAGACCACGACACCTCCGCGCCCAGTTCTACCAGCGTTTCAATCAACACGGCAGTCTGAATTGTCATGTGCAGGCAGCCTGCTATGCGCGCACCCTTCAGCGGCTTCTGTGGGCCAAATTCCTCGCGGATGGCCATCAGGCCGGGCATTTCTGCTTCTGCTAATCGGATTTCCTTGCGGCCCCAGGCGGCCAGCGAAATGTCTTTTACTTTGTACTTAAGGGTTTCTGATACCATTTTTATGCTGTTTTTCGATATTAGGAACACAAAGATACCGGATCGTCCTCAGAATTACTATCCTGAACAACACACGGTTAGCTACATCCACGAACTTAGATTAGACAACGGCTGTTCCCAACAAAATTTCAATCGAATGAATAAAATCCGAATAAAAGTAGAAGTAGTTTCTGATGTGGTGTGTCCCTGGTGCTTCATCGGCAAGAGAAGGATGGAAAAAGCCATAGCTGCCTTGGGCAGCGACTACGAATTCACGGTTTCGTTCTCTCCGTTCGAGCTGAATCCCAACATGCCACGCGAGGGCCGCAACCAGAAGGAATACCTGGCCGCCAAGTTTGGCGATGAGGCCCGCTACGAACAAATTACCCAACACGTAACAGGCGTTGCGGCAGAGGAGGGGCTACATTTCGACTTCGCAAACCAGCACGTGTCGCCCAACACTTTCAATGCACACCGCCTGATCTGGCTGGCTGCCAAAGAAGGCGTGCAACCGGCAGTGAAAGAAGCTCTGATGAGTGCCTATTTTGAAAAAGGAATAGACCTGAGCCAGCATGAAAACCTGGTGGAGGTGGCCGCCTCTGCGGGATTGCACCGCACCAAAGCGATGGCATTGCTGAACAGCGAGGAGGGGGTGGCAGAAGTGCGGCAGGCACAACAACGCAACTACCAACGCAAAATCAGTGGTGTGCCGTTCTTTATCATTAACGATCAATACGGCTTATCGGGCGCACAACCCACACAGGTATTTGTGCAAGCCTTTACCGAAATAGGTAAGGAAGTAAGCGCCCAGGCCGCTGCCTGCGATGTGGACAACAAATGCTGAGACCAGCGTGCTTTTAGGCCAGGTGGGTATGTTGTAGTTTTGCAACATGTCTGTATACCCGCGAAACAGCGCCATCGAGTTGCCTCCGACCATCACGCGGCCCAAAGTAGATGTGGAAACGCTTTCTGCCATCGATCCGCAGGTGTTGGAGGATTCATTTGTGTACGTACATTGTTATTTCAACAACACCTACAAAGACATGCTCATCCGTATCTGGCGCAGCACCTTTCTGGTAGATGTGGCGAGCGGCAGCCGCGCAGCACTGGTGCATGCCGAAAATATTTCCATCGCACCGCAATGGACGCTGATACCCGATAACCAAGTTTTTCGCTTCCTGCTCATCTTTCGCGGGCTGCCCAAATCGTGCACGTCATTCCACCTGCTCGAAGACATTCCGCAGGCGGGTGGATTCTATGTGCCCGATATTCCGCGCAACGAAACCGATGTCTACCACATAGACATTGCCTGAGTAACTCAGTGCAAGGCCGTGTTGCTGACAAATGCCACCTGCTTACCATCGGGCGACCATGAAGGCACATTGATGGTGCCCTGGCCACCGTACAGGTAAGCCAGCGTGCGCACAGGCCCACCCTTGGCAGGCATCAGCCGCAATTGCACCTGTTTGTAGAAAGGGTGATCGCCCGCTGCCACCTCGGGCCCATACGACAGGAATATGATCCACTGGCCATCGGGAGAAACGTGGGGAAACCAATTGTTGAATGAGTCGTTGGTGAGCTGTTCGGGCTGGCTGCCATCGGGCCGCATGCGCCACAGTTGCATGGTGCCGGAGCGAACGGAGTTGAAGTAGATGTATTTGCCGTCTGGCGAATACTCCGATCCGTCATCAAGGCCTTTGCTGTTGGTGAGCTTTATTTCCTTGCCGCCCTTTGCCGAAATCTTATAGATGTCATACTCATCGTTGCGGCCGCCCGTGTAGATCAACCACTTGGCATCGGGCGACCAGCCGTGCAGGTAAGAGGGCCCCACGGTAGTAATCTTTTTAGGTGTGCCACCCGAAATAGGCATGGTGTAAACCATCGAGACCCCTTTGTCTTCTTCGCTGTGGTGGCTGATGCCCAGTTGCTGACCATCGAAACTCAACACATGGTCGTTGTTATTGCGTGTGGCAAAGCCAGTAGGTATCTGCTTAATTGCCCCCGATGCCAACGTATACCGAAACAACAATCCACCTTTATTATAAATCAGTGCGCTGCCATCGGTAGTCCAGTTGGGTGCCTGTATGCTGGTGCTGTCGGTGTAAAGAATTTTGCGTTGCCCGGTGGCCACGTTCATCACTTCGAGGTGGCTAGCCAGGTACTGCCGGTAGGCCACCAGCGATTTGGGTGCGGGTACCACGATCCGCACATTTTTAAACAAAGCTTTTTCTACGGCCTGTTCATTGTGAGAACAGAGAAAAATACCTGCGTACACGTCATCGCCCAACTGCAGCGTTTGTGTGGCTACCGTTGTAAGGGGTTCGCCCCAGCGTGCGGCAGAAAAAATGTATTCTGCTCCCCTGCGTTCCAATTGGAGAATATCTGCGTGCGTCAGGTCCGCTTTGATTTCCGCAGTCTCTCCGCCCGGAGTTGCCCTAACCTGCAACGAGGTGAGACCATCACCATGCACCACACCACTGGCATGTGGTGAATTAGCTTCCAGGCTGTGGCGCACCATCCACCCTACCTTGCGATGGGGATCTCCACCGGCTGACACCAGCGCAACTTGTGCGGTAAGTATAAAATCTCCTTTCATCTTTTTCCATAGAAAATGAAAGTCATCGGTACTGAACCACATGTTGCGACTGGCCCCCTCTATCCGATAGGTCTGTTCCCCTTCGTTGAAACTGCTGGCGCCCGGCTGGGTTGGATTGCCTACATGCGTGAAACCGGTAAAAGTGCCTGACGACTGCGCGTGCAAAGCAGTAGTTGTTATTAATAACGCAAAAAGTGCGGGGTAGAATTTCATAGGCGCAAAGGTTGGGATGATGGAAGATAATAAAAGACAGGCACGTTGCCCAACGTTTCACCGACACATATTGAGTGAATTGCCCGCAGTTAACAGCAGGCCGAGCCCTCGTGTATTTCAATTGCCCGCCTTCATGGCCTTCACTTCTCTTTCCAGCTTCTGTTGCACTGTCTTGAATTTTGAAAAATCGGCATACACGCCCTGGAAACGAAAGACACGCGTGATCTGCCTTTGCCCCAGGTTCATCAACATAAACGCTTCGCCATCCACCATCAGCACCACCTCGAGTGCCGGAAAATTGTTGCGCAACTGCACCAGGGTATCAAAACCTTTTCCCGACAAAGTGATGTCGAAGAAAATCACCGACTGCTTTGATTCCATCTTCGATACGGACTCGAATTCAGTAATTGGAATAATGGGCATGGTAGTTACGCACACCGGCTTGCCCGTTAGTATGAGCGGATAAGAGGTAACGAGGCTGGAGCACTTCACGGGCAGGTATAAGCCAGACGGTTTTACCTGCGGCTGGATCGCCAGCGCACTCATTAAAAGAATTATTGTTAGCCCCAACCGCATGGTTAAGGAAAGATACAAAAGAGCCATCCATAAAAGATCAACATTTATGCCTGTTTCTCACGCGGATTCACACTATCTTCATTGCACAAATACCATTGCCTATGAAACTACTGCCTATCACTGCCTTAGTTATGTGCTGCCCTACTCTGCTGGCACAGATACCCACCGCAGAAATTCAAATAAAGGGCGCTTTGCTGGCCGCTCCGGCCGACCAACGCGATGGCGCGCTGGTGTACGGGTTCGATGCCAGCGGCAACCTCACCACGTTGCGGACGGGCACCAACGACCTGGTGTGCCTGGCTGATGACCCGAAACAGAGTGGCTTCAATGCCTCCTGCTACCACAAAGACCTGGAGCCGTTCATGGCGCGCGGACGCGCGTTGAAGGCTGCCGGCAAATCGCCACAGGAAATTTTCGACATACGCGAAGAAGAAGTGAAAAGCGGAAACCTTTTTATGCCCAAGCAACCTACCACACTTTTTGTTTACTACGCCCCGGCCGATGGGTATGATGCCGGCACGGGCGAAGTAACGAAAGGCAACTTCCGCTACGTGGTATACATACCGTGGGCCACGGCAGAAAATACGGGCTTGCCGCTGAAGCCAGAGGCTCCCGGCATGCCGTGGATCATGGACCCGGGCACACACCGAGCACACATCATGATCAATCCGCCTCCGAAGAACTAAGGCTGTGTCTTCACTAAATCCTCTTGCTTGATGATGGCCGTCCACACGCTGGTGCGCCCGTTGTCCATGCGCGTCCAGATGGGGGTAATTATGCCTTTATGAGCTGAGATGTTGTTGTAGTCGCCAAAGAATTTCTGATCGGTGGGAACAAAGGGGCTTTCGCTGATTTTCTTTTCGGTGAACGTATTACCACCATCCATCGAGTAGGCAATGTACACATCGGTCTGTAAGTCATCATAAGCCCTGCGATCGTAATACACGATGTAGATGAAGCCCGTGGTGGCATCTACAGCCATCCAGGGAAGGAACTGGTGCTTGCCGGGGCCGTCCTGATTGATACGCATCGGCTGCGTCCAATTGTCGCCCCGGTTGGTGGAGCGCATAAACCAGATATCGGTGTCGTCCGTTCCGTTTTTCTGATCGGCCCACACCAGGTACAGACTACCGCGAAAAATACCGGGACTGTTGTCTACCATTAACACAGGCATACCATTGCTGCGACTCAGGCCTGGAATATCCATGGCCCAGCCACCATGGTGTGTAGCAATGGCCAGGTCATTTTGCAACCACATCGTGCCGCCATCGTACGAGCGGTCGAAGTAGATGATGCCCTTGTTAGACCAGGCCACGTAAATTCTGCCATCGGCATCGATGGCAGGTACAGCGCCTTCCGTTGTATTGTCATCGTCAATACAATCGCCCGGCAGTTGGTTGATGCGTATTGCATCCGACCACTTCTTTCCTGCTTTGGTAGATTTGCTGAACATGATGTTCGACTCGCAACCTGGATCTGTATCTCCATACTTGTCGAACTGTGTCCACGTGGTAACAATGGTCTGCTTGCGCGGATGTACCGCAGGCCATTCTTTGTCCTGATCTTTGGGCGGGTTGTGGCCAATGCTTTCGCCTGCCGACCAGGTTTTGCCACCATCGGTCGATTTCTGGCAAACGATGCGGTCGAGCCAAGGATCGTTGTTACGTCCCTCACTACTCGGGTCGGCCAGGTGGAAATAGTACAGGTGACCTTTGGCATCGGCCGCCACGGCAGGATCGCCAAAGACTCCGTAAGGCGAGGTGAGCGTGCTTTCGGACCAGGTCTCGCCCCCATCGAGTGTGTAGATGGCGCGGTCTAACACCACCCCTGCCACGATGTTCTTCGGGTTTTTCGGATTGATGACAATACTTGGCTCTACCGGAGGATAAACACCATCTACCTGCTCGGCCAGTCTGATGTTTTTAATTTGCCCGTTTGCAAAAAGTGGCGCCACAATAACCGCAGCACCCAACCATATGAACTTCATCCGTTTAACAATTTTTATTAAAATTCTGGCCTGTGCGGAATGATATCGAGCCGCTGGCATCCATTGTGATGCAACCCCTGCACCCAGATATTCCAACAGGCATCTATAAAATTTCCTTCTCTTTTAATACACGTACCCAATGCTCATAGCCTGCCGCATTCAAATGCAAACCATCGGTAGAGAGCTCGCTGCGTAGCAAACCGTTGGCATCGGTAAATTGGTTGTAAAGATCCACATAAGTATAACCAAAACGCGCCTCGATCTTGGATAATTGTGTGTTTACCGTGTTGACCGCTTCCCGCAGGTTGTAATCTTTGGGAAAATTTTTGAAAGACGGGTTCACGGGTAGAATGCTCTGAACAAATACCTGGGTGGCGGGCGACTGCTTTTTGATTTCCATCACCAGCAGAAAGATGTTTTCCAGCACCACGTCTTCGGGTATGCCTTTCGACAAATCGTTGATGCCGATCAGCAAAAACAGCCTGGCCGGCTTAATCTTTACCACCTGGTGCAGCCGCTGCAACAAGCCAAAAGTAATGTCTCCACCTATGCCGCGGTTTACCGCTGTGGAATCGTTTAATAACTTTTTCCAATCGCCACCCTCGGTAATGCTGTTGCCCAGAAACACATCGCTTCCCTCTTTCACTTTCTCTTTCTCGAAAAGTGCTACACGCTTTTTGTAGTGATCGGGCAGACGCGGAATAGTGTCCCACTGCTGCGCGGCCAAAGGCCACGTTACAATGAGTAAAAAAGAAACCAGTGCTGCGCGCATCACCACCAACTATTTCTTCAGCGATTCGATTTTTGTATCCAACTTCGCATCGCCAATTTCTACCACCGAAGATCCGTACACTTTAATGGTAGATTTGATAAAATCTTCTTCGTTGGCTTTGTAAATGTTGTCTACATATTTCTGGGGATTGCGGTCGATGTAGGGAAACCACGTACTGTGAATCTGAATCATCATGCGGTGCCCTTTCTTGAAGGTGTGCAGCATGTCCTGCAAACGGAAATTCACATCGGTTATTTCGTTAGGTTTAAACGGCTCGGGTTTCTCGAAGCTGTTGCGGAAGCGGCCGCGAAACACTTCGTGCCGCACCAACTGCTGGTAGCCACCCATCACCACGTTCTTCGGGTTATGGTCGTAGTTGGGATGATCTTGTGGATAGACATCAATCAGTTTTACGATGAAGTCGGCATCGGTGCCGGTCATGGCCACCTTCAACTTCGCCATGATTTCGCCACCTACGGTGATGTCTTCTGATAGTGGTTCGGTTTCGAAGGTGAGCACATCGGGTCTGCGGCTGGCATCGCGCTGGTCATCGCTCATAAAGTAGCGTGGGGTAAATACCAGCGACTCGGTTTGCGAAGTGTACGGCACCGGTTTGGCAGGGTCGCTCACATACTCAAATACCGCTTGCTCCTTCAGCGGCTGGTTGATCGACAACCGCCCACTCTCACCAAAGTACAATCTCACAGGTGCAATTTCGCGTGCGGGCCAGGTATCGAATTTCCGCCACTCCTTGCGGCCGGTATCAAACATAAGTGCCTCGGGCATGTCTGCCTTGCCTTCACCTTTCAGATGGTAGCGAAAGAAATTGCGCTCGATGTCGCGCTGGTAGTACGTGTTGATGCTATCGCCAAAATAAATGTGGTTGTGCGTTAAGGCCCCCTGGTCGGGTCTGGACCACTGGCCGTGCGCCCACGGACCCATTACAATGCTGTTCTTTGCCGCGGGGCTGCTCTTTTCAATCGATTTGTAAATATTGAGCGGGCCGTACAGGTCTTCGGCATCGAACCAACCTCCTACCGTCATCACCGCATGGTTTACATTTTTAAGGTGAGGCAACAGGTTTCGTTTTTGCCAGAACTCATCGTAGTTCGGGTGTTCTACTGTTTGTTGCCAAAAGAAGTTATCGTGATGGTATTTTTCCGTGGCATTCTTTAACGGACCGAGACGCAGGTTAAAATCGTACCCATCGGCCACGGGCTGCTGGCGAAAACGCTGCGCTTGCTCCATGTACCACGCTTTTGAAGTGGGCGCATCGTGCTGGTAGCCAAATACGGCAAAGGCGGCCAGGTAACTTTGAAGGAAAGCACCGTTGTGGTGGAAGTCATCGAAGAAGAAATCGGCAATGGGCGCCTGCGGTGAAGAGGCACGCAAAGCCGGGTGCGCATCGGGAATGCTGGCAGCGGTGTAGAAGCCGGGATAAGAGATGCCCCACTGCCCCACTTTGCCGTTATTGCCTTTGATGTTTTTCAGGAGCCACTCAATGGTATCGAACGTGTCGGACGATTCATCGGTGGCGGTTTTGTTTTTCTTGTCGTTGCCTGGAATGTTGGGCGTCATGTTGTCGAACTGGCCCTCGCTCATCCAGCGGCCACGCACATCCTGATACACGAAAATGTAGCCATCGTACATAGCATATTTGGAGGGACCCAGTGTTTTTCGGAATGCATCGGGCCCGTAAGGCGCCACACTGTAGCAGGTACGTTGCATCAAGAACGGAAACGTACGGGTTTTATCTTTGGGGATGTAGATGGATGTGAAAAGTTTTACCCCATCGCGCATGGGTATCTGCACCTCCATTTTGTCGTAGTTCATGCGCACGTAAACCGAGTCGGGTATCTGCGCAAAAGCCCCCAGCGGAAGTGCCATCACAATAAAGAGAAGAAAAGAAAATCGAATCATAACAGACATTTGAAATAGGTTGGTCTGAAAAATAAGAACTTACCCCGGCACTACCAACCGGCCACCGACCGAACGGTAAATTGCCTGATAATTATTGCTAATTTCGGATTCGCTATGCATAAGATTATTCTGATTTTAACGATTTCCCTCGCCCTCTCGTGCGGAGTTTCTGCACAAAACAGCGAACCCATTGCCCGGATTGCCTTTGGCTCGTGCAGCCACCAGGATGACACCGTTCAGCTTTGGAAGGAAATTTTAGCCCAACAACCCGATTTATGGATTTGGATGGGTGACAACATTTATGGCGATACCCACGACATGGAACTACTGGAAGCGAAGTACGATCTTCAGAAGTCGCACCCCGATTACCAGGCGCTGCTGCAATCCACGAAAGTGATTGGCACGTGGGATGACCACGACTACGGCATGAACGATGGTGGGAAATTCTATGCCAGAAAAAAAGAGAGCCGCGAGCTGGCAGCCGATTTTCTGGGTATTTCCGCCAAAGCCCCCTTGCGTAAGCGCTATGGCATGTACGATGTCTACGAGTTTGGCAAAGTACCCCACAAGTTGAAAGTGATTCTGCTGGATACACGCTACTTTCGCGACACCTTAATGACGAGCAGCAACAAGGAACAACGTTACATGGTAAACGAAGAAGGAGACATTCTTGGCGAAGAGCAATGGCAATGGCTGGAGAAAGAACTGGAGAAATCGGATGCCGACATCCACATCATTGGCTCCAGCATTCAATTGGTGGCCACTCAACACGCTTTTGAGAAGTGGAGTAATTTCCCCAAAGCACGTGCGCGCATGCTCAGCCTGCTGGCCAAAACAAAACCAGCAAATACTTTTTTCATCAGTGGCGACCGCCACATTGCCGAGATATCGAAAATGAACGTAAAAGGTTTGCCTTACCCGCTGTACGATTTTACCTCCAGTGGCCTTACCCACACGTGGTCTACACCGTGGGAAGAACCGAACGATGCGCGTGTCGGTCAGCTCATCATCCAAAAAAACTACGGGCTCATCAAAATCAACTGGACGGGTAACCTTCCATTGCTGGAATTTGAAATTCGTGGTCATGACGGCAAGCTCTGGCAGTCGATACCTGTAATATTACCTAAACCTGAATGATAGCTATGTTGTCAAGATTTCTTCTGGCCATGGTGGCCATATTATCTTTCGCCTGTACCCGCGAAACCAAAGAAACACCTTTACAAAGTTGGGTAACCACCGCAGACAAATCGCTTCTTTTACAAAAGCAGTCACTCACCGCTATTGATGCAGGCAAGCTACTTGAGATAACCATTGATACATCAGCCCGGTTTCAAACTATTGATGGCTTTGGTTATACGCTGACGGGTGGCAGCGCCTACCTCCTTCGCGAAAAACTTGGTGCTGAAGAACGCCAGGCTTTGCTGCGCGAGCTCTTTTCATCAGACAGCAACAGCATTGGCATCAGCTACCTGCGTGTGAGCATTGGCGCCTCCGACCTGGACGACCACGTGTTTTCTTACAGCGAAATGCCTGATGCAGACCTGAATAATTTCACCTTGGCAGAAGATCAAAAAAAACTGATACCGGTTTTGAAAGAAATAATTTCCCTGCAACCCAACATTAAAATTATGGGTAGCCCCTGGTCGGCACCTGCGTGGATGAAAACGAACAACCTGCCCAAAGGCGGTAGTTTGAAAAAAGAATACTATCCTACCTACGCCCAATACCTGGTGAAGTATATTCAAGCCATGGCCAAAGAAGGTATTGTGATAGATGCGATCACTATTCAGAACGAGCCCGAAAATCCGCACAACACACCCAGTATGCTGATGACAGCCGAAGAGCAGGCCAGCTTCATCAAAAATCACCTGGGCCCTGCCTTTCAGCAAGCCGGTATCACTACCAAAATTGTTTTGTTCGATCACAACTGCGATCATCCGGAGTACCCCATTTCGATTTTGAATGATGCCGAAGCCAGAAAGTATGTAGACGGCTCGGCTTTTCACCTATACCTGGGCGAGATTGATGCGATGAGCAAAGTGCACGAAGCGCATCCCGATAAAAATCTTTACTTCACCGAACAGTGGACGTCTGGGCAGGGCGACTTTGGTGGCGACCTGATGTGGCACATGAAAAACCTGATAGTAGGTGCCACACGCAACCATGCGCGCACCGTGCTGGAGTGGAACCTGGCAGCCGACCCGCAATTCAACCCACACACCGATGATGGCGGATGCACGCTTTGCCAGGGTGCCTTAACGATTGGCGATGGTGTTTCCCGCAACGTTTCGTATTACATCATTGCACACGCCTCTCAGTTCGTTCCACCCGGTTCGGTAAGAATTGATTCTACCGTGCCTGAAAGTTTGCCCAACACCGCCTTTCTAACGCCCGCAGGGAAGAAGGTGCTGATTGTGCTTAACGAATGGAATAAGGCCCAGTCGTTCGTTATCCGCGATCAAAGTTTCAAAAAAGCCGTTAGCCTTCCAGCCCGCAGCGTAGCCACGTTTGTTTGGCCATAGCCTTGTTTTGTTCTACCCATTTCAACTATACTTGCAGCGTAATTGGTTTCCGTCTTCAGCGGAAGAAGGAATTAAAAGGGAACCCCGTGCAAATCGGGGGCAGTTCCCGCTACTGTAAGCATCATGAAGCGTTGTTCACCGCTTGTCACTGTTCCGGTTTGGAATGGGAAGACTGAACAACAGGATGCAAGCCAGGAGACCTGCCAGTTGCGATCAAATTCAAGCTTCGGGTAAAAGCAACGAATGAGAAGAAAAGTCTTGTACACCGTTTAGCGGTTACACAAGATCTCCAATCCATTCCAGCCTTTACTCCTTTTTTCAAAACTTAAACTCTTTCAATCATGAAAAAGGAGAGAAAAGTCTGGGCAATGACATTGATTGCCTTTTGGTGGCTGGCGCCAAATCAAACCAACGCCCAGCAAGATTCACTCGCTTCGCGGCAACTGAGCGAAGTGGTTGTTACCGCCTCCAAGTTTGCAAAAAGTCAACTCGAAACCGGGCAGGTATTGTCGGTCATCACCCAGGAGCAACTCGCGCAAAGCGCAGGCAAAGACCTGGCCCAGGTGTTGAATGAGCAGACGGGCATAGTAGTAAGTGGTGCCAACAGCAATCCGGGCAAAGACAAGAGTGTGTACCTGCGCGGTGCCCGCAATCACTATACGTTGGTATTGGTGGATGGGGTGCCTCTGAATGATCCTTCGGGAATTTCGGGTGGCGCCTACGACTTGCGCATGCTGGCACTTGACCAGGTTGAACGTATTGAGATTTTGAAAGGCAGCCAAAGTACGTTGTATGGTACCGATGCCATCGCGGGGGTCATCAATATCATAACCAAATCAGCATCTTCGGAAAAAATCAACGGGAGTGTTTCAGGAAGCTACGGAAGCTTCAACACCTGGCGGGCCATTGCCTCGGTGAGCGGTCGCATACACCAGTGGAGTTACCAGGCAGGCTACAGCCACCTTCAAACCGATGGCCTCAGTGAAGCACTCGACCGCGATGACACAGGCGCATTCGATGAAGACGAAACCATGCAGGAGGCCTACCATGCACAGATAACGTGGACGCCCACGGATCAACTGACCGTGAGTCCTTTTATCAGATTTTCGAATTTCGATGGCGCTTACGACAGCGGCCCCTTTGCCGATAGTCGAGTGAACACGTACGTGTCGGACCTGTTGCACGCGGGCATCCACCTGAAACAATTAACCAACAAAGGTTCCGTTAATGCACAGTACAGTCTGAACGAAACGAACCGCAAGTACCAGGCATCGTGGGGCAACAGCCGCTTCGAAGGGCGCTTTCAGCAGGCAGAGTTGTTCTGGCACCACTCGTTAAGCAAATCGTTGCAGGCGCTGGCCGGTGTCAGTTGGCAAACCTATTACATGAAAGACACTACAGCTTCAAAAGAGAACCCATCGGTAACCATTTCCAGCCCCTATGCATCGATGTACTTTCAACGGAAGGGGTTACGACTGGAGACAGGCGGGCGATTTAACCACCATAGCCAGTTCGGATCGACCGGCACATACCACTTCTCCCCCTCGTACCTGCTGAATGAGCAACTAAAAATATTTGTCAATGCGTCAACCGGCTTCAAGGCGCCCTCGCTCTACCAACTGTACGGGCAATTTGGCGGCAACCCCGACCTGAAGCCCGAACGAAGCCGCCACTACGAAGTGGGCTTGGATTGGCTGGCCCCTGACGTTCCCATCAGCATACGCGCCACCGCCTATCAGCGCGAGATTCGCGATGTGATTGTGTACATCAGTGGCACCAACCAAAACTACGACCGCCAGAACGACCAGGGCATTGAGGTAGAACCCTCGTACCAAAATGCGAGGCTACAAGTAAGTGCCTTCTACGCATGGGTAAGCGGAGAAGTAACCACCCGCGTGGCTGGGGTTGAAACGCAGTATGATAACCTGATACGTATACCAGAGCATTCTTTTGGTGTGCGCGCTGGGTACAAGCTTACCCCACGCATGAACGTTAGCGGCCATTTTAATTTTTTTGGAGAACGTAACGATACCTATTTTGAGCCTGGCCAATTTACGCCCACCAGTATTACGCTCGATGGGTTTGCGCTGCTCGACATATATGTTGACTACTCTTTTTACAACAACCAGCTTACCTGCTATGTGGATGCACGAAATGTCCTTAATCAGTCGTATCAGGAAATGGCGGGATATACCACGCCAGGCTTTAATGCATATGGAGGTTTCAGGCTGAAACTATAAACACGAAGAAGCAACATGAACATTGCCACATCCTGGAGCGGAGGAAAAGACAGTTGTTACGCCTTGTTGCTGGCCATGCGCGAGGGGCATACGCCCCTCGCGCTTCTGAATGTTCTGAATGAACAAGGCAAGATATCGCGGTCGCACGGCTTGCCGCTGCGCTTGCTGCAGCAACAAGCCGCACAGCTCGGGGTGCCGCTGTCAACCGTGGCCGCTTCGTGGCAAGCTTACGAAACCAACTTTGTAGACCTGTTGCGCGATGCAAAGGAGCGCTATGGAATAGAAGGCGTGGTGTTTGGCGATATCGACCTGCAGGCACACCGCGACTGGGAAGAGAAAGTTTGCGCACGAACCAGTCTGCACGCTCTGTTACCGCTCTGGCAAAAAGACCGCACGGCCCTGGTTCATGACATGCTGCGCGAAGGCTTTGCGTGCATGATCGTTTCTTGCCAGGCCAACATGGGCGAACGGTTTCTTGGCCGCACCCTGACAGTTGAACTTGTGGAAGAACTGGAATCGATGGGAATTGACCCGTGTGGCGAAAATGGCGAGTATCATACCGTGGTGGTAAACTGCCCGTTGTTCCGCCAGCCGCTTACATTGCCCGGCTACCAAACCGCAAGCCACGAAGGCTATTGGTTTGTGCAGTGGGATTAGGCTGTATTGACTACTTTTTCACCAACACAGCATCTTCTATAATGAAGTTGCCATGCTCAATATCCGACTCATTCAACTTCAACTTGCCTTTGATGCGGATAAACTGATCGGGTTCAAACTTTTCCTGTTTTACTTTAAACGATACTTCGGCAATGGACTCGGGACCTGCACCACCACAGAAGAAGCACTGCGCAAAGGGAAACTTGGATAGAATAATGTAGGCATCGCCTTCCACATCGATGGGCAGGTAATAGCCTTCCATATCAATTTCTTTCCCCACCTTATTTTTCAACTCATCCGGAAAGGTGGGGTATAAAAAATACTCTCCTGCCTTGTCGTTGTATTTGGCATCGAACTTGGTTTTGGCAAACAAAGCCCACGCATCGTTTTGCGCAACAGCAGGGGTTACGATCAACAGCCCCACCAAAAAGAATAATGTTTGTATAAACCTACCCATCATCTGCAAAATTTATCAATTAAAACACCGAGTATCGTTATCTGTTTACTATCCAAACCATTTTTCGCCATTGGCACAAAGGTATCTAAATTAAGTACGTATGTTGCCAAAATAAACCTAACCGGCCAATACTTTGTGAATATCGGTTCGGTAGGCCTGCCTGGCCGGAATGAGCGCACACAGCCATCCCAATAACAAACTTCCGGCCAATAGCCAAAGCTCTTCCACGTAAAACAAACTGGCCGAGATACCCGCCTGCTGTCCCTCTGGCACGAAGGCTACGAAAATCCACATGGCACCGTGGCCCAGCAACAAGCCCCATGTACTTCCCAGAAGCGTATAGGTGCTGCCTTCCAATATCACCGAAATAAAGAGTTTACTCCGCGTAGCACCCATCGACCGCATAATGGCGAGGTCGTATTGGCGCTCTTTCAACGAGTTGTAGAGGGCTATGAAAATACTGAGTGCCGAAATAAAAATCAGCACGTAGGCAAAACCCATCAGCGCATCTACCCCCACACCCAAAATCGAAAACAAGCGGGCCGTTTCGAAGGCGGGGGAAGCCGCCTGCATGTTGGTTTGCCCGTTGATTAACCGAGGTAACTGAATAGCCGCAATGGGGTTTCTGAATTGAATCAATAACGAAGTTATTTCTTTTGTGCTGTCGCCCGCCACAACAGAAGGAACAAGAGGCGATGGGTTATCAACTGCAGAGGTGGCAGGTTGCCCATCGTTTTCATGAGATGCGTGCACCCTCCATACACTGGCCACGTTGGTAAACAACAAGTTATCGGCAACCGTGCCCGTTGGTTTGGCAATTCCGGTAATGCGATAGGCCGCTTCATCGTGGGCATGCCCCTCATCGGTCAGTCCGTGTGAACTCGCAAAGGTATCTCCCAGTTTCAGTTTCAGGGCCGTGGCCACGTTGGCACCGGCCACCACATCCAGGTCTTCCTCAAACCAGTTTCCTTCGGCCAATGCTACCTGGTATAATTCAGGATAGGCACGGCTGGTGCCTACTATGCGGTAGTTCTTGTAGCTGTCGCCCAACGCCAACGGTATCGCTTTTTTTACCAGTCGATGGCGGGAGAGGCGCTCGGCCTCTGCCAGGTTGATGTTGCCTGTGGGAAAATCGATATGGAAAATATTACAAAGAATAATCTGCAACGGGCTTCCTTTGGCCCCTGCCACCAGATCTATGCCTTTTGCGTTCTCTGAAATTTTTTGCTCTAACTGACGGCTGAAAAGCAACAGAATGGCGATTACTGCAACACCCAGCGAAAGCAGGAATATATTGAGCACCGTATTGAGCGGGCGGGCTTTAAGGTATTTCCAGACAAGGAGCAATAAATTCATAGCCGGATGTGGTTTGCTATGTGGGCTTTCAAACGCTGATCGTGTGTGGCCACAATCACGGTGGTTTCATTTTCCCTGGCCACGTCCAACAATAAATCGATTACGCGACCGCAGTTGGTATCGTCTAAAGCAGAGGTGGGCTCATCGGCCAGTAGCACCAGCGGTTTGTTCATCACCGCCCTGGCAATAGCCACACGCTGTGCTTGCCCCTGGCTCAGCTTCTTCACGTTGGTGTGTTGCTTTTCCGCGAGCCCCAGTTTGTTCAACACCTCCTGCACGCGGGTTTTGTTTTGCTTCTCACCGGCCAGGTAAGGGGCCATCAGCAAATTCTCTTCCACGGTAAGTGCCGGCATTAGGTGGTTGCGCTGAAACACAAACCCCATATTTTTTCCTCTGAAATGATCGAGGTCGCTTTCCGTCAACGTGGTGAGTTCTGTGCCATTCACTTCTATCGTTCCCCGCTGGCTGCGCAACAATCCCCCCAGCAAATGCAGCAGCGTGGTTTTGCCGCATCCCGATTCGCCCAGGAGCAACCAGTGCGAGCCTTTTGTTATCTGAAGATCAGGAAAATCCATCTGACGGCTTCCGTCATAGCTATAGCCCAGTTTGGCAACTTTCATCATGGTGTAAAAAACAATAGCGCCTAAATTAAGTTCCTGCTGCTAAAGGGCAAGCCAAATAACAAATTGTTAAAGAATTACTTCCGAAAAAAAAGAAAGCGAAGAACCCACCGGGTGAGATGGATTCTTCGCTCTCTAAGCACTTACGGCTAACTATTCGTTCTTCTTAAGCGGTTCATAATTTCTGAACGAAGAAATGCTCACCTTCTCCACTGCTTCGCGGTAAGCCGGCCACTCCTTTTCGTAAAAAGTATTTATCCGGCCAAGCATCGCGTCTATTTGCTGTTGTGCCTGTTGAAACACGCGCTCATCGGTGGCATTAACAGGCTCTTTTGAAGTGGCAATGTAGCGGCTGGCGGTAAAGATGTACGATACGGGTGTTGGATCAGGCGAACGCACAATACCCTGCCGCTTGTCTTCTTTACCCACAATGTAATCCATCAAATTATTGAGGGAATCTTTCATGGCTTTCGTTCTATCGGCCAGTTCTTTCAGGTCATCGCGCCTGGCTTCCTTCAGTCGTTTCTCAAACTCGTCCACAACCTCTTTCGACTCACGAATCTGTTGGGTAGCCCGACCTGCCACACCATTCAGCTTCTGCAAATCTTTCAGCATGTTATAGCGCGCCTGTAAGATGGCTTCGCTGTTGGGAAAGCGCGGATCGGCCTTCACCGTAACCATGGTAGAATCTTTTTGCCCCGCATAGGTAATGCGGACTTTGTAAACACCAGGCACCACTTGCGGACCGCCCGGTTCAGGGGCATTGGCACGGGGCTTCTCGCGCGATGCACCTCGTTCGCCCTTCTCATTTAGCGACCACGTGATGCGGCTCAGCCCATACTCTTCCGGTGCCTTCTGGCGGATGGTGCGTATCTTTTCATTCCGTGCATTGAACACTTCCAAAGTCAGGGAATCGGCTTTCACCTTCGGTTGCTCCTCTTTCTTGGCTTCGGGTTTTGCAGTGGGCACGGGCGTCCCCTTCTTGCCTTTGGGTTCTTCTGCCTTCGGTTCGGCCTTCTTCTCTTCCGGCTTGTTCACCACAAAAGAAATCAGGGCTCCGGTAGGCTTGTTCTCGCCCAAAAACATGCCGTTTCCGGGAAAAAGAATGCCGGCAGGATCTTGAACGGTGGCCAGGTAGGCATCGGGTGCATCGAACACATGCAGCGTTTTGTTCAACGTCTGCACACCTTCTTTTGCCATTTCGCGTAGCGGGCGTATGTCATCAATCACATACACGGCACGGCCAAAAGTTCCGATTACCAAATCATGTTCGCGGGGGTGTATCACCATGTCCATGGTAGGTACACTGGCCGGATAACCACTTGTCCACCGGGTGTAGCTCTTTCCTTCATCCAACGAAACATACAATCCAAATTCGGTTCCCAGAAAAAGAAGACGGGGCTCTACCAAATCCTGCTGCACACACAAGGTGTAGTTGTTTTCGCCTACCTGCGCGGGGCTCACCAGACTTTCCCAGGTCTGTCCGTAGTCTTTAGATCGGAACAGGTAAGGTTTGAAGTCGAACTGGCGGTAGTTGTTCACCACTACAAACACTTCGCCACCATTAAAGGTTGAGGCACGCACTTGAGGTATCCATGCGTTCTTGGGCATGCCGGTTATCTTAGCCGTCACGTTGGTCCAGGTTTTGCCGCCATCGCGCGTTAGTTGCAGTTGGCCGTCATCGGTGCCCACCCAAATCACGCCACGTTCTTTCGTGCTGGGAGCGATCGCCAGGATAGTGCAATGATTCTCTGCACCGGTGGCATCCATGGTTAAGCCACCACTCTCGTGTTGTTTCTGTTTGGAAGGATCGTTGGTGGTCAGGTCGCCCGAAATAATTTCCCACGTTTGGCCTTTGTTGGTACTCTTGTGCACAAACTGGCTGCCGTAGTAGATGGTGCTGTTATCGAACGGATCTTGCGCCAGGGCTGAGTTCCAGTTGTAACGCAATTTCATTTTCGGATCGGGGTGCGTGGGCCGAATGGTTTGATTGTGACCCGTTACCTTGTCGTAGCGGCCCAGGTTACCCTGCTGCGACATGGAATAACCATAGCGGCTGTTGTCAGGATCGGACGATACATCGAAGCCATCGCCAAACTGAACGGCCTGCCAGTAATAGTTGCGGATGCCATCGTCTTTCCACACATAGCCGGGGCCGGTCCACGATCCATTGTCTTGCAAGCCACCGTACACGTTATAGGGAATATCCATATCCACATTGATGTGGTAGAATTGCCCTACCGGAATGTTGTCTATAAACTGCCAGTTCTTGCCCATATCGCGGGTAATATTCAAACCTCCATCGTTGCCGTCAATCATGAAAGAGGGATCCTCGGGGTGAATCCACCACGCGTGGTGATCCGGGTGTACGCCTGTATAAGGCAACAGTTGTGTGAATGATTTACCACCGTCTTCGCTGCGGTTTACACGCGAAAAGATGGTGTACAGCCGGTTTTCGTTTTTTGTATCAACATAGATTTCGTGGTAGTAGAACGGACGGTCGCCAATCTCGCTCATCTTGTCGTTCACCATTTGCCACTTAAAGCCACCATCGGTGGAACGATACAACGCGTTCTTTTTACTTTCCACCAAGGCGTATACAACGTCTGGCTTGCTACGCGCAATGGCCAAACCGATGCGGCCCAGTTCTCCTTCCGGCAGGCCATCCTTATCCGTGCGCTTCTGCCAGGTTTTGCCACCATCGTAGGTTACGTAAAGGCCAGAGCCGGGACCGCCAGAGTGGAAAATCCAAGGCTGCCTGCGGTGCTGCCACATGGCGGCCATCAGTTTGTTGGGGTTGGCAGGGTCCATCACCAAATCTGCACAACCTGTTTTTTCATCTACGTACAACACTTTTTCCCACGTGGCACCGCCATCGGTGGTTTTAAATACACCCCGTTCCGGATGCTCGCCCCAGGGGGAACCGATGGCACCTACGTACACTGTGTTGGGGTTTTTAGGATCGATGATAATGCGGTGAATATTCCTTGTCTTCTCCAGCCCTACCAGTTTCCAGGTCTTGCCGGCATCCAAAGATTTATATAAACCATAGCCTCCGTTTAAACTGTTTCGCGGGTTTCCTTCACCCGTACCTACCCAAATCACCGAAGGGTTGTCTTGCTGAATAGCCAGGGCGCCAATCGACATCACGGCCTCCTTATCGAACAAAGGTTCCCAGTTAACACCACCGCTGGTTGATTTCCACAAGCCACCGGAAGCGGAACCGGCATAGATAATCGAAGGGTCGCTGATCACCACATCGATGGCGGTGATGCGGCCACTCATGCCGGCCGGACCAATGGCACGGGCCTTCATGCCCTTCAGTTTTTCCATGTCTAACTTTTGAGCTTGCAACCCCGTGGCGAGGGCAAGCAGCAACATGCTCAAGCGTAAAATTTTCACCATAATCTCTTTGAATGTTTGGTGTCAAAGGTAGTTTTTAATTGCACCCCGCTATACTACACTTTTTCAGCCCACGTTTTTACAGGATGAAGTGCCTGAGGGTTACACCAATGGCAATCACTCGGTTTGGGTTACTGCCCCGGAAAGCTCCTACCCCGACCGTTTAGTACGGTGACACTTTTTTACAACTACTTACGCAATCGTGACAAACTTTTGGCGACAGGGGCAGTATCATTAACTATCCAAAAACTCCATCTATGCTTCTCAACTACCTGCCGCTTGCACTCAGAAACCTGAAGAAACAACGCGGCTATGCCATTGTAAACACTCTCGGCCTGGCCATTGGGCTGGCTGCTGCCTTGTTTATCTTTCTTTATGTGCGCGATGAACTTACGTTCGACACCATGCACCCCTATGCCGCACAAACCTACCGGTTGGGCTACCGCATTGAGTACCCGAATGGCGAAAGCGAGTCGTACCCCGCTTCGCCTGCCGGGTGGGATAACTACATTCACGACAATTACCAGGGTATTGGCGCCTTCACCAGCTTCACCAGCACAGGCATGCCTACCAGCATTGGCTACAGCGCCACCGATAAAATTGTGCTCACCGAAGATATCATCTGGGCCGAGGCCAACCTTACCGAACTACTCGACATACCTGTAATGCAGGGCGACCGCAACCAGCCATTGAAGGAAGTAAACAGCCTGATGTTGTGCGAAAGTGCTGCCAAAGAATTGTTTGGCGATGAAGATCCGCTGAACAAAACCGTAAGCCTATCGCATGCCTACATGACCAATGGAACCAAAGTAGAAATGATGGTGACGGCCGTGTACAAAGACTTGCCGGCCAATACCCACCTGCGGCCAAAATACATTGCCGGCATTTATTCGCTGCGCGCCTTTATGCCCGAGCTCGACAACCTGCTGCAAACCTCCATGGGCGATGGCAACAACAATTTCTGGACACAGTCTTTGTTTGTTTGCACAGACGAGAACAAAATAGCCACCATCCAAGAAGACCTGCAGAAACGTGCCAACGCCATTCTTGAACGCTTCAACCTCGATTTCAAATTCATTCCGCTGATACGAAAAATTACGGATGTTCATTTCGACCAGGCCATCAACTGGTCCATATCGCATAAATCGGCAGACAAAAAGTACCTGTTTGTATTTATCACCATTGCCGTGCTGATACTGGTGGTGGCTTGCATTAACTACATCAACCTGGCTACCGCGCGCTCGGCCTCGCGTGCCCGCGAAATAGGTCTGCGCAAAACGTTCGGGGGCATCAGGTTGCAACTGTTTGCCCAGTTTATGACAGAATCTTTTCTCCTGGTGCTGATTTCGGCAGTACTGGCCCTGGGCCTGGTGGCCCTGTTCATTCCCCAGTTCAACGACCTTACGGGAAAGACCTTCACCCCGGGTTATCTTTTTAGTTTACCCATGCTAGGCATACTGGCAGCTATTGTTGTAACGGTAACGCTTTTAGCCGGCAGTTATCCTGCCCTCTTTGTGTCGGGGTTTGAGCCTGCGCACGTTTTGAAGGGGAAGTTCGCTTTCGGCAAAGGCTCGAATGTATTTCGGCAATTGCTGACTACCGTTCAATTTACGGTGGCGGTGATGCTGCTTACCGGAACGTTGGTGGTTGTTCGGCAGATGAACCTGATGCGCAACTCGAAACTAAATGAAGCAGGCAAACAGATTGTATCCATTCGCTACGGAGGCTTTACGGGCGATGCAGGCGATGGAAAATACATGGCCTTTAAAAACCTGGTAACGCAGGATGCCGAAATTGAGGGCATTACCCTGGCAAACCACCTGCCACGCCTGGATTTCTTCGGCCCCATCAACATGCAAATGCAGTTTCCCGAAATCAGCGAAGAGAAACACGAGTGGTTTCAACTCAATGGCGACTTCGACTTTCCAAAAACGTTTCGCATGAACATCGTTGCCGGGCGCGATTTCAACGCCAGCAATGTGGCAGACTCCTCCGCCATACTTCTCAACGAATCGGCCGTGAAGGCACTGAAACTCACACCCAACGAAGTAGTAGGCAAAACGGTTATCCGCCCCGACTATGTAATGGGCTACCGACCTCCCGACAGCACGCGCCTGCCCGTTACCGGAATTGTGATTGGCGTGGTGGAAGACTTCCCCTATCGGTCTATGCACCGCAAAATCGATCCGCTGGCCATTTCGCCCAAGCCGCACACCGATGACCGCATTATTCACGTGCGGCTGCCGGCAGGCAAAATGGGTGAAAAGATTGCCTTCCTGGAGAGCTCGTGGAAGAAAGTGTTTCCCGATTTTGGCTTCGACTACTGGTTTGTAGACGAAGAGTTTGGACGCATGTATGAAAACGAAACGCAGGTGGCGGAGATCACCGAAAAGTTTTCGATACTGGCCATACTCATTACCTGCGTGGGGCTGTACGGCCTGGCTGCCTTTATGAGCGAGCAGCGCACCAAGGAAATTGGCATTCGCAAAACCATGGGCGCCAGCAACGTGCAGGTTTTAAGTTTGCTGCTATCGGTATTTGGCAAGTTGTTGCTGATTGCCTGCCTGATTGGTTTACCTGTTTCGTTCTATTTCGCCTCTCAGTGGCTGAAGAGCTTTGTTTACCAGACGCCACTCTCGGTGCTGGTGTTTGGTGGCTCTGTGGTGTTGATAGCCATCATCACCTTGTTCACTGTAGGCTACGAATCACTGAAAGCGTCTATGGCCAACCCTGTGAAAGCGCTGAAGCACGAATAGTTTTTTGTTGGTCGTCAGGAAAGTGCCTGCGGGGCAGTACCACCCGCAGGCTTTGACTTCTCTTCAGGCAACGGCACAAATTCATGGTTGTCGTTGGGTGGCAGCATGATGCGCCCCTCCTTCCAATCCGCCTTGGCCTGTTCTATTCTTTCTTTGCGCGAAGAAACAAAGTTCCACCAGATGAACCGATCGCCCAGGGGCTCACCACCCAACAACATGAGCGTGGTGGCTTCGCGTGCCTGCATGGTTGGGTCTATGCCTTTGGTGAACACCAGCATTTGCCCTGGCAGATAAACCCGTCCATTCAGCTCTACGCTGCCCTTTACCACGTAAACGGCCCGTTCGCTGTGTTCGCGTGGTAACCCAAAACGCGTACCCGTATCCAGATTGGCGTGCAGGTAAAAAAGAGGAGAGTGTGTTTTGATTTCGTTCTTCAATCCAAAGGCGTTACCCGCAATCAGGCGCATCCATACGCCCTTGTCGGTGAACACCGGAAGTTGTTCCGATTGATAGTTGTTGAAAGCGGGGTCCGCTTCTTCATCTTTTTCGGGCAGGGCCACCCAGGTTTGTATCATCTCCAGGCTGCCACCCGCCAAAACAGAAGGGTCTTCAAACCGCTCAGAATGTGCGATGCCTCTTCCCGCGGTCATCCAGTTCACCTCACCGGGTTTTATCACTTGCTGCACACCTAAACTATCGCGGTGGGTAACCTGGCCGCCAAACAAATAGCTTACAGTAGAAAGACCGATGTGGGGATGCGGTAACACATCTATGTTGGCTGCACACTCGGGCGCAACATCCACAGGACCCGCATGATCCATAAAAATAAAAGGACCTACCATTCTGCGCATGCGGAACGGTAGAATCCTTTTCACGTCCATTCCCGGAGCCAGGGCGGCTCTGCGGGCTTCAATGACCAGATCGAGCATACAAACAAGATTTACCTAAAATAAAAAGGTAAACCCTGGATTAGCAAAATGAGTTTCGCAGGCGCTTAACTATTTCGTTAGCTGCATCTCCATGTTGATTACAAAGTCATCCACACCCATGTCATCATCTTCCACAGAAGCAGACAAGTTGAGGTTACTGGCAGTAAGCGTTTTTACCGTAAACACCGTTTCATCTGCTGTACCTTTGTCGATGGTAAGTGTTTTATTGTCTGAAGTTAGCTCCCATTTGCCCGTAGAAACTGAACCAGATTCATCTACCGCGCGGTAGGTGCCATCTGTTTTAAATTCAATCGTTCCGCTAACACCTTGTTCAAAGGAATCGTTGAAAGTGTCTGCAAACTCCTGCGCATCTGCCTCTGAAAAACCCATGCTCATCAGGTAGGCCACGAAGGTTTGCCCGCCTATGCGAATATCGATGGCGAGACTCTGAACGGTCCAATTGCCAATAATATTGTTTTGCGGCTTCGGGTCGTCTTTATCGCAACCCGATAACAGAAACAAAGAAACAAGACAGATCAGGCCAGACAAGTGTGCAAAACGTTTCATAAAGAGTTGATTAGTTGATTTCAAAGTACCTGTTTTTGCAGCGCAACAGCAATACTCACAAAGAGGTATAAAAAAAGGGCTGCTCAAAAACCCGCATGGTCATCCTTGAGTGTGGTTGAAGCATCTCCCATTCTTATGAAACTGAAAGGAGACTCATCGCACACGCTCAGAATGATCCAACCTTCCGGGATTTTGAGACAGCCTTTTAAACTTTTACGACAAATGTTACTTGTCTTTCTTAAAAACGTAGCGCGTAATGAAGATACCCTCTCCATCCTGTTTACCCGCATCGCTTTCCACACCGCTGGTAACGAAAATCAGTTGCCAGCCTTCGTTCGCCATTTCATTCAGTTTGGAAGTGATCACTGCATCGTTGGAAGCAATGTTTTGAAAATTAATTCCAACCCCGCTGTAGAAGTTCAGCAACTTTGTTTCTTCAAAGTTTTCGATTTTCACATCTGAACGCTTGATGTCACCCTGATCGCTCTTTTTGCCGTCTACCCTTTCGGTGGTAAGGTCGCGGTAGTTCGCCTGCTCCTTCGCATCGATGATGCGCGAGCGCCCCAAACCTAAGGGCACAATGGATTCAACCGTGGTAATTACTTTGTATTCCTGCGCCCAGGCCACCGATCCGGCAGCCACTAGAGCCAATACCAATAAACTTTTTTTCATTTTTTGATTTTTGATTTAATCACCCTCATAAACGGTTCGGCAGGCATAGGGTTGCCTTCTTTCGTTAAACGAATTAAAAATTAACTTTGCAATCCGTTTACACACCAGACGCATGGATTCACTACTTACAATTGCAGAAAAGCGCGCCCACGAATGGCTAAACAGCGGCATTGACGATGAAACCAAAAAAGAGATTGAGCGGCTGCTGGCGCAGGCTGACAAAAAAGAGTTAATAGACAATTTTTATAAAACGTTGGAGTTTGGCACCGGAGGGTTGCGCGGCATTATGGGCGCAGGCTCTAATTGCATGAATAAGTATACCGTGGGTGTTGCCACCCAGGGTCTTGCCAACTATCTCAAAAAGTCATTCCCTTCGCAATCGATTCAGGTAGCCATTGCGTTCGACAGCCGGAATAACAGTCCCTACTTTGCGCAAGTTACTGCCGATGTATTTTCAGCCAACGGCATCACTGTTCATCTCTTTGATGAACTACGCCCTACCCCACTACTATCCTATGCCATTCGATATTTAAAGTGTCAGGCTGGCGTGGTTATCACAGCCTCGCACAACCCGAAAGAATACAATGGCTACAAAGCCTACTGGTCGGATGGCGCTCAACTGGTTCCTCCACACGACAAAAATGTCATTGCCGAAGTGAACGCCATCAACTCTTTCGGCCAGGTGCGCTTCACTTCAGACCCATCGCGCATTAAAAAGGTTGGAAGCCAAGTGGAAGATGCCTACTACGAGGAAGTAAAAAAACTCATTCCAGGGAAAGAAGCCATCGCCCGGCATAAAGACATTGCCCTGGTCTATTCCAGCCTGCATGGCGCAGGTATTACTATGGTGCCCGAATGCCTGAAGCGCATGGGCTTCACCAATATAAAAGTGGTGATGGAGCAGGAAAAGCCCGATGGCAATTTTCCAACCGTTCATTCGCCCAACCCCGAAGAACAGTCGGCCATGGCCATGGCGCTGGCCCAGGCAAAGACTGAAAATGCCGACCTGGTAATGGCCACCGACCCCGACACGGACCGGGTGGGTATTGGCATTAAAGACGACCGTGGCGAATTTTTTCTACTGAACGGTAACCAAGCCTTCAGCCTGATGATGTGGTTTATTTTGAAGAACGAGCGCGAAGTGAATAACCGCTACATCGCCAAAACCATTGTTACCAGCGAATTGGTGGACAATATGGCCGCACATTTTGGTGTGGAGTGTTACAATACGCTCACCGGCTTTAAATACATAGCCGAATTAATGGGCCGCCTGGAAGGCACCAAGAAATTTATTGCCGCGGGCGAAGAAAGTTATGGCTACATGGTGGGCGACTTTGTGCGCGACAAAGATGCCGTTTCTGCGTGTGCCTTTTTCGCAGCCATGGCTGCTGCCGCCAAAAACGAAGGGCAGACACTCTATGGCTGGCTTTTGCAGATGTACGTGTCGTTTGGGTTTTACAAGGAAGGACTGATTAATGTGGTGAGAAAAGGCGCAGAAGGCGAGCAGCAGATCAAAGACATGATGCAGCGTTTTCGCACGGCACCACCGGCCACATTGGCGGGCCAAACCGTGGTGCGCATGCTCGACTACAAAACAAGTGAAGAAAAATATTTGAGTACAGGGGAAAGCAAACCGATTGCGTTGCCGAAATCGGATGTACTGCAATTCTACACAGCCGATGGTAGCAAGGTTTCGGTTCGCCCCTCTGGCACAGAACCAAAAATAAAATTCTACATTAGCGTCAAGGCACCGCTTGCACGCAAAGAAGATTTTGCTGCGGTTAACAAAACGTTGGATGCGCGCATTCAGGCTTTTGAAAAGGAGTTGGTATGAGTGAATTCATCCGTTCGATTGAAAAAATACTGTTGCGCGACCTGAACAAGTTGGCGCAAGAGTTGCAACAATACCCCAACGAGGAATCGGTATGGCTGCTGCGTGGAGATATTAAAAACACAGCCGGAAACCTGTGCTTGCACTTGTGCGGCAATCTGCAGCACTACATCGGATCTAACCTGGGCAACACGGGCTACCAACGCCACCGCGATGCAGAGTTCAGTACAAAAAATGTAAGTCGTGCGCTTCTGCTAACAGAAATCGACACAACCCGGCAGGCCATCGTTCACACACTTCCGTTGCTGAAGGATGACCAACTGGACCAAATCTACCCCGAGAAGGTATTTGCCGAACCCATGACCACGCGGTATTTTCTCATTCATCTTGCCGCGCATTTAGGCTACCACCTGGGCCAGGTGAACTACCACCGCAGAATGATTCAGTCTTAAATTTCAGGAGCAAACTTTCGCATCAGTCGTTCTACTGCTTCGCCCGCGATATCAGGATAGCGAATATCGAGCGGCTTGCCATCCTCCATCCAGCGCTCAATTTTTTCAAGGCTCTTCTTCCTCACCTTTTTGACTACCGGCACGCCCAACTTCTTCAGCGCTGCCGCATTGCATTGTTGCTCGTACTGGCTTTTCATGGGCACCACCAGCAACTTTTTGCCCATATGCAATACTTCAGCCGGTGTTTCAAAACCGGCCCCGCACAAAACACCCTTGCAAGAAACCACACTCTCAATAAAATCGATGCCGCTTACCGGATAAACCGACACCCTGCCCACATGGTAAGCCGAACGTGTGTGTTTGGAAAAAATATGCCATTTAGCCTTGGGCAACTTCATAAACAACGATACCAACTTCTTATCATCGTAAGCAGGCAGGTAAACAGTGTAATGACCATCGTTGCGTGTTTTCGCCTCGCGGATGGCCGCACGTATAACAGGTGTAAAAATATTCTTGTCGTACTCTTCGAAATGGAAGCCTACATATTTTTTAACCGGTGCATAGTTTTTAATGATCCACTCCCCAAAAGGGTCTACCCATTTGGGCCGGGGCGATTTTTTGGATAACAAAGCACTTTGGTGACTAAGCCCCACGCAGGGAACCTCCTTCTTACGGCATGCCCATGCGCTAATGGGTTCGAAATCGTTCACCACCAGATCGTACTTTTCTACCGGAAACGCGTTGATTTCTTTGATGACCTCTTTCGAACTGTTTTTCTGGAAGGTTTTATAAAAGTTAATACCACCGCTCTTGCCAAAATAAAAGCTCAACCCTTTTGATTTGTATTTGACAGGATAAGGTAAAGTAATTTCAGCCTGGGCACCGCTTACAAATAAATCCAGCGACCCATATTTTTTAAGCTCGGGAATGATATCTACCGCGCGACTTAAATGGCCGTTGCCTGTTCCTTGTATGGCATAGAGAATTTTCACTCAGACAATTTACGCATTTGGCCACTTACTTCTTACCCGACATAAACTCGTTTACCAACTCCTTAAACAATTCCTGGTTGTTCATGTCGCTGCGCAAGCGCTTGGGTATTTTGATTGACTGTGCAAAAAAATCATCGCTGTATCGGTAGATGCGCCAATGGCCTTGATTGTACTCCAGCGCAGTGAGGTTTTCTATCCAGTCACCGGAGTTGAGGTACATCACTTCTCCTTGTTCGGTGGAAATCTTTTTCATTTCGGGGTGGTGAATGTGCCCGCACACCACGTAATCATATCCATTGGAAATGGCAATGTCCGCGGCCGTCTTTTCAAAGTCGTTGATAAATTTAACCGCTGTCTTCACGCTGTCTTTCACTTTTTTGGAAAGCGAAATTTTACTGCGCCCCAACATTTTCAAGATAAAATTCACGAATGTATTGAGCAATATGAGCGAGTCGTAGCCGATGGCCCCGAGTTTGGCAATCCATTTGGAATAACGCATGGTGACATCGAACACATCGCCATGAAAAATCCAGGCCGTCTTTCCATTAAGCTGCACTACTTTTTTGTTTTCTATCTGGAAGTTGCTGAGTTTAAAACCGGCAAACTTCCGGAGCATCTCGTCATGGTTTCCCGTTAGGTAAGTAACCTTGGTGCCTTTGGCCAGCAAACCGGTAATGTGTTTAATTACCTGCATATGGCTTTTCGGCCAATACCGCTTGCTGAATTGCCACATGTCTATGATGTCGCCATTTAGAATGATGCGCTTAGGTTTGATGCTTTTAAGATAGCGAAGTAACTCTTCTGCGTGGCAGCCGTATGTGCCGAGGTGAATATCGGAGAGTATTACGAGTTCTACTTCTCTTTTTCTTCGTTTGGCCATACTTGAGGAATCGCAGGTTTGCTTCCTGCCAGAATTCCATTCAACACTTTGAACTTATGCAAAGGTAAGAGGTTTGCATTACCGAAGCATCAGTGCAGCATTAAGCCAATGTTACCAAAACTTTTAAGAGATAAATCGGAAACGGAGATACTTAATCGTTTCCCCTTTGCCGGCAAACATTTCCTCGTAACGGGTTTTGATATCGAAGCACTCAGGGCGCAGATCAGACTCGTACACATTGTGTGTAAACTGGAAGTCGGTGATGTCGTTTCGATGTTGCAGTTCTTCCAGCGTGTAGGCAAAGAGGCCGGTGTTATCTGTCTTCAAACGAAACCAGCCACCGGGTTTGAGCAAGCGTTTATACATTTCCATAAAACGCGGACTCGTTAACCTTCTCTTAATATCTCGTTTCTTGGGGCGCGGGTCGGGGAAGGTGAGCCAGATTTCATCCAACTCTTGTGCGTCAAAGAAATTCTCAATATTCAGCATCTGCGTGCGCAGAAAGCCCACATTCTTCAGGTTGCGCTCCACAGCCCAAGTGCTGCCTTTCCAGATGCGGTCGCCTTTCATGTCCACGCCAACAAAATTTTTCTCAGGAAACAGGGCCGCCATTCCTACTGTGTACTCGCCCCTGCCGCAAGCGAATTCTGCGGTTACAGGGGCATCATTCTTAAAGTAATCGGCACGCCAGCGCCCCTTTATTTTCGCGAACAACTCCTTGCCAGGCTCAATTACATTTTCGCGGCCTGCAATGATCTCAAAACGCTTCAGCTTACTTTTCACCCTTTCTTACATTTCATTTAGTTCTGCCACCACAAAGGTGCTGCCGCCCACAAAAATAAAATCGTGTGCGTTCGCTTCATTGCGCGCCCGCGCCAACGCATCGTTCACATCTTCTACCACCACACCACGAAGCGAAAATCTGGCTGCCAACTGTTGCAACTCCGGGGCGGGCATGGCGCGGGGTATCCTAGCCTGGCAAAAATAGTAAATGGCATCCTTCGGCAACAGCGACAATACTTTACTGTGGTCTTTGTCGCGCACCATGCCCCACACTATTCTCAGCCGATCGAACGATTGTTTTTTAATCATCTGCAAGACTTGCTGTATCCCTGCTTCGTTGTGGCCCGTATCGCAGAACACGGTTGGCGATGTACCCAACTGCTGCCACCTTCCTTTCAACGATGTATTAACAACCACTTTCTGTAAACCTGCCCGCAGGTGATGCGCTGAGACGGGAAACTGCGCTTGCAGGCAATCGATGGCCTGCATAACGCCTGGTAAATTCTGTTGCTGGTATTGACCTGTTAAAGGAAAATGATCAACCTCCAACACCAACGCTTTATTCTTTTTGATGGTGAGGTGGTCGCCATGCAAAGTAGCTTCGTACCGGTCGCTGGCAAAAAACAACGCAGCACTTTGTTGTTGAGCCTTCTCAATAAATACGTGTTGTACCTCTTGCTGCCGTTCACTCACCACCACCGGCACATGCGGTTTAATAATGCCTGCCTTTTCGAACGCTATCTTGGGCAGGGTATCACCCAGCAAATCCATGTGGTCCCACCCAATGTTGGTAATGACTGAAATCAGAGGTGTGATGACGTTGGTAGAATCCAGGCGGCCGCCCAGGCCCACCTCCACCACGGCCACATCTACGCTTTGGCGGGCAAAGTAGTCGAACGCCATGGCCACGGTAACTTCGAAGAAGGACGGTTTAATTTCTTCTATTGCTTGTTGCGTTCGGTTTACAAAGTCTACAACAAACTGCCTGCTTACCTCCTGCCCGTTCACGCGGATGCGCTCCGTAAACTCCTTTAGGTGGGGCGAGGTGTATAAGCCCGTTTTGTAGCCTGCCTCCTGCAGCACCGATGCCAATAAGTGCGAAGTGCTGCCCTTGCCATTGGTTCCAGCAACATGCACCGACTTAAACTTATTCTGTGGATTGCCCAGCGCCTCGCACAGACGCAACGTGTTGGTAAGGTCTTTTTTGTAGGCCACTGCACCCACCCGCTGAAACATGGGCAGGTGGCTATACAAATAGTGAAGTACTTCGGAATAACTGGCCAGCATGAAGGCGCGAAGATAAAAAAAAGAAAGCCACCGGGAGAGGTGGCCTTCGAAGTGTAAAATCTGAAAGGGTTATTTGCCCAGCTTGAAGATCTTATATCCAACCGAAACCTGAATAACCTGGTTCTTGAAATTAACCGGGTTAGTTTGGTTGGTGGGGCGCAACTCTACATCGGCCAAGCCGATGTTGTAGCGCGCATCTAATGTAATCCCAAAAGGAAGATCCCACCCCAGACCGGCCGCAATGGCCACATCCGACTTTTTATCAAACAGGTCTTTGGCATCTTTGGTGTCTTTCACCCCGCTGGCGGTATTCACCAACTCCTGGGTAGAAAGGAAGCCGAACTGCGGGCCGAGCTGCACATTCAAACCTGCTGCCAGGTATAGTTTCAGCAAGATGGGCACGTTGATGTAGTCGAAGTTGGCCTCGTAATTGGTACTGTTGAACGTGAACTCACTACCCTGCCGCGAAAAAAGGATTTCAGGCTGAATACCAATTTTAGTGAGCTTGATTAAACCGAACGCTCCGGCATGAAAGCCCGTGCGGTTTTCAATGTTCGAAGCACCTTCCTTGATGTCGAATTTGGCCAGATTAAGACCGCCTTTCAACCCTAGCGCCACCTGCGCCTGCGAGAAGCCGGCACCGCTCGCCATAGCCACAACAAACAGACTGAGTAGTATTTTTTTCATAACATTCTGTTTTTAATTTGGATTAATTCCTATTCCCAAGGTAAACCTGCAGACCAACATTTAAAAACAAACCACTGTCAATATTTTTACTATCATCATCCTTGTCCTTTAAACTGGAGGACCGATAGCCGATAAACGGCTCAATTGCCACATGGTCATTCAAAAAATGGGCGTAACCGGCACCTAATGAAACAGCCGAAATGCCAAATTTTTCCTCGACATTGGTGTTACCCAAACTATACTTGTTTTTGCCAGCACCAACTGCATATTGACCCTGGAAAAATATTCCTGGGCTGAGATAATAGCGAACCATAGGCGCAATAGCGAATGTAGATTGATTGGATTCAGTTCCATTTCCATCGGGCTTGTAGTTGCTTGCTCCTATCTCAAGGGCTGCCCCCACCGCAAGATTATCTATCACAAAATAACCAGCGTTAGGGCTTAATGAGAATGAGGTTGAACGGCCGTTGGTGGTAGTGGTTGAGTTCACCTTCGATTTGTCTGTGCTGGTAGAGAATGACATATTGCCACCGGCCAGAATTCTACCTTGATTGAATTGGGCAAAAACACTTGATGTAGCCAAAAGGAAGACGACAGCTAGAATTGTTTTCTGCATAATTTTAAATTGTTTAGTGAGGTAAAGATAATTGAATCGACCCAATTGCTTTGGTGTCGACTCTATTACGTACGGAATAACGGGTAAGTTGTCGTTTTAGGCGTTAACCAATACCCAACTCCGGATTCTTTCCCTTCAACGCTCGGTAAAAGGCCATCAACGTGGCCAAGTCCGTTTCGAAATCGGACGGCCAAAGAGGCGTTCCGATCAGCACCACCTTCCGCTGGAAATCAAAGCCCACCGGAATAATAGGTACGCCTGCAGCTTTGGCAATGTAGTAAAAGCCCGTGCGCAGTTTCTCTACCTTTTTGCGGGTGCCTTCTGGCGCAATAGCCAGAATAAAACGTTCTTTACTTTTGATGATGTTGGCTACCTGCTCTACCATATCGTGACTGGAGGAGCGGTCGACCGGGTAGCCACCCAACGCGCGGAACAGCCAGCCAAATGGTGGCTTGAAGAGCGAGCTTTTACCCAGGTATTTGGTGTTCTTCATCCGCAAAATACTGCGCGCCAGCAAGCCGATGGGAAAATCCCAATTGCTGGTATGGGGCCCCACTGCCACCACATACTTTTTCAATTCGGCCGGAAAGGCGCCTGCTATTTTCCAGCCGGTGATCCAAAAAATAAATCGCGCCAGCGGTCGAAACATATATTTACTTGATGAGCCGATTCAGCAAATCATCACCCGCCAGGTGAGGCCTCGTTACCTGCAGCCTGCTTTCCATGGCTTCTGCACGTTCAATGGCCGAAAGTGCGCCCTCATTGCGTGCCCACGCCCTGCGTGCGATACCGTTGTTCACATCAAAGTGCAACATATTGGCCAACCGTTGATCGGCCTCCGGACTGCCATCGAGCAGCATACCAAAGCCACCGTTGATTACTTCGCCCCAGCCTACACCGCCACCGTTGTGCAACGAAACCCAGGTGGCGCCACGGAAAGAATCACCAATCACATTGTGTACGGCCATATCGGCTGTGAACTGCGAGCCATCATAAATATTAGATGTCTCCCGGAAGGGGCTATCGGTTCCGGAAACATCGTGGTGATCGCGGCCCAGCACTACGGGCCCAATAGTGCCCCTTCTAATCGCTTCATTAAATGCTTTTGCTATGCGCATGCGACCCTCCGCATCGGCATACAAAATGCGCGCCTGCGACCCCACCACCAACTTGTTGGCTTTGGCGCTTCTGATCCAATTCAGGTTGTCGTTCAACTGCCCGTGGATATGCGCGGGTGACGTTTTCAACATCTCCTCCAGCACGGCCGTAGCCAACTGATCTGTTTTTTCGAGGTCTGTTTCCTGGCCGCTGGTGCACACCCACCGGAAGGGTCCAAACCCAAAATCGAAACACATGGGCCCCATAATATCCTGCACATAAGATGGATAACGGAATCGGGTGCGGTCGTCATTCCAAACATCCGCGCCCGCCCGCGATGCCTCTAACAAAAACGCGTTACCATAGTCGAAGAAATAAGTACCCCGGGCCGTGTGCTGGTTGATGGCCGCAGCATGCCTGCGCAACGTGGCCCTCACTTTTTCCTTAAACCCTTCCGGATCTTTTGCCATCAGTTCATTGGCCTCGTCATAACCGATGTCTGCCGGGTAATAGCCACCAGCCCAAGGGTTGTGCAGCGAAGTCTGATCCGAACCGATGTCTACAAAAATATTTTCGCGTGCAAAACACTCCCACACATCCACAATATTGCCTTGGTAAGCAATCGATACCACCTCTTTTGATTCCTTTGCTTTTCTGACACGCGCAACCAGGTCTTTCAGCTCGAATAAGATTTCGTCTACCCATCCCTGGGTGTGGCGCTTGCGTGTAGCTTTTTCATTCACCTCGGCCACTACGGTAATGCATCCCGCAATATTTCCGGCTTTGGGTTGTGCGCCACTCATGCCACCCAGACCCGATGTAACAAACAACTTGCCGGCCAGTCCTTCTCCTGCTTTTGCAATCTTTCTTCCGGCATTCAACACCGTAATGGTAGTGCCGTGCACAATGCCCTGCGGGCCAATATACATGTACGAGCCGGCCGTCATTTGCCCATATTGTGTTACGCCCAGCGCATTGTAACGCTCCCAATCGTCTTGCTTCGAATAGTTGGGGATCATCATGCCGTTGGTTACCACTACCCGTGGCGCGTCTTTGCCGGAAGGGAAAAGACCCAACGGGTGGCCTGAGTACATGTGAAGCGTTTGCCCATCTGACATAGTGGCCAGGTATTTCATGGTGAGCAGGTATTGGGCCCAGTTCTGAAATACCGCCCCGTTGCCTCCGTAGGTAATTAGTTCATGAGGGTGCTGTGCCACTGCCGGATCAAGGTTGTTCTGTATCATCAGCATGATGGCGGCTGCCTGCTTTGAGCGGTGTGGATAATCGTTCAACGCACGCGCATGCATGGCATAGTCTGGACGGAAACGATACATGTAGATGCGGCCAAAGTGCTGCAACTCATGATAGAATTCCGGGGCAAGCACTTCATGGTGCCTGGGATGAAGATACCGCAACGCATTCTTTACCGCCAATTTCTTCTCGGCAACCGATAGTATGTCTTTGCGTTTAGGCGCGTGGTTAATCGTGCGATCATATTCTTTTGGTGCAGGAAGCTGATCGGGAATACCCTGTAGTATTTGTTCTTTAAAATCAAGCGTTGTACTTACCGGCATGTTGTTTTAATTGGTTTTCCAGTTCGGTTAAACGGCTTTTGGCATTGCGGTAACCAAGTTGAAATATTTCTTTTCCTTTGGCCAGATCGAAGGTACTGTACTTGCCCAGTTCGGGCGATTCGAAAACAAAATTGCAGTGTATTTTACTGTGAGCTGTGCTTACGTTTATAGCAATGAGCAGGCTGCGTTCAGTAACTTCCTTTACATTTTTAATATCAAATCGCTGATCGACCGGGTTGCAGTGGCTCCCAATTATAAAATCGCATTTTCCTACCAAAGGCCGGGCAGGCAGGTTATCCATTAACCCGCCATCAACATAAACATTTCCATTGAGTGTTACCGGGTTGAAAATGGCTGGAATACTCGAGGAGGCGATAACCGCAGGAATCAGTTCTCCTTCGGTAAAGTAAACGACTTTTCCTAATCGGATTTCGGTGGCAGCAACAGTAAGCGAGGGATTTAATTTCTCAAAACTGTTATGTGGAATGTGTTTGTGCATAACTTCCCTAAAACCTTCCATACTTAACAGGCCTGTCCACGACCAGGCCGGGCGAACGGAATTGAGAAAACCCATGGAGGTAATAATATGCAGGATCTCATCGGGTTTATAACCTGCACAATAAAAAGCTCCTGCCACTGCGCCAGCGCTGGTACCTGAAACAGCAGAAAACGTAAGGCCAAGTTCTTCGAGCGCCTTAATAACACCCAAATGGGCAATGCCCCGGGCTCCACCACCTGATAATGCCAATCCGATTTTCATAGGTCAGCCAACCGTAAAACCTGATCAAGCCTCACCCCCTTGCCTGTGTGCTTCACTGTGCAACATTCAATAATCGGGTCGTGCTCGAAATAAAGAATATAATTATTGGCTGCCGCTTCATTTAAAAAGCGAGCCTTTTCTTCCAGGGTAAGAAGGGGCCGTGTGTCGTAACCCATTACATAAGGCACTGGTATGTGGCCCACCGAGGGCAGCAAATCGGCCATGTAGCAGATGGTGCGGCCCTTGTAGCGAATCATGGGTATCATCATCTGGTCGGTATGGCCGGCCGCATAAAAAATTCCGAACTGCGAAAAGGGCTCCGCTTTCGGGTCAACCATTTTCAACTGGCCGCTTTCCTGTAAAGGCAGGATGTTTTCCTTCAGGAAGCTCGCCTTTTCACGCGCATTGGGCACGGTGGCCCAGCGCCAATGCGCTTCGTTGCTCCAATACTGCGCATGGGAAAATGCTGGCACAATCTTTCCCGTTGTATCAAACTTCAGCGCACCTCCGCAGTGGTCGAAATGTAAGTGGGTAAGGAAAACATCGGTGATGTCATTTTCGTGAAAGCCGACTTTGCGCAGCGATGACGACAACGTGGCATCGCCATGCAGGTAGTAATGGCTAAGGAATTTCGCATCTTGCTTGTCGCCAATACCGCAATCGATCAAAATCAGTCGGTTGTCGTCTTCAATCAGCAGGCAGCGCATGGCCCACGTGCAAAGGTTATTGGCATCGGCCGGGTTGGTTTTTTGCCAGATGGTTTTGGGAACTACGCCAAACATGGCACCGCCATCTAACTTAAAAAAACCGGTATCTATTACATGCAATTTCATTCTAATTCCTTTTCAATCAGTTGTTTCAGTTCTTTGGCGTGCACCAGCGCAACAGAGTCGACCTGGTACTTCATCTGCATGCTGTACTGCATGGAGAAGGCGATATTCACAAACATGTTGTCTTGCCATAACTCTTCAGCGTTGGCCAATCCCTTAGGTGTGAAGCGGAGGCGTTCTATCAAAAATGGCGTAATCAACTGAAGACGCGTCTGATTAGATATATCATCCGTAATTCGAATGGCTCCATAGTGTTGATGGTACAAGGCGGTAATCTTACTTCTCAAATCAAAATCGCCAACCAATTCCAGTTTGCCCGAAGCCAAAAGCGATTGGTACGCATTGTCCTTTGGGTTGAATGGAACAATCAGGTAAAGGCTGTTAATCATGGCGTTGAGCGAATCTTTAGGAATGCGCCTGGAAATAACGCTCTGCGTTAACGCACGAGATACTTGCGTATAGTACCTCAATGTATCTGTTGACTCGGTGAGGTTACTAATGTCTTCCTGTAGGTCGTCTGCCATGGCAACCAGAAACGCTTTCGCCTGATTGCGGTCTTTCGCTGCCGAAGCCCGCTCTGTAAGATAGAAAGCAATGTAGACACCAATGATGATGGCCACCAGGTTCACCAACTGATTCTTCCACTGAATTTTCTCTTTGCCTTTACCCATCCGATTTTATTATTCGTAAAAATAAAAAAAACCGCCCTTCCAGGCGGTTTTAAGTCGATTGTGTGCCGGGCCAAACATTATTCTTTAACCACGCCCATGGCACAGAATTTATCAATGCGTTGCTGAATCAGTTGATCGGTTTTGATTTTGCTCAGTTCCTGATAAGTAGTGGTAATCAATTTTTTGATTTCCGCTGCCATCCACTTCACATCGGTGTGGGCTCCGCCCAGTGGCTCTTTCACAATTTCATCAATCAAACCGTTGGCCTTCATGTCTTTGGCCGTTAGCTTCAATACATCTGCCGCCTGCTCTTTGTAATCCCAACTGCGCCACAGAATGGACGAACACGATTCGGGTGAAATAACGGAATACCAGGTGTTCTCCAGCATAAATACACGGTCGCCAATGGCAATGCCCAGCGCGCCACCCGAAGCACCTTCGCCAATGATGATGCAGATAACGGGCACCTTCAGCATGAACATTTCCTTCAGGTTGCGGGCGATGGCCTCACCTTGCCCTCTTTCTTCCGCCTCCAGACCCGGAAATGCCCCCGGTGTATCGATGAAGGTAACGATGGGCTTGTTGAACTTCTCGGCCAGTTTCATCAGGCGCAACGCCTTTCGGTAGCCTTCGGGGTTGGCCATACCAAAGTTGCGGAGCTGGCGCTGTTTGGTATTGCGCCCCTTTTGCTGGCCTATCAGCATAAAGGTCTGTCCGTCTATGGTTCCCAGCCCTCCTACCATGGCCTTGTCGTCAGCCACCGTGCGGTCGCCATGCAGTTCAATAAAGTCGGAGGTAATTTCGTAGATGTAATCGAGCGTGTAGGGCCTGTCTGGATGGCGCGATAGCTGCACGCGCTGCCAGCCGGTCAGATTTTCGAACGTTTCTTTTTTCAGGTCTACGATTTTCTTTTCGAGGGCGAGAATGGCCTTATTCACCGTTTCATCGTTGTCATCGGCCAACCGCTTCATATCAGCCAGTTTGCTTTCCAGTTCAGCAATGGGTTTTTCGAAATCAAGCAACATCCCTTTCTCTCTTTTGGTGATTTGAAGGAACAAAAATAGAAGAAAAAGGGAACTTCGGTTTCCGGCAGGGTATCTGGCTACCTGTCAGCTTTTTAGCAGCGCAGGGGCATAAAAAAACCCCGCTTGTGCGGGGCTTTTTCCTGGCGGTCCGGACGGGACGTAAAAAAATCGCATTTTATATCAAAACGGGTATATTTTTTAGAAAAAAGGGGTATTGGTGCAAGGTTACGTGCAAGATTTGAAAGGATTTAATTGGTTATAAAATTGTAGGAAATCCATCCACTTTAAACAAATGAAAAACGAGTCTATCTCTTATCGATTGCAACTAATAGGTATTGAATCTGAAACCTTATCAGGTGCCCTTCGCGAGTGCTTAAAAGTTTACAAGGCTACCACTGAATTAATTTTTGAGAGAAGTGATCTTGAATACCAATACCTTAAACGCTACACAACGTCTTTGAATGTGTATCGTGTTATTACCTACTTGGAGTTAGACAGGCTGGCCTCCGAGACGACAAGTCATCGTATTGATACTATTGAGTCACCGTTTTATGACTCGGAAGTCAAGGAAGATCTTCATACTTTCATTGACGATAATAGAGACTGCTTGCTATATGAAGGCGTTACAGATAGTTCCTTGGCTCTTGACGCCCAAATGTTGAAATTCAAACAGGCCCTGTCCACTGGATACCTGGAGTGATCTGGTTAAAGGCCAATCGGGAGGGTGTGGCAAACGTTTATCCCTGGCATGTTATCTTTACGTGAAGAAATAACTGATACACGTCCAATGACTCTAACATACCCAGTTAAGAGAATGGCTCTTGCAAAAGCCTATAAAATATCCGAGCGAACTTTCACTTTATGGGTCCGCGATATTGGAATTAACCATACGCGCACATTGTCCCCAGCAGAGTTGAAGAAGATCATTCAACACTACGACCTTCCTTCTGGGGTTGAAATCAAGATTTAGTTTTCAAGATGTTATAAGTATATCCAATAGCAATTCTTGAATGTTAACAACAATATTGTGATATGGGAATTAGTAAAATCGTCAAAGGAACCACTAACAGAGTGAAAGTATAATTATCAGAGAGTGACTTGAACAGGCACTTCATTCTCGATCCGTACCATTTCATAGATGTTAACATTCGCATTCAGGACTTCAAAACTTACAGCAACAGAATACGGAACTGCCTCAGCCAAGTTCTTATTCCAGCCACTATGCCCAACGACAGCTATACTTAATTCCTGTGGCAATGCATGTGCAGGTATGATACACCAAGATTTCTGAAGGGTGCTGTCCTGCCTCCTTAATCCCTTAATATGACTCCATTCTTTATTTTCTCGAATTACCCATTTGATAGATGATTGGTCATCAACCTCTTCCGATTCGTCATTCATGTTCTTAAGAATGCGGGCACAGAATTGATCATGGTTTTCATTGTGCTTAGACGAATGCCAATCTAGCCAAGTTGATAAGTACGAGTTGGTTCTTCGTCGCGTTCTTCGCGGTTCGGCCATAAATGCAAGTGTTACTTCAATAAGAACATTATAATCTTCGGCAGGGCCACGCATCTGCTGTGGGACTTTCACACAGTAAACATTTGCCTTCTTTGCTGCTATCGATCCTGAATTTATAAGCGTGACTCGCCTTTCTGAGCTTTCAAGCGCTCTTTCAAGGCTCGGAACACCATAGCCAAAGCTCTTTATTGCATTGAGCGTTGGGTTTAAAAAGCTTGGTTCCGGCAATCTTGCTGATTGTATCAATAAGGCTCGATATAAGTTTACCGGTTCATTAGGAAAAGCATCTTGTAATCTAGCCAGGATATGCGCAACCTTCGGAGCTGCGAAGGATGTGCCGACAGCATCTTGCCCAATAGCATGTCCACCATTCAAAGTAGAGCGAACCGTTTGAATCGTTGTTACTGGTTCGAGCGAAAGATTGGGATTTTCATTTTTCTCACGGATGTAATCACCTCCGTACTCTACCACATCGGGTTTAACCATACCCCACAAACCGAGGCCAGCTCGGGAGAATGACGATGGCTGATCTCGTACACCAAAGGATCGTTTGTCCAGGTCTTCATACCCATCGTGGCATATAGAGCCAACTGTAATTGCAAAAGAACTCTGTGCCGGGTTAGCTATTCTACTACTCCTCTCATACAAATAATCTGGATAAGACGCGCCGGCAATAATATATTCCTTAATCCCTGGGTTAGCTGGATTGGCCGAAACAGTGAAAAGATTCCCTGCTGAAATCACAAAGATCACACCCTTCTGATACATCAATTTGTCAATGGCTGACGCCCACTGTGACATATGTACTGGACGGGAGCATATAGATGATGTAATCGAAAGATTAAATATCTTAGTTCCGAGATATCGTTCAATAATTTGGCCCATCAGCTCTGGCGGATAGAGTTGATCAGTTAGGATGCCATTTGCTCCAGATAGCACACGCGCATTTTGAATAAAAAATGGAAGCTGGTGCATACCGTTAAGAGGAATAATTCTCGGGTACAAAGCCGCGCCAGCCACTCTTGTTCCATGTCCTCCGTTGAGGACTGAATCCGAAGTACTTGCATCACCAGGTACGAATGAATAAGACACAGGGGCAATTGCCTGTGACAAGAGGCGGTGACCTTCCTGTATACCGCTATCAATAATGCAAACTCTCGGAGCAGAGGCGGGAGGTGGAATAAGTTCTGTTGTTACATCAATCGTATCAGTTTCAATTGACTCCGGTAGAACCAGAGAGTCATGTTCTACAACTTCGAACAAGTATGGGAATGTTAGTACGATGTCTTTTAAAGCCTTCCCCGATACTTTGACCCTACATGCAAAGCTATCCCGAAAATCTTCATATCCACTGAGGATTTCCCCTCCGTATTGATTTACCAACTCCTCAAACTTTGTTTGCCGATCCATACAGATTTCATCCCTGGCAATTTCGTATTCTAACGTTGAGGCTTGCCATCGTTCAATTCTGCGATTAAATTTATCATCAGTTTCAAATTCCTTTCTAACAGGAGGATCCGGGAACTTTATGTAGCATGCAATACCAACGTCTACAATGTAGTCTTGAATGTCAGAAATTTCGTCCCATTTGTTCTTTAGATCATCTGAAAGTATTTGATCCACTCTCCATTGAAGGCCATTGTTGATTTCCCAAAGCTGTGCAGCTTTGTTTGGTGACTTTCCTGAAGCTGTAAGGAAGTTTTCAATTTTCTTACGTAACGAGGCAAAGTCCTTACTTGCAGCTCCGATAATATAACCGTTTTCTTCCTCTGCAATAATTTCAACTCCGAAACCTTTAAGGGATTCTATATCAAAGGCTGTCGGATCTATTTGAAGAAAAAGCGGTACAGTATCTGGGTAAGGAAGTTCTGGAAGTTCGCTATCACTACGTGTCTCAATTGCTTGTTCCCAAGTAACAGCAAGTTGATCAACCTTAGTTAAAAGAGCAGTTCCATGACCCTGTCTATTTTCTAGATTTGTTGCAGTTGTAGGGTTTACATCTCTTTGTCCTCCCTTTGGCGGTTTAAAGAGCCCTGCAATTTCACTTCTTAAAGTTAGGTGTGGAAAATCCGGCATTTAATTACTTGTGCTGTATGTTTTCATTCAAAGCTTGCGTAATGTGGTGCCGATCTACAACGCGCTCGCCCTTAATGACCGCAGTCTTGGCTGCATCCTTTCCGGTCTTCACAACTAATGCGGCAGAGAGTCCAATCATCTCATTGGCTACATCATCCCAATTTACATCTGATGACACTTCGACCGCTGATAATGTTTTTTTTAGTAAGCGTTTTATCTCTTCGTTCCCGGGCTTAGGAATTTCAATAATGTCATCAAACCTTCTGAACAAAGCCTGATCGATAGAGCCTTCAAGGTTGGTTGTTGCAACCAAGATCCCTGGTGCTTCATAGTCCTCTAACAGGTTTAATAGAATATTAACAATTCGATGCATTTCTCCTACTTCGTTAACGGAGGACCTTGATTTCGCAATGAAATCAAATTCATCAAGTAACAAAACGCATGGGTAGTTCTTAATTGACTCAAATAGTTTTTTGAGGTTTGAAGCCGACTCTCCCAGATAAGATGAAATAATTGCCTCGAATCTAACCTTCAAAAAGGGAAGGCCGATGTTCCATGCTATACGCTCCGCACTCATGCTTTTACCACAGCCTGGTGCGCCATACAACAATACTTTCTGTCTTGGTTTGAGTCCAAAGTGAGACAGCCTCTCACGAGCAACAAACTCTTTCTCAATTCTTGCAATCTTAGTTTCAACCTCTTTCGGAAGTACCATTTCGTGACGTAAATGGTCACGCTCCACAGTTGATGCCAGCGGAACATTATTACGTTTGTCTGTCGGGATATTAATCCCTTGCGGCAAAATTGTTTTTAATTCCTTTCGGAAATTCAGATGGCCTGCAACATTTGCATTTAGGATCGACTTGAGTTTATCAGCCAGTTTGACGTGTCCTTTTTGTTGTTCATCATCGATGATTTTATGAGCAATTTTTACGATGTCATCCGAAACATCACCTTCTATTGCCCTAAACAACCGTATCATCAACTCTTGGTTCATAAGCTTAAAAAATTGAGGTTATAATTAAGAACCAAATAATTGCATAGAAAATAAATAGTTGAAATTTACGAGGAGAAAATTTAACAGCCAAGATTTTCAGAAACATATTGATTTATCAATAGTTACGGTGGAATATAATGATAAAGAACCTAAAACGTCCGCTAGGCATTAAGGGTCCCCTCCCCTTCAAATTTGCAGATACCAACAAAACTTTGAATTGCCAATCATTGCTGCGCTAAGCCTATGCCTATACACTGGAAGAACGCCTTTTTAGCAATGATCGAGCCTTCATCGAAGCGAAAAATGCGCTGAACGAAGGGTGATCCTACGATCAATAGCCTCCAATCAGAGTCTGGATGAAAGCAAATCTTGGCTGGATCAACATTCAACCAACTTTTTAATTGCTTTGAATAAAGGTAGCTCAGCAATTTTCTCTGCAATTAGTTGCTCCACGTTGTCATTGGCAATTATCCACCGACTTGAATAGGCTACGGTGTAAGCACAGGATCAGTGATTTTGTGATCAGAATTTTTCCTGACTTGCCTTTTTTTCGAAAAAAGTAGACAGAAATCAGAAAAAACCCGTTTTCTGACCTGATTTCAGAGATTTTGGCCGCCTACTTTTCGTCTACTTTCAGTCTACTTTTTATTAGAAGTAGACAGAATGAAATGGTGGTCGTCTACTTTTTTTGAAAAGTAGACGGGAATTAGACAAAAAGTAGACAGACCTATTGATTTGACATACAGACGTTTACGGGAGTTTTGTCTACTTTTTTGAATTTATTTCATAAAGCGGTTAAAGAGATAATTATTTGAAAAACGATAAGAAAAAGGGCCGAATCGAAAATCGACTCAGCCCTAATGGTTATCAGGAACCTCCTAAGTAAAGGATTGGGCTAATCATGCTTAAATTGGAAGTAGCCAATGCCACCACTTCTGAAATCCTTTGGTCGCTTGACCTTCATATTGAGTTCCGAATATAAACGAAGCCATTTGGTGAAGCCATGCGCGGAAAGGTGCTTGAAGTCAGGGTTACATTTGACAAAATGTTCATGCAGCTGCCGCTTATCGAACTGAAACTCCGCGAACTCTTTTGTACCCTGGTACCCTCCATGACAGATGTATCCATCGAAAGGCCTCTGCGATTTTTCAATATGCTCTCGAACATCTGACATGAAATCCAAAAATTCCTGACAGGTGTGGTTAAGGAGCTTTCGAGCCTCCAGATTAATGGTAGCAGGTGCTATTAACCCTTTGGCATGAAACACACGGGCACAAACCGCCATGAAGTTGTCAAACTTCGCCCATTCATTACTGTCCCAATCCCGACCGAACCATTGTCCGTAGTATTCATGCGGGCTATTTGATTCACCGAAGAAAGCGCTCATTTCAAATTCAATAATTCGGTCACGCTGACTTGCTCCGGTGATGTTCAAGGTTTTGTTTGTACTGATAATCATCTTGCTGAATTGCCTGAAGGGGGTCATGTACTTAGCATTAACGATCATCCCTTCAGTAACATCATTGAACACGTCCTCGAAGTCGAATCTATTCTTTCCGCGAGTCTTCACGTCATTCAGATGAACGACCTGTGTTCCCAAAGTAACGTCTTCGTATTTGTTCTTGTTGCCGCTGTCAAAATCTTTACCATTTATTTCTGTATAGCTTCTGACGTATGACAACATTTTCGCCAGCAACGTTTTTCCAGTTCGTCCTTCGCTCGCTTCGCTTAGAGTACTATCGGTAAGCAACACTGCCTTTAGCTTGTAGTCGTAGAAATCGTGCATGAGGTAACCAAGTATTGAGCAAAGACTCTCAAATCTCCTGTTTATCTTTTCACGCTCTTCTTCGCTGATATCGTCCTGACTTACAAAATTGATATCGGCAATACGGTAACAAAAATCAGCGAAAACGCCATGAGGATACGGATCGCCATCCTTGTGATTGTCGAGATCCATTAATTTGAAGTCACGATCAAGCATTTGCTTCTCCCACACACTACCATTCATTTCCTCGTATGATTGAAAATCGATGGAATCCTTTGTAACAGTTACAAACCCGTTCTTATAGTATATGAAGGTCTTATCCGCAGTATCTCGGTTAATAAGTATTGGATGTTCGGTCTTGACCCGGGCAAATAGATCCTTGCTGAAAAGAGTCTTCATGCCCTTGTAAAACTTATTGAGAAGGATATTACTGTCTACAAAACGGAAACGATCAAAGTCGTACTCCTTTTTGATGAAATCCACAACATAGTCAATGATCTGCTGGCGGCTAAAGTTTCGGATAACATTCCCATCGATTTTGACAAATGCAAATGAATCATCGCTACTGGTGGCAATTGAATCTGTTTCATACCTGGTGAATCCAAACGAAGCCAGTAGCGCAGTGAACTTTTCAAGGTCTATTTCTACACCTTTAAAAATCTCCTCTCCATTTTTCGTGGTTGCGATTGACTCAGTGAAAAAGGGCCATTTTCTGGCATCTCCGTTTAATTCACTGACCTTATTTTTGCGAACCTCCTTTTTCTGTTCAATTGTTCTGGCACTGGCAATTGAATCATCAATCAGTTTCTTCAGTGTTGTCCAACCAATATCATAGTCTTTGCCTATTTGTTTGGCATATGTCTCTCGAGCAACGACTTTGGGAATTAACGCCAATGTACGTGCGATCTCTTCAACCCGATCATTCTTAATGATTGGATTATCTATGCTTGCTAAAAGTTTTTCTGCCTTCCATTTTATAGCGTCTTGTTGATGTCTACTTATGTAATCTTCTAATGAAGTACAATCGCCACAACTATTACCCTCGCTAAATGTGCGCACAAGCTCATCAGGATCTACCTTCATGCCTTCATTCTTTGGCATTGGCACAACTGCAACTTCAAAGCCATTTCTGGTTAGAAGATCAATACTGCGAGAGGCACTCTCTTCACCAGCCTTATCCGGGTCAGGAAACAGAATGACTTTGTTGGTAAATCTCTTTAGAAGGGTACTTTGTTCTGGAGTCAATGCGGTGCCACAGGTACCAACTACATTTTCATATCCGTTTTGATGAAAGCTTATTACATCCGTGTATCCTTCCACTAAGCCTGCCCATTTTTTGTCTCGGATTTTTTGGGTCGCAAAGTTGAGTCCAAATAGCACAGTTCGTTTATCGAACAGCTCGCTTGCATTGCTATTAAGGTACTTAGGATTGTACTCATCTGTTTGCAATGATCTGCCACCGAATCCTACTATTCTTCCATTGTGATTTTGAACAGGGAAGATTATCCGGTTTCGAAACGTATCATAGGTGACTTTGTCTTTCTGAGTTACAAGACCTAATGTGATGGCAGGCTCAATCAAAGCTTTTTCATAAAGCGCTGACGTTAAAAACTTCCAATTTTCAGGTCTAAATCCCTTTCCGGCCTCTCCTGGAGCATAACCAATCTGCCACTGATAAAGTGTATCGATCGTGAATTTCCGCTTCGCGATAAGTTCTTTGTGAATAGGATGGTTTTCGTCATGAATATGATTTGACAACTCACGGGCATAACGTTTTGAAGCTGCCAAATTGATCATGAATAATTGCTCGCGATTTTCCTGTTCTTCCTTTGTCCTTTCGGCAGAATCATATTCAAAACGTTCTCCAATCGTATTGCAGATATCAACGATGGCATCAGGAAAGCTAAGATTGCGTAATTCCATCACGAACCTTATTCCATCGCCTCCTTTTCCAGTACTGAAGCACTTGAATATGTCTTTAGATGGTACTACAAAAAACGATGGCGTTTTCTCATTTGTGAAGGGCGAACATGCAGTGTAGGAACTACCCGCCTTTTTCAATTCAATATAACGGCTAACAATTTCATAGATAGGCAAATCCCTTACTCTATCAATAGTTGATTGAGATATCATGGTATTAGGTTAGAGCGATTAAAAAATCAGACTATTCTTCTCCGTCTGTGGTTGATGAAAAGAGTTTTGTTAAGCATTTTAAGCTCATGCCTAATGAATTTGATTTCTTCATAAATAAGAGAATCGGGTTCAGCCAATCTCTGTGATTCCCGCAGTAGCCTTAGGTATCCGCAAAGAAAAGAGATACGGAAATAGATCTCTTTACATCGATTAGCGACCTGTATAAGATTGGTTCTTTTCGCGGGTGAAGGGCAATGTGTTGCAACACTGTGCAATGGAATTAAAAACAATCCACAATTTTCGTTTGTGGAAAAAGTGCATACATTTGTCATCGTAGTACAGATTTTGAATTCGAAAGAATTTTTAAGAACCGGGCTCCCGAAAAGCCCGGTTTTTTTATCTCACACCATCAACGAGAGTCGTCTATAATCATCGATCATTTAGTCAAACGCCTGGGCCAACACCTTCTTTTTGGCTTTAGATTTTTTGAGCGACCGTTTCTTTACTCCAACCAAGTGTAAGTTCCCGCTGGAAACCACCTTTGCTTCTTGGTAATCAGAACGTTCCTTGATTGGCACCGTGTGAATGTCTGATGGAACTTCAGTATTTAATTGCTCTCCGTCCAATCCGTTAAGTCTTCTTCGTCCAGACGTCAACACAACGGCTAAAACACCAACCGCCAGTACGGAGCCACCCACGATCAACCACATTTTAGTATTGTCTTTAGGTTCAGTGGCTGGGGACTGAACAACCTGACGTTGAGTAGGTGGTTGATACGCTGGTGCGAATGGCTGAACTAACGGGTGGTAATTCTGCGCAGGCGTTTGCTGATAGATGATCTGTGGAGCTGGCTGGCTTGATTGAACTGCAGGCTGGTACGATTGGCTTTGAGCCTGGATACTTGTTTGATTTCTCACCGCAGCCTGTGTCTGAGCAGGAGTTGGTGTTGCCTTAACAATTCCGGAAGAGATTTTGGAAACCAGGGAGCCGCCAGGCGCAACTGAGGCAACGATCGGAGCCAAGGATTGTGCGATTGGAGCGAGCTTCTTAACTCCATTGGAGAGGGCCGAGCCGATTTTCTTGAAAATGTTGCCGAGCGAACCGGATAGCTGGTCTTGTTCAGAGGCGAGGAAGGAAAGGGTTTCAGCAAAGTCACCTTCATCAATTGAGTTGATTAATTCCTGAAATTTCCAAGCTGGTGCCTGAGCATTTTCAGGGTTAGAAGCTGCGAGGTTTCGCATTGTTATCAATTGTGATCGAAGATCGCGTAAGTCTTTTTCTGAGAAGGAAACGCTTCTCAAGTCAGATCTTAGTTCGCTGGTTGATCCGAGCGTTTCATCGAATAACTGCGAGTCATACGAATTTCGGTCGGATAGAATTCCATTTAGATTTAATTCCATTATGTGGGTGGGTTAAGTTTAATTAATTGGGGGTATCCCATAAGGTATGGCTTCATCTGCGGCATCGTTGGCCAGTGAATTTGTTTCACGTACCGATGGCTGGTCAGAGGATTTCATGTAGGCATTTGCGAGAAGAAGAATACCTGAAAAAAGTCCTAGAGCAAGTAATAGACTTCCATTCTCTCGCTCTATCTTCTTTGGGGGAGAGAAGTGCAATGAATCAAGATAATCTGGGTTACGATCACCAGGAGGCTGGGATTCTAATTTAACATTAAGTAGCATTTTTTTGGGGTTAAATGATTTTACGGGAACTGAAACGATGACTAAGCGTTGATGCTATGACGTTCTGCGAGCTGCTCAAATTCAGCCAAAGAAACATAAGTGGCAGAATGTACCTTATAACGCTTAAGCAGACCTTCACGAATCAGTTGCTTAAAGAAAGATACGCTGGCACCTGTTTCTTGAGATGCCTTCTTGATAGTGCGGAGATTTTTCAAATCTGTTTTCATCGTTGATTAATTTGTTGATTAACGCAACGAAGGTTTGAAAATATTAAGAGGTGAAGGGGTTAGTAGTGGCTACAAAAAGCACTACATATTTTAATTAGAACCTATCAAAGTTTATTTAGATTCAAAGATGGCTTTCAAAAGTTTAATGAAGTTGTAATCAGTTTCGTTACGTTGCTTTTCTACCGCTTGGATTAATTTACCCAATTTTTCTTCTAGCTGCGGGTAATCAGCAATTACATCAGCTCTTACAGCATTAAGCTCATGTAACTTTGGAGGAATATTCTTCTTATCGCGCCTTGTGATCGCCAAATGTGCCTTGTACCTATTCGGATTTTCTTTATTGCCTTTTCTGCCGAAATCTCGAAGCTGCTTAGTCGTTGGATATTTTACAATACCAGCCTCACTGAGCACAAGCAGCTTAATGATTTCCATTGTATGTGTCCATTTTGGGATTCCATCACCTTTAGCACCTTCTGAGTGACCATGGCGATTCAATTCTATCCATTCTCGAATCAGTTTTACTTTTGTCTCTCCAATTAGATAATCTCGCTCAGACATAACGACTAAAAGAAACCTAGCAAAATCTTTGAAGTTCGAACCGAATTCATTCTCGAATTGAAAATCCAAAAAGCCAATAATATTTTCAGCATCGTATTGCCTACACGCAAACGCAAAGAAGTAGTTATAGTTAGAAGAATTTTTACGCGTGATAGCTAAGGGCGTAAAGAAATGGGCGCATTGATTTTCTGCCTTTAGAGACCCGTTCAAACTCTGTATATATTCTTCATGATAAAGAATGTAATACTCAACATCTTCCTTCCACTTTGAGACAACCAGATCAGTATATTCAATTACACGTTTTCGTATTTCTTCACTGCTTTGTGGTTTGTTTATCTGATGCTCTATTTCCAATTCAATATCTTGTACTTGACTATCATAGCCCCCTATGAAAGTTGACCAAAAGGATTCTTCTTCAAATAATCTCAGGAGCTCATCTTTAACTTCGTGCTTTGTCCTCCATAACTCTGCGGTAGACACTAATTCGAGCACTTGACTCCTAAACTCTTCATCAAAATCAAAGTTTTCGTCATAGACATCAAAAAAGTGCTGTGATAGCTCCTGTAAGTTCAGTTCATAATTATATTTATAGTAGGGCTTAAACATATCAATCGGTTTTTACGGCCAACATTTTCTTTATAGCTGAATCCAACGGCAGATTAAAGTAGTGATTGATTATCGTCTTCAAATCCTTCCCAACAATTGCAGCAATCTCAGCCGGTGTTAGGCCGTACCATTCGGTAGCCAGTGATATGAAAGTTTTTCCAGCCGTGTGTGAGGTGATTAACTTGTGCTTTGGGTACACCTTATCCACATCCTTGCCGGCTATATTTGTCCTAACTGTAACACTTTGTACTATCCCTGCATCTTTGCATACATCCTTGATCGTCCTGTTAAGAACAGGCTCACTCAATTTTGGAGACTTCATTCCGTATCGGTGTAGAATTGATTGAGTTTTTTCAACGATTGGAATTGTTACGGCTTTTTTATTCTTCTGCAATGTCATGCAGATTTTACCGTCCTGAATACAGGATGCATTAATACGCTTCAGGTCACTAATTCTTAAGCCGGTGTAACACCCTAACAAATACAGATCCTTCGCCTTTTGCTGTTCGCTGCTTTTGCTAACATCATGGTTTTCCAGCGCGGTGATTTCCTCATTGGTAAGGGATACAATCGTCTTCTTGTGGCTGCGAATCTTAATATTTGAGACGTCATATCCCTGGGCCTTCAGGAACCAACGCAGGTGTTTCATTCGCTTACCGTGGGTGCTATTAGCGAGCTTCCTTCTCTCCTGAAGGTATTTCTCATAAGCGGTGATTAGTTCGGGTACTAGGTCTTGTCGCTCAACGCCAGCCTTACCGGCTTTATCAAGATATTCGAGAAATTGTTCAATCGACTCCTTAACTGCCTTTTGTGTTGATGGCTTGTATTGAAACAAGTTCTGTTCCATCCAGTTCTTGGCCAGCGTTTTTACCAACTTCTGATTTTCCTTATTCCGTTTGTCCTTGATCAGCTGGTCATTAACCTTTCCAGATTTGTGATTCTCAAACTCCATCTTAACGGCATAGGGAGTTATGACTGATTCTTTCGCCTGTAGCCTAGTGATTGCCTGGTTGACTTTCGCCTTCAGTTCAACTATGGTTTTAGCCTCTTTGCTGAGGTGATTCTTGGGAAGCTGATCGTCTTGCTTCTTCCAGCTCTGATATTCCTTCTCGGTGACCTTCAGGCCAGTAGGAATAAGTTCCTGATAATCCAAAAAGTAGAGTGCCAGATACACACTTCCGAGCGTATCTTGCTTTGTTCTCTTTTTAAAGAGCAGACGGATTTTCATACCCGAATGTACAAGCGTGCAAGGTTACGTGCAAGGTTTAACGGGTTCTAAGAGGTGGTAATTGGCACAGAATGTGCGATATTTAAAAAAAAGAGGGGTTTTTCAACCCCTCTTGCGGTCCGGACGGGACTCGAACCCGCGACCTCCTGCGTGACAGGCAGGCATTCTAACCAGCTGAACTACCGGACCTAATATTTACATCACTCCCACTAATATCCGGCATTCTAATGCTGACGCTACGGTCAGCACCCTGATACGCCTCGGGCGTCATCAGGGCCAGCTGAACTACCGGACCTAATATTTACATCACTCCCACCAATATCCGGCATTCTAATGCTGACGCTACGGTCAGCACCCTGATACGCCTCGGGCGTCATCAGGGCCAGCTGAACTACCGGACCAAAACGATCTGTTTCTTAAAAACAGGCTGCAAAGATAGACTTTGGGTGGTTCAATCCAAAAATTGCCCGCTTAATTTTTCCGAACGTTTCGTACCCCACTCTTCCCTCAGGGCATGTCTTTCACACACCTAAAACCTACGGTGGCGTTGCGCTCGAAGCCCTGCGAAACGCGCAACAGGTATTGCCGGTAATGCAACTCGCGCGGCCCTCCTTGCACGTACCACCAACTGGAAGCAGGTTTGAAATAACTGCCCCCTTTCATCATCACGTACCGGTAGCTGCCGCTTTCGTACACATCGTTGGTTAATTGCCATACGCAACCTACCAGGTCGTGCAGCCCAAGCGGGTTAACCCCTTTCGGATAGCTGCCCACCCGGTAGGGCTGGCCATCGCCCAGGTTGCAAACCCGGGGGTCAATGCCTTCTATGGCCGACACCGTTAATGTTTCGGTAACGTACTGTTGCTTTCGGCTTACCGGCTTGGTTTGGTTCCAGGGCCACTCGCGCAAGGCACTGGTCTGGGCTGCGTATTGCCACTCCACTTCCGTGGGAAGTCGTTTCCCTGCCCATGCCGCATACGCCTGTGCATCTTCGTAGGAGATGTAAACCACGGGGAAATCCTCCTCGCCTTTTTTTGGCTTTCCCTCTTGCCAATGTTTCAAGAAATTGACCGTATCGGCAGGTGTATAGCCCGTGGCAACCACGAATTTGTGGAACTGTCTGTTGGTAACCGGGAATTTGTCCATCCAAAAACCAGCCATATTAAGATCATGTTCTGCCGGTGTTTCGGGATAGGGAATAAAGGCATCTCCATGCGTGGTTTTCCAGATAAATTTACCCGCAGGCACTTTCACCATGCCGTCATCACCTGGCTTAGAGGTTGTTTTCTTCACCTCGCTCACCAAACGTGGGGTGCCCGCCTTTATGGTAAACACCAATTCGTCCAGCACCTCATTTTTCTCCAGCAACTGCACCACCACTTTTCCTTCGTAGTCTCCGAAAGTTTTAAACAAGTCAAGAGTTGTATTTAGGTTTCGGCTGCTCCACCACCTATCATTTTGGTAGGCGGGCATGCCGGCAAACACGCGCACTTCGTCTCCACGGGGCGCCTCGCAAAAAAGCCAGTTGCCACTCAGCCTGCACCTTAACAGTTGCGGATACCTAGCGATGGCCCCCACTGCGCCTTCGTTGTTCGTGCCCAGGTACTTTTGCTGAAAAGGTGAAAGGCTTACCGGAATGAACCACTTGTTTTTAATTGAAATCGGCTCTGCCAGCTCATGGTTCCACACATCCACAAAGTGATAGCCCACCCGTGGTCGTACTTCAAACAATGGTCCATCGAAGCCATGGGGTAGTTGGCTGAATACGGTGAACAGCGTTTTGTTTGCCTGCTGCCATTCGTTCACCCAAATACTGTCGTGTGAGGTGGGCAACAATGGGGTAAGCTTTCCACTGGTGAATAGTGAACTGTGTTCTCGCAAAATGCGCGTGGTACGCCCGAGGAATCGATACTGCTCTTCTTCCCATTCAGGGTGCCCGGGTGCAAACTGGTTGATTTCGGTTCCGTATCCATTAAAAAACGAGGTGGCATATTCGCGCAATATGGGTTCTTTAAAAACTTCCGCCACCCTGAAAATGGCAAAATCGGGTTGTGTAAGCTTATTGAGATTGAGCACCGGTGGGTAGTACAAGGCATTGTGTACTCTTCCGGAAACAATACCCGGCATGTCTTTCGGAACGGCCATACCTTCGCTGTACATGATCACTCCCCCGCGTGCGCCATCCGCAGCGGCCTGCAGTTCCCCACTCGATTCGCCCTTGGTATCCAACACAACACCATCGGCCGTGGTAGCCCCGATCAGTTCAGCAAGTCCCTGCAAATGATCTTCTTTTCGGGTGCTTTCATCCCATGGGTTGTAGGCAATGAAGAACCGCGTGCCGAGTAAACGCAGCGAATCGGCCAAATTTTTCAATTGACTCAATCCTCCAGGCAAATCGCGATACAAATCAAACTGGTTGCGTTGGTCCACTCCCAGGGAAGGCCATGTGGGCCAGATACAGACCACGTCATCACCTCCATATAGGCGCTTGCCTCGTTTTATGAAATCAAGCAACGTAAATTTTTGCGTAGCGCCATCATAAAAATCTTTGTCCCATGCCATCAGCAGATGCATCACATAAGCGCTGCGAATCCACTTTAAATCTTCGCGTTTGTAGAGTGTACTATCGAAAGCGGCCAAATCGTAGAGCTTGCGCTGATGAAATGCCCGCGTGAGACCCTCCTGCCATGCACCGGTAAACGCCTCGGCATAGAACTGATAAGTGACCTCTCCCTCCGGGTACAAAACCGTTTCGAACCTTCTGCGCAAGCCTTGCTGCAACGTAGAAATATCTCTGCGAGCCAATCCATACACGTGTACACTATCAGAGAGTTGCAGCACGCGAAAGCCCAACTCCCAGGCATTGTCGGGCACGATAACGTTTACGGGTGTGCGGCCGGGTAAGAAAATATGGGTACGTGATAATCTATGGTTGCCCAATCCGGTGATGTAAACTTCATCGGTGCTCGTTCCAAAAGGCACCACGTTAGCCAGGCGCACCGTGTCTTTCGAACTATTTTTGAAACGAAGGATACCCTTTACCCCATCAGGGAAATTCTGGTCGAGTGTCCACGTTAGGGTCAGGGGGCCACTGGCGTGGCTATGGTGCGGAACCTCATTCACAACAAATGTTGCCAGCGGTTGAACGGGTGCGGCAACCCTTTGGCCGTCTACCTGAAATTGATGAACGATGCCGTTTTCTACCTCTATGCGCTGCAGTTGCTGGGCAAAAGGCAGTATGGGCACACACACCCACAAAATGGTAAGCAATAAACGCATGGTACAGGATTTAGGGAAAAGGTAGTAAAAACGGACGAATGCCGCCTACCCTATTCGCCAATCATCACAAAGGCACTCCAAAAAAATGGATTGGGATATTTTTCTTTCAACTGAAACTGTGCTTCTCGGAAAGCCTCCTGTTTTGACATTCCCTTCAGCCAGTTGCTGTAAAAGTTTGTCATCAATTCCTGTGTGGCCTCATCGTCCACATTCCACATGCTCATTACCACACACGGAGCGCCCGCGATAACAAATGCCCTGCGCAAGCCATAAACACCTTCGCCATTCTGAATAGTTCCGAGGCCGGTTTCGCAGGCAGACAACACCACCAACTCAGATTGATCCAGCGAGAGCTCCATCACTTCCATGGCGGTGAGAATGCCATCCTGACCACCCTCTGCTGCCAGTTCACCGGTGCGCAAAAAATCTTCTGCTCCAGCCATAATAAGGCCTGCCCTTAGCAACGGGTTTTCTATGTAGCGCTGGGCATTGCCCAATAGGGCAAAGTCCGGATCATCTAAAAAGAAGCCGTGGGTGGCAATGTGCAGCAACCTTATTTCGTCCAGGTTCTTTAACGAGTACTCCTGTGCTTCTTTACTCAGGCGTATGGCGGGTGTTTCATTGGCCGTCTTTAAAATGTTTTCAATTTTCTCCACTTCATTTTTCGTGCCGGGCAACATGACAATGCCATTCTCTCCGCGCAAAAAGCGGAGTATGCCTGCCCGCTCCCCGCGGTGTATTTTCCTGGTTGCACCGTCTTCCTTTTTCTCTTGCTGCACCTCGGTGCTGATGGCATACTGCGGGAATCCGTACAGATAGGTTTTGCCCACGCGCTTACCGGGCGCAGCTCTCGCCACCAGGTCTTTGGTATTGGTTACGTTTTCAATCACGGTTTCTTCCAGCAGGTATTTGCCGGTGGAGGGGTTGCGTAAGGCATTCAGGTTAATCTGATTGTACACGCCATCGGGAGAGAAGTATATCTTCTTTATACCCGCCAATTGTGGAGCGATGGGTTTCCAGAACAAATCGTAAGAGTAGTTGTCGGTGATTTCGAACTTGATGGCGTTTCGGTAGTAGCTCAGGTTCTGTTTCTCCAGCCGATTGCCCGTGTTCGGCAGTAGCACCAACTCAGGCCGTTTGGAAGACTTCTTTACAATCAATGCAGCATAGCGAACCTGCCCGGTGTAGTAGCCTCCGGAATCGGGTGAAAAGTCGCGGAACCGCACCATTTCAATGGCGGCCTCATCTTTGCCCAATTTGGCCTGCACATTCTTCCATGTATAGAAAGTACGCTTTACATTTTTCTCGAAAGAAGCGGATTTTTTGGTGAGTTCTTTCTCAATCGCATTCGCTGCTTTTTCCATTTCGCTCAGCTCACCGGCCCGGCTATCGTCTGCGGCAGCGTACATCTTGCTGATCTGCTCTTTCATCTGCAGCCAGTCTTCATATTGCTGCAACGTGGCACGGTCTCCCATTTTTTGCAGGGTTGCGCGCACCTTGTTGGTGGCATACAAGATTAAGCCCTTCGTATTCAGTTGCACATCATACATGCTTGCCGTCAGTTCGGGCAACTTCTTCTGGTGCTGCAACGCGAAAGAATTAAACACCTCGAACTGGGGGCGGAGCCCCTGGTAATAGAAGGAGGTCTTTTCGGCCTCGCTCAAGCCCGGAAAGTAACGGTCTATTTGCTGGTAGTAGTTGGTGAAGGTAGTTTTGAAATGATCTTGCGCTCCCTTTGGGTTGTTCATCATCCACTCATAAAGCGCCAGTTTGGAAGTGGTCTCCCCGAACTTGGGATGAGCTTCTCCAAATTTTTTCTGCCGTATCCTGGATGCTTCCGTTAACAAACTTTTGGCTTTTGTCGATTTCAGCATCGCCCATGCCACACCCTGATTGAAGATAACGGTGGCATATTCCATACTCTCTTTGCCTACCTCATTGCCGAAAATGACTGCGGCCTGCTCCAGCATGGGTATGGCGTCTTTCGGCTGACCGTTGAGGTACCGCAGTTTGCCCAGGTTGTTTAACAACGAAGCATACTCGTAGGATTGATCACCCGAATAAGCCTTCTCCAATTGAAGGGCCAGTTCCAAATAACCCGATGCCTTTGTGTAATCACCTGCATCGGTAAAAGCCGTGCCTGCATTGTTCAACGAAGAAATAAAATAAGGGTGTTCTTGTCCGTAGGTTACCTTGTCATGCTCCAGCAATTCATCATACAGGCGCGTAGCCTCGTTCATGCGCGACAGGCGCAACCAGGCAATACCCAGGTTGTTCAGCGATGAATAATACATCTCCTGCGCCTCCACCGAATTGTGTGCCTTAAAGGTGGCCAACGCCTTAGTGTAAATTTCTTCTGCCTCTATGTACAGGCCCTTGTCCACATACAACGAGGCCAAGTTTACCAATACGCTGGCTTCATCGAGTGCGCCCATTGCCGTGCCCGCCCTTATTCCTTTCAGCGATTCGTAGAATATTTTTTCGGATTTGGAATGTTCGCCCACTGCCGCCAGTATGTCTGCATAGTTGTTCAATACCAAAGCATACAACACGTGATCATCGCCTATCTCTGCCAAGATCTTTTCAGCCTCCTCTTTCGCCTTCCTGAAATTGCCCTGGTCGGCCAGCGTGCGCAGGTAAAAAATAACCGATTCGCCATACTCCCTGCTTTTCACACCGTAATGGGCTTTGTCTTCCGCCAACAGTTCCTCGCCTATGGCTGTTGCCGCTGCATACTTGCCAGCCTGGTTGTAGACAGTCATTAAGTTGTAAAGGGTGTTGCTGTAGTTGGCATAGTCAACCAACTTCAGGTTTTTCCTGATCAGGTACTCTTTGTCAAAAAACACCAGAGCGCTGTCGGCCTGGCCCAGGTTCGAATAGGCGTACCCTATGTACGAGTAAACGTCTGCGGCCACAGAATCCTGCCGGTTTTGTGCAAAGGCAAGGGCTCCGTTTTTCTGGGCCAGCACTTCTTCGTATGCTTCTGCCTCAAACTGCTTCTTTAACGATTCGTAAGCCGTGCCGCTGTACTGTGCAACGGCTGTCAATGAAATGCCAAACAAAATATAAACGAAGAAAAATCGTTGCATAGAACAGGGTAAGATTGATTCAGAAAATTACAACTTTGCGTTGCCGGTATCAATACCGCTAAAATGGTATTTGTAATTTCCGTTACCTTTAATAATGCGTTATTCTCTTCTGGTTTTAACCTTTGTACTGGCCTGTATTGCTGCGGGCTGCTCTTCCCGAGGCACGGAAGTAGCCAAACCACGGTACCATAAGTCATGGTACAAAAACCACCGATGGAACAAGAAGTGGAAAGTGGGCCGCCTACAAGTTAGGCCTTTCGAAAAACAGGGAACGAAAAAAGTAAAAATGAAAGGGTAATCTTCTATTGAAGGCCCTTCAGCGTAAGCTCCAGGTTTTTGCGATAAAACATTTTCATGGTAGAAATCTGATTGATGTGGGCTGTTAATGCCGAGCCATAGAAAACAGCCGTCAGCAGGTACATGATGTCGCGCGTGGAGGTAGTACGTGTAATTTCTTTTTTGAAGATGGCCTCCAGCGAAAATTTTTCTAACAACTGATCCACTGATTGTATTTCCGTATTCTGAATGTCGGGAATGGCCGGGAAAAGTAACTTCTTCTCTTCCGGTTTCACCGGAAACGGGCGTGGCGTCCGTTTCATGTCGGTTAGGTAGGCCACCAGGCTTAGCACAATGCCAGGGTGGTTCTCTGCTTCTTCACTCCACTTGTCGAATATGTATTGCATGGCCTGCACGCCTTCGCGCGGCTTCTCCTTCAACTCTACGGCTCTGCGTAAGCACCAGATGCGGTAATAGTACAGCAGAATGTCTTCTTTCTGCGGAAAGTATTTGAACAGCGTAACCTTGGATATTTTCACCTTCTCGCAGATGTCGTCTACGAAGAGGTCATCGAATGATTTTTTCCCGATTAACTTTAGCGTGCAGTCCAGAATGCTCAGCTTCAGACGTGCGGCTTTTTCTTTACGTAGGCTCATGAGAATGTACTTTTCAAATAATACATTTGGGAGCAATTAACCAACCCGTCTTCTATGAAGTGCATTCTTTCTCTTCTATTGGTCGTCTCTCTCTTTGCATGTACATCGTCCAAAAAGAAAAGGACAACGGGCCTCATTACCGATTCGGTAATGGTGGTGTCGGCCCATCCGCTGGCCTCGCGCGTGGGGGTTGAGGTACTGCGCAAAGGGGGCAACGCCATTGATGCGGCCGTGGCCGTGCATTTTGCCCTGGCAGTTACCTTTCCGGGCGCAGGCAACATTGGCGGAGGCGGCTTTCTGGTTTTGCGCACGCATAACGGAGCCGTCAATGCGCTGGATTATCGTGAAAAAGCACCTGCTGCTGCCTCTACCACCATGTATCTGGACGAAGCGGGCAATGTGGTGGATGGCCTCAGCACGGCCGGCCACCTGGCCTCGGGCGTGCCCGGCTCGGTAGACGGCATGGTAGAAGCACATGCCCGCTATGGTTCGTTGCCCTGGAAGGACCTGGTGCAGCCCGCCATCGACCTGGCCCTGAACGGCTTCACCCTTACCGAACGGGAAGCCAACTCGTTGAACGACATGCGCGATGCCTTTGTGAAATACAACACCATTCAACCCGAATTTCTGTTGCGAAGCCATTGGCGTAAAGGCGATACCATCTATTGGGAAGACCTTGGCCACACGCTGGAGCGCATCCGCGACCTGGGCCGTGCCGGTTTCTATGAAGGTAAAACAGCCGATGATTTGGTGGCTGAAATGAAACGAGGCAACGGCCTCATCACGCATGAAGACCTGAAAAACTACCACTCCGTTTGGCGTACACCCACGGTAGGGTTTTATAAAGATCATAAAATCATCAGCATGCCGCCACCTTCCAGCGGAGGCATCTGCCTGTTGCAACTGCTGGAAGCCGTGGAACCTTATCCCATCAAAAAGTATGGCCACAACACAGCAGAAGCCGTGCACCTGATGGTGGAAGCCGAAAGGCGCGTATACGCAGATCGCTCGCGTTACCTGGGCGACCCTGACTTCTACAAAATTCCAGTGCAGCAATTGACAGATGGCCAATACATGGCCGAGCGTATGAGCACGTTCGACAAAAACCGCGCAACACCCAGCACAGAAGTGGCACCGGGGGCTATACCTGGCTATGAGTCGGAAGAAACCACTCATTTCTCCATTGTAGATGCGCGGGGTAATGCGGTGGCAGTTACCACTACCCTCAACGGTTGGTACGGGTCGTTTGTGGTGGTGGGCGGATCGGGTTTTTTGTTGAACAACGAGATGGACGACTTCAGCGCCAAGCCGGGAGTGCCTAACATGTTTGGCGTGATTGGTGGCGAGGCCAACAAAATAGAACCCAATAAACGCATGCTGAGTGCGATGACGCCCACGATTATTGAAAAAGACAATAAGTTGCTCATGGTGGTGGGAACACCCGGTGGTTCTACCATCATTACCTCGGTATTCCAGGTTATCCTGAATGTGTTGGAGCACGACATGACCATGCAGGAAGCAGTAAATGCCAAGCGTTTCCACAGCCAATGGCTGCCCGATGTGGTGGCACCTGAATACAATGCGCTATCCAAAGACGACAGTCTGGAGTTGGTGGAAAAGGGGCACGTGTTTCGCTCGCGAAAAGGACTAGGAAGAGTAGACGCCATACTGGTGCTACCCGATGGCCGCCTGGAAGGTGGTGCCGACTACACACGGGGCGATGACACGGCCGATGGGTACTAACCTCCGGCCGTTATTCCAACGTCAGAACAAATTATACAGCAGCATCAGGTAAAGAACCCATACAACCCCTGCGCCTAGTATAGTCAGCAGTTTTCTTTTCACGGTTCAGCCGTCAGAGGTTTAACCAATAGGTGAGTTTGCACACCAGTCCGCGGTTCTTCACAACCAGGTTCTGATCGGTGTAATTGTCGGTATATACCAGAAAGAAATCAGACATGGGTCTGAATCGCCACTGCAGCCTGCTGTTGATGTTAAAATTTTCGGCCTGCGTGTTGTACTGTAAGAAAGTAGTCCACCAGAGGTTATGACGAAAACTTACCTCGCTGCGGGGGCCCACCAGCAAAAAGGAAGCAGAGCCATACTGTGGCGGTAATTCGATGCGATTCTGAAGAAAGGTAACGCCAAAACTTCCCCACGGCTGCCTGCGCACATTTACCGAACCACCCAACTCCATGCGCCTTCCGCCATAGAATCTGCCCATACCGGCACTCACCTCCCCGCGCAGCCACTTGCGCGTGTCGGTGCGGTATCGCGCACGATAATGTGTAAAGGTATAACGATCGGCTGGCAACGGTTTTTCCTCGCCAATAATGTCGCTAGCAAAGGGCAGGGCCACATCGGTTTGGAAAGCCTCTACAAACAACGATCCTGTGTTGCGCAACCCGATAAACAGATTCACGGAAGTGTTCCGTTCCAGAAATCCGCCATCGTCTTTGTAGTTAATCACGCTCCATGTGTTGGGCTCGATCAAATTAATTCGTTTGCTGTTTTTGGGATAGTGAAGCCATCCAAACCACGGATTCAGCGTGTAATGTCCCAACCGAATAGTGGTGTCGCGCAGGGCATCGTGGTTGTAGAGCCGGGGAACAAACCCAAAATCATTCACATAATTTTCGCCCACGCGTTCAGCCATCAACCCGGTGTAGTATTTTTTTACATTGCGATTGTATTGGGCACTGTAGTAACCATTGTCGCGCAAGTGGTCGGGCGTTTCTGCCCGATGCATACGCAACGTTGCACTGTTGGTGCCATTGGCAGATACATACTGAAACTCGCCACCATACGTCCGGTTAAAATTGTCCTGATCACTCCCCTCGCCCCGCGTGGTTTGCTGCCGGTTGGCGGCAAAGAACTTTACCAGCGACCGGCTCCAAACCCGTTGCTGCACCGAAGCCACCAGGTAATTATTCGCCACCGATTCATCCGTGGCAGCCGTTTGAATATCCATCAGCCCCACGCGCATTCCCTTGGTAACGTTTCCGCTTAGTCGCGCACCGGCCACAATAGGCACCGGGGTACCCTCATGCATACCTATCTTTCTCGAAAAGAAGGGCATCACCTGCCACGATCCGAAGTTGGTAAAGAGGTCGGCATTTTCGAGAAAGAAATTCCTTCGTTCGGGGAAAAACAGAGAAAACCGTGTTACGTTGGTCATCTGCTGGTCTACCTCCACATTCGAAAAATCAGGTAGCACCGTAAGGTCCAGGTTGAGCGATGAACTCACGGCTACCTTTGCATCTAAGCCGATGCCTCCCATGGTTTCGGTCGGCTTGCCTTCTTCATGGTTTTTCGCCCAACCTCCGGAAGTATAGGGTATCAGGGTTACCTTGCTTTGGTCAGGCAGAAAGGATTCTTCCCAACGCAGCGTGCCCAGGCTGCCCAGGTCAATGCCGTTGAATTGAAGCGGCACGCGCGCCCAGGTAGAAAAAACGTTGTTCTTCATATCGGCCCGGATAAAATTAAGCCCCCACTCCGTGGCTTTGCCCTTAAAGCGGAGCGAAGAGAACGGAATGGCCATTTCAACCTCCCATCGGTCATCGTACACTATGGTGGCGCTGTACCATTTGTTGTCCCAATTCTCGTTGGCCCGCGACCAACTACCCTGCACATTGATATCGGCATCCAACTGTGCTCCGCCTGCATTCACCCCGAAAAGAAAACCGTTTGCCCGCTGGTTAATCGGGTCGAGCACCACCGCAAACGCATCGCTTCCCCAAAATGCTTCCATTCCATCCCGCTTCAGCGATTGAATCACCAGATCATTTTTGTTCTGATAGCTGGTGGCCGAGAGGTACAGATACTGTTCGTTGAAAAGCATTTTTACCTGCGTCTGTACTTTCGCTTCCCCGGAATCCAGGGGCCACTTGTTGAGAAACGGTGTGGTTGTCTCGGCCGACTGCCAGACTGGTTCATCTGCCAAACCATCAATCTTGATCGGCTGGCGTGCCCGCTTAACGTTGATGGAAAAGGTTTCTTTGCGGATGGGTGGGTCTTGCCCCCACGCAGACACTGCGATGGTGAGCAACAGCGGCAGGAACATGTGTTTCATGGAAGTGGCATTTTACTCGCTGAACGGTGACCGCGAACCCGATTTTCCAGGTTGCACCCGACAGTAGTTTGTATACTTCACAAGTACTCATGTTTCACTCGAATGCAATTCATCGGGTGCAACCCGTTATTAGGGCGGCCAGCGCGCCATTCCGGTGCGTACCGCCAGCAGAATACCATGAAGAGGGTTATCTTTGAACACAGGCACGCAACTAAATGCCATTAATGCCTGTACAAGGTGATTGACCCATTGCAGCACCCCAACAAAACCCCATGAAGGCACGACTTAATTGGCTTTTTGGCAACCGCCTGTTGCAACATGTGCTCTTCTGGGCTACGCATCTGGTGTTCTACGCCACCCTCTACGGCAGCTTTGCCGACAACTACGGGCAGACCTTTCTGGAAGAGGCCATCTACCTGCCGGTAAAAATGGCGTTCACGTATTTTGTGATGTATTACCTGCTGCCGCGCTACCTGCTGGTTGGCAAATACACGGCTTTTTTTGCTTGGCTCGCGGTTGCCTCTTTTGCGGCCGGCATCGTACAGCGTTACGTGGCTTTCAATTTCGATTATCCTATCTACTACCCAGAGGCCCTTCAGGATTCTTTCTTCTACCTACCTAAGATCATCAAAATGTTTGCAGCCATCTACCCGGCTACCTTCGTGGCGGTGGCCATTAAGTTGTTAAAATATTGGTATGCCAACCAGCACGCACAGCAGGTGCTGATTCAGGAAAAGCTGCAGGCAGAACTCAAGTTTTTGAAGACACAGATCCACCCGCATTTTTTGTTCAACACGCTGAACAACCTCTACGCACTTACGCTAAAGAAATCGGACATGGCCCCGGGCATGGTGTTGAAACTTTCGGAATTGATCAACTACATGCTGTACGAATGCAAAGGCGATGAGGTGTTGCTGAGCAAAGAAATCAAGTTCATCCGCAACTATGTGGATATTGAGAAGATGCGCTACGGAGACAAACTGGAGGTAGACATCCATGTAATTGGAGAGCAGGCCGACAGAAAAATTGCGCCACTGATACTACTGCCATTCGTGGAGAACTGCTTCAAGCATGGTGCCAGCGAAGGCCTGGAACAAGCGTGGGTAAAAATAGATGTAGACGTGCAGCCCGACTCCGTTGTCTTTAAAGTAGAAAATAACAAGGCCCCCGGCCCCGAGAAAGGAAATGGTGAGGGCATTGGCATACAGAACGTGAAACGCAGGTTAGACCTGCTCTACCCCGGCCGCTACGATTTGAAAATGATAAAGGGAGAAGAAACCTTTTTGGTGATTTTAACGATCAACGAGAAAGAAACCGAATAGCAGAAGGATGAAATGCATCATTGTAGACGATGAACCGCTGGCCATCGAAATCCTGGAAGCCTATGTAGCGCGGATCGATCACCTGCAGCTGACGGGCACGTTCCGCAACGCGCTGGCCGCCTTCACCTTTTTACAGCAAAACCATGTTGACCTGATCTTTCTCGATATCCAGATGCCGAAACTCTCGGGCATCGACTTTCTGAAAACCCTGAAGCGCCCCCCTAAGGTGATATTTACCACTGCCTTCCGCGACTATGCCATTGAAGGCTTCGAGTTGGAAGTGGCCGACTACCTGCTGAAACCCATTCCATTCGAGCGATTTTTGAAGGCCGTTGCCAAGGTGTTACCGGCCCCGGCAGACACCCCTCCTCCACCCGCTCCGGCTGTGGCCGCTGCTCCCTCCGATAACTACATCTATTTTAAGGTAGACAAGAAGATGGTGAAGACCCGCATGAGCGACATACTCTACATAGAAAGCATTAAAGACTATGTAAAAGTGCGCACGGCCGAAAAGGAAATCATCACCCAGCAGAAAATCAGCTACCTGGAAGAAAGCCTGCCCAAGCGGCACTTTCTGCGTGTGCACCGCTCGTTCATGGTAAACATAGAGAAGATTGACGCCTACTCTGCCACCGATGTAGAAATCGGCAAATTCCACATACCCATTGGCCGCAACTACAAAAACGATGTGATGAAACTGCTGGCCAAGCAGGTGTTTGGGTAACTCTCAAATTAAATTTGGAAGATAGGGGAGCACAATCCGCCCGAAAAAATTAACTATCCATGGAGAGTTGGAAGATGGTTTCAACCCAGCCATAAGGGTACAAACCTTAGTAAGGTTAACTTAGTGATTTTCACTCGTTATTAAGCAATATAAAATTTGTTGCATAGTTCGGGTTGATTACATCTTGAAATTTATTCGGGTCGAAAAAAGAGAGGCTGCCCTTTTGAGACAGCCTCTCTCGGTTTATAGCCCAATGCAGATTTTTAGTTTGGCTGACGTTGACCCGTTCCGTAGTGAATATCATTCACATAACGCAAACCAGGTTTCGTTGTTAACGCTGTCGGGCCAGAGAACAATTCGGCAGCACCAGGAACGTTACCCTCGGTATAGCCTGTACCGCCAGCTGTAACAGTTACACCAGTAATCGAACCGCCAGCCACGGTTGCCGTGGCCGTTGCACCGCCCCCTACAGTAGACGAAATGGTAACACGCGGGGCGCCAACCCAGTTACGGCCACCATCCGAGACAGTAATTGCGGAAATGGCGCCATTCACAACGGTAGCGAATGCATTGGCACCCTCACCGGCAGTGAAACTGATAGTCGGAGCCGAAGTATAGCCGCTTCCACCCGAAGTGATGTTAATACCGATCACTTTTCCATCAGCAATGACGGCCGTACCAGCAGCCCCAGAACCTCCGGTTCCCGTGTTGTCGAATACAACGGTAGGAGGAGCTACATAACCGCTACCCTGTGTGGTAATATCCGCAGAGAGAACTGAACCGCCCGTCAAGAATGACTGCGCACTTGCAGCCGCAGTAAACGCGCTGATAGTCAAGGAAGCTCCGATTTGGCCGCTCAGATAACCCGAACCGGGGTTAGTAATAGTGATACCTACCAATTCCCGGGTATTAGGATCAATTACCGCGGTACCTGTTGCCCTTACGCCATTGGGGCGGCTAGGAGCCGGGAATGTAATAGAGGGGGCAAATGTATAGTCGGCACCATTCGATGTAATCTGTACTGCGCCAATAGATTGACCGGAATAGATACCAACGGCAGTTGCAGCAACGGTAGCGGCAGGCGTACCTACGTCTGTAATGGTGATAGTCGGGTCGCTGGTGTAGCCTGAGCCGGGGTTGGTGATGGTGATACCCGTAAGACGGCCGCTCTGAATGATGGCAGTACCGGTTGCAGTAGTTCCAGATCCGCCAGGCGCTGAGAACGTAATGGTCGGAACTGCGGAATATCCTGCACCTGTGTTGGTGATGTTAACACCCACTACGGTTCCGTCAACAGTAAGGGATGCGATCTCAGCAGCCGCACCCGCACCAGCCTCGAAGGTTACTGATGGCGGAGATGTATAACCCGATCCAGCATTGGTAACTGTAACGCCAGTAATCTGCCCATTGGTAACAGTAGCAGTGGCGGTGGCGCCAGTTCCACCTCCTCCTGAAATAGTAACCACAGGTACACCGGTATACCCAGAACCTGCGTTGGTTACGTTGATGCGATCAACTGTTCCTGTTTGGTTGCTGATAACTGCGGTAGCAGAGGCACCACTTCCAGCATCAAAGCTAATGATAATACCAGTAGCCGAGGGTACCGATGTAGTTGCCACACCTGGGCCAAACAAAGTTCTTTGAACAATCGTACGGTCGCCAGTTACTCCGTCAATGGGTGCATTGGTAAACAAGGTCTGGTCAGCAGCAACTTGCGAGTAAGAAATTGCTAACGGAAGGCCATCGAATGCGGCCGGAACAGTCACCGTATATTCACCGGCAGTAACGGTACCAACAACGCCTGTCTGGTAGTTTGCCTGCTTAATGTCGCCTACATAATAGAATGTCTCTTCATCTTGAGGAATGTTAGGATCGGCATTCGGCTCACTATTGGGAGTCAAATCCTCGTTCATGAACAAGAAATTATCTTCGAAATTAGGGTCAGTGGCGTTAATACCTACCAACACAGTAGTACCATCCGGGGCCAATTCGCGTGTTTTATTAGTGAGGTTGGTTTGAATAGTGGCACGGCCGATGATAGTGGCTGTGTTAGCACCCGTAACGGGGAATATAGGGATGATGTTACCCACATAATTCCACGAGTCGTTTGGAGTGGCATTATTTTCGCGAACACCCACGATATAGTTAGCCTCTGTGAACCCGGTTTGACGAATCGTTACGTTGATGCTGTTGCGGAAATAACCGCTAAATACCACCAAACCGGAGGCATCCGTGGTTTTGGTTTCCCTGCGGCCTGCCTGGCTTACCGTAACAGAAGCACCAGACACCAGCGATTGGGTTCTGCTACTTGCGAAAGATGAAGTAGAACCGTCAACTACAGTGATGGCGTAGCTAACCAAACCAGCCGAGTTCACATTTTCCAGTGAATCATAAATTCGTTGATTTCTTAGGTCCAACGAATCGTAGAAGCGCTGCAGTTTGTCATTCAGTCTTGCCAATGAATCCACAAAGGCGATAGAGTCTAGGCGGGCTTGTTGCCGCTGGCGCTCAAGGGCCGTGATGTCCACGCCCTCGTTATCACAGGAGAGCACGATCAAGGTAATCAGGATCGCGAACAAACCTGTAATTCCGAAACGAAATTTGTTTGTTTCTTTCATAGGGAATTGATTTAAAATATAGGGTTAATTGAAGTTTTTTAGAATTCGAAAAGAGGCATAGACAAGTTTATGCTGAAGGTGGAAGTACGAAGTTCACCACCATAATTGTTCAAGGTAGATTGCAGGGCAGAAGTAGGCGCTGAATCACTCTCCATCGAAGTAAGGGTGTGGTTGTAACGAAACTCGATGCTCAATCCTTCGATGTCTACCCCTAACCCTACCAAATAACCAAAATAACCGGTGGTAAAGCCGCTGCTTATGCTAGCGTAGTCCTTTTCTGTTTGCGAACCGAACGGGCTGTTGACGCGCGTCTCAAACTTCTCTTGCGCACTCAAATTGACACCATACTGAACCCCTAAACGCACTTTAGGTTGCACCTTCGACTCAGACATGGAGGGCATGCTAAGTTCGGCCATAACCGGAAATTCTAAATTATGCGTAATGGCACGCACATTGGTACGAGTGAATCCTCCAATGGAGTAGTTTTCCATGGTACCTCCGCTAATGGCATACATTACTTCCGCACGGCCTGCGAGGAAAGAAGTTACTGACATCGACACATATCCTCCCACAGTAGCACCCAGCACACTCTGATCGCTTAGGTAGTAACGCTGGTTCAACGTTGCAAGACGCAACTGTTCAATGTAGGCAGGCGTGTATGCGGGCGAGTAAATTGGCCCATCGTAGCCATTGCCGGAAATTACCGTTGCTGTTTTTGCCTGTTGATACCGAAATTCTGCTTCATTAGCACGCTGCAAATCATCGGCAACCTTTCCTTGAGTCACCAAGAGTCTCACCTTGTCTTGGGGACGGAATGAATTAGAACTCACTCCAGCGCGAAATCCCACCTTGATCTGCGCCATCGTTTCCAACGACAGCACAGACAAAGCGATTATGAAAATCCACTTTTTCTTCATGGGCTATTAGGGGTTTTTGATTAGTTTATGACAATACTGTTGAATTGCTTTGAGTGAATAACTTGGAAACTGACTGTTCCAAAGAATTTTTTAACAGAAATTGTAAACAACACTGTGGTAAGGGTTTGATACAACAAAGTTTTATGAACAGTAACTGACATACAATACCTCTTTGTAGGTATTTTGTATTACTGAATTACTACCGGCTTGTGCGGATATTTTACTTACCCAATTGCAACATCCTTCTTGATAGGATCGTGCATGGATTTGGTAAGTGCTTACTTCAATCCTTTAATAAAATCTTCGTTCAGCTTAACGTAGCCAAAGTCGTTTTCGGCCTTTTTAGCCAGTTCCAACGATTTTTGGGCGGTGGCTTGCGCCCCGGCCTTATCGCCAGCGGCTTTTTGAATCTGGGCCTTCAGGTGCACATTCCAGAAAGCGTTGGGGTTGGCGGCCAAACCCATATCTATCCACTCAATGGCTTTCTTCAGGTCTTTGCCCGTTTCATAATAATAGCGAGCGGCTGCTATGTAGTTGTTGGGATTTACCTTGGTGTTGGCTTCAATGGCTTTCATCACCTTCTCATCGAACGATACCTTGATGCCAAACTTCACCGAAGTATTTTCCCAAGCCAACTGAATCTTAGCAGTGGTATTGTCGTCCGACAGGTCGGTAATGTTCATGGTGAACATGTCTACCTTTTCTGTCAGCTTCTCGGCCTTCACTGTAAACTTGGCGGCATCATTCTCAGGCTTATAAGCCGCTGTATTGCCACCCATGGACACGTCTTTGTACAATACAATGCTCCACTCGGTTGCTCCGGGGGTGGAAAGCAACAGGTAGTCGCCTTTGGCTACTTTCTTTCCTTCCACTTCTACATCATCAGAAAAGCTGATGACCGTGCCATTGTTGGCACCGGTGCGCCACAACTGGCCGTAAGGCACCAGAAAGTCGGAACCGGCACCGAAAATTTTGCGTCCCTTCGTACGTGGCCGTGAATAGGTAATTTTTACATCGGTTAATCCCACCTGGGTGCTTGCTACTGCCGCAGGGCTGGCGGCAGGCGTTTGAATCTGGGCTTCCGCACCGGCAACAATAACTAATAGTAAAAGCGTAAAAATTCTCTTCATAATTGAATTATTAGGGTAACAGATTACTAAATAAAACAGATGCCGAAAGATGGCCCCCCCTCTGGGATTTGGTAAATAGCGCAAAGGATACGAAGGATATCATGAGGTACAATTGGGGGTCGCAATCGTTTTAACGGAAAGCAAAGCTAACACAGTTTAGAACAAAAGCACGGTAAAATCGCTCTAAATTGCGGTCGATTTGCACGTTGATGAAACTATCCGACTCGTTCTACACCGGTCGCCCCGTTGCTGCCATTGCCCGTTCCTTGCTGGGTAAGCTTTTGGTAACCAGTGGTATAGATGGGGTGGTGCAGGCTGGATGGATTGTAGAAACAGAGGCCTACTCGCACCGGGAGCGAGGGTGTCACGCTTTTGGCAACAAAATGACCACCCGAAACCAGGCCATGTTCCTGCGCGGGGGCCACGCCTACGTGTACCTTTGTTATGGCATGCACTGGATGTTCAACGTGGTAACGGGCCCGGAAGGAAAGGGTGATGCCGTTCTGATTCGGGCCATCCAACCCGTTCCGAATGGTAAAATGCTTCCACCGCGCGTTACCGCTGGCCCGGGTAAACTAACCAAGGCCCTGCAGATAGACCGTAGCTGCAACGGGCTGTGGCTGGGGGGTGATCGTATCTGGCTGGAGGAAGGGATGCGGCTGCGCAAGGCCCAGGTGGTGCAAACCACCCGCATTGGCATTGATTATGCAGGACCCGATGCATGGCTGCCCTGGCGATTTTATATGAAAGACAACCCCTGGGTAAGCCGTAAGTAGTGTGGATTCTCTATTTTTGACTTTGACCTGAGCGAGACTGTAATATGCGCGTATTTGTTTGGCTCTTTTTTATTGGATGGGTACCGCTTGCCATGGCCCAGCCTGCACCCGCCCGCTTCGACAAAGCCAACTCTGCTTTGGATGAGCAGAACCCGCTGCTCTCGCCTGATGGCCGCACTTTATACTTCACCATTTCCAACCACCCCCAAAACGTTGGCGGCACCAAAGACCTGGGCGACATTTGGTATGCTACCCTTACAGAGCAAGGTTGGGGCGACCCCATTCATGGCGGAACGCAGATCAACAATGCGCTTCATAATACCGTGGCCGGCTTTTCTGCTGATGGTACGCAATTGTTTTTGATGGGCCACTATGCTGCACCGGGCGAACCCGTGCAATCGCAGGGCCTTGCCGTAGCCCGGTGGAACGGCACTGGATGGGCTACTCCGGTCAACATCAAAATACCTTACTTTAAAAATAGTACCCTGTTTCAAAGCGGCTGCCTCTCGGCCGATGGCAATGTGTTGGTGTTTTCGGCAGAGTCGTACGCTACGCGCGGGGCCGAAGACATTTATGTTAGTTTGCGGTCGGCAGGCAAATGGTCGGAGCCGAAGAACCTGGGCAACACCATTAACACGCCCTACCAGGATGTAAGTCCTTCGCTGTCGCCCGATGGCAGGCGACTGTACTTTGCTTCCAACGGCCATGGCGGCTATGGCAGCTTCGATGTATTCTTTTCCGATCGGTTAGACGACACCTGGCTGAGTTGGTCGGAGCCGGTGAACGCAGGACCCGACATCAATTCGGAAGGGCGCGAACTATTCTACCGGCCCACCCCGTGGGGAGATTTTTATACCAGCACGCGCAACAGCGATGGTTATGGAGATATCCACTTCTACCAACCCCCTACGCCCAAAGACTCCATGCAGGTGGTGTCGCCATTGTTATCGGAGATAAAGACCGCTGAGCCGACCGATTCCGTCACCAAGCAGATAATACCCATCGACTATGCAAAAGAGGCTGTGGCAGAAGCAAAATCTTTTCGGGTGTGGGGCACGGTGTTGAACGCCCAAACACAAGCACCTTTGTTAGCCCAGGTACACATTTTATCAACTGGTGAACAACTGGCAAGACAAAGCAAAGCGGATGGCATGTACGAAGTTACGTTGGCCGCACGTGAAGAATATCACATTAAAGTAGAAGCGCCCGGATTTATCGGAGTGATGGAAAAACTGGACTTGCGTACGCAGGTTCTGAACAACCTGGAAATGAACTTCCAACTGCAGCCAGTGGCTGTGGGCACTACGGTTAACCTGAAGAGTGTGTTGTTTCAACAGAGTACGGCCACGTTGCTGAAAGAATCGTACGATGAGTTAAACATGGTGGCCGACTTCATGAAGCAAAACCCCAAGGTAGAGATAGAACTGGCAGGCCACACCGACAACCGAGGGTACCACCAACTGAATATGAAATTATCGCGTGAGCGGGTGGAAGAGGTGAAGAAATATTTAGTGGCTCAAGGCATTGAAAGCAGGCGAATCAGCGGCAAAGGTTATGGAGGCACCAAGCCCATTGCCGACAACGATGCTGAAGAAACACGCGCCCTGAACCGCAGAGTGGAGTTTACCATTGTGAAAGACTGACAAGCAGTACCTTCAAAAAACAGAGGGCGCAGCGAATGAAGAAATTTTTTCTGCAAGACGTCTATCTTACTGCTTCCTGAAGCAAAAGCCGAAATTCATTCAACATCATGGCGGTGGCACCCCACACCACTTCGCCTTCAATTTCGAAGTGGGGTGCCAGCATGTTATAGCGGCCTGCGGCCACAATTTCTTTGCGCTTCACGGCCTGCTCCGCCACCAGCGCGTCTACATCGCCCTTTAATATGCGGCTTACCTCTACCTGGTCGGGAATAAAAAGAGGTTCATGCTCGGCATAACCCACTACGGGCTTCACTAGGAAATTACTGGGCACTACAAAAAATTCCGACAGCGTTCCCAAAATCTTTACATCGTTGGGTTTCACCCCTACTTCTTCTTCGGCTTCGCGCAACGCTGTTTCAATGGTTGTTTCACCAGGTTCCGCCTTCCCTCCCGGCAAACTCACCTGCCCGCTATGGGCCCCTATGTAGTCGGGGCGTTTGATGAGTGGGAAGTGTAATACTCCAGCTTCGTCTGGGTAAATTAATATCATTACGCTGCCTGGCTTGGGTGGTAATTTGTGCTCGAACCTGGGGATAACGGAACCGCTGGGAACTGCGCGCATGATTTCGTGCGCCTGAGCCCCCGGCAGTGGCTGCTTCAAACGCTGCTCCAGAAAATTGACTAAATCAAATAACTCCATGACTTAGAAGTTACACGCTTTACGCATGGCATCTGTCACCTTCTGTTCTGCGGCCTCTTCCGACAAGCGGAATTGTGCGCATGCCTCATTCTGTTTGCCTTGCTGCAAATAGGCACTGCCAAGGTAAAAGTGTACCTGGTCAATAAACCCATCGCGGTCGAGTGCCTGCAGCAGAAGTCTTTCCGCGGAAGCTCCATCTTGCAGGTGCAGGTAATAAATGCCTTTATTGCGATAAACCCATCCGTTGTAAGGATCGATGGACATGCTTCGGTTGAGGTCGGCTTCGGCCTCGGCCATCTTTTTCAAACCCAAATAAATGTAACCCCGGTTGTTAAGAAAATAGGGCTGTTCGGGTTCCAGAGCCAGGGCTTTGTTTACATTGTCCAGAGCTTGTTCATATTGCCCGCGTTCGGCCTGAATCATGGCCAGGGTATTAAAAATGTTGGCTTCCTCTTTCTTCAGCAATGCGGCCTCCTTCAACTCCTGCTCTGCCTCTTCATATCTTCGCATGTAAAACTTCACCGTTGCCTGGTTCACCATGCACTCTACCTTGTTGGCAGGGTCTTTTTTCATAGCGGCCTTAAAAGCCTGCAGGGCTTCGGGATAGTTGCGCATCTTTGTGAGCACGAGCCCTCGTAGAAAATACACGGCAGCGGTGTCGGGTTTTTCTTTTTGTATGCGATCCAGATCGGCCAGCGCACGGAAATATTCCTTCGATTCATACAGAGTGTTGGCGCGGTTGAAATAAGCAGGCAAAAACTGTGGGTTGCAGTTGAGCGCTTCATCGTAACGCATCAGCGCCTCCTGAAAATGGCGCGCATTGAAATGCAAAGTGCCCAGGTTATTCAACGCATCTGTAAAACAGGGTTCTACCTTCAATGCTTCCTGATAGTAGTAGGCTGCTTGTTCGTTGTTGCCCTCCTTCAGGCTGATGTTTCCCTTCAGCAAAAACTTCTGAAGTTTGGTCTCCTTGCTGTCGCTGCAGCCCCCCATCACCATCGCTATCACCAACGTTTGCAGAACCATTTTACGGATCATACCTAATCGAGTTAATCGCAAGCAGAACAAGTGGAAGGTAGGTTTAGTTGAACAAAACAGAAATAATTGACGAAAGGTGTTGCAAATTAAATAAGGGGCCCGTTACTTTGAAGCAGCAAATGAGAAAAATAGCCAACATACATCTGCACCACCATCACAGCAACGCATTGTGCGGTGGCAGGTTATTGTTGTAACCATAATCAAAAAAGACTTGTAAAAGGCTTGCCACTCGAAACGGCAAGCCTTTTTTATTTGCCCTCCGAAGCTTTAGCGAAGGGGTTCCCCCGAACCACCAGCTAAGCCAGGGTTAATTTTGGCGCTGGAGAAGGAAGTTGAAGCAGGTGAGAACGAACAAGAAAAAATGAAAAGTAAATTATAATTCATGGAACCGATTCTACGCATTGCCATTCAAAAATCAGGACGCCTGCAGGAAGGCTCGCTGGGTTTGCTGAAAGAAAGCGGGCTGGCAATTTCCAACGGCAAAGACCAACTGAAAACACAGGCACGCAACTTCCCGGTAGAGATACTTTTTCTGCGCGATGACGACATTCCCCAATACATTGAAGATGGTGTTGCCGACATTGGCATAGTGGGAGAAAATGTGCTGGCCGAAAAACAGAAGAACACACGCCTCGTTAAAAAACTCGACTTCGCCAAGTGCCGCCTTTCCATCGCCATCCCCAAAAGCGAAACGTATACGGGGCTTTCGTTTCTGCAAGGAAAAAACATCGCCACCTCCTACCCTAACATCACCCGGCAGTTTTTAACCAAACACAACATTGAAGCCGGCATTCACGAAATATCGGGCTCTGTAGAAATTGCACCCGGTATTGGTTTGGCCGAAGCCATTTGCGATCTGGTGAGCACCGGCAGCACGCTGATGAGTAACGGCTTGAAAGAAGTAGAGGTAGTGCTGAACTCGGAAGCGGTGTTGGTAGCCAACACTACGCTCTCGGAAGGCAAATCGAAAATACTCGAGCAACTGCTCTTCCGCATTGAAGCCGTCCAGTCGGCCAAAAACAACAAATACATTTTGTTGAACTGCCCTAACGAGGCCATTCCAAAAATTACATCGGTGCTGCCAGGCATGCGCAGCCCCACTATTTTGCCTCTGGGCGAGCCAGGCTGGTCGTCTGTGCACTCCGTGGTAAACGAAAATGACTTCTGGCAAAAAATCGATCAACTGAAATCGTTCGGTGCCGAAGGCATATTGGTGATACCTATCGAAAAAATGATTGCCTGATAATTATGAAGCAATGGAAGAATCCCCCGCGCAGCGAATGGCCTGCGCTAACGCAACGGCCCAGCTTTGAACTAGACTACCTGGAAAGCACGGTGCGCAACATTATGAACCGTGTAAAAAAGGCTGGCGATGCCGCCCTGATAGAATTTGCGCTACAGTTCGACAAAGCTACGGTAACATCGGTGCAGGTAACGGCAGAAGAAATTCAACAGAGCAGCAAACAACTGAGCGATGATTTGAAAAAGTCCATCGAAGTGGCTGCGCGCAACATCCGCACCTTTCACGAAAAACAACGAAGAACCGTTGAAGTGATTGAGACCATGCCGGGCGTGCAGTGCTGGCGAAAAGGCATCGCTATCGACAGGGTGGGCATTTATATTCCCGGAGGCACGGCCCCGTTGTTTTCTACTGTGTTGATGCTGGGTATACCAGCCGCACTGGCCGGCTGCGCTGAAATTATTTTGTGCTCGCCACCGGGTGCCAACGGACAAATTCATCCTGCTATTGTCTATGCTGCCTCCATGGCGGGCATCACCAAAATGTATAAGTGTGGAGGCGCCCAGGCCATTGCCGCCATGGCCTATGGCACGCAGTCGGTGCCGGCCGTGAACAAAATATTCGGGCCGGGTAATCAGTTTGTAACCAAAGCCAAACAGTTGGTGAACCAGGATGGCATCGCCATCGATTTACCGGCCGGTCCGTCTGAGGTACTGGTAATAGCCGATGCTGCGGCCAACCCATCGTTTGTAGCCGCTGACTTGTTATCGCAGGCCGAACACGGCAAAGACAGCCAGGTGGTGCTGGTAGCTACCAGCGAAAAACTGGTGGCCGATGTGCAGGCCGAGCTCAGCAAACAATTGGTATCTCTTCCGCGGAAAGCCATTGCCGAAGAATGCCTGGCGAACAGTATGGCTATTACTTTCGATAAGCGCGAAGAACTATTGGCTTTTGTGAACGACTACGCGCCCGAACACCTTATCATCAACACCACCGATGCCGAAGAACTGACTGCGTTTGTTCGCAACGCAGGCTCTGTGTTCATCGGGGGTTGGTCACCAGAGGCCGCAGGTGATTACGCCTCGGGTACCAACCACACGCTGCCCACCAATGGCTTTGCCAAAAGCAATGGCGGTGTGTCGTTGGAAAGCTTTATGAAGTACATCACCTTCCAGAAGCTGACGCGCGAAGGCCTGCAAAACCTTGGCCCGCACGTGGCGCGCATGGCCGAAGCAGAAGAACTGACCGGTCACCAGCGAGCGATTAAAATACGACTCCGTAACCAATAGCCAGCAATGACGCAATGATGACGCCTCATTTCTTAGTGAACCTTCGTGTCTTTCTGCCTTTGTGGTTCACGGAAATGGCTACAATGAATAAATCAAAGGACTCTCCACAACGCTCGCTAATTACATCGAAGTAAATTGTTCCTAACAAGCGCCAGTACCCACATCATGACACCCGATCAACTACGTTCTCTTGTTCGCAAAAATGTGCTGCAACTCAGTCCCTACTCTTCCGCACGCGATGAGTTTGAGGGCAGCGCCTCCGTTTACCTCGATGCCAACGAGAATCCACACAACACGGGCTTTAACCGCTACCCCGATCCGCACCAGAAAACAATCAAAAACAAACTCAGCCGCATCAAAAACATACCTGCCAACCAGATTTTTCTCGGCAACGGCAGCGATGAGGCCATTGATTTGCTTATCCGCACCTTTTGCCAGCCTGGCATCCACACGGTGATGATTCCGCAGCCCACCTATGGCATGTATAAGGTAAGTGCCGAAATCAACGAGGCGGGCATCAAAAGTGTGCCGCTTACAGCCACCTTCGATCTAGATGCCGAACTGGTGTTGAAAAATGTTGATTCCGATACGCGAATTGTATTCCTTTGCAGCCCGAACAACCCGTCTGGCAATTTGTTATCGGCAAACAGCATAGAGAAAGTAGTGCGCAATTTCAACGGAATCGTGGTGGTGGATGAAGCTTATATCGACTTTGCCGATACACCCAGTTGGATTACACGCCTGCCGGAGTTCAATAACCTGGTCGTATTACAAACACTCTCCAAAGCGTGGGGCCTGGCCTCCTTGCGACTGGGTATGGCCTTTGCGCATCCGTTCATTATCGAGATGATGAACAAGATCAAGCCGCCTTACAACATCAACGGCATTACGCAACAGAGGGTGGAAAATGTGTTGGAAGAAACCACCCAGACAAAACGCTGGGTAGATGAAATGGTGCGTGAACGAAAAAGGTTGGCTGAAAAACTTCAGACCATTCCGGGCGTGCTTCACATTTACCCCAGCGATGCCAACTTTCTGTTGGTGAAGGTAACCGAGGCCCCCGCGAAATACCAACAGTTGTTAAAGCACGGCATCGTGGTGCGCGACCGCTCGAATGTTCGCGGGTGCGAAGGCTGCTTGCGCATTACTGTAGGCACCCCCCAGGAAAACGATCGATTACTCAACGTGCTGTCCACGCTATGAAGAAAGTATTGTTTATTGACCGCGATGGAACATTGATCATCGAACCGCCTTCCGATCCGCAGATCGACAGCCTCGATAAATTGCATTTCTATCCGGGCGTGTTCAATGGCCTGGGGAAGATTGCCCGGCAAGGTGATTTCGTGTTAACCATGGTAACTAACCAGGATGGCCTCGGCACAGCCACCTTTCCGGAGGAAACATTCTGGCCGGTTCAGAACCTGTTGATTGAAACCTTGAAAAACGAGGGCGTAGTTTTCGATGGCATCTATGTGGACCGCTCGCTGCCGTACGAGAACGAGCCCACCCGTAAGCCGGGCACCGCCATGCTTAGCGCCTACCTTACGGGTGACTACGATTTAAAGAACTCGTGGGTGATTGGCGACCGTCTGACCGATATGGAAATGGCGCGCAACCTCGGTGCACAAGGTATTTTGATCAACGATGGCAGCCTGGTAAAAAAGCTCCACGACTTCGATCTGCAACACACCTGCAAACTGATCACCACCTCGTGGGATGAAATTGCCAATCTGCTGCTGCGCTCGCAGCGCGCCACACGGGTGTATCGCAAAACCAAAGAAACGGAGATAACCATTGCACTGAATCTGGATGGTGAAGGAAAGTCGAATATAAAAACGGGCCTCGCCTTCTTCGACCACATGCTGGACCAACTGGCGCGCCACGGCATGATGGATATTGACATACAGGCCAAAGGCGATCTGCACATTGACGAACACCACACCATTGAAGACACAGCGCTTACGTTGGGCGAAGCCTTCGCAAAAGCGTTGGGCGACAAGCGTGGCATAGAGCGCTATGGTTTCTGCCTGCCTATGGACGACTGCCTGGCACAGGTGGCCATCGATTTTGGTGGCAGGCCCTGGCTGGTGTGGGAGGCTGACTTTAAACGCGAACGCATTGGCGAAATGCCCACCGAAATGTTCCTTCATTTCTTCAAATCGTTTTCAGACACAGCCAAATGCAACCTGAATATCAAAGCAGAAGGCCAGAATGAGCATCATAAAATCGAAGCCATCTTCAAAGCTTTCGCGAAGGCTATAAAAATGGCCGTGAAGAAAGATGCATACTCTAACCAACTGCCCAGCACGAAGGGAGTGATTTGAAATGAAGAATTACGAATGACGAATTTAGAATAGTGAATATGGGTGTTGAGGAACTAAAGAGTCGGTTTAAAAGGTTTGCCATTGATGTGGCCAAGCTCATTGGCGAATTACCTCAGGGCATTACCAACCGGGCATACAGTAATCAACTGATTCGCTCTTCTAGTTCATCCGCAGCCAACTATCGGGCAGCATGCAGAGGAAAATCTCGCGCTGATTTTATTAATAAATTAAAGCTTGTCGAAGAAGAAATGGACGAATCGATATTCTTTCTCGAAATGCTGTCAGAATTTAATCCTAATCACACAGAGAAAATTGATACGCTTACCAAAGAAGTTAATGAATTGCTCGCATAGTTACATCTATTAAAACGGCTAAAAACAATGCATAAATCAAATCGTCCTGATTACGACAATTCTAAATTCGTCATTCTACAGTCTTCATTCCGAATTCAACATTCTAAATTCCACATTTCAAATTCATAAATCCTCAATATGCAAGTAGCACTCATAAAATACAATGCTGGCAACATCCAATCCGTGTCGTACGCGCTGGAGCGGCTAGGCATTGATTTTGAGGTTACTTCGGAGCCTGAAAAAATATTGAAAGCCGATAAAGTGATATTTCCGGGTGTGGGCGAAGCGAGCAGCACCATGCAATACCTGAAAGCAAACCAATTGGACCGGATCATTGTTTCTTTAAAGCAGCCTTTGTTGGGTATTTGCCTGGGTATGCAGTTGATGTGCACCCATTCTGAAGAAAATGATACCCCTTGTCTGGGTATTTTCCCGGAAACGGTTAAACGGTTTATTCCCAATACGGAAGAAAAAGTTCCACACATGGGATGGAACACCCTTCAACAATGCCGGGGTTTTGCATTCGGCCTGGATGGCCAGTACGTATATTTTGTTCACAGCTACTATGTGCCTGTTAACGTTTATACCGTTGCCACCACCCATTACGCATTGCCGTTCAGCGCGGCCATGCAGAAAGACAACTTCTACGCAGTGCAATTTCACCCGGAGAAGTCGGCTGAAGCTGGCGAAAAGATTTTAAGATCATTTTTGGATTTATAAGTACTATGAAAATTATTCCCGCGATTGATGTGATTGGAGGCAAGTGCGTGCGACTGACACAAGGAGACTACGGACAGGTGAAAGTGTACAGCAACGACCCCGTTGAGGTAGCCGAAAATTTTGAAGATGCCGACCTGGAGTACGTGCACATTGTAGACCTGGATGGCGCCAAAAAAGGCGAAGTGGTGAACTGGCGCGTGCTGGAGAAAATACGCGAACGCACCGCCCTGCGCATCGACTTTGGCGGAGGCGTGAAATCCGATGCCGATGTGGAAGACCTGCTGGAAATGGAAATCGACCGTATCAACATCGGATCGCTAGCTGTGCGCGAACCTGAAAAATTCAAGCGCTGGCTCGATCAATACGGACCAGACAACTTCATACTCAGTGCCGATGTAAAGAACGAGTGCATCCAAATCAACGGCTGGGTAGACGAAGCGGCTGTGTCGCTGTACGACCTCATTGAACAATTCGAACCCCATGGGCTGAAGTTTGTTACCTGCACGGACATCCATACCGATGGCACCCTGCAGGGCCCCAACTTTGCCCTCTACAGAAAATTGAAGAGCCGCTTCCCCGATCTGAAAATCATTGCCAGCGGGGGTGTGGCCTCTATGGAAGATTTGGAAAAGCTGAAGTACATGGAAGTGTATGGAGCCATTATCGGCAAAGCCATTTACGAGGGCAAAATTAAACTCGAAGAACTGACCGAGTTCTGCCACACCTAGCACATGCTCACCAAACGCATCATTCCCTGCCTCGACATCAAAGACGGGCGCACCGTAAAGGGTGTAAACTTCATCGACCTGCGCGATGCGGGCGACCCTGTGGAACTGGCAGAAATGTATGCCCGACAAGGGGCCGATGAACTGGTCTTCCTCGACATTTCGGCCACGAACGAAAAGCGCAAAACGCTGGCCGCGCTGGTGAAGAAAATTGCCCAACATATCTCCATTCCATTTACCGTAGGCGGTGGCATCAACAGCGTGGAAGACGTGGGGCCACTGCTGGACGCAGGCGCAGACAAGATCAGCGTGAACTCATCGGCTGTAAAACGGCCCGAACTGATTGACGAACTCGCCAGGGCATTCGGCTCGCAGTGTGTGGTGCTGGCCATCGATGCACGCAAAGTCGTCAACCAGTGGGTGGTACACACCCATGGCGGCAAACAGCCCACCGACAAAAAATTATTCTCGTGGGCCAAAGAAGGGCAGCAGCGCGGTGCGGGCGAAATACTCTTTACCAGCATGGACCACGATGGAACCAAGAGCGGCTTCGCACTCGATGCCCTCGCCAAGCTGCACGAACTGCTCTCCATTCCGGTGATTGCTTCGGGTGGTGCAGGCAATGCACAACACTTTCTGGAAGCTTTTAAAGTGGCCCGTGCAGATGCAGCACTGGCTGCCAGCGTATTCCATTTTGGCGAAATAGAAGTACCCATGTTGAAATCGTTTCTGAAATTGAATGGCGTGCCCATGCGCATGAATGGCTTATGATAGACGTTACCCAAATCGACTTTGCCAAAGACAACGGCCTGGTGCCCTGCATAGTGCAAGATGCGCACACCCTGAATGTGCTGATGCTGGGCTACATGAACGAAGAAGCAGTACACAAAACCATCCGCGAAAAGCGCGTTACTTTTTTCAGCCGTACCAAAAACCGTTTGTGGACCAAAGGTGAAACGTCTGGCAACTTTCTGGAAGTAGTGTCCATGCAAATAGATTGCGACCATGATACGGTGCTCATCAAAGCCAGACCGCTGGGACCTGTATGCCACACCGGGGCTGCTACCTGCTTCGAGGCAAAAAACGATAGTTCAAGTGTTCAATTTCTGGCCGATATCATTAGTCACCGCAGGCAGCACCCCAAAGAAGGTTCTTACACCACCGAGCTTTTCAATAAAGGCATCAACAAAATAGCACAGAAGGTGGGCGAAGAGGCCGTGGAGTTGGTGATTGAAGCCAAAGACCAGAACAAAGAACTCTTTCTAAACGAAGCTGCCGACCTGATGTATCACTATCTGGTATTACTCGAAGCAAAAGGGCATTCGTTGAATGATGTAGCGAAGGTATTGAGAGAGCGACATAAATAGCCTGCCTCCGATTGCTGGTTTTCAGTTGCCGGTTAGGGATCGTCAGGCAACTGTGCGCGATGTTTTTGGGTTTCTGAGGAAGTGGTAAATCGAGGCCGTAACAGCCTCTTTACCCGTTGCACTGCCTAAACTTGCAGCATAAAACTTTTGCTCATGCAACAACCCGAACTCGGCAGGCGTCTGGCAGCGCTGCGCAAAGAAAAGAACCTTACCCAGGAAGAACTTACGGAAAAGAGCCATGTAAGCGTGCGCACCATTTAACGCGCTGAAACCGGGAGGTAATCGCCCCCACTCAGCGTCTTAGCCTATTGAGTTTCATCTGACGGTCGCCCCATGCCATTAGTGTCTTGATTGGTGGAATTAACCCTTCACCAACCTCGGTAAGGCTGTATTCCACACGCGGGGGTACCTCCCGAAACACTTCCCGATGAATCAGTTGATCGTCTTCCAGTTCACGCAAAGTCTGCGTCAACATCTTAGTAGTAATGTCGGGCAAGGTTCTTTTTAATTCTCCGTAGCGCAGCACGCGGCTGCGATGAATGTGCCATAGAATGCGGCCTTTATATTTTCCTCCAATTCTGCGAAAGGCAAAATCTACGGGGCACATGGCACTTTCTTTGATCTTCTTCGTCATTTTATTGTGCTGATAATCATCAATAGATTACAAATGGTATGTAGGATACTTTTTAGTACATACTTGCCCATTTTTACCATGCCCTGCAATTTTACCAAAAATTTCAACAACCATGAAATCAAAAGCACAACACAAGCGGGCGTTTCTTATCTGGCTTGCCATCTACCCGCTCATTACATTGTTATTTTTCACCATGGGCGGTTGGCTGGCTACACTCCCGCTGGCGCTTAGAACCCTCGTTCTTACTGCAGTTGCGGTTCCGTTGGTAGTCTATGCCATACTACCCGCATACTACAAACTGTTTCATCAATGGCTTAACGAAAATTAACAACAAAATGCAAAGTTCACTCTTATTCACAGTAGCGGTGTGCCTTCTTTCCGTCACCGCCTACTCAACAAAAACTCATGCACAAACATCCTTAACAACTATGGAAACAAACAACCCATCTAACAGCAAAGCGGCCGTACAAGAATTTTTCAATGCTTTTGGCCAAGGCAATATGCAAGGCATACTTGACTCATTCCATGACCAGTGCAAAATCGTTGCTGTGCGAGATGCCGCGCGGAAGGGAGATGAAGTGTACGGTACCTATACGGGCAAGGAGGGTGTGCACGCTTTCATTGCCAACCTCGGCAACGCGTTCGAAACACAAGCCTTCGGGGTTGACCAACTGATTGCTGAAGGTTCCATTGTTTTTGCCAGCGGCACTTTCACCCACCGCATTAAGGCTACCGGAAAATTGTTTAGCAGCGCGTGGGCCCTTCGATGTTTGGTAGAAGGTGGCCTAATCCGCGAGTATCACTTCTATGAAGACTCAGGTGCATTCGCCTCGGCTAACAAATAAACGCCAACAGTTAAACACCCGGCCCTCCTATAATATGCCGGGTGTTTACTGTCCTCGGGCCATCCTTGCAACGAACCAACTCAATTGGAGCAGTGCTACCTTTGCCGATAAGGTAGTATGCTAATTCCAAAACCATTGCACTTTTAAGTTCCAAGTTTATCAACTACCTCCTGAAACACCTTCTTCCATGATTTTACCCTTCCCGTGTCCTTACCCATTCTTACTACAATAATCTTCCGTTCCGGGAAAATGTAAAGATATTGTCCTAAGTGACCCCAGCCGGAGATAATGTATGCACTTTCATGGTTTTTGCTAAAAAGCCACCAGAATTTCTCATAGTGAATTTCTTCTCCAAATTCATCGACTCTGTTTGAAGTTAAGATTGCACAACTCTCTTCCATCCACTTTTCTGATATAATCTGATCCCCATTCCAGTTTCCTTTGTTCAATACAAGTCTGCCTAACTTTGCAAAATCAATAGCCCTTAAATTAAGCCCGCTTTCCATTTTAGTCATACGTGATTCATCACTATCTAAACTCCAGGAACCCGAAAATTCCATACCTAACTTACTCCATATTTTTTCTTTAAAATATTCTGCTGGTGGTTTTTTTGCCGCTCTTTCCAAGATCATACCTGCTATAATTGGGTTGTAAGAATTATACTGGAACCTACTTCCGGGTTCAAACTCTATCGGTAACTCCAATACTCTTTCGCGAAGTCTTGGGTGGTAATAAGCTTTGGGCTTGTCACCCCAAGGAAGGTCATGGTCTTTGAATTGAATACCGCTTCTCATATTTAGCAAATGAGCAATTGTAACTTTGCTGTATTCCGGATCGCTCTCTAGCAATTCAGGAATATAGTTGGTAACAGGATCGTTGACCGAGCTTATAAGACCTTCGTCAGTCGCGATGCCAACCATAAGAGAAGTAATGGACTTGGCAACTGAGAACGAAGTATTGATTGACTCTCGATTATAGCCATTAAAGTACTCTTCGAAGATAATTGAATCATTCCTTATCACTATGAATGCGGTTGTTTCAGAACGGCTTAAGAGGTCATAAAGAATTTCTTTCTCATTCGCCTTAATAGTTACCGAAAGTGAGTGCAAAGAATTGTGGGGGGCCTCAATAAACCGAAAAGGTGATGTTGACGGCTCAAAGGGTATCGAGGGAAATTTCTCAAAATCTCTTATGTCGGATGCTCTCCATGTCATCCATCTTCCGATGTACGTTCGCGTATTACATGATACGGAAAAAAAGATAATTGCAACACCCACAACGACTAAGGTTTTGACTACTCTTCTTTTCATATCGCAAAGACTTTTATGTAGTTTCCTTTATCTTATATGAGTTCGCCCATTTTCAGTCTACTGCTATTCACCTCCGCAAATCTGAAATTAGCTTATTTGCCTCCTTTTGTGTTGCGCAAACTACGTGCGGCAAGCAAAAAGTACCATTGTTCGAAGCCGCGGAATCTGAACCGCGACATGGCGCATAATACTCGAATATATCCATTCGCCCCCATTTTCCCTATGTCTCTACCCCATAAAAAGCCCCCGGCCGTTGTGGTAGAACTTTGTGTTGGAAGATTGAATGGTCAGGTCCTCATCCCAAATGGTGCCAACCAAAGCGGTCGGAGCGCGCCACCACCCAGCCACGCGGAGCGGTCGGGCCGCAAAACCGGGCAAACAGTGTGCATGGCAGGCGCTGGTTTTCCGTCATTCTGTTATCTTGTTGCATGACTGAAAAAATTGTGGATGGCTACCCATTTGTACGCCATCAGCCACCCACCTACCCCGAACCGGAAATGCTGGCGCGCAGCGAGCAGTTTTACCGATGGCTGGACCAGCGCAGAACGGTGCGCGACTTCTCTAACCGGCCGGTGCCCCGCGCAGTGATTGATAACTTGTTGCGGGCGGCCTCCACAGCACCCTCGGGCGCTCACAAGCAACCATGGACTTTCTGTGTGGTGAGCGACCCCACTGTGAAGAAGAAAATACGCGCTGCCGCGGAGAAGGAAGAATACGAAAGCTACCAGGGCCGCATGAGTGAAGAGTGGCTGACAGACATACGCCCGTTGCAAACGGACTGGCACAAACCTTTTCTGGAGGACGCCCCTTACCTGATTGTGGTTTTCAAAAAAGCGTACGACCTGCTGCCCGATGGCACGAAGCGCAACAACTACTACGTGGCAGAGTCGGTGGGCCTGGCGTGCGGCTTTCTGCTGGCGGCCATACACCATGCGGGTTTGGTGGCCCTTACGCACACGCCCAGCCCCATGAGCTTCCTGACCAAGATTCTGAAAAGACCCGACAACGAACGGCCCTTTCTGCTGATACCGGTAGGCTATGCAGCCAAAGAAACCTGGGTGCCTAAACTGAAACGCAAAGAGTTGGACGAGGTAGTGGTGTTTTTATAACGTGTGGAGGTGGGAAGGCGTTGAGGTTGTAAAGTTATAAGGTGTGAAAGTGGGGACGTGGAAGGTAAAACTTGAAACGTGTAACCTGTAACTTAGGTCCCTACTTCCCCTTAGGCGATAGTTTGAGATAGGTAAGCTTGTAGGTGTACACAAAGTTGCCGTTGTTTTCGGTGCGGATGCCCTCGAGTATGTCGCGGCTCTTGTCGTAGCTGAACGTATAGGTGGTGTGGCGGCCCCGCGATTCGAAATGTTTATACACCAGCAGGTTGGCATCTGCGGCATGGTTGAACTCGCCTACAATGGAATAAGAGGGCAGGTACTCTTTGTCGAGCGATATTTCGAGGAACTCGCGGTTGGCACTGTCCTGGTCGCGCACGATGGCCACCTTGGCGTAGTTTTCTTTGCGCTGCGTTACCTTCTCTGTTTCTTCTGCCGACAGCAACCCTTTGCCTTTGCGGCTCACCACGCTGGTAACGGAATACACCCCCTCGATGGTGCCCACGCTGGTGGCCTCTTTACTCATGTATTTGTTTACCAGGTCTTTGAAGTCGAACTGCTCGAGGGCGTATATTTTCTGCCGTTGCCGCAAGCGGTACAACTTGTCAATGGAGCAACCCGACAGCACGCAAACGGACAATATCAATAACCCGGTTACCTTCATTTAGAAAATGATGTTCTCGTAGCGGCCGCTGATGTGGCTACGGCACGACAGGCGGCCATGCAGCGCAGTGGGCTTAAACAGCGACTTGCCCATGAGCATGCGCACACACTCTTGTATGCCCTCGGTAATAGAGGGGTGCGGGTGCACACACTCGGCCAGTTCTTCTATGCCCTTATCCATAGAAATAAGCACGGCCACGGCTTGTATGGCGCTGGAGGCGTGGTTGCCCACCACCTTCATGCCCAGTATCTTCATGGCGTCATCGTTGGTAACCAGCAGCTTGATGAACCCTTGTGTGTTGCGCTTGGCAATGGCGCGGGGTATCACGCTGTAGTCCACCGTTACTACTTTATAGTCTATCTTTTTCTCTTTGGCCTGGATTTCATTCAACCCCACGCCCGCCACCTCAGGACTTAAGAACATGATGTTGCTGATGTTTTCGTATACCAGCTTGCGTTTGGGGTGGCCGAAGATGCGCTCCACGGCATAGCGGCCTTCCAGTTCGCCCACGTTCACCAGGCTGATGTCGGCCGTCAGGTCGCCCACGGCAAAGATGTTGGAGATGTTTGTTTGCGTGTCGTTGTCTTCAATGCCGCGTTTGGAGATGTTGATCTCCACTTTATCGTCCCACAGGTCTTCGAGGTTGGGCACGCGGCCTACAGACACCAGGGCTTTCTCTACGTTGAACACCTCTTTGCCGCCATCGGTATATTCCAGCTCGTATTCCACACGGTCGTTCTTAATTTCCATGCGAATGAGTTTGGAGTTGCGGTGGATAAGCACTCCGTTGTTTTCCATGTTGCGCTCGATGATGTGCACCACGTCTTCATCTTCGAATGGCAATATGCGGTCGCCTTTGTCGATTAGATGCACTTTGGTTTTACCGAAGCCGGAAAAGATGGTGGCATATTCGCAGCCGATTACCCCTGCCCCCACAATCACCATACTCTCGGGGAAGTCTTCCATGTTTTCGATGCCTTCGCTGGTCATTACTATTTTTTCATCGATGGGCAACTCGGGCAGGTAGCGCGGCCTGCTGCCGGTTGCCAGAATGATGTAGTCGGCTTCTACGGTTTCGGTGTGGGCGCCCTGCTCTATTTGTATAGTGTGCTGCCCCACCAGGCGGGCAGTGCCCTTGCGGAACTGGAGCAGGTTGGTGTAGTTGGAGTTCTTCAATTGCTCCATGTGTTCCAGCAGCATGTCGTTGCGCTCTTTCACGGCCCGCTTCACTTCGGCCTGCACTTCTTTGTAGCTGATGGAGGGCGCCTGTATGTTGTAGCGCCTCAGGCTTCTGCGAAAGGCAGAGGCTTCGCGCGACAGCTCCCACCAGGTTTTGGAGGAGAGAGCCCCATTGGTAACGCCCGCGCCCCCTACCCTGTTCTTTTCAACCAGCAACACTTTCTTCTTGAAATCCAGCGCGCGCATGGCGGCCGCATAGCCGGAAGGGCCGGCACCAATCACAACCAAATCAAATTTTTCCATAGCCAACTTTAAAAAGATCAGACCACTGATACGAATATACTATTGTTTCTACTTCGAAGCCATTGTAAAAATACCACGTCTTGCCATCCCGATGGCAATCGGAAAACGAATCTCCCGGCTGGCGTCAGCCTGCCCTCCGGGAGACGCTGGCAAGACGGAAGGATTATAGGTTCCTGCATTCCCAAAAGAAGAGGGCCACGATCGTTCCTCCTGCGCAATATCGCCTGCTATTCAATGAGATGGTTTAGTGTGCTCCTTTGTGTAACCTTATTTTTTCTGCAGGTGGATGCCCGCCACCATACAGCGTACACTGCCACCACCATACCGCTCGATGGTTGGCACGGCCAGGGGCAGCAGCTCTGCCGTTTTGCTGAGTGCATTGATCTGCCCTGGCAACAGGCTGTTGAAGGCCGTTTGCGAAAGAAGAATGTAGGGCATTCCATCGGCATCGGCTACCTCCAACATGTTGCCGGCAAAAGCTTTCATCTGGGCATAGCTGATGGCCACTACGCGGTGGCCGGCACGGGCAAAGCTATCGAGCAGCGCATCCTGGTCGGCTTCGCTGTGCACCGCATCGAGGCAGACTACCGCTACGCCACTGCCAACCCAAAGCATTACGTTGGTGTGGTAGATGGGAAGGCCCTGCTCGTCTACCGCATCGAACACAACCGCCTGGTAGTTGAGCAGCGAAGCTACGCGCATCACCAATTCTTCGTGGGTGCGGGCCGACCGGCTGGCATAAACGGCTTGATGCGCGTGGTCGAAAATCAGGCTGCCAGTGCCCTCCAGGAATTTGCCTTCCTGCTCATAGGTAGATTCATCGAGCACCTCTGTGATGATAAATGTCTGGCGCAGCCATTCCAATATGTCTATCCTGCGTTCGTGCCTGCGGTTGGGTGCCATCATCGGGTAGAGAATTACGCGGCCGTCATGGTGAAACGACACCCAGTTGTTGGGGAAGATGGCATCGGGTTTCTCAGGCTCGGGTGTATCGGCCACTACAAAAACTTCAATGTGGTGCGCGCGCAGTTGGTCTACCATGGTGTCGAACTCCTGCTGCGCCTGGGCAAGCACCTGCTGGCGGTTGGCGGCCGCCTGTTGCTGGAAGGCATTGGTGCCCGCAGTCTGCTCATTGAAAAAAAACGTGGCAGGCCGAATCATCAGCACAGCTTTGGGGTTCTGTAGGTGCATCCTGCAAATTATCCGAAATTCTTAATTTTACGCGATGTTGGAAGCGATTTTAGAGTGGGACCGGAATTTACTCGTGGCGTTGAACAGCTACCACGCACCGTGGCTAGACCCGATAATGTTTTATGCTTCCAAAACAGTAGTGTGGTTGCCGCTCTTTCTCTTTTTGCTGTACCTGGTTGTGCGCTGGCATGGTAAAGGCTGGTGGTTGCCACTGAGTGGAGTGGCGTTTTCTATTCTGCTTACCGACCGGATTACTTCTGGCTTCATGAAACCCTTCTTCCAGCGCCTGCGCCCTTCGCAAGAACCGGTGCTGGATGGCGTGCTGCATTTGGTAGACGGATACAAGGGCGGTATGTACGGCTTTGCCTCCAGCCATGCTGCCAATACATTTGGCGTGGCCATGCTTTTCTGGTTGCTGTGGAAAGACAAAACACGCGCTTCGGCCTGGCTATTCCTTTGGGCCGGTTTCATGACCTACACGCGCATTTACTTGGGTGTGCACTACCCAGGCGATGTATTGGTGGGCGCTGCCGTGGGGTTGGCTTGCGGCTGGGTGGCCTATCATTTTGTGAAGCGCCTCAACAAAGGCAACGAGCCCCAACTGGCTTAGCCTGCTTTTCCCAACAGGCGCTTTACATATTTGCCTATGATATCGAACTCCAGGTTTACAGTGTCGCCTTTTTTCAGTTGGTGAAAGTTAGTGTGTTGAAAGGTGTAGGGAATGATCGCTACGCTGAAACCGTCATCGGCCACATCGAAGCAGGTAAGGCTTACGCCATTCACGGCAATGGAACCTTTTTCTACCACTACATTTCCCAGCGAGGGATCGAACGAAAAGCGGAAAAGCCAACTGCCATTTTCATCGCGCACGGAAGCCACCACCCCAGTTTGGTCAACATGCCCCTGCACAATGTGCCCATCGAAGCGGCCGTTGTTCAACATGCACCGTTCCACATTTACTTGCGTGCCCTGCTGCCATTGGCCGAGGGTGCTTTTCGATAACGTTTCTGCCACGGCAGTAACCCAGTAACCTGCTGCTTCTATGCGGGTAATCGTGAGGCACACACCATTGTGGGAAACGCTTTGGTCCACCTTTAGTTCGGATGAGAGCGTACTGGAAAGCATAAAGTGCCTGTTGCTTCCTTCCGCCTGCACGCGCTCTACTTTCGCCACCGATTCGATGATACCTGTAAACATAGCTGTTGTTTCTCTCCGCGAAATTCAGCCAATTTCGCTATAAATCAAAGTGTACGTTTTTACTGGCAGCAGCATAGACTGAATTGCCATCTGAATCATGATGACCTCAGTTTATGCGAATGAGGAATGACCTCAGCTATCTAATTTTTCGTTTAGAATCGGAGATCGCTCCTCCCACACAGGCGGGATCGCATCACGTAATCTTTTTTGAGACGGCTTCTACTTCTTATCCAATTTCTCTACCGCTTCCCTTTGATCGGGGCGCACCGTAGGGTAAGCAATGCCCAATTGTTCGAGGTACGTTTTGTACTTGGCCGGATTGTAGTAGTAAGGCTTTAGCTTGGGTGCAAACTCCGTCATAATTTTTTGATTCAGGTAAATGGCCGGCTGATCCTTCTCGCCCACCAAAGGTATGTACTGCAATTCTTTGGTTTGTTCGTTCTTGTAGTAATCCCACGCGTTGCGCAGCACTTCCGGCTTCAACAGCATATCGAGTACCGTCATCACTTCTGCTTTGGCTCCATATAAAATGCCTTTGTGCGCAATGGGCGTGGCCATAGAGATCGCATTGCTCCAGTGGTGGCCGGGCAGGCCTGGTATGTTGCTGGGGTAGCGCAGTACCACGGTTGGCAGCGACCACGAAATGTCTGCAATATCGTCCGAACCTCCGCCCATGGCCATGAGCTGCCTGCCCATTACGTTAACCGGGCCGGTGGGTGTGGGTAAACCCAACGTATCGAGTTTGGTAGCCAGCCCCTCTGCTTTGGGTGCTTTCAGCTCCAGTTGGGTGGCTTTGGCCAGCAACTGGTCTTCGGGCGACCATTGCGGCAAGCCTACCTTTTTGATGTTTTGATACATGGCCTCTGCAATCGGCTTGTTGAAATGGCCGGGCCAGGCAGAACCCAGCACCTCGTAAGTAAACTTGGTGTCCGTCATCAAGGCTGCACCCTCGGCAATCTTCACACCAATATCGAAGAGTTTTTTAATGTTGGGATAGGTACGTTCGCGAAAGTAGTACCACACCGATGCCTTGGATGGTACCACGTTGGGCTGGTCGCCCCCATCGGAAATAACATAGTGCGAGCGTTGTGTAAGTTCCAGGTGCTCTCTGCGAAAGTTCCAACCGATGTTCATCAGTTCCACCGCATCCAGCGCACTGCGACCACGCCACGGTGCACCGGCCGCGTGTGCCGCAGCGCCTTCAAATGTAAATTTTACAGAAACCAAGCCGTTGTTACCTGCATCACCATGCGACACCGCCAGGTTGTTGGCCACGTGGGTAAAAATGCAGGCATCTACATCTTTAAAATAACCCGCCCGTACGTAATAAGCTTTGGTGCCCACCAGTTCTTCGGCTACACCCGGCCAGAGCATGATGGTGCCTGATATTTTTTCGCGCTCCATGATTTTTTTTAGTGCCAGGGCAGAAATAATGTTGAGTGCCTGACCCGAGTTGTGGCCTTCGCCATGGCCGGGAGCTCCTTCTACAATCGGATCGTAATAGGCAACGCCCGGCTTCTGCGAAGCTTTGGGAATGCAATCCACATCGGAGCCGAGTGCAATCACCGGCTTACCCGAACCCCACTTGGCGATCCAGGCAGTAGGCACACTGGCCACGCCTTTTTCTACTTTAAAACCATTTTTCTCCAACAGGTTGGTGAGGTAGGTAAACGTTTCATACTCCTGAAAACCCAGCTCGGAGAAAGAGAACAGCATATCGTTGATCTGCTGACCCAGCACCGCATACCTTTCCACCTCCGCAGCCGCTTCTGTTTTCAGCTTCTCTACCTGCTGCAATTCGGTTTGCGCAAACAGAAGGGCGTTTAATGATAAAAGACCAACAAGAAGGAAGTAACGTTTTTTCATGGCTCTTTAGGTTAGGAATGACAAGTTAAGCAAATACACACAGCATCACTTTCGTTTATGAGGAGGGTCAAAAACTTATTTTTAATGGTAAAAGAGCGTTTTTAAAATATTTTGGTTTATAATATAAACCAGTTTAAATTTGTTTCGTATAAAGATTTAAGAGTGGCCATCGCACGGCTGCAGAGAAAACGAACCGGTAAGCTTATGAAAACGGAAGACACCCCGCTCAGCCCGCAGCAAAGTCTCGACCTGATTAGCACCATGATACGCCAGGCACAAGGCAACATCAGCAGTGCCAGCTTCTATTTTCTGCTGTGGGGTTGGGTGATTGCATTTTGTAACCTCGGCATGTATTACTTTCTGAAGTTCACCACCTACCCTGCTCACTATGTGGCATTGGTGTGGACGCTGGCTATACCCGCTTGGATTGTTACAATGATTTATGCCAGCAAGCAAGACAAAAGCCGAGTGGTGATTACGCACCTCGATAAAATCAGCATGTGGTTGTGGATTGGCCTTGGCTTCACCATTCTGCCTGCCTGGATTTTTGGTGCCAAAACCAATTGGATGGTGAACGCGATTATATTGATGCCAGTAGGGTTGGCCACTTTTGTTTCGGGTGTGATCCTAAAATTCAGACCCCTGATATTTGGAGGAATAACATTTTGGATAGCCGGCATACTTTGCTACCTCGTGCACCCAATCGATCAGTATCTGGTAGGATGTTTTGCCATGATCTTCGGCTACATTGTTCCTGGTTATTTACTTCGCAACATCAAGTCAGATCAAGACCATGTTTAAGGAACTTGACCCTTTGCTGCATTCACAATTACGTCTGGCTGTTATGTCGATTTTGATCAATATAGATCGGGCTGAATTTACCTTTCTGAAAGAAAAAACAAATGCCACGGCTGGCAACTTAAGTGTACAACTCGATAAGCTTTCGGAAGCGGGTTACATTATCATCGAAAAATCCTTCAACGGTAAGAAGCCAGTTACCACCTGTAAGGTGACCAAGCAGGGCCTGAAAGCGTTTCAAGAATATGTGAATAACCTGAAGCAATACATTCAATAATTTTTTGTCATTTTAGTTTATAATATAAACCAGTTTACAATTATGAAAAGACAAACCCGTTTACTCACACTGAGCCTGCTGTTTTTCAGTCTCACATCATTCGCACAACGCCCCGATTTCTCTGCTAAATGCAAAGAAGAAATGGCCAAACTCAGCTACTTCGTGGGCGATTGGCAAGGAGAAGCCATCGTTAACGAGCGTGGCACCCAACGCAAAATCTCGCAGACAGAACATATTGTTTGGGAGATGGATGGACTGGTACTATCCATCAAAGGCACTGGCCGCGAAGGTGATGCCGTAACATTTCAGGCGTTTGCCATTGTCAACTTCGATCCTGCCGACCAACAATTCAAGTTAAAGTCGTATGTGAAGGAAGGCTTCTCTACCAACGCCTACTTTAAGATTGTAGCACCCAACCATTTCGAGTGGGGTTTTGATATTCCTTCGGGTGGAAAATCCAAATATACCATTACCCTTGACTCCTCGAAAAAGACCTGGCACGAGGTGGGTGAATACTCACGCGATGGCAATCAATGGATCACCTTTATTGAAATGAATCTAGTGAAAAAATGAAATTTTATCACGACACCACAGGGCTGATACACCTGGTATCGGCCTGCATGGCACTGATATTGGGCACCTGGGTACTGGCTGCTAAAAAAGGAACAAGACAACACCAACGCGTGGGCTATGTGTACACCATTAGCATGTTGGTACTCAATATTACCGCCTTCGATCTTTATCATCTTTTTGGTGGGTTCGGCCCCTTTCACATAGCCGCAATCATCAGTTTGCTAGGTTTGGTAGGCGGTATGGTGCCCGTTCTGTTGAAGAAGCCGACATCCAACTGGTTGGGTTTTCACTTCGCCTTCATGTACTATTCGGTAGTTGGTTTGTATGCCGCCTTTGCATCGGAGGTGATTACCAGGGTGGTACACACGCACTTCGGCATCATGGTGGGCATAGCTACCTTTCTGGTTATGGGCGTGGGCACCTGGTTTTTTCGAAAGAACCAACAGAGGTGGATGTCTGTCTACCAAAGAAAATAAGATCATTATTAACATTTAATTAACTATGAATTCACCACTAACACTTACGCTGGATCAACAACGCGAACTTTATAAGAGCAGACGCTTTTTGGCGATGCCACTGGCCGGCACCATTATGTGGGCATTGGTGGGCGTGTCGAGCTTATTGCTCGCTCCTATCTATACTGTATGGACCTTGTTTATCGCCACGGGCTGTATCGCTTATCTTGGGATATTCCTATCCCGGTTTACCGGAGAGAATTTCCTTGACAAATCCCGTCCCAAAAACACGTTCGACTCACTGTTCTTTCACAGCGTTTTCATGTCGCTGTTGGTCTATGCCATCGCCATTCCATTCTTTCGGGTAGATTACACCTCGCTTCCGCTAACGGTCGGTATTTTAGCAGGCCTCATGTGGTTGCCCCTTTCGTGGATCATTGAACACTGGATAGGTATTTTCCATGCCGTTACGCGCACGATATTGATTGTTGTTGTGTGGTATCTTTTTCCACAGCAACGGTTTTTGTCTGTGTCGGTCGTGATTGTGCTGATCTATGTAATAACCATAGTAGTGCTGGAGCAGCGCTGGAAAAAGTACCACACACCGTTGAGTCCGGCCGGGTAGAAGTATGTTCGGTTGCAGAGGGCCCTGGCCCTCTGCAACCGAACAACTCATAATGTTTCCACAGCTATCTTTCTGGATTGTCCTCTTGAATTGAACACCTCCAGCTCACGAACGCCTACCGGTATTCGCAACCTGCGAGACGACTGCGAGAGGTAGCCGCTACCATAGTAAAACTCTATTTTTTGCTTTCTGCCATCCGCGAAGTACAGGAACGCGTATGTGTCCAACGTCTCCGGACTAAAAATCTTTTTGGAGGTCGGCCGCGTTGCGAATACCTTCAGACTATCGCGGTTCTGCGAAGCTATCAACAGATCGTTATCAGTGTCGGTCAATCGCACCAGCGCCTTTGCATCGTTGGGCACATAGAAACCACTTTCAGCAGACGGCACCACCGAGAAATTGCCTTTGCCATCGCCCAATAAAATCAAGCCGGTGAAGGCGTCCATCCTGCCTATGAATACTTCATTACCAAAATTGTTGCCAATCAAAATGCCATCCAGATAACCATCGCCATTCACGTCATCGGCTACAATGCCATTTACGGGCGCCACCTGAACTTGCACGGGTAGCGAGGTTAACCGGAACTTGCCACCACCCAGGTTTTCAACATAACTGCTGTTGGGTGTGTTGGTCTCCAGCATCAACGCACCTTCCTTGTCCTCCTTAGACAATAGTGTCTCAAACGTGGCTTTGGCAAAATGTTTATACCTGCTGAATTGTCTTCGGAATCGCGGGCTCTGTTGATTGAGTTCATCCCAAAAATGTACGGGGCATAATTGTTCACTGCCGTCCAGCATCTTGCTGTAACAGAACGTAAGCGCTTCAATGCTTCCATTCTTATCAAGGTCTTTGGCAAACACAACAACGGGCTTCAGCGCGTCTACCTGGTAAGGATTGTTCTTGCCCAGGTTTCCGGCCAAAAAGTCTGTGTCTCCATCACCATCAAAATCACCGGCCGCCAGGCTGTTCCACCAGCCTCTACTCGACTCTATGCCGGTTGCCAATGGCTGAAACCCATTGCCCGAGTTTCTAAACACAGAAATGGCCATTAGTTCTCCAGTCACCACCAGGTCAATCTTTCCATCGTTGTCTACATCACTCCAAAGCGCATCCGTTACCATACCTATATTTCTGATAGGTGCACACCAATTTTCGGTTGCATCGACAAAAGTGCCGTTTTCGTTCTTCAATAAATAACTGGCTGGTGGTAGTGGATATTGACCGGGCACTACCCTGCCTCCAACAAACAGATCAAGGTCACCATCCGAATCAACATCTGACGCCCGCACAACGGCCGCGCTGGTAGTAATGGCCGGTAGTTTGTCTGCCGGGCTCAGTCTGCCTTTTCCATCGTTTACATACAATGTGTGGCGGTAACTTTCATGATCTGCCTGTAGCTCAAAGCCACCGCGTGCTGTGTAAAGATCCAGGTCGCCATCGCCATCACAATCGAACAGGAGCAAGCCGGTGTCTTCAACAAGCGCGGCCGCTGAGATTAATTCACTTTGTGCAAAAGTTCCATTCGCACGCTGCATAAAATAATAAGAAGGCGCCCCGGGCGATCCACCCACCAGGATATCTTCGCGTTCATCGCCATTGATATCGCCCACAGTTAATGCAGGCCCGAACTGAGAAAATTTATGGGGAATGGTGCGTTGTACATTAAAATCTATCATGTCCTTCTGCGCATGTAAAAAGTTCAGTTGCGACTCCTTTTCGAAGGAATTCAACAATTTTGATGAGGAGGCCGAAGCATAGAGCGGAAGATCCTTCGCATCTGCATAAGAGACGGTTAGCAATTGATTTGCATTTACCCGGTTGAATTTCTGCTGCTTACCATCGGGCCAAACAATATGTAAGGAGTCCACAACCTGGTTGGCGCCCAAGCCAAAATGCACGATGGGTTCTACCGAAGACAGGTATCCCCTTTGTGTATAGTGCTCGTGGAATTGTCTCGTCTCATCTGGCAAATAGATTGTTACTTTCGTTCCGAACCCATCTCTGTTCTGGGCCGGGCCTTGCAACCTGATGCGCAGGTAGGCTGGTGCAGACGGTTCTGTTTTTTTAGAATCGCGCAATGTATTTTCATATACAAATGCCGGGGCATTGATGTTATTGACAATGTAGTCAAGGTCTCCGTCATTATCGAGGTCTGCGAAAGCAGCACCATTTGAAAACGAAGGTTGGTTTAATCCCCATACCGCTGATGCATTCGTAAATGTGAGGTCTCCATTGTTCTTAAACCCATAGTTGGGAATTTTCACTACTGGTATGGAGTCCGCCAGATACCCCGGTGAAGCGAGGTTCATTAATTCGGAGCGATAGTTCGCGAAGTCCTTATCGGTGATATCTTTCGGAAAACCGTTTGTAATCGTCAGGTCGCGCCAACCATCGTTGTCAAAATCTGCAAACAAAGGCGACCAACTCCACTCGGTTTGGTGTACATCCGCCAGTTGGCCAATCTCGCTAAACTTAATTCCTGCTGCCGCACCATTATTTAAGTGAAGCATATTTCGCACGTATTGATATTGGTAAGAAAAGTCCTCATTATTCACATAAGTCTGGTAGCTCTTGTTGCCGATGGTGGTCTTTTTTCGTTCGCTGTTTTCAGGAAGCATATCCAGCGTAATGATGTCTGGTAAGGCATCATTATTAATATCACCCACATCGTTGCCCATCGAAAATTGGCTCTGATGTCCTAACAATAATTCGGTCTGGTTCTCGAAGGTTCCGTCTTGCTTATTGATATAAATAATATCGTTGGATAAATAGTCGTTCGACACATATATGTCAGGCCATGTGTCGTTATTTAAATCTTGAATAGCCAAACCCAATCCAAACCCTTCATAGCGAATGCCGGCTTCCATCGTTACATCGGTAAAACTGCCGTTGCCCTCGTTGCGGAAAAGTCGGTCGTTATTGGCTGAAGAGCCATCCGTTATTTTGGCTCTGAAATTAGTTGGCACATTGTTCAATTTCACGTTTACCAAAATGTATATATCCAGGTCACCATCTTTGTCGTAGTCAAAAAAAGCGGGCATTATGCTGTGTCCATTAAAATCAAGATTAAAATCAGCAGCACTTTCTTTAAAAGTTGGTATGCCCTCTTCATTCAACCCCTGATTGAGGAAAAGCATATTTCTGCGCAAGTCTGGATTAACGTGGGTAGTAGCACAAACATAAATATCTTGCCATCCATCATTGTTGATGTCAACCACTGCCAGTCCCGAATTCCACCGCCCCTGAACGTTTACACTGGCCACATCGGTAACGTCCTGAAATTTGAAATTGCCCTGATTGAGATAGAGCCTGTTGGACACTTGATTTCCTGTAAAGAAGAGATCAGACAGACCATCGTTATTAAAGTCGCCAACACCCACACCGCCTCCGTTGTAGATATACTCGTAGGTGAGAATATTAAAGCTGTCTGTTTCTACAATCAGGTTGTTAAAGCCAATCCCTGTATCTACCTGTTCGAGCAATCTGAACAGCGTTGGGTCTTGCTTTTTGCATGAAGTACAAAAAGTGAAAGCGGTAAGCAGCACAACAAGTAATCTGTTAGGCGTCTTCATCTGTCGGTAAGTAAAAAAATAAGGCCAATTTACATTGGCCTTATTTTTATTCCGAGTATTTGGTTCTTTTTAATAACCGGGATTCTGCCTAAGGATGTCAGGACCAATCAAGTCGATTTGTGCCTGAGGAATCGGCAGGTATTCATCTTGATTGTTCGTAAAGGCAGCTCCTACCAAAGCACCAGAGGGCAACTTAGGAGCCTCATATGCCAGGTAAGCATCTATCGCGCTCTTTAAAATGCCCCAACGGTGCAGATCGTAGAAACGATGGCCTTCGCCTGACAACTCCAGTTTACGCTCGAAGCGCACCTTATTACGGGTTGCATCGTCTTTAGCCCATGTATCCGAAGCGGGGTAGGGCTCAATAACGTAGTTGGCTGCCGGGTTACCTCCTTCCATTAAGAAAGAATTCTTCGCGCGGTTACGCACTGCATTCACGTAAACTTTGGCACGATTAGGATCTCCTACTTCGATTTCTGCCTCGGCAGCCATCAGCAATATGTCTGCATACCGGATGATGGTGTAGTTAATAGCAGTATAGCCAGGTGTCCATGAACTATTGTCTTGCAAACTTCCCTGGTCTGTTCTGTAATACACATATTTCTTCGGAGAGTAAGGGCCTCCGTTGGGCTGGTTACGAATCCAAGCCTTGCCAGGAAAATCCTGCCAATCTAAATAAGGAATCCCTCTACGACCAATGGAGTGGTCAATGCGGGGATCCAAGGGCCCCGTGTCTTCTGTAAATGGGTCATCAGACTCAAGGCCCATGTCGGTTACCAATTGATTTGCCCCCACATTGTAAGAGCCATCCAGAAGAGGTAATCCATTCGCATCGGTGCGGAATGAATTGGCTAATTCGAAACTGGGCTGGAAGAATCCACAGCAGTTACCGGGTCCGTTAGGGCCGGTATTGTAAGGCCAGTTCAAGTCGAATTCTGGGTTTGCATTGTTTACAGAGCCCGTGTTGGCTGCAGCCTGATAGGCCCAAATCGACTCTTCATGGTTATCGTTGGATGCCTTGAAAATGTCAGCATAGTATGGCACCAAGCCCCAAGTTTTATTGTTAGACGTAACCACTTTACCCGTGCCATCGGGGTTGATCATCAGGTCGAACAAAGCCTTGGCTTCCGTATACTTATTCTGATACATGTATATCTTGGCCAGGTAAGCAGCCGCTGCCCATTTGTTTACACGACCTACCTGTGCTTGGGTTTCAGGCAGATTCTGGTAGGCAAACTGCATATCTGCCTCAATTTTTGGCCACAGATCTACATCATTCTTAACAGCTTCAATTCCGGTTCCTACATCGATGTTCTCATCCACATAAGGCGTGTTGTTGAAGTGTCTTTTTAGTTCAAAGTAGTAATGTGCTCTTAAGAACTTGGCTTGCGCTTCGACACTCGTCTTAAATGTTTCGGTCACATCCGGGCCGGGGTTTAACAAAAGCTTCAACACTGCATTGCAGCGGGCCACTCCTTCGTACGCACCAGTATAGCGATCGTTAATAACACCTTGCGTTGGTAAGGCTTCAAAACGCTGAATCGGGTTAATATCTGAAAAATCACCAGGGTCTGTACCCTTATTGGCGTCACCACCGCGTATACTTCCCCAAACCCAGTTAGATGGGCTGGCCATACGGTTACCACGCCCATTCACTTGGGCATAAGCAGCAATCAAACTACTTTCGATACCCAACCTGCCCGATAATACATTTTGATCTAACTGACCAGTTACCGGAACTTCAAGAAAACTGTCATCGCACGAGTACATGAGCAGGATAGTCACTACTACCGACCAAGCTACTCCTTTCTTCATTTTGCTGTTCATTTTCATACTTATATCATTTATAGCTTAGTTGTTAGAAACCGATGTTGATGCCACCTGTGAAACTTCTGGTTACCGGATAGTTACCTACATCAATACCAAAGTTGGTATCGGCCGCTCCGCCCACCGCAGGGTCCAAACCAGTATAGTTTGTAATAGTGAACAGGTTGTTGGTAGAAGCAAACAGTCGCAGGCGGTTCAAGCCCAAACGTGTTAAAGTTGCGCTCGGGAAGTTATAACCAATGGTGAGGTTCTGCATGCGCAGGTAGTTGCCATTCTCCACATAGAAAGAACTTGACTGCGTGTTTGTACTGAAGTTCGAGGCGCTTTCAAATATCGGAATGGTTGCATCTGTGTTGGTAGGCGTCCAAGAATCTTTCACGCGGGCACTGATAGCGGCACCCTGGAATGAAGGATAGAAATCGGTGAACCACCGTGACACATTAAATATCTTATTGCCAAGTGAAGTGTAGGTATAAGCTTCCAAATCAAATCCTTTGTAACGTAGGATGAAGTTGAAACCACCTGTGAACTTGGGTACAGGACTTCCCAGGTAGGTACGATCCAAATCATTTATAACGTTGTCCCCATTCAGGTCTTCATATCTGAATCGGCCAACGCCTTTACCAGCCTGCGCGGGGGCAGCAGCCACCTCTTCCGCAGTTTGGAATAACCCCTGCACTTTATAGCCATAGAATGAAGATATGGAGTAGCCTATCTGGTTTCGAATGGGTTGGATTCCGCGGAAGCCCGGATTGACAGTGGTGAGGTATGTTAAGCCAGGCGCCAATTCGGTGATTTCGTTCCGGAGGAAGCTACCATTTAAAGTTGCTTCAAACTGGAGATCGGATGTAAAGTTACCTTTGCCTGTAATCGCCAAATCAAGACCTCTATTCAACATTCGAGCAATGTTAACAGCGGGAGGAGCAGCATTAGGGCCTGCCGTTGCAGTAATTGGTACTGCCAATAGCAAGTCCCTCGTATCCTTCTCCCAGAAGTCAACAATCACATCGAGTTTGCCATCAAAAAGATTGCCATCAAAACCTATGTTTTTAGTTACGGAAGTTTCCCATTTGGCATCAGGGTTACCAATGCGGGTTCTGTAGAAGCCTTGCACCACTGAGTTATTGGTTCCGTTAATATCATAGGCTGAAGCACCGAGTGAACCACCATATAAGCTAAACTGGTTTTCAGGAGCAACGTTATTGGAGTTACCCATTGTTCCATAACCGCCACGAATTTTCAAGTCGCTCACAAAAGGCAGGGCATCCATAAATGCTTCGTCTGAAATGCGCCATGCCAAAGAGAAGGCAGGAAACACACCATAGCGATTATTACCTCCAAATCGGGAGGCACCATCCCTACGTACCACCGCACTCAATATGTATTTTTCCTTCAGGCTGTAATTCACGCGGCCAAACAATGAGTAGAAATTAACTCCTAGGTATTGTGAACTGTTTACTACACGTGAAGAAGTCTGTGTCAGGTTCACAAAGTTAGGATCCCACGAGAATGGGTTGAGGCCAGTAGCGCTCACATCCCACCCGGCACCGGTATTCAAAGCCTCTTGGCCAATCAATACATCTAAATTATGGTCGTCAAAAGTTTTGCGGTAGTTGGCTGTGTTGGTAAACGTCCATCCAAAGTTGTAGCCACTTCCCTGCCCAAATGTGAAGGCTGAGTTGTTTTCGGAGTTCTCGTATTGCCAGCGGCCATAAAACTTATATGCATAGTTGGTGTAGCTACCACCAATGCTGGTGCGCAGTGTTAAACCGGGAATGACATCGTACTCGGCATATACGTTACCAAATGCCAAAGCATTAAAGTTTCTATCGTCTTTCTGACCATCGCGCGCGGCAACTGGGTTGCGGGGGTTGTTGAACCCACCTGCTGCGGTACCCGCATAACCGCCAAATACGTTATAGACCGGAATGATAGATGGCATACGAAATGCAGACAGGATATCGTTCTCATCGTCTGCACTACCAATACCACCACCATCGCCAATCAACCCTAAAGTTTGGCGATAGGTGAATTGTGCATTTTGACCAATTCTTAAGCCTTTGAAAACATCAAATTCTGTGTTGGCCCTGATGGCATATCGCTTAAACGATTGGTTTTTCAGAATACCCTTTTGATCCTGGCCACTTAGGCCTAGATAGAAACGGTAATTTTCAGACCCACCGCTAAATCCAAGGGTATGACGTTGAACAGGAGCAGGGTCAGTAATTTCATCATACCAGTCTGTTCCTTCGCGGTTAGCCTTGATAACATTGTAAATTGGTCCATTCCTTGGATCAACGTTGTAGAGCGCCCGTTGTGCATTCAAATCAACCGGACCAGTGATGGCTGCACCATTCTGTGAGCCTACCCGCAGATATTCCGGAATGACCGGTGTTAACCCACCTCCAAATTGAGGGTGGTTGAAATTAGCAAGCGCAGTGGCAAAATCTACCGGACGGCCAGCGGCAGCAGCATTAGCAGTTTCCGTGTTTTTGATGGCGTTCCAGGTCCATTCTGCAAACTCGGTGGGATTCAACATCTCTTGGCCCTTACCTGGAGTAGTCACCCCTATCATGTTGTCGTAGGTAACATTGAGTTTCCTATTTCCGCGCTGCCCTCTCTTGGTCGTGTAGATAATTACCCCACTGGCTGCACGCGCACCATAAATGGAGGCAGCGGCCGCATCTTTCAATACAGTGGTCGACTCAATATCATCTGGGTTGATGAAGGCTATGTTATCCGTGGGCACGCCATCTACAATATAAAGGGGGTTGTTGCCACCAAACGCACCAAAACCACGCACCCGAATCTGGCTAGTAGTGCCTGGCTGACCGTTGGTGATAACTGTGACACCAGCCACGCGGCCCTGTAGCATTTGTTCAACGTTACCTGTAGGGGCAATGGTGAGTTCTTTGGCTTTCACCGTAGAAACCGAACCCGTTAATTCCCTACGCTTGTCAACCGAGTAACCAGTAACAACCAATTCTGTCAGGGTTTGCACATCGGCTGCCAACTGCACGTTTACTACCGACCGGGATCCCACCTGTATTTCGGAAGTGGCGTAACCCACAAAAGAAATTACCAGCGTGGCCTGGTCGTTTGGAATGCTGATGCGGAAATTACCATCCACATCGGTGGCGGTACCGGCCGAAGTGCCCTTTAGTAACACGTTCACGCCAGGCATCGTAGCGCCCGTCTCGTCCGTCACTGTACCGGTAATCACCCGTTCCTGGGCCATTGCCGATGCAATCGTTAGCAGAAAACAGAGCGTCAACCTGAGTTTTCTGTAGAGATCTCTCATCATGGTTTGTTTTGTTTAGAGTTTTGGGTAAAAATTTGTTTTGTTGGCTGTATTACCAAATTTTATCAGGAAATACAGCTACTTATCAAAATTAAAGTTTTGATAAAAAAAACCTCATAAAACTTCAAAAGAAATTCAGAAATCGAATGCACAATCGTTTGCGACAACCGTTGAGCCCTCTTGGAATATAGTCCTAACGACCATAAGGGTGCTCCGCTTTGGTCACAAATTCATCCTTTTTTGCTCCGATAATTGCGCCTATTTTCGCCCCGACTATAATTATATATGGCGCTCTACAATCAATACCCGATCTCTCTCACCAATTCACTCTCTGGTAAAAAAGAAACTTTTACTCCGCTTACTCCCGGAAAGGTAGGCATGTATGTGTGCGGGCCTACGGTTTACAATTATGTGCATCTGGGCAATGCGCGTACCTTCCTCACTTTTGATACCATTTCGAGGTATTTTCGATTTCTGGGCTACCAGGTACGCTACGTGCGCAACATCACCGATGTGGGACATTTAGAGAGTGATGCCGATGAAGGAGAAGACAAGATTGCCAAGAAGGCACGGCTGGAGCAACTTGAACCCATGGAGATTGTGAAGCGCTATACCGAAGACTTCCATACGGTGATGCGGCAGTTCAACATACTTCCACCCAGCATAGAGCCAACTGCTACTGGCCATATTGTTGAACAAATCAATATAACGCAGCGCCTCATACAGTTGGGGTTGGCCTACGAGGTCAACGGCTCCGTTTACTTCGATGTGCGCAAGTACAACAAAGCCAATCACTACGGCATCCTCTCGGGGCGCAACATTGAAGAACTGATGGAAAGCGGGCGTGATCTGGACAGCCAGGACGAAAAGCGCGAGAAGATAGATTTTGCCTTGTGGAAGAAGGCCTCGCCAGCCCACATTATGCGCTGGCCCTCACCGTGGGGCGAAGGATTTCCCGGATGGCACATTGAATGCACGGTGATGAGTACCAAATACTTGGGCGAAACATTCGATATACACGGTGGCGGCATGGATCTGAAATTTCCCCACCACGAGTGCGAAATAGCGCAGGCCACGGGCGCCAACGGCAAGCCTCCGGTTAACTACTGGATACACTCGAACATGTTGACCGTTAACGGCCAGAAAATGAGCAAGTCGCTGGGTAATTCTTTTCTGCCATCCGAATTGTTCAGTGGCGCCCACCCATTGTTGGAGAAAGGCTACAGCCCCATGACGGTGCGCTTTTTCATGCTGCAATCGCATTATTCAAGCACGCTGGATTTTTCGAATGAAGCATTGAATGCGGCTGAGAAAGGCTTTAGAAAATTGAGTGCGGCATTGAACGCTGTTCAATCCATGGAAGTTGCAACTACCAGCGGAGAAAATAAAGAATTAAGCGCCACGCTCTCTCAGCTCTGTGAAGACTGCTACCACTCGATGAGTGACGATTTCAACACAGCGAAGACCCTTGCCACCTTATTTGAAATGGCTGCGCGCATCAACGATTTCAAAACCGGCAACGCTTCTTTGGCCCAAGTGGATGCAGATGCCTTCAAACGGTTCAAGAACACCTACATCGGCTTCATGCACGATGTGCTTGGCCTGCAGGAAGAAGCCGCGGGCGATAATAACCTGCTGGATGGAACTATACGCGTTTTGATTGAGTTACGCAAAAAAGCCCGTGCCGACCGTAACTATGCCTTGTCTGATAAAATACGGGATGATTTGAAAGCCATTGGCATACAACTCAAAGACGGGAAAGACGGCAGCATGGAATATCAAATCGATTAGTGTTAAAAAAAATCTTCATCCTTCCCATTCGCATGTACCAGTTGGTGCTGTCGCCTATGTTGGGTGCACACTGCCGGCACACGCCTTCGTGTTCTCAATACACGATAGACGCCATACAGGAGTGGGGTGTGGCGAAAGGCATTTGGTTGGGCAGTAAACGCATTGCACGTTGCCACCCGTGGGGCACCAGTGGTTACGATCCGGTGCCTCGAAAAAAACCACACAGCCACTAGCGGATTTTCGTTCCGTATTCAAAAAATAATATTCTACATTTAGAGAAGTTAACCGAATAATACTTCGCACTTCTCTATGCCCGATTTTCAAATCAAAAAAAATCCAAAAACGTACGATGTGTGTATTGTAGGGTCAGGTGCCGGTGGTGGCATGGCCGCCTACATGCTGGCACAGGCCGGCATTAAGACCGTGCTGCTGGAAGCCGGCCCCATGTACGATCCTGCCAAAAATGTTACACAACTAAAGTGGCCGTGGGAATCGCCCCGCAGAGGCGCTGCCACCAAGCATCGTCACTTTGGCGACTTCGATGCGGCTTACGGTGGCTGGGAACTGGAAGGCGAGCCGTATACCCACAAGGATGGAACACAGTTTGATTGGTTCCGCTCTCGCATGTTGGGCGGACGAACCAATCACTGGGGAAGAATATCGCTGCGGTTTGGTCCGAAAGACTTCAAACGAAAAAGCATCGATGGTTTAGGTGACGATTGGCCAATAAGCTATGAAGACATTGCTCCTTACTATGATCGTGTCGACCAGTTGATCGGTGTGTTTGGATCGAAAGAAAACTTACCCAACGACCCCGATAGTATTTTTCTTCCTCCACCCAAGCCGCGTCTTCACGAATTGTTTATCAAGGAAGCGGCCACCTCCATCGGCATTCCGGTCATTCCGTCCCGCCTCTCCATTCTCACGAAGCCCATTAATAAAGACCGTGGCGCCTGCTTCTACTGCAGTCAATGCAATCGCGGCTGTACCGTATATGGCGATTTTTCTTCGTCATCGGTGTTGGTAAAACCTGCCATCAACTCGGGCCATGTAGATGTGATTGCGAACGCCATGGCGCGCCAGGTGCTTACCAACGATGAAGGGCTGGCTACGGGCATCTCGTACGTAGACAAAACCGACTTGCAGGAATATGAAGTGCGCGCTCGCATTGTAGTGTTGGCTGCCAGCGCGTGTGAATCTGCACGCCTGTTGCTTAATTCCAAGAGCGCCCAGTTCCCCAATGGTTTGGCGAATAGCAGTGGAGTGGTGGGCAAGTATCTGCACGATTCCACTGGTGCCTCCATGGGCGGCATTCTTCCCAAACTCATTGGGCGCAAACGCTATAATGAAGATGGCGTTGGCGGTATGCACGTGTACACACCCTGGTGGCTCGACAATAAAAAACTTGATTTTCCTCGCGGCTACCATATAGAATATTGGGGTGGTATGGGTATGCCCGGCTACGGATTTGGTTTTGGTATGCAGAACACCAATGGCAAATACCCCGGCCGTGATGGTCAACAGAAACCAGCCGGTGGATATGGTGCTGCCCTAAAGGATGACTACCGCTATTTCTATGGCGCCACCTTTGGCATGGCAGGCAGAGGCGAAGCCGTTGCACGCGAAGATAACTACTGCGAAATTGATCCGACCACCGTGGACAAATATGGCATTCCGGTACTGCGCTTTCACTATAAATGGAGCGACTTTGAAGTGAAGCAAGCCAAACACATGAAAGAAACGTTTGCCGAAATCATCGATAAAATGGGTGGTGTGGTAACCTGGGGCAAATCCGGGCCTGAGGACAACTACGGACTGGAGGCGCCTGGCAGAATCATTCATGAAGTGGGTACTACCCGCATGGGCGATGATCCTAAAAAATCGGTAGTGAACAGATACAACCAGGCACACGACTGCAAGAATCTGTTTGTGGTGGATGGCGGGCCTTTTGTGTCGCAGGCAGATAAAAACCCTACCTGGACGATTCTGGCGCTGGCCATGCGCGCCTCCGACTTTATTGTAGAAGAAATGAAAAAGCAAAACATCTGATTCAACGTTAAGACTTTGCGCTTATGAACAGAAGAAAATACCTGAAGACATTGGCAGCAGGCACGGTGGGTACTCTAACCGCCCCGGCACTGTTGCAAGGCTGCGAAACAACAGAAAAAACAACGGCTACCCCCGCCCCCACCATCGATCGTACACCGGAAGAACTGGCTCACTTCCAAAAATTAATGGAAGAAAAGTTTTTTGATGAGCATGAGATGAAGACCATCTCGATCCTGGCAGATATCATCATACCTGCTGATGAAACATCGGGCAGCGCCACCGATGCGGGTGTACCGGCCTTCATCGAATTTATTGCCAAAGACATGCCTCACCACCAGGTACCACTTCGGGGCGGTATCAAATGGTTGGATCTTCAGTGCATGAAACAGTTCGGCAAAGCATTTGCCGATTGTAACGAAAAAGAACGGTTGGAAATGGTGGATGCCATTGCCTTTCCGGAGCAGGCCAAACCTGAGTTTCAGCAGGGCGTGGCTTTTTTTAACCGGATGCGCGACCTCACGGCCTGTGGATTTTTTACCAGCGAAATAGGCATTAAAGACCTGGGCTATATGGGGAACCGCCCCAACCAGTGGGATGGCGTTCCTCAGGATGTGTTAGACCAATACGGTCTGAAATACGATGAACGAACATTGAATGAAAGCGTGAAGTTTGACTCATAAAAAACGTTAGCAACATGACTACGCGAAGAAAATTTATTCAACAAGCTGCCACGGCAGCAGCCGCATTCACCATCGTTCCGCGCTTTGTGCTGGGCAAAGGTTATCGTGCACCCAGCGACACGTTGTATGTAGCCGGAATTGGTGTGGGCGGAAAGGGCGAGAGTGATCTTTCCAGTTTCTACAAAAGCGGGAAAGCCACCATTTCATTTTTATGCGATGTGGACGACCGCAGGGCTGCCAAATCGGTGGCCACATTTCCCAAAGCAAAATATTACAAAGACTATCGAAAGATGCTCGATGCCGAGCATAAAAACATAGATGCCGTTTCTGTTTCTACACCCGACCACATGCATGCCGTGCAAGCCATGGCGGCTATGCAATTGGGTAAACACGTGTATGTGCAAAAACCGCTGACTCACGATATTTATGAAGCCCGAATGCTTACCGAGGCAGCCAAAAAATACAAGGTGGTAACCCAAATGGGTAACCAGGGCGCATCGGGCGATGGCGTTCGGCAGATGCGCGAGTGGTACGATGCCGGCATTATTGGCGATGTGCACACTGTGTACTGCTGGACCAACCGGCCTGTATGGCCCCAGGGAATTCCCTGGCCCGATAAGAAAGTAGAAGTGCCTAAAGAATTAGATTGGGATCTATGGCTGGGCACAGCCCCTTACAAAGATTACATCGACAAGCTGGTGCCCTTTAACTGGCGAGGCTGGTGGGATTACGGAACCGGTGCGTTGGGCGACATGGCCTGCCACATCATTGAGCCGCCATTTCGCGTGCTGGGTCTTGGCTACCCCAACAGTGTGGAGTGCAGCGTAGGTAGCGTATACGTTGATGAGTTCCGCAGAGGCTATTTCCCGGAGAGCTGCCCGCCCTCTTCGCACATCATCATGAATTTTCCCGGGGCCAGCGGTAAGCCCGATGTAAAATTCCACTGGATGGACGGTGGCATTCAACCCGAACGACCCGAAGAATTAGGGCCCAACGAAATGATGGGCGATGGAGGCAACGGTGTGATCATGATTGGCTCCAAAGGCAAAATGATGTGCAGCACGTACGGTGCCAACCCGCGCTTGCTACCCACATCCAGAACAAATGAAGTAATCGTGCCACAGAAATACGAAAGAGTGCCGGGTGGTGCCGAAGGCCACTATGCACAGTGGGTGGAAGCCTGCCTGGCCGGTTATGGCAAGAAAGAACTTTCCTCCCCTTTCGACATTGCCGGACCTTTAACAGAAAGTGTTTTGATGGGCAACCTGGCCATCCGCAGCTACGACATTCGCAAGCCACGCCAGGGCGGCCGGCCCGACCAGTTCGACTACCCCGGCCGATTTATTAAATTACTTTGGGATGGCCCCAATATGAAGATCACCAATTTTGACGATGCCAACCAGTTTGTGAAGCGCGAGTATCGTGAAGGCTGGAAACTATAGTGAGTTAACAGATTTAATAATTGAGCATATAAACCAGTAATTACACCATGCCATTAAAGAAGATGAATCCACCTGCAGCCATGTCGCGCAGAACTTTTATCAGAAATGCCGGATTAGCAGCCGCAGCATTCACCATTGTGCCCCGTTTTGTTTTGGGCAAAGGCTATGTTGCCCCCAGCGACACCCTGTACATTGCCGGTGTGGGCGTAGGTGGTAAAGGCGAAAGCGACCTTACGGGATTTGCGGGAAGTCCCGATGGTTCAACCAAAGGAAACCCGAAAGCGCGCATTGCTTTTCTTTGTGATGTTGACGACCGGATGGCCGTTAACTCTGTCAAGAACTTTCCGAAAGCCAAATACTACAAAGATTTCCGCGAGCTATTTGATAAGGAGAGCAAAAACTTCGATGCTGTTTCTGTTTCCACACCCGACCATACCCATGCTGTCATTACCATGGCCGCCATACAACGTGGCAAGCATGTGTATGTGCAAAAGCCATTAACGCACAACATCTACGAAGCACGCATGCTTACCGAAGCAGCCAAAAAATACAAAGTGGTAACACAAATGGGCAACCAATACGCCTCCGCGGATTATGTACGCATCACCAAAGAGTGGGTAGATGCCGGCTTGATTGGCGATGTTACCAACGTGCTTACCTGGACCAACCGACCGGTTTGGCCGCAGGGCATACCCACACCCAAGGGGAAACATGAGGTGCCCAAAGAGGTGAACTGGGATTTGTGGTTAGGGCCTGCCCAATACATTGATTTTAATCCAGCCTATCTGCCATTCAACTGGAGGGGTTGGTGGAGCTTTGGTACCGGTGCCTTGGGCGATATGGCGTGCCACATTATGGATGCCCCCTTTCGCATACTGCCTATCGATTTCCCGTCTGAAGTGGAGTGCAGCTCTACCACGGCATGGGAAGATTTTTTCAAGGAAGCAAATTACGCAGATAGCTGTCCGGCCTCTTCCATCATTCATCTGAAGTTTCCCAAAACAGATGGCAAGGGCGACATTAAGTTTACCTGGATGGATGGCGGGCTGCTGCCCAAGCGCCCCGATGAACTATTGCCTGATGAACAGATGGGAACAAACGGATACATCTTCGAAGGAACGAAAGGGAAAATATTAGGGAACTACCAGACCACTCCGCGCTTGCTGCCTACTTCGCGCATGAATGAAGTAACGTTGCCCGCACCTACTTTGGAACGCGTGGCCGGTGGCGAGGCAGGTCATTACACCCAATGGGTAGATGCGTGCCTGGCCGGTTACGGAAAGATGAAGCTCAGTTCTCCGTTTGAGTATGCGGGCCCCTTTACAGAGGCCGTGCTGATGGGCAACCTCGCCATTCGCAGCTATGCCATGAGGAACGATAAAGGGTATCCCGGCAGGAAAAAACTATTATGGGATGCAAAGAACATGAAGATTACCAACTTCGATGAAGCGAACCAGTTTGTGAAACGCGAATACCGCAACGGCTGGACTTTGTAATTATTGACTTTGAAGAAAGGCTGTCTTGAAGGCGATTGATTGCCGTTTGAGACAGCCTTTCTATTTGTTGTCGCCCGACTCCTTGCTAAGCACTTTGCCTATCATCCACGCAAAATAGGCTCCATAATAGGGCCCTACCCAATTCATGGCACGCACCTCCTCTTTCCGGAACTGATCGTAGTGGGCATCGTGGGTAATATAACCGTTGTAATGGCCGTTGAAGCTGGTGATGATGAGCAGTTGTTCCTGGTCTTGAAGAAGGTTGTTCAGCTTGTTTTCGGCATAGATTTCCCCTGAAAAATCGCAGGGCGTTCCTACCATCCACACATTACCGATGCGCAAAACGCGCAGGCTTCCCTGCAACGGCTGGAAAAGCGAGCGAAACACCCAATCGCGCAGCTTCCAGTTTTTACCGATGCGCAACTGAGAAGAACCGAAGGCAATCGGTATTTCACCATATTCCAGCGCTACACTGTCGCGCGATTCGAGATGCGTTCGTTCTTGTATTTTCTGCTGAAGCAAATCTCCGGCTTTCTCCACCCATTCAAAATCTTCTTCTGGCGTCCAGATAAACCGGTGGCTGCCCACCATGCCGGCCATGAACATACCAAAGTCGAATTCATTTTGTAGTCGTTCGAGCACTGCGGCCGGGTAGTCTGCAGACAACACGCGACTTTTTTTGCTGATGGAAGTGGCATGGGCGCTGTAGGTGAAAAACAACGCCCGCTTTTTGTCTTCCCGCTCCAGCGTGAAACCTCTGATCAAACCATCCTTAGAACCTTTGTCGAGCGCCAATCGGTTCTCTACCCACTCGCTGGCATCGGCATACCACGGCTGCATGGTGCACGCACGCGGAGCCAACTGCACCACCTTTTCTGCGATGGCGTTGGCAATGCTCTCTAACCATCCTTCATCCAACTCGCCCACCACCCATTGCCCTCCGGTACTTTCATCCCAACCGCCCACAGCATTGTGCGTATGTGTGGCGGAAGGATATAAAAAGTGTTCTTTCCAACCGGCCGCTGCCAGCTTCTGCTGCAGCTTGTCTTTCAGAGGGGTAGGGAAAAGCAACAGGTCTACATTTAAGAGCAAAGCTTTGGCATGGCCGTTATCCACCAGCAATATGCGGGCAAACAAAGAATCGTGCACAGCATCGAAACCATTGCGCGGTCGGTAGCCGGCCATGGGCATAGAATAACCGGGTGTAATGTTCACTACGCCCCAATCGACAGAGAGCTTGCCTTTAGCTGTTTGGCGCAACTGCAGCGTATCCAACCGCTGCGCCATGGTTTGATAGAAATCCTGCTCTTGCAGGGGTGTGCGATCGATAGGCGCCACCAATAAACCTAGCGCTAGGCCCAAGCCTGCCACCAGGCCCACCATCCAACGTAGCGCTTTACGCCAGCGTTTCATCTGTTACAAATTTTTTGTTTAGGTTCCCACAGGTGCGGGGGAACATCCAAGCCCTGTCATCATCTCTGTGGGTGCACGCAGCGCATGGATGTTTCATATGACCATTGCACCATTTATGATTGCATCAACTCTTCCAACTCCATCCACCTGAGTGTTCTGGCATCCATTTCTTCGCCTAACTTTTGCAGCTTAGCCGAAATTTCAATGATCTCTTCATTGGTCAGGCCGACCGTGTTCAACCGGTCGGTAAGCATCTTCTTTTCGCTCTCCAGCCTGGCTATCTCTTTTTGCACCTCTTCGTATTCTTTCTTTTCCCGGAAAGACACCTTGCGCTTTTCTGAAGGCTCGGCCTCTTTCTTTTCCTGCTTCCTGGGTTCTTTCCTGGCCTGCTCTGCTTCTTCCTGCTCTGTGCGATAGTCGGAATAGTTGCCGTTGTATACCCGCACATGGCCTCCACCTTCAAACACAAATAACTGGTCTACCAGATGATCCATAAAATAGCGGTCGTGCGAAACAAGCATCAGGCACCCGTTGAATTTCTCGAGAAAATCTTCCAGCACATTCAGGGTGTCGATATCAAAATCGTTGGTGGGTTCATCCAGGATGAGGAAGTTGGGGTTGGTGATGAGTATTTTCATCAACTGCAACCGTTTTTTCTCACCCCCGCTCAGCTTTTCAATAAACGTATACTGCTTCTCGGGCGGAAACAAAAACATGTCGAGAAATTTGGATGCCGAAACGGACGATCCATCAGAGAGCGTAATGAATTCTGCGATCTCTTTTACCTCTTCGAGCACGCGGTGGGCCGGGTTCAAATCGGCTGCCTCTTGCGTAAAGTAACCTATTTTGGTTGTGAGGCCGGGAATCACTTCGCCTGTATCTGGCTTTAGTGCGCCCGTAAGGAGATTTAAGAACGTGGACTTGCCCACTCCATTCTTGCCCACCACGCCAATGCGGTCTTTCTTCTTAAACACATAGCTGAAATCCTTCACCATGGTGGCATCGCCAAAGCTTTTGGCAACGTGGTGCAATTCCAGAATTTTTCCACCCTGTCTGCGCTCTTGTATGTCCAACTCCAGCGAGTCGCGCTTCAGGTTCTGCGAAGCTTTCTCCTGCAGTTCGTAAAACGCATCGATACGATACTTGGCCTTGGTGCCACGTGCCTTCGGCTGTTTGCGCATCCACTCCAGTTCTTTCTTCAGCAGGTTGCGCGCTTTGGCTACTTCCGTTTTCAGCATTTCTTCGCGCTCTGCCTTCTTCTCCAGAAAGTAGGCGTAGTTGCCCCTGTAGGTGTATAGCTTGCCGCGGTCAATTTCTATGATCTCGTTCACCACGTTATCGAGAAAATAACGATCGTGGGTAACCATGATGAGGGTTACCTGTTGGCCCGACAAGTAAGTCTCGAGCCATTCAATCGCTTCCAGGTCGAGGTGGTTGGTCGGTTCGTCTAAAATAATCAGGTCGGGTTCTGAGAGCAGCAGTTGCGCCAGGAACGTGCGCTTGCGTTGCCCGCCCGACAGTTCGCCAAATTTCTGATCGAGGTTGGTGATGCCCAGCTTTCCGGTTATCTCCTGCACTTTTGCATCGTAGTCCCACGCGTTCAGGTCGCTCATGCGCTCGATCAAAAACTGCATGCGTTCGGGCGATGTATCGGGGTGGTGGATGGCATCTTCGTACTCGCCCACTACCCTGGCCACCTCGTTCTTCTCATCAAACAGAATTTCTTTCACCGTAAGGGCATCGGCCACGGTAGGCTGTTGGGTTAAAAAGCCCAATCTGATGCCCTCGCGAATGGCCACGCGGCCTCCATCGGGTTGTAGCTGGCCGGTAAGGATCTTGAGCAAGGTGGATTTACCTACCCCGTTGGCGCCCACCAGGGCCACCTTTTCGCCCTGGCCAATGCCAAAGGTGAGGTCTTTAAAGAGCCATTGTTCTCGAAAGGATTTAGAAAGAGATTCGGCCGAGAGATAATTCACGATTCAGTAAAAAGTTAGATTGGCTTGCAGCAAAAAGTCTGCAAGTTAGCACAACCCGTTACGAACCGGAAGGAGCCGAAGTTTTAAAAATGTAATCTTGCCCATTGAAACTTACCCGATGAGTTTTTTACCCGCTGCAGGTGGAAGCAGTAGAAAGAAAGACCCAACTGGAGACCCAAAGTGGCAATGATGGCAAAAAGTACTGGCATAGCACACATCATTTAGTTGAATAGAAAATTAATATGAATAGGTTAAATAACCTAATTTTCAGATAGTTATGAAAATCAATAAAAAGGTAAGTGGCTGATAATGAATCTGGTAAAAATCATTGAGTCGGAGCACTCGGCTGCCCAACGCGACCGCATAGTAAGGTATGTGGGGCAAGACAAGGACCGGTTTCGGGAACTGGTGAATGTATTTTTGGCCGGCCCCTACCGCGTTACCCAACGCGCATCGTGGCCACTGAGTGTATGCGTGCAAAACCACCCACACCTGGCGTTGCCCCACCTGAAAACATTGCTGCTGCAACTGCCAAAACCAGGGCAACACGATGCCGTAAAGCGAAACATTGTGCGCCTGCTGCAGTTTGTTGACATACCTGATCGACTGCAGGGGTTGACCGCGCAATTGTGCTTTAACTTGTTGCAAGATGGCCGCGAGCCGGTGGCAATACGTGTTTTTGCCATGACGGTACTGGCCAACCTGGCCGAGAACCTGCCGGAGTTGAAAAACGAACTCATTCCATTCATTGAAGACCAACTGCCTTACCAATCGGCAGCGTTTGTTTCGCGTGGCCGTAAGCTGCTGGCCAAATGGAGGCGGCAACCAAAATCGCGTTAACTTCGCGACCTGACATGGAACAGCAGCCTGAAGAACATACCTGCAAAAGTTGCCAAAACATATTCCGGGGCGTGTACTGCAACCTATGTGGCGAAAAGGTAATTCTGCCGGTGGACCGCTCCTTCCGAAAATTCCTCAGCAACATACTGATAGCCGTAACCTTTGCTGACAGCAAGTTCATTAAAACCCTGTGGCTGGTACTTAAAAATCCTGGCTTTGTTTCATTCGAGTTTGCCAACGGCCGTACGGTGAAGTACCTGAAGCCCATCTCGCTGTTCTTTCTGCTCAACCTTTTCTACTTTTTCTTTCCGGTCATTCAGTTGTTCAATGCCTCGCTCACCACGCAGATGATGGCGCCCTATGGTTCGTTGCTGAAAGATGTGATTGCGCACAAAATGGTGAACACTGGCCTTGACATGGCTGCCTTTAGCCTGATCTACAACGTTAAAACAACCGGCCTGGCCAAGTTGATGGTGATGGTGTTTGTGGTGCTGGCTTCGCTACCGCTTAATTTTCTCTATCGCAAGCGCAACCGTTACTTTACCGACCATGTGGGCTACGCGGTAGAGCTGGCTTGCTTCAACCTGTTTGTAAATGCCCTTGTGCTTACGGTGGTTGCGAAATTTCTGGGCCTGGGTAAGTGGATGAATGAGTTGGCGCTCACCGCTATTTTTATTTCCACCAACCTGTATTTTTTAATTCGCTCGTCCATTACCTTCTATCACGAAAAAGGCTGGCGCCTGATTGTGAAATCGCTGGCCATGATTTTCTTTTTGAAGGTAGCGCTGGAGTTGTACCGGGGTATCCTCTTTCTGGTTACCATCAGTTCTATGTAAACGGCAGGGGGGTTTTAGCCCAGCGAGGTGCTGAGCGTTTTGATCAGGTCATCGGCCTGGGCACGGTCTTCCGCGGCCACCAGCTTACGATAGGCTTGCAAGGCTTCGATGGCAGGCTGAAATTCTTTGTTGAGTGCCAGCGTAAGCGCTAAGTTGAAATAGCTGTTGGGAAAATCGGGCTCCAGCGCAATCGACATTTCATAATGTACTTTTGCCAAAGGCAGGTTGCCTATTTCTGCATACTGATTCGCCAGATTGTAGTGCGCCTCGAAATGGCGGGGTTCTTCTTTCAAACAAAGGGTAAAACAGTCGATGGCTTTGCTGAAGTTGCGCGCTTCCGATTCGATGATGCCCAGGTTGCAATAGGCATCGGCCAGCGAATCTTTCTCTTGTATGGCTTGCAGATACAGTTCACGCGCCTTGGCGGTATCGCCCATTTCATCCAGCATCAATGCCTCCTCGAATGTGGAGAGCTGGTTGAGTTTTAGCACCTTGGCGGTGGTGAAGAGGTTGAGCTGGCCCTTGCGACCGGGCTCGCCTTGTTTTTTCTTACGAACGGGCTTGAATCCGAATTTCTCGGGAGAGGAGGGTACCGGAAATTGCACGATCTTGGCCATGTGCAAAGGTAACTAATTAAGCACTCATTTTGTTCGGGCCGCGATGCGGGTCGGCTATGATTCGTACTAACTTGCCTTGCGGTGCTTCACCTTGGGCTCCTTCTCGGCTTTTTTCTCTGCCTTGGCGGTTGCGCCTTTGGCCTTCTCCATCGGTTTCTTCTTGGCTGCATCAATGCTGGCCTTCAGTGCCGTCATAATGTCCACCACTTTAGGCTCCTCTTCGGTTACTGTAACGATTTCTTTGCCGGCAATCTTGGCATCGATAATGGCTTTCAGGGCATCGAAGTAGTGGTCTTTCATTTCGATTTTGCTGAAGCTGGTGGTCATGGAGTCTACCAATGTCTTGGCCAGCTTCAGTTGCTCTTTATCGGCCTTTACTTCCAGCAATTGGGGCACCTCGCGCATGCTGCGCACCTCGCTGGGGTAGCGCAACCGATACATCAGAATGCCGCCCTCGTGCGGGGTTATCAGCACGGGCGTTTCACGGTCGCGCAGCACTACTTTGCCTACGCCAATCTTGCCGCTTTCTTTCAAGGTGTGCATCAGCAAACCGTACGTTTTGGCGGCCACATCGCCATCGGGGCCTACAAAATAAGGCGCCTCGTACAGGGTGGGGTGCACCTCTTCCGCTTTCACAAAACCTTCAATCTCTATCACCTTGGTGCTCTTCAATCGCACCTTCGCCAGGTCTTCTTCTTCCACAATTACAAACTGACCGGGTTCGTACTGGTAGCCCTTCACAATCTCTTCACCCTTCAGCGGCTGGCCGGTTACTTTGTCTTTTTTTTCGTAGCTCACGGGGTTGTGGCCTTCTTTCGACAACAGGTTGAAACTGATGGTCTGCCCGCTGTCTATCGCATTATAAATGCGGATAGGAATGTTGACCAGCGAAAATTGAATGTGACCTTTCCAGATGGCGCGCATAAAAATTGTCAGTTAGCTTAAAAAATGAAATATAGACCACTAAACTACTGACAATGAAATACTTTTCAAAATAGAAAGACCACAGAAGCACTATTCGGAGATAAGCGGCAAGGCCACCATAAAGCGGTGGGCTTCCTCGCGCACTTCTACGGGCTGGCTCGAAAGAAAAGCATAGCGCTTCTTGATGTTGTCTAACCCTACCCCGCTGGATTCTTCCGACAGGGTTTTTCGTTTCTGCAGGCTGTTTTCTACCACCAGTTTTCCGCCCTGTGCGCTTACACGTATGGTAAGCGGCTGCTCTTCGGCAATGATGTTGTGCTTAATGGCATTTTCAATGAGCATCTGCAACGCCAACGGTGCCACGAAACCCTCCACACCCGCCAACTGTAAGTCCACCTTCAGCTTATTGCTAAAGCGTATTTGCTGCAAAAACAAATACGATTCCAGAAACTTCACTTCTTCATCCAAAGGCACCAACTCTTTGTCGCGCGTGGCGAGCACGTACCGATAAACCTCCGACAGTTGTTTGATAAACTTGGCCGCTTTGTCCGGATCCTGATACACCAGGTTGGTAAGTGCGTTGAGGCTGTTGAATAGAAAATGCGGGTTTACCTGGTTCTTCAGGCTTTCATATTGTGCCTTCACACTTTCGCGTTTCAACTTTTCAGAATCCACCGCGGCATTTTTCCAGTTAAGCAGGAACGAGCGGCCCGTCATAAACATGGTGATGAGCGTGGTAATAATGATGGTGGTGTACAATGTACCGGTAAGGTCGTTGCCGATGTTGAAGTTAAGCACCCAGCGAAAGAAGTAAACCAGAAAATAAACCGCACCTAGCGTGTAAACAACCATGCCCACAATGCCGTAGATCAATCGCTTCACAGGTTCTTCCGTCCATGAAACCTGGCGATCAATGATATCTGTAAGAAAAGAGTTACCCAACCACAACAACAACCACATGCCGGTAGTGAATGCCCCCACTTTAATCAGCACTGAGTCTGACCAGGTTCGGCCTAAACTCAGCAGAAAGGTCATAACAACACCGCAGATCAAAAGAATGACCGCAGCTTTCCACGATTGACGGAGTAACATCCAGAGCATGCCCCGAAAATAACTTTTATCTGCGTAATTCAACGAGCTCTGATAACCGCACCCCATTCTTCAATTGATTTTTGTAGTAGCGAATCCAATAGACAATGACGGGTGTGCCCACCAGCGTAGGCCAGGCCCACATCAAAAAATCGGGTAGAAAAACCAGCACTTGCGTGGAGAAGGCTGTGACCGAAGCTATGAACCCCGCCACAAAGCTGCTGATATGTTGAAACAGCCATCCATTTTTGTCGGTAGGGCCCATGATAAACTTACGCAGGTTTTGCCAAACGTTCATCAAGCCAATGCCGCCAAAAAGCAGGCATAAGTAGGCAATGGCCTGTCCCGTGCCAGCGAGGCGTATGCCGATCACTATAAAGTAGATGTTGAAGCAGGCCGCCACAACCACGGCCATCCAGTCAACCAGGGCAACTTTGCCACCGCGATGCAAATTTTTGTGGTAGAGTGCACGGTAGCCGCTCACCACGTTGTAGTAGCTGAATACACCTATCAGCAACAGAAACAAATTGCTTTTATAAAGTGAAAGGCACGTGGCGGAAACAAATATCCACGTCATGCTGAAGAAGAATACTTTGCCCCACCGCCTGTGCGCATGCGCACCTTTCGTTACAGCCAGCGCCACGGGTGCCGCTACCAGGGAGAGCATGCCCGCTGCAATGTGTGTGTACGTGAAGATGTTGATCAGTGGCTCCATGGGCGATTTTCAAAATGCCTCCATAATGGCAATGTACAAGTTGCCCGATTCATTGCCGCGCCCATAGTCTATGCGCAGCGTTAAATCGCCCGATGGCACAATGGCTATGCGCGCACCCACGCCATAGTTAGGTTTAATCTGGTCGGCCCTGAAACGATTGACAGTTGGAGCCACAGCGCCCATGCCAACAAAACCTGCAATGCCCAGCCAACTGTTTAGCTTGTAGCGGTACTCTGCCTGCGTAGCCCAATAATAACGGTCGCGGTATTGACCGGAATAGTAGCCACGCATCAGGTTGCTATTGCCCAATTGAGCCAGTTCAGTAAAAGGTACATCGCCTTCAGTGCCTTGGGCAAACGCCTGCAAAGCCACCACATCTCCTCTGTGCTTAAAAGGTTTAAAGTACTTACGCAAGTCGATGGCGTGAGTAGAAAAGTAATACTTGCTACCCAACGAGGGGTGGAATACCGCCCGGCTCAAACGAGCATACCAGCCTTTGCTGGCGCCCAATTGGTTGTCGCGGTTATCGAACAGGAGTGCTGCCTGTACACCAGAGAAATAATGGCCATCTACTCCCAATGGTTGCAAGGTCTCCAGTATACCACCTTCCAGGTTATCCATACGGTGCACGTTACCCGCCCGATAACCCACACCCAGAAACAACTTCTTCGTCAGCGCCCGATATCCCAGAAACTGAAAGCGGAATGTGTTGGAGTGATAAATTTCCTTCACGCTACTGCTCACATCGTTGCCGATGCCGTAGAAGAAAAGAGGAAAGTCTACATAGCTGATATCTGCATCAACGTAATACTTTTCTCCGGGTGTGAAGTAGTTGGAGCTAAGGCCTACCATCCATTGCTTGCGCAAAGTGCCCATAGCATTGCCATTGAGGAAGGAGGTGCGCGTTAATGAATCGGCCTTTTTTAATGTATAGTAACCCCCAGCGCCCAAAATAAGACTTGTTTCGGGCGAACTGCCGATGATGGGATACCAGGCCAGGCGTTGCTGCGCCAGGGCCACAGTGGTTACCAGAACCAATACAGCAAGTAATCGGGTACGCATAGTTTATCTCTTTTCGTTCAGTTTTATTATTGACAACTCTTTAACATGCCTTCTGCCATGCTTTTGCCCCACCGGGGCGCCAACGGGTTTTCTGAGGGCGTGGGGTTATTAAACAAGGCGAGCGCCTTCTTGCCCGTTTCGCATGCCTCCGTGGGTGGCTGGTTGAAAAACTGGGCTGTGCCTAACTGCATCTGCGCCATCAAGCTCAATGCACGTGGATTGTTGGGGTTGGTACCAACGGCCTTTCCAAATGCCTGCATGGCCATCATCGAAAATTGCTGTCCGCGGGCGGGCGGATCTACTGTTACCCGAATCATGTGAATAAAACCTTCCAGCGCCAGTATCTCCGAATCGTTCGGTAATATCGCGTTGGCTTTGTCGAGGACGGCTTTGGCCCGATCCAGGTAGCTGTCTTTTTTAGATGCCTCATCCGCTCGAACGGCCATCATGATGTAGCCGAACGAGGCGTAGTAGAATGGCTCCCATTTTGTTTTTTCAGCATTGCCAATGCGCTCGAATGTATTGATGGCAGCCTGGAATTCTTCTACGGTTTGTGCTTTGTACACCGCCTCAATCTGTTTAGTCATGGTGCTGATGTATTTCTCATCGTTGGCGTGCACTGAAAACGCGAATAACGCTGTGAATAAAAAGATGATTGGTTTCATATTTAGTTGTTAGTTGTTGGTTGATATTCCTTGTCCTTGAGTCCTCTTAAAGATTGGGCAATTGGTTTACACCTTTGTTTTTGGAGATGGTGATGAACACACCCAAGAACAAAAACCGGGGCGCTGGCTGGCGTATGGCACGGCCGGCATACACACCGTTGGCACCGGGCGCAGGGGCATACTCATAACCGAAGATGTTGTCGCGACCCAGCAGGTTGGTGCACGAGGCGTGAATGATCATCCAGTTGGTAGGCAGGTAGCTGATGTTGGCACTTAAATCCTGGTAAGAGGGGGTGCGATCCTGATGGAATGCTTCCGTGTTGGGATTGAAATACGGGCGACCACTGCTGTAAGAATACGTAACGCCCACCTGCGACTTCAAATCCTGAATGAAATGTTTGTACACCACCGAAAAATTGTGTTTAGAAGAAAAAGAGGGCGCTGCCGCTACGGGAAAGTTCAGGTAATCGCGCTCTGTATCCAGAAAAGAGTAAGAAACCCAATAGTCTACGTTGCGCAACGTCTGGTTGTCGCGCCAGAAAAGTTCCACCCCGCGCGCAAAGCCCTTACCCAGGTTATTGAGTTGGGTTGGGTTGTTGTTTTCGAACTTCACCAGGTCTTTGTAGTTTTTGTAGTAGGTTTCCACCCGAAAGGTTCTGCGGTCGGTAAGCAACTGGTAGTTCAGGATGTAGTGTTCGGCCTTCTCCTGGTCGAGTTGGGTGTTGAAGCGCAACAGTTCGTTTTTGGCAGCCTGGCGGAACGTGCCGTACGCGAAAGAGAACTGGCCCTTCTTGCCCGGCTTATAAGCCACCGAAGCGCGTGGGTCTGCACTCAGCTGGTTGGTGAGGCTGTTGTGTTCGGAACGCAAGCCTACTTTGGTTACCAGCTTTTTGCTGGCATAGAGTTCTGCTTCAGCAAAAGAGGCTGATAGTGTCTCATTAAAGTGCAGTTGCTGCGATTGGTCCGTATCGTTGTTCCAACGCGAGGCCTCGTGGCCACGGTGTATCACCTCGCTGCCAAAGTGTATTTCCAAACGATCGGAAGCGGAATACTCGGCCACCGCCTTGGCGTGCACGCCCTCCTCCATTTGGCCCATGGGCAGGCCTTCTACTTTTACATCGTTTTCGTTCAGCGTGTATGAAACCCCACCGCGCACCATCCATTGATCGCCCCATACCTGTTGGTAGGAAGCGTTGCCATAGCCGTAGGTATTGCTCAACTCGAACAGTTGCTTCTGCGAAGGGTCTGCTATGTCATGGTTGAAGAGTGAGAAGTCGGATCGGTTGAAATTGCCGAAGAACTTGAACAACCCTCCTTTGCCAACTTCCTGGCGGAAGGCAGTGCTGCCCTCCAACGATGCAGGCGCTTTGCTCCAATCAATCTCCTGGTTAATCAACCCGAAGTAAGGGCGTATGTTGGTGTACTGCACCTTACCCGACCAGGAGGCCTTCTCCCACACCTGCGTGTGTGCCACATCGGCCCCTACCGACAGCAAACCAATGTCTGTTTGTGTGATCTCTGCCTTGTCGCGCGAGTTGAGCACCAGGGCCGAAGACAAAGCCTGGCCGTATTCTGCGGAGTAGCCACCCGTGCTAAAGCTGGTACCCTTGAACATAAAGGGCAAAAACCGGCCCCGCGAGGGTGTGTTGGGTGCGGCTGCTCCGTAGGCATCGAGCACCAGCATGCCGTCTATGAAGGTGCGCGCCTCGTTGCCATCGCCACCGCGCACAAACAGCCTTCCGCTCTCCCCCACTTTTTGTGTGCCGGGCAGCGTGTTCAACGCTCCGGCTATGTCGGCCGTGGCACCTGCGGTAGTAGCAATGTCTACTGCTTTCAAAATCGTTCTTCGCTTTTCTTCTCCGGCTGTGAAGGAACCTGCCGATATTACTACATCTTCTAACTGGTTGATCTCTTCCTTCAATTTCACGTCCAGCACCCACGGCTTACCGGTAAGGGTTACGTTTTGCTGAAACAACTTGTATCCCACAAAAGTGACTTGCACCACCTGTGCACCCGTTTCTTCGGTAGTAAATTGAAAGGTGCCATCTGCGGCCGAACTGGTGCCATCGTAGGAGTTGGCCACCACAATGTTGGCACCGGGTATGGGCTCGCCCTTCTCATCGGTTACCTTGCCCGAAAGGGTGGTTTGCGCCCAGGCCGACAAACTGCTGATCAACAAAAGGAAAATGTACAAATACTTCATATGCCGTGTTTTTGTGGCGTTTACACGACAAAAGTGCGCGGTAGGAGGCACCAACAATAAATAGAGTTACCGAATTGTAGAAAGTAACCGATGGAGTGTAAGGATTGCCAGGGCTAAGGGCGTGGGCTTTTGGAATTGCCCCATCAGAATCCATTGGGTTCGACAAGGCAATGGTGGCAAGGGGCCCGGTTCAGGATAATTTCGTTGCCCGATCATGATAAAAGGGTGATGCTATTTTGCGCACGAAGCCCAACTTTTAACTTTGACGCTTCACCTTCGAACCGATTTTGACAGATAACCGATGAAAAGACTACTCACGCTCGCTGGCACCTGGTTGCTCGCTCTTGCTGCCACTGCACAGAACCCCAACAAGCTCATCAAAGAAGAAAATGTGCTGCGCATTGTTGCTACCCTGGCGGCCGATGACATGATGGGGCGCTCTGCCCTGCAGCCCGAGCACATCAACAAAGCGGCAGATTTTATTTCCAGCGAATTCAAAAAGATAGGGCTGCAGCCACTGGATGGTCAGTCCGGGTTCCGGCAGGAGTTCAGCAAAACAAGGGTGAGACCCTTAACGCAACAAGTAGTCATCGATGGCCAGGCCATCCCCGCCAGCCGGGCGTTGATTGTGTCCGAACAAAGCGCCATCCGTGTGTCCAGCGGGCTGAATGTTCACGTTATTGCGTACGACAGCACCATTGCCAACCCAGCGCAGGCATTTTTCAGCAAAGCCATGCCATTGATGGGGGACACGGCTTCGTCCTTGATTCTGATAGACAACCATTACGAAGCGCAGTTCCAACTGCTAAAACAATACTTTGGCGAGCGGTTTACCAACAACCAAAAGGCGATGAAGGTCTTTGTGTTAGGGGTTGCCTCTGCATCTAGCTATTCTATTGAAGCCACACAACAGCTAAGCCCTATCGTTATGGCCAACGTGGTGGGTCAATTGCCGGGCAAAAGCAAGGCGGCAGAGCTAGTGGTTTTCTCAGGCCACTACGACCATATCGGCATTCAACGCAAAGCCGAGGGCGACTCCATAGCCAATGGTGCCGATGACGATGCCTCTGGCACAACGGCCGTTATTGAACTGGCCCGCTACTTCAAAAAGAAAAAAGACCGCGCCCGCACACTCATCTTTGTGGCCTTCACGGCCGAAGAAATTGGTGGCTACGGATCGCAGCACTTTTCGAGGCAACTGAACCCCGACCAGGTGGTGGCCATGTTCAACATCGAGATGATCGGCAAACCCTCGAAGTGGGGGCCGAACCACGCTTTTATTACCGGCTACGAGCGTTCCGACTTTGGCGACATCCTGCAGAAAAACGTGGCGGGCACTGAATTCCAATTCAAGCCCGACCCTTACCCTGAACAAGACCTGTTTTACCGATCGGACAACGCCACGCTGGCGCGCCTGGGTGTGCCCGCACATACCATATCAACCGATGAAATTGATATTGACAAGCATTACCACAAAGTGAGCGATGAAGTAAGCACACTCAACATGGCCAACCTAACAACTACTATCAAGGCCATTGCGCTGAGTGCACATACAATGGTGGAGGGAACTGACGCACCCAAGCGAATTGACAAGTCTACCGTAAGGTAAAAAAACATTGAGTTAATGAGTTGTTGGCCTTCTAAACACACCACCATTCTAAAGACCCTGCCTTGAGCCAGGGCCTAAGCCCCATCAGGGATTGCAGTAGTCGTAATACCTCGGATCTTCGGTGGTATTCTGCTGCGGATAAAAATCTTCTCGGGTGAACGCGCAATGCTGACAAACAAGAATGTGGCTGCGGATCGAACGGGTTGGTGCCCCACATCCTGCACAAGGTAACCCCGTAGTGACATCGGTTACACAAAAGCCTGGCATGTGGCACTGCGGACATGTTGACTTGATCTTTTCCACCAGCTTCGCAGCAGCACGTTCAATTACTTTCATGCGAGTAGGATTGTACAAAGCCCGCATGTCGGTTTCTACATATACTGAAGCATTCTGTGTTTTCATTTGTAGAAAAATGCTCCGCAGCGTTTCCGCCTCTGTAATGCCCTTGTATATCGCAGCTTTCTCATCTTGCGACTGGCGCAGAATCAACCCATGTGTGGGAAAACCCACCGAGCCGGCAAAATCATACAGTTCCTCTTCGCTTGTTACAGCTCTCCCACTGAAGTTCGTGTCGGTACTCAGCTCCCGCACCACAATTTCCACCTTATTGAGCCGGTCGATGAAGATCAGCCACTCATCATCTGCATTCACAAAAAAGTAAGATGGGTGCGGGCCAAAAGACCCTTCGCTCGCAACGCCCAAATCGCACCCATTCAATTGCATTGCGCGCAGACATTTTTCACGTACGGTAGTCAGAGGATCAAGCGCCCGTTCAATCTCCCCGGTAAATGTGCCCCACTGATCGGTATTATAAGAGTTGTCAACAAAACAGACCACACCTAGCTCCTTCTCTATAATGGGGGCAATCACTTGCTCTTTTCGGTGCATCGTTGCAACCAGTACCTTTCTGCCTTTAAACATAGAAGTTGGTGTACTTATTATCCAAATTTTTCAACCTCCTCAAAACTGCCTCTAAACTTGTAGCTATTTACCCCCGTAGGGATTAACAAACGCCCGCCATCGGCTGTTCAAATTTACCTGTTGGCAGATTCTGTAGTCGTGCCCGCCTGGTTCCATCTAGTTGAGAAAACTTCCAGTCACTTTCTACGTTATTCGAAGTAAATTTGTCATTCTAAAATAGGTACAAAGTTCTATGCCACAGAAGGTTCTCATCACCCGCGTTATTCCCTCCATAGCCGAAAACCTGCTGAAAGACGCAGGCTTCGAAGTAACGGTGTGGTCGGGCGATAAGCCCCTGACAGCCATACAACTGGCAGAACATGCCCAGAAGGCAAATGCAGTTATTTCTTTGGGTGCCAACAAACTCGACCGCAGTTTTTTCGAACAGTGCCCGCATCTCGACATTGTGTCGCAATTTGCGGTGGGGTTCGATAATATTGATGTGGCCGCTGCCAATGATTTCAAAATTCCTGTGTGCAATACACCCGATGTGCTAAGCGAAGCCACGGCCGATGTAGCCTTTGGTTTGATGATAGCCGTTTCGCGCAAGATGTTTTACAACCACAAACTGATTCTGAAAGGCGAGTGGAAACAATTCGAGCCACTGAAAAACCTGGGGTTCCAGCTGACGGGCAAAACGCTGGGCATTTTCGGGATGGGGCGCATCGGTAGCCTGATGGCGCAGCGGTGCCGGGCTGCCTATGGCATGGAGGTGATTTACCACAACCGCAGCCGTAACCCAGAGGCGGAAAAAGAAACCAGGGCCGCATACGTTGATTTCGACACACTGCTACGCGAAAGCGATATCCTCTCCGTGCACTGCGCACTCACGCCCGAAACACAAGGGCGCTTCAATAAACAGGTCTTCTCTAAAATGAAGCCCACGGCTGTCTTCATCAACACGGCACGTGGCGGCATCCACAACGAAACCGATTTGATTGAAGCGCTTCAAAATCAAACCATTTGGGGTGCAGGTTTGGATGTTACCAATCCTGAACCTATGCAAGCCAATAACCCGTTGCTGGAAATGCCCAACGTAGCGGTGTTGCCACACATTGGGTCGGCTACCATCGAAGCCCGCACCGGCATGGCACGGCTGGCGGCAGAAAACATCATTTCATTTTACCGCACCGGCAAGCCCATCACCATCGTGAATCCAGAAGTGCTGCGGTAACTACGCTGACTTTCCAAACCCGCTGGCGAAGTGTTGGTTGGGACTTGTTTGGATTTTCAATAGGCCCTTTTAGTTACCTGCCTGTTCCTTCCAATTGGCGCCAATTCGTTACTTTTGTGGTTCTATTGACACGAATACACACCAATGGCCGATTACAGCAAAGAAGAGATCAAACGTATTGAAGAAAAGTGGCGCAGCGAGTGGGAAAAACGCGGTGTCTACCAAGTTACCAACGATACCTCCAAGCCTAAGTACTACGTACTCGACATGTTTCCCTACCCTTCCGGGGCGGGCCTGCACGTGGGGCACCCGCTGGGTTACATTGCCTCCGACATTGTGGCGCGCTACAAGCGCATCAAAGGCTTCAACGTGCTGCACCCCATGGGCTTCGATGCCTTCGGCCTGCCGGCCGAGCAGTATGCCATCCAAACAGGACAACACCCTGCCATTACCACCGCCAAAAACATAGAAACGTACAAGAAACAATTACGCCAGATTGGGTTCAGTTACGACTGGAGTCGTGAAGTGCAAACATGCGACCCCAGCTACTACAAGTGGACGCAGTGGATATTCATGCAACTGTTCAACGCATGGTACAACAATCAATCGGAAGGGGCTTCGTTGGGTAAAGCTGAACCGATCGATACGTTGATAGCCGAATTGGAAAAGAACGGCAATCAACATATTGTGGCGGTCTGCGATGAAGAAACACCCCAAATCACCGCGCAGCAGTGGAAGAACTTTAACGAGAAAGAGAGAGAAAACTTTTTACAACACTATCGCCTGGCCTACCTCAGCGAAACCATGGTGAACTGGTGTGCCGCCTTGGGAACGGTATTAAGTAATGATGAAGTGAAGGATGGCGTTAGCGAGCGGGGAGGCTACCCCGTGGAAAGAAAAAAGATGAAGCAGTGGAGTATGCGTATTACTGCGTATGCCGAGCGACTGCTCCAAGGCCTGGATTCCATTGACTGGCCGGAACCCTTGAAAGAAATGCAACGCAACTGGATTGGCAAATCGATGGGCGCCCAATTTTTCTTTCAGGTAGATAAATCCAACGAGCGCATCGAGGTCTTCACCACCCGAATTGACACCATCTTTGGAGTTACATTTGTAGTGCTGGCACCCGAACACGACCTCGTAGAAAAAATAACACCCGCCTCGCACATCGACCGGGTGCGCCAATACGTGGAGGTAGCCAAAAACCGCAGCGAACGCGAGCGAATGAGCGAAGTGAAGCGCGTGAGTGGAGAATTTACCGGAGCCTACGTCATCCATCCCTTCAACGGCAAGCGAGTACCCATCTGGATATCGGATTACGTGCTGGCCGGCTATGGCACGGGAGCCGTAATGGCGGTACCGGGCCACGATGAGCGCGACCACCGCTTTGCCAAACATTTTAACCTGCCCATTGTGCAGGTGGTTGAAGGCCCCAGCGTGGAAGAAGAAGCATTTGTAAGCTGGGAGGCAAAGATCATCAACTCCGATTTTCTGAACGGGTTGTTGGTGGACGAGGCGATAGCAGCAGGCATTAAAAAGCTGGAAGAAATGGGCATTGGCACCGGCAAAGTGAACTACCGCATGCGCGATGCCATCTTCGGCAGGCAACGTTATTGGGGCGAACCTTTCCCTGTGTATTATAAAAACGGTCTTCCACAATTGGTAGACGAACAGGATCTGCCTGTTACGCTTCCTGAAATTGACGAGTACAAGCCTACGGAAACAGGCGAGCCGCCCCTGGCAAGAGCAAAGGGCTGGGGTTATAAGCAGTTTGACCTCACCCCTAACCCCTCTCCGAAGGAGAGGGGAACAGGGGGTGAGGTCACCTACCCCTTCGAACTTACCACCATGCCCGGTTGGGCCGGCTCCAGTTGGTATTGGTTTAGGTATATGGACCCGAAAAACCAGCAAGAATTTGTCGGAAAGAAAGAGGTGGAATACTGGAAAGACGTGGACTTATATATAGGAGGCAGTGAGCATGCAACCGGTCACTTGTTGTATTCACGATTTTGGTGCAAAGCATTGAAAGATTTGGGGCATGTAGGTTCAGAAGAACCTTTTAAGAAGTTAATCAACCAGGGACATATTCAGGGGCAATCGAAGTTTGTTTATCGCATTAACGGCACAAACACGTTTGTATCGTACAACTTGAGAAAAGAATTTGATACCACTCCCCTCAATGTTGATATAACACTGGTAGATGGCGACACACTGGATACTGAAGGTTTCAAAAACTGGCGACCCGACTTTGTCAATGCTGAATTTGTTTTAGAAGATGGCAAATACCTGTGCGGCACGGAAGTAGAAAAGATGTCGAAATCGAAACACAACGTAGTCAACCCCGACCAAATTGTAAACGACTACGGGGCAGACACCCTCCGCATGTACGAAATGTTCCTCGGTCCGCTGGAGGCCTCCAAGCCGTGGAGCACGCAGGGCATCGATGGTGTGTTCAAATTCCTGAGGCGCTTCTGGAACCTCTTCCACGATGGCAACGGCAACTTCCGCGTAAGCGAGGCCGACCCCACCCGCGAAGAGTTGAAGGTGCTGCACAAAACCATCAAAAAAGTAGAGCAAGACATCAACAACTTTTCGTTCAACACCTCGGTGAGCGAGTTCATGATCTGTGCCAACGAGTTGACATCCCTCAAGTGCAACAAGCGCGCAGTGCTGGAGCCACTGGTGGTTGCCCTCTCGCCCTTTGCACCCCACATAGCCGAAGAGTTGTGGGAGAAACTCGGCCACCCGGAAAGCATCCTGCATGCCTCCTACCCGGCCTTCGATGAACAATACCTCACGGAAAGTTCGTTCAACTATCCCATCTCCATCAACGGCAAGGTGCGTGCGCAGATGCAGTTCGCGTTAGACATGCCGAAGGAAGACATCGAAAAGCTGGTGCTGGCCTCCGAGATCGTGCAAAAGTGGAGCGAAGGCAAGCCACCTAAGAAGGTGATTGTAGTACCCGGCAAGATTGTGAACGTGGTGGTTTAGGTTAATGGTTGGTTATTAGTTATTAGTTGGTGGTTATTAGTTGGTGGTTGTTAGTTATTGGTGAATAAGAAAGTTAACCACCGTCAACCAACAACTGCGAATTGAAATCCCCTTCATCTACTGCTTCTCGTAACGCCCCGTTACTTGCTTGATGCGAATACGGAACACGATCGATTCGATGTGGGGATGGATGGCGGCATGGGGCCGGTCGAGGCCATGGCGCGGCACGCTGGTTTCGCTGGTGGTAAATGGGCGGAAGCGGTTCACCAACATTTGCAGCACCTCGTCTGCTTCGCGGCCACTCAGTTCTTCCAACTCGCCCTGAACGATGACACTTTGCCAGTTGGCAATTGAATCGATGCGGTCTACCTCAAAACAAACGGAAGGATTTTTGCGTGTCAGCTCTATTTTCAAACCGCTCTTCGTATGTCCATAAATGTACGTGCCATCGTACACGTAGGCGATGGGCACCACGTAGGTGAAGGTTTCCCACGAGCACCCCAGCCGGCCTATCATTTCGGAGTGCAAAAGGTAATCTACCTGAACCCTATTGAGCGATCCGACCATATACTTTTACCTAATAACTACGGAAAGATGAAGACTTGCATAATCCTGGTCTATGACAGGGATCATCCGGAAACCTGATAGGCATCATTCGGTATCCACCGGCAGATGGTCAACTTCATGACAAGAAAAACCAACCGTTATGATCTCCGTACTATCCACCACCAGCAAATACATTTTGCAGCCCAGCCTGCTCGACATGCACCGCCAAAGCCTTGAATGGCTTTCCGCCTCTGCGCTGTGGAAACGAGAACTTGCTTTCTTTCAAAAGTTACTCGACACCTATGCACCCCGCCTGACGTCTGAAGAAGAGAAACAGAAAATCAGCCACTTTCAAAATCTGATTATCTACTACCAAGGCGAAGTGGTAGACGGCCTGCGCAAGAAGCTTCGCGACCACGAGAGTCAACTGGCCAACTCGCTGCAAAAAGAGAATGAAGCCGACACGCGCTATTACAGCGATCACAAGGGCATTATGGAGGAGGCTGCTTCGTTGGCGCACACGTTCAACGACCTGAAGCACGAGCTGTTTGCATTTGTGGAAGCGGTGATGTGATGGCTGGTACCCATCCGGTAGCCAAATCCGAGCCACTTTCGTCTTTGTTGTGATTGTACCAAAAGAAAGGTAACTCACAGAAATCAGCCCAAAAAGATGGTTACAACTCTCACGCACTACAAATGTTCTTCTTTAAGAAAGTCCACTGATTCTGCCTTCGTTGTCGATGTCCATGCCCAATGCAGCAGGCTCGTTGGGCAGGCCAGGCATTCGCAAAATATCTCCGGTAATGGGGATCACAAATCCCGCCCCAGCTGCCACCTCGATTTCGCGCACGGTGATGACAAAGTCTTTCGGCCGGCCCAGTTTCTTGGCATCGTCTGAAAAGGAGTTTTGCGTTTTGGCAATGCAGACCGGCACACCATTGAGGCCAATGCGTTCGATCTTGCTCAGGTTCTGCTTCGCCTTGGGCAGAAACTCTACTCCCTTCGCTCCATAAATTTTTACAGCCACCGTTTCAATCTTTTCTTTGATGGAGGCCTTCCAATCGTACACGGGCCAGTACTTGCCATGAAAGTTGTCGGCTGCGTGGGCAATTTTGTTGGCCAGGTCTTCCATGCCGGCCCCTCCTTTCTCCCATCCTTCCGAAAGTGCAATGTCAACGCCCAGCTCTTCGCACTTACGCATCACCCATTGCAATTCCTGCTCGGAATCGGTTACGAACTTGTTCAGCGATACCACCGCGGGCACACCAAATATTTTTGTGTTCTCGATGTGTTTCTCCAGGTTTACAAATCCGCGTTCTACTGCCGCCACATCGGGCTTTTTAAGGTCTTCGCGCGGTACCCCACCGTGGTATTTCAGTGCCCGGATGGTAGCCACCAGCACCATGGCGTGGGGCGAAAAGCCGCCATAGCCGCACACAATGTCAACGAATTTTTCTGCGCCCAGGTCGGAGCCGAAGCCTGCCTCGGTAATAACATAATCGGAAAGCGACAAGCCCATGCGCGTGGCGATAATGGAGTTGGCCCCTTGCGCGATGTTGCCAAATGGCCCACCATGAATAATGGCGGGGTTGCCTTCGAGTGTTTGCACCAGGTTGGGTTTGATGGCGTCTTTCAGCAGCAGCGTTACCGCCCCTTCGGCCTTCAGATCGCGGGCGAAGATGGCTTTGTGCTGGTAGGTATCGCCCACGTAGATGTTGCCCACTTTGGTTTTCAGATCCTGTATATCGCGGGCCAAACATAAAATCGCCATGATCTCGGAAGCAGCGGTGATGTTGAAACCCGTTTCGCGAATCATGCCGCCATTCTTGCCACCCAGCCCGGTTACCAGGTTGCGCAGGGCGCGGTCGTTCATGTCCATCACGCGCTTCCACTCTACCGTGCGCGGGTCGATGCCCACACCGCCACCCGGTTTTTGTATGTCGTTGTCGATGAGTGCGGCCAGCAGGTTGTTGGCTTTCTCCACTGCTGCAAAATCTCCGGTGAAGTGCAGGTTGATGTCTTCCATGGGCACCACCTGCGAATAGCCGCCACCGGCCGCTCCACCCTTCATGCCGAACACGGGGCCCAGCGAAGGCTCGCGCAACACCACCGTTGCTTTTTTTCCAATGCGGTTCATACCCTCGCACAAGCCGATGGAGGTAGTTGTCTTCCCCTCGCCCGCAGGCGTGGGCGTCATGGCGGTTACCAGTATCAGTTTACTTTGTTTGATGCGTTCTTCTTTGGTAAGCTTCAGCGGCAGCTTGGCCTTGTAGTTGCCGTACAATTCCAGGTCTTCTCCGGCAATTCCCAGCTTTGCCGCGATGTCTTTGATGGGCCTCAGTCGGGCTGCCTGCGCAATGTCAAGGTCGGATAGGTACTTCATAAAGCGTTGATTGGTCATGGTAAGTTAGAAGAAAAAGCCAGACCTTGCGTGTTGTGGGTCAAAGAAGAAAAGACGCTTTCGATTTCAAACAATTTCGTGTGAAGCACGACCGTTGCACCATGAAGGTAGGTACCGATGCCGTGCTGCTCGGGGCATGGGTATCTGTAGAGGGCGTAAGTCGGGCGCTCGATGTGGGCACCGGCTCCGGGGTAATTGCTCTGATTCTGGCACAGCGCACCAACGGATTTGCCCACATTGATGGGATAGAGATACGCGATCCAGATGCACAGCAGGCGCGCGAAAATGTGGCCGCCTCGCCATGGCCGGATTGCATCACCATCCACCACGAACGTGTTCAGAACTTTGCCGCCAGCCATGCTTACGATCTGATTGTCTGTAACCCACCGTTTTTCTCGAATGGACCGCTGCCACCCTCTACCGCACGCCAGCAGGTGCGCCATACCCAAACCCTTACCGCAGCCGATCTGCTAACGGCAGCCGGCAGGCTATTGCTGCCCACCGGCAGGCTGGCAATTGTGCTGCCCACTCTGGAGGCAGAAGTGTGGGGCCGGCAAGCGCTCAACACCGGCTGGTATCTCCTTCGCAGGCTTGCATTTTTTTCGCGCCCTGGTAAGCCGCAAGAGCGTTGGCTGATGGAATGGAGCCGAACAGGCGCGCCCACACAAACGGAAACACTATGCCTCTATGAAGGCGAAGGTTCAGCATGGAGCGGGGCATACCGCGCTCTCACCAAGAGTCTGTATCTGGCTGGCTGACTTCCGCTCATCAAAAAATCACACTCGATCTACCCTAAATTGATTTATACTTGAAGCTATTTTTCAAGTTTCTGTAATGCGATTTTTTCTTTTCGCGCTGTGTGGCCTGGCGCTGGAGATGCCAACCGCCTGGGGCCAGCGAAGCCTGCACATTAAAAAGGCACAGGGCCCCATCGTGATTGATGGTGACCTTTCGGAGGAAGCCTGGCACCACGCTGAGGTGGCCGACCGATTTCACCAATATTTTCCCTACGACACCTCGGAGGCCATCGCGCCCACCCTGGTTCGGGTAACCTACGATGACCGATTCTTTTATATTGGAGCGGTGATGAAAAACCTGGGGCCGCGCGGCTACGTAACGCCATCGCTACGGAGAGATTTCAGAGGAGAGGCTAACGATGGCATTTCGGTAGTGTTCGATACATTTAAAGACCGTACCAATGGTTTTGTGTTTGGCGTAAATCCATTTGGGGTGCAACGCGAAGGCTTAATTGCCAACGGTGGCGGTACAGGCCGAGATGACTTTTCGCTAAACTGGGACAACAAATGGTATTCTGAAACGCAGATTCACGATGACCACTGGGTGGCCGAGATGGCCATTCCCTTCAAAACGCTGCGCTTTAAAGAGGGGCTCTCAAGTTGGAATGTCAACTTCTATCGCATCGACAGCGAGTATGCCGAACGCTCCACCTGGTCGCCCATACCGCGCAACTTCGACATTGTAAACATGGCTTTCAACCAGGAACTGGTGTGGGATGCCCCCCTTGCAAGGCCCGGCACCAACCTGGCAGTGATACCTTACGCAGCCGCGGTGAACAGCCGCAACTTTGAAGAAGGTGGGCCAGCCGAAGGTTCGATACAGTTTGGTGGCGATGCCAAAATTGGCATCGGGCCGGCCATTAACCTAGACCTCACCGTAAACCCAGACTTTTCGCAGGTGGAAGTAGACCAGCAGGTTACCAACCTCGACCGCTTCGAAATTTTCTTCCCCGAACGCAGGCAGTTCTTTTTGGAAAATGCCGATCTGTTTGCCAACTTCGGCATGGACGGTACGCGGCCCTTCTTCTCACGCAGAATCGGTATTGCGCGCGATTCTTCCACGGGACAAAATATTCAAAACACCATCTATGGCGGAGCCCGCCTCAGCGGCAAAATCAATAACAACACCCGTGTCGGCCTGCTGAATATGCAAGCGGGCGAAGACCGCTCTATCGCACTGCCTTCTACTAATTATACGGTGGCCACGGTGCAACAAAAGGTTTTCGCTCGTTCCAACATTGGAGTGATTATGGTCAACAAACAGGCGTTTCAAGATTCTATAGGGGCCGACTTCACCATTCAGCCTACCCAATACGACCGCCTGGCAGGTGTAGACTTTAACCTGGCCTCTAAAAACAATGTTTGGACCGGCAAGGCGTTTTACCACCGCGCCTTCAATGACAATCGAAGCGACTCGGCTTTTGCCTTTGGAGGATTTTTGAACTACAGCACGGTGCGCTGGAACCTGTACGTGCTCACCCGCCAGGTGGGTGCCAACTACAATCCCGAAGTGGGCTTTGTAAGGCGCTCCGACATTCAACAACTTGCCTCTACCAATTGGTATAACTTCTATCCCGCTAAAGGCCCTATCCAAAGTCACGGCCCCGGCTTCGACTTCGACATGGTGCGCAACCAACAATACGGTTTTCTAGATTGGGACTATAACTTCATGTACCGCATCCGATTTCGATCTACCGCATTGTTTAATATGCGCCTGCGAAGAGAGTACACCTTCTTGTTCGACCCCTTCGACCCCAGCGGAACGGATGGCTTGCAGTTAGCACAAAACACCGAATATGCCAACAACCTGATTGTACTCAACTTCACCAGCGATGCACGCAAGCGTTTCTTTTTCGATCTAAGCAGCCGTGCAGGCGGTTACTTTAACGGCTCGCGTATGAATTTGGATGGATCGATAACCTATCGCTACCAACCCTGGGGCTTTGCCTCCATCGATTTTACTTACAACCGCATTCGCCTACCCAGGCCCTACAGCAGCGCTAACCTGTTTTTGATTGGACCCCGCATCGACCTCACCTTCACACGCAGCCTCTTCTGGACTACCTTCGTGCAGTACAACAGCCAGATTGAAAACCTGAATATCAATTCCAGATTACAATGGCGTTTTAGGCCCGTGAGCGATTTGTTTGTGGTCTACACCGATAACTATGTGGCAGAAACCGGGGGCGAAGGTTGGCTGCACCTTGGTCAACCTAAGCTTCGCGCGCTGGTTGTTAAGCTCACCTATTGGCTAAACTTATAGGCTCTTTTCCGGGTATTTGCAATTCCTTAACAATTGCATCTCCTTTTATTTCAATGAGTTGCAAGAAGATAAATAGATGTTTAAACATATATTGAATGAATCGTGTTAACGTTACATAACCAAATCAATCTAATCAATGAAAAAACTGAACGCATTTGTAGTAGGTCTGCTGCTTTCGGGCAGCGTGTTGGCTCAAACCACCTGGACGGTAGATAAATCGCACTCCAAAGTAGGCTTTAGTGTTACCCACATGGTGGTAGCCGAAGCAGAAGGTAAGTTCGATGATTTTGACATTACCGTGGTATCTAAGTCAGACGACTTTAATGGAGCAGATGTAGAGTTTACAGCCAAAGTGGCGTCTATCAATACCGAAAACGAAAACCGCGACAAGCACTTGAAGTCGGACGACTTCTTTAGCGCAGATAAATTCCCTGAAATCAAATTCAAAGGCACATTAGTGAAAGACGGTGGCAAGTATAAGCTGAAGGGCAAGTTCACCATGAAAGATGTAACCAAGGATGTAGAGTTCGATGTAACCTATGGTGGCACCATCGACACTGGCCGTGGTGTAAAGGCAGGCTTCAAGCTGGCCGGCACCATCAACCGCCAGGATTATGGTTTGAAGTGGGCTAACAAGTTGCAGGATGGCAGCGCGGTAGTGAGCGATGAAGTGGGAATCAGCTGCAAAATCGAGTTGAACAAAAAGGTGTAATTGAGTTGGAGGGGATGTATAAAGGGGGTGTGAAGGCCCCCTTTTTTGTATCATGAACATCGAAGAAGAAATAAAAGAATCGGCATTTCGCTCACCTTACCAGCGCGTGGTGGTGAATTTGCTTTTTACGGCCAACTGGATGCAGGGTAAGTTGCTCGCATTCTTTAAAGACTACGATATCACCCCCCAGCAATTCAACATCCTGCGCATCCTTCGCGGGCAATACCCTAACAAAATTTCGGGCGTGGAAATCAAAGCGCGCATGCTCGACAAAAACTCAGACATTCCGCGCCTGCTCGACCGGCTGTTGAAAAAAGGATACATCCAAAAAATACAATGCCCTAACGACAGGCGTGCGGGCGAAATCAGCATTACCAAAAAAGGTCTCGAACTGCTGGCCCAGCTCGACAAGCCTTTTCACCAGATGGAGCGCGAGAGTGTAGGCCTTACCGAAGAGGAAGCCCACACGCTGAGTCAACTGCTGGACAAATGGCGTAGCTAAATCTTGGCCAGCTCTGCCCGCACAAAATCCATCAACTCCTTAATGTAAGCCTGGCTGAAATCAAAGCGAATACCGGCTGCCGCGTAGATTTCGGGTATGGTGCGCAGGTAACCCAGCTTCAATGCATTCATATAACCCTGCAGACCGAGCTGCGGATTTTGTTTGAAATTGCGCCAAACGGCAATGGCACCCAACTGCGCCATGCCATACTCAATATAATAAAACGGCACTTCATACAGGTGCAGTTGCTTCTGCCACAGGTAGGCTTTCCCTTCTTCCAGTCCGCTCCAATCGGTCACCACATCCGAAAACCGGTGAAACACCTGCTGCCACGCCTGCTTGCGATCTTCCTGTGTGTGCTGCGGATTTTCGTAGAGCCAATGTTGAAAGCAGTCGATGGTGGCTACCCACGGCAACGTTTCTATCAGGTCTTCCAGGTGCTCGCGCTTGGCACGCTTGCACTCTTCTTCATTGGGAAAGAAAATATCCCAATGGTCCATCGAGATCAGCTCCATAGACATCGATGCCAGTTCGGCCACTTCCATGGGTGGCGATTTGAAATCGCTTAACGCGAGGTCTTTAGTAAGAAAGTTGTGCACGGCATGGCCACCTTCATGCATAATGGTTACCATGTCGCGTAAGGTGGAAGTGGCGTTCATGAAGATGAAGGGCACTCCAACTTCTGCCAGCGGATAATTGTAACCTCCGGGCGCTTTTCCCTTCCGCGATTCCAGGTCGAGGTGCCCCATCTCTTTCATGATGGCAAGGCATTGCCCCAGAAACGGATCGAGCCTGCGGAAGCATTCGATGGACTTCTCCGTGAGGTCTTTGCCGTCTGCAAATGCTTTCAACGCCTCGCGCCCTTCAGGGTCTACGGCCTTGTCCCACGGGCGCAGGGCCGTAACTTGCAGCTTTTCTTTCCTCTCCCGGGCCAAATCGTTGAGTATGGGCACCACCTCCGACTGGATGGACTGGTGGAAGCTGAAACAATCGTTGGGCGTATAATCGAACCGGCCGTAGGCTTTGAACATGTAGTCGCGGAAGTTGGCAAACCCCGCGTTAGTGGCCACCCGGTGGCGCAGCGCAATTAACTGGCTGAACAGATCGTCCAACGTTTGCTTGTCGGCCAGCCTGCGGGTGGTAATTTTCCGGTACACGTCTTCGCGTAAGGTGCGGTTGGTAGACATCAACAACACGCCAGCCTGTTGTAACGTAAGCTCTTTGCCCTCCACTTCCACCGACATCGCGCCCGACAGTTGGGCATATTTTTGTGTTTCGGTAGTGATTTCAGTAAAGAGGGGTATGTTCTCTTCGCGGAAAATATCGATTTCCTTTTTCAGGTTGCGCACCATCATGTTGTAGCCTTCCTGGTTCTCCAGCGCCTTCAGGTAAGGCGAGCCCAGCACCCTTTTGTTTAGCTGATCGGACAACGGGGCCATCTGCGGCTGAATGTTTTGTACGAAATCCTGGTAGGCATCGCTGTATGCTTTGTTCTCCGTATAGCACGTCATACGTATGTAGCGCCAGCCCAGGTCTTCCGAAATAACCGATTCAAGCTCGCTGCGGTGGCTTAGCCAGGTCTTTAGGTCTGCCAGGCTTTCGATCGGCCGCTGCAGCAGATCATCGAAATAAGGCTTCAACGCCTCCCAGGTGGTAACTTTAAAATCTTCGGGCAACAAGGTGCGCGCAGGGCGCTTCGGAATTTCCAACACAGAACGCATACACGGTATGTAGATTACTTTTGAGCACCCAAGTTAACGAGTGCAGAGGGTAAAACAGGTGCCGCTGGCCTCATTATTTTTCCCTTGAAATTGCGTTAGGAAGACCAGATGTCGGCAGCAGGCAATCCACAAGGGCCACAGAAGTTCCACCAGGTCTGGTACGGTTATGTGAACTCAATATTGAAAAGGAAGCTTTTGTTTTAGCGTACCCAGCTCAACCGGTTGCATAATTTGCTGCTGCTTTTTTTGCCAAATTGTTTACCTTTCCCTTCGTACCAACTGATTGCCAACGTCCTATGTCATCTAAAACCACGCGCAGAAATTTTGTAAAGAAAGCGTTGGGCACCGCCCTCGCCTCGGCCGCAGCCCCTGCCCTGCTGGGCAGCGCCAAGAAAGAAAGCATTTTGCTGGAGGCCCCGCATTACGATCTCACTAAAAAGTATGCAGCCAACGACCAGGTAAACATTGCCGTTATTGGCATGGGCATCATGGGCTTCAGCAACCTGGAAATATCCATGCAAGTGCCGGGCGTGAAGTTGGTGGGCGTGTGCGATCTGTACAGCGGGCACCTGGACCGCACCAAAGAACTGTACGGCAAAGATGTGTTCACCACCAAAAACTACCAGGAACTACTGGATCGCAAAGACGTAGATGCCGTGATCATTGCCACCAGCGACCATTGGCACGACCACATATCCATAGCTGCTCTGAACAAAGGCAAACATGTGTATTGCGAGAAGCCGATGGTGCACAAACTGGAGGAAGGCGAGGCCGTGATTGCCGCACAGAAAAAATCGGGCAGGGTAATGCAGATAGGAAGCCAACGCGTTAGCTCCATCGTTACCCTGAAAGCAAAAGAGCTTTTTGAGTCGGGCATCATTGGCGAGATCGTGCTGGTGGAAACTTACAACGACCGCCACAGCGCCAACGGAGCCTGGCAATATTCGATACCTACCGATGCCAACGCCAACACCGTAGACTGGGACAAGTTTGTGGGCGATGCCCCCAAGATACCCTACGACCCCGTGCGCTTTTTCCGCTGGCGCAACTACCAGGACTATGGCACCGGCATGGCTGGCGACTTGTTCGTTCACTTGTTCTCCGGCCTTCATACTGTTACCAGCTCCAATGGCCCCAACCGCATTTACGCAACGGGTGGGCTCAGGTACTGGAAAGACGGACGCGATGTACCCGATGTGTTTGCCGCCTTGTTCGACTACCCCGCCACGTCCAAGCACCCGGAGTTTACCTTGCAGATGCGCGTAAACTTTGTTGACGGCAGCGAGGATGGCGAAGACCTGCGCATCATCGGCACCGATGGCATGATTCAAATGGGTTGGGGATCGGTAAAAGTGCTGCGCAGAAAAATCAGGAAAGAGCCCGGCTACGGAGGATGGGATTCCTTCCACACCTTTACCGAAGCCCAGCAGAAAGAATATGAAAAGTGGTACAAGGCCAAGTACCCTACGCCACAGCCCGCCATGATTGAGCCCGACATGGAGTTCAAGGCGCCACAGCGCTACAGTGCCAACCTCGACCATCACCTGAATTTCTATGCAGGCATACGCGAAGGGAAACCCATTGTGGAAGATGCCCTCTTTGGCATGCGCGCAGCAGGGCCTTCGCTGGCAGCCAACAAAAGTTATTTCGACAAAAAGATTATCAACTGGGATCCTGAGAAAGCGAAACTGGTTTCCTGATACATTGAATTATTTATCTTTGCCCGCATGATGAAGTACTACCGCCTGCCCGTACTGGCCTGGTTAAGCCTGTGCCTGCTCTTGGTGGCAATGGCTACTTCGCTGCCGGCAGAGAGCAACGCTGCCCGCGATCATTCGCACACGGCCACCTTCCACGAACTGCTCTCCATCAGTCAGGTTCCGGCTCCTACAGAAACACACACACCCGTTAAGGGCATTTTCCTTCTCGCTCGCTTCACACCGGCATCGGTTGAACTGCCGCAGGAAGAAATCTCGGCTGGCGAAGCGCTGCAGCGCAACAGCTACCTGCAAAATCCGTTCTACATACATCCCACTATCCACGCGCCATAGCGTTCGGTCCGTTCTCGGCTGACGAACTCGTGTAGCCAGCCTCTTTTTCTTATTTAAAAATCATTCAAAAAAATGCAATGTGGCTGTATGCCCGTTGTTCAAAAGACTTTATTGTATGAAAAAAGTAATTGACTTCCTTTCGCGTTTTGGATTCGTTATCTTGATGGGGCTGGGTCTGATCGCTTTATTTGTGATGATCAAAATGGCTTGATCTAATTCCGGGCGACTGTAACAAAGAACATACTGCGTGACTTTTTCAATTGAAAATATACTTCTGTTAGGATCGGTGTTGCTGTTTATCAGCATCATTGCCAGCAAAACCTCTTTTCGCTTTGGCATTCCCGCATTGATTCTGTTTTTGATTGTGGGCATGCTGGCCGGCTCGGATGGTCCAGGCGGTATTTATTTCAACGACCCGAAAGTAGCGCAGTTCCTGGGTACAGTCGCCCTTATTTTTATTCTCTTCTCGGGCGGTATGGAAACAAAAATTGAAAGCATCCGCCCGGTGCTGAAAGACGGCATCTCGCTGGCCACGCTGGGCGTATTGCTCACCGCCATACTGGTAGGCTTATTCTCCATGCTTATCCTCCACTTCAACGTGTACGAGGGGCTGCTGCTCGGTGCCATTGTATCGTCTACAGACGCTGCGGCTGTTTTTTCCATCCTTCGTTCGCGCAACCTGGGTCTGAAAGGAAACCTGCGCCCGCTGCTGGAATTCGAAAGCGGTAGCAACGACCCCATGGCTTATTTTCTTACCATCAGTTTTGTCTTCCTCCTCACACACGAAGATGCTTCACTGCTGGCACTCATACCCCGCTTCTTCAAGGGCATGGTCATCGGTGCCGTTGCCGGTTACGCTTTTGGCAAACTCATTGTTTGGACGGTTAACAAAATCAAGCTGAACGCAGATGGGCTCTACCCGGTGCTGGTCTTGGCGTTAGTCATCTTCGCATTCTCCTTCACCGACACGGTGGGAGGCAACGGCTTCCTAGCGGTTTACATTGCCGCCATATTGGTAGGCAACGCCAGCGTGATCCATAAAAAGAGTCTCATCAAATTTTATGATGGCCAGGCGTGGCTGCTGCAAATCATCATGTTCTTAACTTTGGGCCTGCTGGTCTTTCCCTCGCAAATTCCGCCTATTGTGGGGCAAGGCGTGTTGATTTCGCTCTTCCTGATTCTGGTGGCCCGCCCCATTTCGGTCTTTGTGTCGTTGGCTTTTGCCCAAGATCTGAACTTCCGCAAAAAACTTTTCATATCGTGGGTGGGCCTGCGGGGCGCTGCCCCCATCATCTTTGCAACCTTTCCCATGCTGGCAGGTGTTACGCACTCCTCCACCATCTTTCACCTGGTGTTTTTTATTTCGGTTTCTTCTGTACTGATTCAGGGCACCACGCTTCCGCTAATGGCCCGGTGGCTGCACGTGCAGGTGCCCGAAAAAGTAAAGCGCAAATTCCCGCTCGACATTGAACTGAAAGACGACCATAGATCGGAGCTACTGGAATTGGACGTGTTACACGATTCGCCTGTGATAGGCAAAGCAGTAGTGGATGTGAACTTACCTAACACGGCCTTGATTGTGCTCATCCACCGCAAAGGCAAATACCTGAGCCCTTCCGGGGAAACGGTGCTGGAAGAAGGCGACCACTTATTGGTAATGGCCAACAATAAAGAAGTGGTGGACAAAGTACACCAGCGTTTCGGCACCCACGCATAACCCACCCGGGGGCATTTTCGTTGAAGCCCGCATGTTCTGTCAGTCGTTTCCAGACCTGGCCTGGCTCAAAAAGCAGGCTGAAAGCCGCTTCGCCAACCAACGTGGATGGAACAACCAGGCCCTGAGCCACACCGGCTGGCCCACCGTGATCCTGAACGTGCGGGCAGGCGAAACCTACCGCGATAACATTCCGGGACCTTTGTCTTTGTTTACCAACCTGAATGGCCAGAGTTGGGTGGAGGCCGATGGCAAACGCACGCGTGTGGCACACGATGCCTTTGTGGTGACCAACGCGGGCCAACGCTATACATTAGAAATTGAAAAACAACAACCTGCCGAAACACTCAATATCCATTTTGGTGAACACTGGGCCGAAGAGGCGTGGGTAAGCCTGCAATGCGACACCCCACGCCTGCTCGACCAGCCTGATCGGGCCCGGTTCGCCAGCCTGCACTTCCACCAGAAATTGCACCCCAAGCCCGAGAGGCTGCAACTGCTGTTGCGTGAACTGGTGGCCACCCACCAGGATGGCAACCTGAAACGCGAGGAGTTGCTGTTCCAGGTGCTGCAGCAACTGCTGCAGGCCGAAACCGACCTTCGCGACAAAGGCCAACAGTTATCGGTACTGAAGAAGAGCACCCGCGAGGAGGTGTTGAACCGCCTCATTGTCGCCACAGACTATATGCATGCCTATGCTGACCGGCCGCTGTCGCTGGATGAGCTGGCGCGGGTCGGTTGCCTGTCGAAGTTTCATTTCCTGCGGTTGTTCAAACAGTTTCACCACATCACACCCCACCAATACCTCACACGTCTGCGCATCGCCAAAAGCAAAGAACTGTTGCTGCAGCCCCATGTTGGCGTCAGTCAGGTAGCCCGCCAACTGGGCTTCGAACATGCGCGTTCTTTCAGCCGCCTGTTTTTTCAGCAGGCCGGCATGCTGCCTACCCAATACGTGGACGCGCACAGAAAATAGCAATTTTTGTGATGCGCCCCGGCCTGCCAAAGCCGTAGAATGGGTAAATTGATTTAACCCTTTGTGCTATGAATACAGCCTATCTGCTTACCGGCCTCGGCTTTGTGGTGCTCACGCTGGTCTTTTTCTCGCTCCTCATCAAGTATTTCTTCCGCGCCATAGCCGCCACGTCCTGGCCCGCGGAGAGAAAATCGCGTGTACGCAACCGCCTGTTGTGGGCGCTGGGTGGGTGGGCGCTGTTTGTTGCGGCTGCTTCCTTATCGGGATTTACTTCACGTTTCGATTGGTTTCCGGGCAACGCGGCACCATTACTGCTGGTGCCGCTGGTGTCCATCCTGCTGTTCAGCCGATCGGGTACGGCCCGCGACCTGCTGATGCACGTGCCTGCCTCGGTGCTGACCACGCTGCAGGTATTCCGCATCCCAGTGGAGGTTTTACTCTGGGCGCTCTTCATCCAACACCTGCTACCCATACAAATGACGTTCGAAGGCCACAACTTCGACATACTCTCCGGCCTACTCGGGGGCGTGGTGGGCCTCTTCTTTCACAAGAACCGCCTCGTGGTGTTGGTCTACAACCTCATCGGCCTGGCGTTGCTTGTTAATATTGTAAGCACTGCGTTGCTCTCCATGCCCACTGCCTTCCGCGTGTTTATGCAAGAGCCGGCCAATACCATTCTGCTAAAATTTCCGTTCGTCTTTCTGCCCGCGTTTCTCGTGCCTTTGGCGTACGGATTGCACTTTCTTTCCCTGCGGCAGGGGCGTATCCAGCAATAATTTTCCTAACTTCCATCGGAAAACCAAAACCGATGAAGAAGTTACTTCCTTTTCTGTTGCTGCTGACAGCCTGTGGTGGTAAAGAAACAAAGACCACCGGCACCATAGAACGTTATAACCCAGCGTTGGACGCCATCCTTTCTGCAGACGCCCGCGCGGAAATCATTGCCGAAGGACACGACTGGAGCGAGGGGCCGGTGTGGGTGGAAGAAATGCAGACGTTGCTGTATTCGGATGTGCCCCGCAACACCATATACCAGTGGAACGAACAGCAGGGCGTACGCGAATACCTGCGCCCTTCCGGGTTTACAGGCCCGGGCGATTACAGCCGCGAACCGGGCTCTAACGGGCTGCTGCTGGATGACGAAGGCCTGCTGGTACTTTGCCAACATGGCGACAGGCGCCTGGCCATGATGGATGCAGAACTGAATGAACCCGAACCTGTTTTCACTTCTATTGCCGACAATTACCAGGGTAAAAAATTCAACAGCCCCAACGATGCCTGCCGCGATGCCCAAGGGAACTTCTATTTTACCGATCCGCCTTATGGTTTACCCCAGCAAGCGGAAGACCCTACGCGCGAAGTCGCCTGGCAGGGTGTATATAAAGTGACGCCCGAAGGCAAGGTCTACCTGTTGGTCGATTCGCTGACGCGCCCCAACGGCATCGCCTTGACGCCCGATGGCAAACACCTAATCGTAGCCAACTCCGACCCGGCCAAAGCCACGTGGTATAAATATGAACTGGCCGACACCACCGTAGCAAGTGGATCCATCTTCTTCGATGCCACACCCACCGCGCAAGGCCAGCCTGGCCTGCCCGATGGGTTTAAGATCGACAGCCGCGGCAACGTGTTCGCATCGGGCCCCGGAGGTGTTTCCATTTTTGATGCAGGCGGCCAATTGCTCGGCAAAATCAAACTCGATCATCCCACTTCCAACATTGCCCTTTCGGCAGATGAAAAAACACTGTTTATAACCAACGACATGTATGTGTTGCGGGTAAAGATGAGGGATTGATTACGCTACATCTTCTGCTATGCAACTACTGGTAGACATCCTTGGATGGATCGGGTCGGTGGAAGTGATTGCGGCCTATGGCCTCAATAGCTTTCAGAAAATAAAGTCCGATTCGGTGCTTTTTCAAATCCTTAACCTCACGGGAGGCATTTTTCTCATTGTGAATACCGTGTACTACGGAGCGTATCCGTCTACATTCATTAACATTGTTTGGGTTTTCATCGCCATCCCCGCCCTCTATCAAATATGGAGAAAGAACAATACGCAAACCAGCGGTACTGCTTAACAATTGACTCGAATCTTCACTTGTTGAACTCACAAAAGCTTCCAAAACCAAACTAACCACATATCATGAATTCCTTCCGCGTTTTCAACTCTGCCCTCTGCGGGCTGCTGATAATCGGTTGGGCGATGCCGGCTTTTGCCCAAAAGGCACCCACTACCGAACAACAGGTAAAAATCTTCGATGCCTACGCGCAGCAGGCATTGAAAGACTGGCAAGTGCCGGGCATGGCCGTGGCTGTGGTGAAAGATGGCAAAGTGCTGCTGGCCAAAGGTTATGGTGTGCGCGAGTTGGGTACCAACCACGCGGTAGACGCACAAACGCTGTTTGCCTGCGCCTCCACTACCAAAGCCATGACGGCCACATGCATGGGCATATTGGTAGACGAAGGAAAAGTAAAATGGGATGATCCTGTTATTCAATACCTGCCAGAGTTCCAACTCTACGATCCCTACGTAACGCGCGAAATCAAAATCCGCGACCTCTTCACTCATAACACGGGCGTGGGCAATGCAGACTTCCTGTGGGATATTATGAATGTTCCCTCCGATGTGGTGCTACAAAAAATGCGTGACGTAAAGCCCAGCTACTCGTTGCGCAGCAGCTTCATCTACCAGAACATTTTCTACCTGGCGGCAGGTAAAGTAATTGAAAGGGTTAGCGGCCAACCCTGGAACGAATTCATCCGCCAGCGCATCTTCCAGCCGTTGGGCATGGCGCGCACCGTGCCGTTCTTGAAAGAGGTAACAGACGGCAATCAAACCAAACCCCACTACAAAGTGGAGGGCCAGATCACCGTGATTACCCACACCAACGCAGACGAAATTGGCCCGGCCGGCAGTGTGTGGTCGAACATTGAAGACATGAGCAAGTGGGTAGTCTGTATGCTCGACAGTAGCAAATATGCCGGTGGCAGGCTGCTCTCAGCCAAAACGTGGAAGGAGATGTTTAGGCCGCAGGTAATGGTGCCACCCGGCCAGTTCTACCCTACCATGCAACTTACCCAACCCAACTGGACCACCTATGGACTCGGCTGGTTTCAACACGACTACAAGGGCAAGAAGGTAAACTTCCACACCGGCAGCCTCGCGGGCGCCATTGCCATCCACGGCCAGTTACCAGAGGCACGCCTGGGCATCTATGTATTTGGTAACTACGACCATGCCGAGGTACGCCATGCACTGATGTACAAAGCGTTCGATCTGTTTGCGCTGGGTGGCGCGCGCGACTGGAGTGCCGACCTGCTGAAACTCTACGGCAACATACAGGCCGGCTGGGAAAAACAGCAGCAGGCGTGGGAGGCGAAACGAGTAACCGGCACAAAGGCAACGCTTCCCTTAGATGCCTATGCCGGCACATACACCGACCCACTCTATGGCGATGTGGTGATTACTGTAAATGGTACCGAACTGACTGCGGTGGCCAACAACCACTTGAAAGCGACTTTCACCCATTGGCACTACGATACCTTTCGGGGCTGGTACGACAAAAAATGGTATGGCAAAGCCAATTGTACCTTTACGCTCGGCACGGACGGCCAAGTGGCGAAGGTGAGTTTCGATGGCATTGATTTCGGAAGGGCTAAGTAAGTCAGCTTTTCTGGTACTCTTCGCGGTAATGACCAATGTGTAACTCACTTTGCACGATCCGCTTTTGGTGTACCATGAAGTTGATGATCCCGATCAGCAACACAAGGCCAGAAATAGTGAACAACACTACTTCAAAGGTTAACGCATTTTCCACGTTCAACAGGCTCCTCAGGCTCAAACCGGCCATTAAAAAATACATCGATGTTCGTAAAAATGCCAGGAAGGTGCTTTGGTTTGCCAGCGTGGTTCGCTGCAAAGCCAGTCTTTCACGCAAGATCAAATCTTTGTTGATAATACTCTGGTCTTCCAAGGGATTAGATGTTTAATTTATCTGATAAACAAGATAAGCAAATTCAAGGAAGTGACCACTGGTTGAAGGGGCGCACCGTCCTCAACAAATTTGAATGTTGCCTTACTTCCAAATGATTATTTTCACAACCACCAAAATTCGCAGCTATGAAATCGAATGTAGTTTGTACAGCCCTGCTGTTAACAACCTTGTGCTTTGCCAATACGGTGCAGGCGCAACCCCCTATGCTGGAAGGCCGTTGGGACATCGTGATAGAAAAAGATGGTCAGCAGCTTCCGTCCTGGCTAGAGATTGAGCACTCGGGCCATTCCACTTTAGTAGGCCGTTTTGTTTACGCCTTCGGTAGCGCCCGCCCGATTGCTGTTGTAAATGTTGATGGAAAAAAGTTTAACTTCTCCATCCCACCCCAGTGGGAGCCCGGCAACCGCAACATGGACTTTGCTGGCGAACTTGCCGGTGAGCAACTCAAGGGCACCATGGTGTACACCGATGGCAAATCCTACCCGTGGACAGGCGTGCGCGCCCCGAAGTTGAAAAGAACGGGCGAACCACAGTGGGGCGAACCCATCGCACTCTTCAACGGCAAAGACCTGAAAGGCTGGCGTGCCATGGGCACCAATCAGTGGGTGGTAGAGAATGGCATCTTACGCAGCCCCAAGTCAGGGGCCAACCTGGTAAGCGAGCAAACCTTTACCGACTTTAAGTTGCGCGTAGAATTTCGGTACGACAAGGGCAGCAACAGTGGCGTGTACTTGCGCGGCCGCTACGAAGTGCAAATTGAAGACGACAAGGGCAAAGACCCGTGGAAAGGATACCTGGGAGCTATCTATGGTTTCTTAACTCCTAGCGAGATGGTGGCCAAAGACCCGGGCGAGTGGCAAACCTACGACATTACGTTGATCGGTCGCATGGTGACGGTAGTGGCCAACGGTGTCACGATCATCAGCAACCAGGAAATACCCGGTATTACGGGTGGTGCCATCGACAGCAAGGAGGGCGAACCTGGACCCATCTTATTGCAAGGCGACCACGGCCCGATTGACTTCCTGAGCATTGTGATTACCCCCGCGAAGTAATCAGGTATCAAGAAGCTACCCAACTTCCACAAGCTGGTCGTTACAGCCAATTGCGATAAACCTATAAATGGTTTATTCTAGCTATCTGCCATTTCTTTTCAGCAGGATTTTAATAAAAGCATGTTCAGGAGCGTTTGTTTGGTGTTGTGTTTGATGGTTGGCGCACACGCGCGGTGCCAACCAACAGTTGATTCACTGAAGCAGGTTCTACGAAACGTTACCGGTCTTGATGAAATAAGAATCCTCAACTTACTATGTTATGAGCTGGCTTATGTAAATGCCGATTCAGCACGCATTTATGGTTTACGGGCCTTAGATAAGCAAAGTGAATCCGACAGCGAATTGCTGGCCGAAACCCTGCACTACCTGGCCATTACGCACCAGGTACAAAGCAGCTATGAAGAAGCCTTGCGTTTTGATGAACGTTCCCTTCAAATCAGCACCAGACTGCAGGACACGCTGCGCATGGCCAACACATTGAACAACATTGCCCTCATCTTCGATGAGCAGGGCCGGTACCGCGATGCGGTAAAAAACTACATGTCCGCCTACGAGCTCTACAAAAAGCTGAACGCCCCCGATAAGCTTGCACTGGTGAATGTTAACCTGGGTGTGGTGTTCAAGGCCATGGGCGACTTCGATAATTCTGAAAGGAACTACCGCCAGGCGTTGACACAGTTCCTGCGCACGCAGCAAAGCTATCCAGTTGCGGTGTGTTATGTCAACATCGGTTCTGTGTTCCTATCCAAAAACCAATACGACAGCGCCCTGAAATATTCCCTGCTGGCCGAGAAGATGTTTCGTGAGTTGAATTATGTGCGCTTCGAAGCAGTGGCCATTGGCAACGCGGGCATTGCCTATGGCAAGCTGCAGCAACCGCGGGAGGCGGAGCAGTACCTGAACAAAGCCATTGCCCTTCACCAACAAAACAACAACCTGAAAGAACTGGCATTCTGCCACCTGAAAAAGGCCGAATTCCAACTGGACGGCAACCTACTGGCAGGCGCGCTCGCTTCCGCCAACGCGGCCTTGCAAACAGCCACTGCCGCAGGGGCGCTTCAGCAAACAGCCGATGCCAACCTGCTGCTCGCCACGATCTATCAACGCCTCAACGACTACCCCCGCGCATTCCAGGCACAGACGCGTTACCTGGCCGCACGCGACAGTCTCTTTCAGCAAGACAAGGTGAGGGAACTGCGCCAACTGCAGGCCGAGTTCGAAACAGAAAAAAAAGAACGCGAACTGGCCGAGAGCCGAGTGGCGTTGGCACAGAGTCAGCTGGCCATTAAAGTGCGCAGCAACCAACTGGTATTGGCATCTACCGGGCTGGTGGTGGCGCTGCTGGCGGCCTTTGTGGTGTACCGAAACCAGAAAGTGAAAAACCAACAGTTGCTTTTGAAAGCGGAACTGGCCCAGGCCCAAACGCGCAACGCGCTGCAGGAAGAAAGGCTGCGCATTTCGCAGGAGTTGCACGACAACATCGGGTCGCAGCTCACGTTCGTCAAATCCTGCCTCTCGAAAATGGATGATGCGCCCAATAGCGAGCCGCTGAAAGAAGTTCAGCGCCTGACGGCCGATACCATCCGCGAATTGCGGAAAACCGTGTGGCTCATCAACCGCGACAGCGCCACGGCAGATGAATTCATCATTAAACTGCGCGACTATATACCCGCCAGTTTGCAAACACCCATTCAGGTGGAGTTGCAGAGCAAACACGAGGTGGTGATCAAGTCGCAAACGGCCAACCACCTGTTTCGCTTTGCGCAGGAAGCGATCAACAATACCCTTAAACATGCAGACGCTACCCAGGTGCAAGTAGCAGTGTACATAGAAAAACCATCGGAGCTCACACTGTCTGTCACCGATAATGGCAAAGGTTTCGACACCGCCACCGCCACGGATGGGTTTGGCTTAAGGAACATGAATAAACGCATTGCTTCATTGAACGGGCGCCTCACACTACAGTCGCAACCCGGACGCACGTGTGTGCAGGCCACGGTTCCGCTCTCGTAACCCAGATTCTCTTTCGCGCAGGCGCCCAGCGCCACCTCCCAGAATACCATATTCATTGTATTGAGCGGCAGGCCGCAGGCATTCAACTTTGTGTCAGTAAACAAAAAGAATGTCATGAAATTCATAAACCGCCTGCTGCTACTGATCACACTTACTTCGATCCATTTTTCATGCGAAGAGGAAGAGCCCGCGGGCCCTCAATGCAAATTTGAACCGGGTGGCATCAACGTGGGCTACCATCGCACATATGGAACCGGTGGCGGCATTGAAACCTGCGAGTATGCCGAAGCACAAAAGTGGGCAGGTACCGATACGCATTTCCCCAACGCGGGAAGTGGATTCCTTTTCCAGATGCGTACCAGCGTAAACCCGGTGTTTCCCTCTTGCGGAGAACTGTGGGTGAAGATCCATTCCGCAGAAGCATTTGTTACCGGCAAACGTTACGAGGCCGTAGGCTGGGTGCAGGAACAAGGTGCATGCCACACACCCAACGTAAACGGTTGGCTGGAGTTCACCGAATATGACGAAGCCAACCAGAACGCCAGTGGTCGGTTTTCGATCGGCTCGCCTCCTTCGCGCACCAGCAAGTTGGACTACATTGAGCGAGGCGTATTTGAAGATGTAGCCATTTCACTGTAACCCATGCGTCTGCACCGCTTGATAATCATCACGCTCGCTGCGGCCTGGTGGGGTTGCTCGGGTAGCGAAGAACCCATCTGCCAGAAAAGATGGGAGGTGGCAGCCCAACGGCAGTCCTTTGCCCGGATCGAAAACGGAGCATTGGTGCTATCTGTCATCGATCCGGCATCCGACAATGACCTGAAGCTGGTCTACCCGTTAGAACCGGACGAAAGCAAGCCCGGCACGTTGCGCTGCCAAATCAACTTTGAAAACTTCAACGCGGGCGGCAACCTCAGCTATGACGGATTTTGGGCTGCTTCCATCGCCTATCAAAAAGACCCGGCCACACCATTGTTCAAGATAAAGATGTGGGAGAAGTATGTGGAGATAACCGTGGGCAGCAATTACTACACACGCGAAATCACCAACCGGCAGGCGCGTGGCCAGGTTGTGTTTACCTATGGCCTTGCCTCGGCCGAACCAACCGTTGGTGCCGTGGAATACAACCCGGCCAACGAAACACAAACCCTCCGCGGCAACGGAAACCTTACGTTTACCAACGACCCGCTGGTGCTGGTAGTGGAAGTGGGAGGCAGCAACTTCACCCCTGCTTCACCGGAGATCGCTTTGCACCTCTCCGAGGTAGCCTATGCCATCAACAAAAGCATCGGCACCTACACCACCGAAACGTTTGATTGTAATTCATTGAAATAATTAAAGCCATGAACAGAAAAACAATTACTGCACTTTTAGCCGGATTGCTCGCTGCACACCTTACGATGGCACAAGGCAACCTCGGGTTCGACTTCACCATTGGCTCGCCCATGGCACTGGGGCGCCCCAAGTCTTACCAACTGTTAATGGACCTGGCCAACGAGTACGATGGTTATGAAAAAGGCGACCGGGCTAAATTCGCACCGGTAAACCCCGGCATTGTGGTGGGTTTGCTGGTAGACACCAAAGACGGTGAGTGGAAGTGGGGATTCAACATACAGCGCACATCGTATAAAACTTCGTTTGGCAAAAACCGCCAGATGCTTCCCGAACTCACTCAATATAAGGTGAGACACTGGTACATGGGATTTGATGTGGCCAGGCGCATCAAAGAGCTGGATGTGAAAGGCCTGCAAACCAAACTCTACTTCATCTCGGGGCTGTATTTCGGTTCTGCTACTTCACGCTTCAGGGTGGGTAACGAGGGCGAATGGCAAAAACAATGGCCCTTTGGTACCGGTGTAGCGTACGACAAAAGCGGCCTCGCCTCATGGAACAACGGCCTGCTGGCCGAAATTGAACTGGCCGATTTTCTCTTCTTCTACCCTCGCCTGGCTTACCAACTCACCTTCAGTGGTGAAGAAGGCCCTCCCGGCTTAATACAATATGTGGGCTACAATGGTGGCAGCCGCTTCGATGAGGTGAACAAGCGTCTGAACCGTCTGTACCTGGAGCTGACCTTGGGAGTACGTCTGGGAGAGCCGCTGAAGAACGCCTTTGCAAAGTAAATGGCCAACATTTGTACCTTTGCCCCTACCGCTACACATCCTCTCCTCGTGACCACTTACCGAATCGCCATCGCAGAAGACAACGCCTTCGCCATGAAGGCCATCGTGGAAAAGCTGCGCGATCAGAAAGACTTTGTGATCAAGCACACAGCCTTTGATGGTGCCGAGTTGTTGCACCTGCTGCAAGCCGATGCGGTAACAGACCTGGTGCTGATGGATATACAAATGCCGGTGATGGATGGCATTGCAACCACCCGGGTATTGAAGCAAAAATATCCACACATCAAAGTGGTGATGCTAACCACCTTCGATGATGACGAAAAGATTTTTGAAGCCATCATGGCGGGCGCCTCTGGTTACCTGTTGAAAGACGAACCCCGCGAAACCATTGTGCGCGCCTTGCACGACACGCTGAATGGCGGTGCGGCCATGTCGGCAGGCATTGCGCTGAAAACGTTGAACCTGCTACGCAACCCGCTGGCCGCGCAGCCCACGCACAACTTTGGCTTAACGAAGCGTGAAATCGAATTACTACAGCAACTGAAAGGCGGTCTTAGCTACGAACAAGTAGCGGCCAACCTATTCATCAGTGTTGGAACGGTGCAAAAACACATTGGCAACATCTATGGCAAGCTGCAGGTAAACAACAAAACCGAAGCCGTGCAGAAGGCCGTGCAGAATCGGTTGGTGTGAATTCTGCATCGGTTCGCCTTGGTTGGGTCATAAAACATTACACTTATAACTGCAACTGTTCGCGATTTGCAATCGGGAATGCTGATTGGTTTTGGATTTGAAATCCCCCCGCCTTGGTTCGTGTCTGCACGAACCAGCCTCAACAACGAAACTCAAAACTCATTCCTCAAGTCCTTTATAAACGAAAACTTAACGATCCCTCTCTCAAAAAATTTAGCTGTAGAATGCTTGTAGTCACGCGGTTGCCAAGCACCAACCTACCGGTTGCGCTTGGCTTTTCAAATACACGGAGATATATTTGTTTAAATCAACTTCTTTATGATGAAGACTTCGTGCCTGACCGTCTTAATGCTGCTTTTTTGGAGCGCCTGCTCAGAAAATGAACCAACGGAACCCATCTCTGTCACGTTTGGGCCGATAACCGCCCAGGCGACCCTTACCGAGGTAAGCCTCTCGGGCACGATGACGATCAACCGCGGTACGGCCACGAGTGCGGGCTTTCTGCTAGGCACCACTGCCGGCCTCGCCATGACGAATGGCGAAAAACTCAATGCGCCCGGTGGCACTTCGCTGCTTACTTTTACCAAAACCAATTTGCTTCCCGCCAAGCAATATTTTGTGCGGGCCTTTGCCATTGCAGAAGGGCAGGAATTTCTCGGAGACGAAATTTCTTTCTCTACCATTGCGCCCACCTATGCAACGGTGGCCCCCTTGACGGCAGGGCGTGGCCAACGCGTAACCATCACCGGCAACTTCCAAACCAGCCAGGTAGCCGATGTAACCTTGCTGGTGGGCAACAGCCAGCCCATCATTTTGTCGTATTCCAGCACCAGCCTCACATTTCTGGTTCCTGAAGACATTGCCATCGGGTCGGAGGCTACCATACAATTATCGGTGGCAGGGCATAATCTGGGCGTATCCGAAAAGATAGCCGTTTCCAAATGGTCGGTGTTGGCAACCATTCCTTCGCCCAATTCATTCCAGGGCCCTCTAACGACCGACCTTGGGTTTAACTACTTCGATGGCGCCAAGGCTTACCATTTTACCGCCAACCGCGCCTACCTATACGACCGGCTGACAGATGCCTGGATACAAAACGATGCATTGTATCCGTCTGCCGCGGGCATCATTAACAACCCGGTGTTCTTTAAAATCGCCCAAACGTGCTATGCCGGCTTCAACGCCACAAGCCAGCTGCTGGCATTCGATCTACCCACCCAGGCGTGGACCAATGCGGGCACTTTCCCGGGCGCCAAGCGCTCTTTTTACTATGGCGTGCACGCTGCCGCTGGTAACCAGGCCTATTTTGGGTTGGGTTATCAAGAGATTGACAGCGGGCCTGGGAGCGAGCTGACCGAGTTCTGGGAGTTTGACGGCACCACCAAAACCTGGACTCAACGGGCCAACTACCCCGGCACGCCCGTTGGCTATGGGGTAGCCTTTGCCGTGGGGGAATACGTGTTGGTGGGAGGCGGAAGAAATGTAGCCACTGACGCGTGGGTTAACGACTTCTACGCTTTCCACCGCACTAACCACAACTGGACCCAGGTGGCCGATTATCCCGGTCCCTTTGGTACGTTCATGAAAGCCTTCGCGTTGGGCAACCGCGGTTTTGTCATCAGTGACGACCAGATCTGGGTATACGAACTTGCAACCAACACCTGGAGTCTCTACCCCGACCGCATACCGGGCGGTACCCGTCACAACCCACAAATTTTTGTGGGCACAGACCACTTCTACATTGGGGCTGGCGTTGGGAGTACCTATAAGAGCGATTTCTATAAATTATATCCTTTCTAGCCGGCAAGCCTTTCATATTTACTAATGGGGCCATGAGCTTGGCGATCAGATCGCCTGTAGCTCCGTTCTTCTGTAAAGACGTGAGAGAGTAGTCGCTTACCCGCACTGGTTGGGTGTGCTTTGAGGGGTTCTTATTTCCAGTCATGGGGGTAACAACTCCAGATTGTGAACGTGGCGTCTAACGATCGGAATACATCAGGTTCTTGATCCAAGGGCGGTACGTGAGATTTTGGCGCATGATCTTGACTTGATCGTAGGTAAAGCCTTCGATTCTCGAGTAATAATCCATGGCGTGGTCATGAATCACATACCGATTTTGCCCTCCGCATTCAGCAAATCCAAAAACCCTTTCATTGTAAACGTATTTCTTTTGATCACTGTATTGCTGAACATGTTTGGGCATGCATTCACCGCAACCCTCGTGTGCATGGGCAAGGCCAAAGTTGTGTCCAATTTCGTGCATGATCGTATAGTTGCTGACCGATTGCAGTAGTGATCCGTAGTAATAGTTTTCGTTGTCTTCAAGAAAAGTCTTCCAAAATTCATTTGGTTGAATTTTTTTACTGTAGATACAGTCATTTTCATTGGTAAATGAGAGCGGATAACTTCCATAACTTCGTCCACCATCTTGCTTTAAAAGAAAAAGATTCAAGTACTTGTAGGCTTAAATAAATTTGTTGAAAGGGGTTCGTTGTTAATTAACAACTAACTTTGATTTGTTAAGTTTTCAATATCGTAATATTTATTCGAGCGCATGACATCGAAAATAAAAGGATGACCGTTAACCACCCCATAGTATGCATTGGTTCTCAGATAGAAAAACGTATTTTGAACTTGCTCATCACCCGAACATGAAACTACAAGGGCTGCCACGATTGATATTCTCAAAAATATTCTTGGAATCGTCATGAGAGGTTTTATTAACTAAACCTATTCTTTATTGAGTTGTGCATTAACTGGTCTTGCGTATTTTTCACTTAGTGCATTTAAGTTTTCTTTTAGGCGAAGACCATTTCACTACACAGAAAATAGATGTTGTCCTATCTTCACAGCTTCTTCAACCCCTTCACTTCCTCTTTTCCTGCTTCGGTAATGCTGATGGCGTAGCCACCTCCGGGTGCGCTCCACTGGGCCAATTTAGATTTGCTGGTTACCACCACCTTTCGAATCTGGTAAGCCTGCGGGTTGGTTTTGTAGTGGGCATCTTTGGCATCGGCATAGATGGTAGCTACATATGTCTTGCCCGCCTCGAGAAAATCAAAAACGATGTTAGAGGTGCGCGGTGTTTCGCCATTCACGTTGCCCACAAACCAACTGCCCTTGCCCTTGGCTTTGCGCGCCACGGTAATGTACTGGCCGGGCTCGGCCTCCAGGTACCTGCTGTCGTCCCAATCTAACGCCACATCTTTAATGAACTGGAAGGCATCTAAAAAACGGTTGTAGTTCTCTGGCAGGTCGGCCGCCATCTGCAGCGGACTGTACATCGTGACATACAACGCCAACTGGTTAGCCAGCGTGCTGTTGACGTGTGAGTTGTTGTTGGGGTTGATCTTGCTGATGTCCATCTCGAACACACCGGGGGTATAGTCCATGGGGCCACCGATCAGGCGCGTGAAAGGCAAAATAGTGACGTGGTTGGGCTTCGATCCACCAAAGGCCTGAAACTCCGTGCCTCGTGCCGACTCGTTGCCAATCATGTTGGGCCAGGTGCGTGCCACGCCCGTGGGGCGCACGGCTTCGTGGGCGTTCACCATGATCTTGTACTGGGCCGCCTTCTCCACCACGTACTGGTAGTGGTTCACGGTCCATTGGTCGTAGTGGTAGTAGCCTTTCGGCAAGATGTTGCCCACATAGCCGGTTTTCACCGCATGGTAATTATTGTCCTTCATCAACTGAAAGGCTTGATCGAGGTGGCGTTCGTAGTTGCGTGTAGAGCCTGAGGTTTCATGGTGCATGATCAATTGCACGCCCTTGCTCTTCGCATAGTCGCGCAAGCCGGGTAAATCAAAATCAGGGTAAGGTGTTTGAAAGTCGAACACGTAATCCTTAGCGTTGCCGAACCAGTCCTCCCAGCCGATGTTCCAGCCCTCTACCAGCACGCCATCAAACCCATGCTGCGCAGCAAAGTCGATGTACTTCTTCACGTTGGCGGTAGTGGCTCCGTGGGTACCATTTGGTTTTACTTTTGTAAAGTCGGTAATACCCAGTTGCACAGAAGGAACCTCGTTGGTGTACGACCACGAGCTCTTACCGGTAATCATCTCCCACCATACGCCCACGTACTTCATGGGCTTGATCCACGAGGTGTCTTCGATCTTCGAAGGCTCGTTCAGGTTGTAGGTCATCTTCGAAGCAAGGAGGGTGCGGGCGTCATCGCTCACCATAATAGTGCGCCACGGAGTTTGCGTAGGTGCCTGCAGATTGCCCTTGTCGCCCGTGGCATCGGGTGTGAGCCAACTTTGGAACACCAGGTTAGTATCATCTAAGTTCAGGTGCATGCACGAATAGTTGATAAGGGCTGCTTCATGCAGGTTGATGTAGAGGCCATCATCGGTCTTCATCATTAAAGCCGTTTGCACACCCGTAGGCGAGAAGGGTGTTTGCGAAGCGTTGGGTTGGATGGCGCCTTTCATCAGTCCGCGTATTTCGGTCAGTCGCGAAGTCGTGTAGTCATACTCCTGGGTGTCGTAGTCGCCTGCAATCCAAAAGGCGGTGTGGTTGCCGGTCATGGCAAACTGGGTACGCTCTTCTTTAATGACAAAGTAGACCAGCTTGGGCTGCACCGGAAATTCGTAGCGGAAGCCGAGGCCCTCATCAAAGAGGCGGAAGCGAATGCGCAACTGGCGCTCGGTTGTTTTTTGCATCAACGTAACCAGCAACTCGTTGTAGTGGTTGCGGATGGTTTTCACCTCGCCCCATACCGGCTCCCAACTAGCGTCATGGGTAGCGGTTTCCGTGTTGTTGATGGTGAAGTCGTTGAGCAACGAGGTCGGGTCGTTCTTCAATTCAAAACCCAGCGCGCTGGGTTTGATCACCGGTCTATTTTTGTAAGCAAGTTGATAGGTAGGCGTTCCATCGGCCAGCAAAGCAAAGTTCATCACGAAATGCCCATTGGGCGAGCGGAGCTCCTGTGCAGAAATGGCTGCACACGAAACAAGCAGGTAAACGAATAACAGAAGTCTTTTCATGCTATTGCTGGTTAAAAGTGAACGGCAAAATAAATAAAATTGATGGTTTTAGGAGCCGGTTATATCAATGGAATACATGGTCTCAATCGCTAATCACAGTCATAATCGAAGTTGCGTATTTCGCTGAAGCCCGTAAAGGTAAGCGTACGGGCCAAGGGTAAGTTCTTACTGTTCTACTCGTAACTCAGGCTGAACAGGTTATTGTCATCTGTAATCTTTTGTATTCTTTCACTCCAAAGTCTGCATTTCATGCCCACCATGCTATTTGTAAATAATGCCATAATTTCTTTACCTTTGCCACCGATGGTACTGATTACCGCACCATATCGCCTCTGGATGCCTGGAATGAGGGCATAAGCAGCAGAAACGGCTAACGTTTCCGTGCTGCCATCCAACTGTTTCGCCTGCTGGCGAATATCTTCATAACTATCTAATTCTTAACACAACGAACGGCCCCGGGCTGTTCTCAAATTTATCGATCATGACACGACTGGAACAATTCGGTTGGCATCATTATTTACATTGCGGTACACACACAGACCAGCCTGGTGAAAAGACCGCACGCGTTATTGCGGTGAAAGGCATGAAATACCACCTCGCTACAGAAGCAGGCGATGTGAAGGCGGAATTGTCAGGCAAGCTGCTCTACAGTCACGAGCCTGAACAACTGCCGAAGGTGGGCGACTGGGTGCAATACCTGGACTACGAACACATGGGTTACATTATAAGCTGCTGGCCGCGCGTCAACGAGTTGGCGCGCAAACAGCCAGGCACCGCAACGGCACGCCAGGTGCTGGCCACCAACATCGACACCGCGTTGGTCGTGCAGGGGCTTGATCGCGATTTCAACCTGATGCGCCTGGAACGGTACCTGGCCCAACTTGCGGCCTGTGGAGTGCCTGCTGTGGTAGTACTCAACAAGGCCGACCTGGTAGAAGAATGGAGTGCTTTGACAACGGAAGTACAACAATTGCAACGGCAGGCTACCATCTATTTTTGCAGCACCATTACCGGGATTGGTGTACAGGCGCTGTTAGAAGATGTATTGCTGCCTCAAAAAACGTTTGTATTGATCGGTTCTTCGGGTGTGGGCAAGAGTTCGCTGCTCAACAGCCTGATGCAAACCGAGCGGCAAGTGGTGCAGTCAGTGAGTGAGGTGAACGCCAAAGGAAAACACACCACTACGGCACGTGAGCTTTTTCAACTGCCCAATGGAAGCCTGTTGATAGACACTCCTGGCATGCGTGAGTTTGGGCTTACGATTGAAGGGAACGACAACGATGAACTACTGTTTCCTTCCATTGATGCATGGGCTGCAGACTGTCATTTTTCTGACTGCCAGCATGTGCACGAAGTAGGATGTGCTGTGTTAAAGGCACTGCAAGAGGGGAAGTTGAGCCGTATTACGTACGATAGCTACCTTAAGCTAAGACGCGAGCGCAGTCGGTTTGAGGTGCGTGCCGAAGACCGCAAGCGCATGGGTAAGCTCTTTCGCAGGATAACGCGCGAAGCCAAGGAGTATAGAAAGAAGAATAAGTATTGAAAAAGATGAAAGACAACAAGACCAAAGATTAAAGATGAAAGCACATTGTTCTTTCATCTCTAATCTTGGTCTTTTCTATTTCAACAACATGGATTGGCCATTCAGCACAATCTCCATCGGTTCGCCCGATTCGAGAATGGTTTCTGTTTTGGCTTTGGAGACTTTTACTTTGATAACGCGACCGCGGAATTCAAGCCGGAATGAGTATGAGTTCCATTGCTTGGGAATAAATGGCTGGAAGTGCAATTTACCATCGCGCACGCGCATGCCCCCGAAACCTTTAACTACGCTCATCCACGTGCCGGCCATAGAAGTAATGTGGCAGCCGTCTTCGGTATCGTTATTGTAATCGTCTAAGTCGAGGCGCGAGGTGCGCAGATACATTTCGTACGCTTTCTCTTCATAGCCCAACTTCGAAGCCAGTATGGCGTGCACGCAGGGCGACAGCGAAGATTCGTGCACCGTCATGGGCTCGTAGAAATCAAAATTGCGTTTGATCTGGTCCTGATTAAAATCGTCCTCAAACAGGTAGATGCACTGCAGCACATCTGCCTGCTTGATAAAGCACGAGCGCAATATCCTGTCCCACGACCACTTTTGGTTCAACGGTCGGTCTTCTGGCCGCAAGTCGTTTACGGTGAGCAGCTCCTTGTCGAGGAAACCATCTTGCTGCAGGTAGATACCCCGCTTCGTGTCCTCCGGGTAATACATGTTGGATACAATGTGCTGCCAACGGGTGGTCTCTTCCTTCTCGCGGAAAGAGGTTTTGTCCGTGATTTCATCATACCGCGCTTTGTCCGACTTCTTTACATACTCGATGGCCTCCATGGTATAGCGGAGGGTCCAGGCGCCCAGGTAGTTGGTGTAGAAGTTATTGTTGATATTGTTCTCGTATTCGTTGGGCCCGGTTACACCCAGTATTACATACTTGTTTTTATCGGCCGACCAGTTAACGCGTTGCGACCAGAAACGCGAAATGCCAATGAGCACTTCGAGTCCGTACTGGGCGAGGTAGGCTTTGTCGCCCGTATAGTCGATGTAGTCGCGGATGGCGTAGGCCATGGCACTGGTGCGGTGTATTTCTTCGAAGGTGATCTCCCACTCGTTGTGGCACTCTTCCCCATTCATGGTAACAAAAGGGTAGAAAGCGGCACCACCCGTAAAGCCCAACTTCTGGGCATTCTCAATGGCCTTGGGTAGATGTTTGTAGCGATAGATCAACAGGTTGCGTGCTACCTTGGGATCGGACGTGCCCAGGTAAAAAGGAAGGCAATAGGCTTCAGTATCCCAATAGGTAGAGCCACCGTATTTTTCGCCTGTAAAACCTTTGGGTCCAATGTTCAATCGTTCGTCATCGCCCGTGTAGGTTTGCATCAGTTGAAAAATATTAAAACGGATGCCCTGCTGGGCCGCAATGTCGCCATCGATGGTTACATCGCACTCCTCCCACTTGGCGGCCCACTTCTGCGCATGGTCTGCCAACAGTTTTTGAAAACCCTTGCCCACGGCCTCTTCCAGCTTCGCGCGGCACAAATTTACCAGGTATTGTTTTTCATGATTTTCAGACGAGAGCACCGCACCGTATTTGTACACCGCCAATTCCACCCCTTCGACCAAATCTACCTCCACTACATTGTCGGCATACTTCTGGCGCGTGTTGGTGAACACTTTGCCTTTCATCTTCTTGCCACCATTTTCCAGCTCATATTCCATGCCGGTGCACACGTGGAAGAACGTCTTTTTTGTTTCGGCCGTTACTATGGCCCAGCCCATCTGCGCCTCCTGGTATACTTCATTCCAGAACTTTTCATCGTAGTTGGAATCTTTGTTCACCACGTCAGCATCTACGCTTAGCGTAAGCCGCGCTGTAACCGAAAAGTTGAGCGGTGTGAGGCTGTACTTGATCGCACCTATTTCACCATCGGCCATGCTGCAAAAACGTTGTGCTGATACCTGTACACGCTTGCCATCTGTTAGCGTGGCGGTAAACAAACGGTGCAGCACCCCTTTTTTCATATCGAGCACACGCCTGAAATTTTCTATTCGCGCGGTTGCCAGGTCCAGGTCGATGCCACCAATGTTCACGTGGATGCCGATCCAGCTCGGTGCATTCAATACTTTGGCAAAGTATTCAGGATAGCCATTCTTCCACCAGCCTACGCGCGTTTTGTCAGGGTAATAGACACCCGCCACATAGCTGCCCTGGTGTGTGTCGCCAGAGAATTTCTCTTCGAAGTTGGCACGTTGCCCCATGCGCCCGTTGCCCAGGCTGAAAATACTTTCGGAAATGCGGTTGAGGTGCGGGTCGAAACCTTCCTCAATGATTTCCCACTCATGGTGTTTGATGTAATTCTTCATGACAACAGGTTTTTTAAATTCCATTTAACCACGCCAACTGGAAGTCGGCTGTTTGGTTGACAACACGGTTTGCTTTTCCCAACTGTTCGGCTTTGCCCACGCCCACGCACTTCATGCCTGCGCGGATGGCAGCTTCCACCCCCGCGTCCGCATCTTCCACCACTATGCAGTGAGCAGGCGCCACGCCCAATTTTTTTGCCGCCAGCAGAAATATCTCCGGATCGGGCTTGGTGTGCACAATCATGGTGCCGTCTACCAGGGCATCGAACAATGCCTCAATATTTAATAACTCTACCACGCGCCTGGCGTTTTTACTGCTGGAGGCCAGCGCAATCTTCACACCCCTGTCGCGCAGGGCGGTAATCAGGTCTTTCACACCCGGAAAAATTGCTTCGGGCTTTAGTTCTTCTATGTAGTCTACAAACCACTCGTTCTTGCGGTTGGCCATGGCCTCTTTCTCTGCGGCCGGGTAGCTTTTGCCTGCCAGTTGCAGAATAATATCCAGCGACTGCATGCGGCTAACACCCTTCAGCCGTTCGTTATCAGCCAACGTAAGGGTATAGCCCAGCTCCTGGGCCAATCGCTGCCAGGCAAGAAAATGGTAATGAGCCGTGTCCACAATTACTCCGTCCAGATCGAAAATGCAAGCTTTAATCACTCCGTTAATTTTTGGTTGGCGTGAATATAGCCTTGCTTTATTATTTTCTCGGTTTCGCTGAGCGATTTAAAAACAGCAAACGTTTTCCCTTGTGTACGGAGCGCCCCCAGCGCATTGCCAAACTGTGCAGCGCCAATGTAATCTTTGGGTTTCTGCATCAGGCCATAGCCTACGCCCCCAGCAAATGAATCGCCACAGCCGGTGGTATCAATCACAGTGTCCACCTTAATGGGTGGCACCAGTTCTTCCTTCAGTTTACCTCTTTCAATGAAATAGACCAGGCAGCCACGCGAGTCCACCGTAATGTACACACACTTAACGCCCTTGCCGAGGCAGTGCAGGGCGAATGCGCGAAGCTCTTCGCGGTTGGGCTCTTCGTTGTGCCCGAAATCCTGGCTTTCGTACTCTTTTTTAAACCACGAGGCCTGCGCTTCTTCCAGGTTCATCTTAAGCACATCGATGTAAGGAAGCCACAAATCACGATCGATCCAGAACTTGCGCTGCCGCTCGCCATTTACCAGGCAGGCGGTAGTGGGGCCGTGCGCATCGAAAATGATGGTGCCTTTGCTTTTCTTCTTCAAAAACTTCAGCGTGTCCAAAGAAATTTCGTAGTCGCTGATCGGGATGAAGACAAAAGCCTTGCAGTCGAGCAGGTTCTTTACGTCATCGGGCACAATGGGATCCATGAAGCCCGTCTGCTGCTCTACCCGGTTGTTTACATCGAGAAACCGCAGGCTGATGATGTCGCCCTGGTCGTTGCTCACCGTGAGGTGCTTCAGGTTAATGCCAGCGTAACCGTTGAATACCTCCTTCACATTATCAAGGTCTACCTTGCGCAGGTGCACCACAGGTATAATCTCGATTTTGTTACCGGCCAATACCGACAACCCGATGGTAGGGTGTGTAACGCAACCCCACTTTTGGATCAGCTCCTGGTTGTGGGTAATGATATGATCGCGGGGAATAGGTCCGAGTATGGCAATTTTTTTCATGCGTTATTTATTTATTCCAATTCAGGCTACCAGATAGGCCGCGCCAAATGCTCCGGCACTATCGCCCAACAGGGGCTTTACAATGGGCGTATCTAGGCGATGGTTAAACACATACTTCTCTACCGACTTTACACCCTCCGTGTACAACTCATCGATGTTGCCAACTCCTCCGCCAATTACCACCACGTCTGGATCGAGTATGTTGATGATCACGCTCAGTGCCAGGCCAAAGAAATGAAACAGCCGTTCCATGGTTGCTTGGGCGTGTGGGTCGGTTCCAGCCTTATATTGTTGGTAAATTTCTTTCAGCTTCAGCTTCTTACCCGACTGCTTGAAGTAGAACCGCTCCAGATCGGGGCCAGATATTACTTTTTCTACACAGCCGCTTTTGCCGCAGTAGCAAGGCCCACCCGACTCATCGAGGAAGTTGTGGCCCCACTCACCTGCGATGCCTTGCAAGCCGTAAATCACCTTGTTCTCTACCACAATACCACCGCCCACGCCCGTGCCCATGATAACGCCAAACACCACCTGAGCGCTCGGGAATTTTTCTTTCACCACGCCCATGCGTGCTTCTGCCAGGGCAAAACAATCTGCATCGTTGGCAATGGCTATCTCCATTCCGAGTATTCTCTCCAGGTCTGCTTTCATGGGCTGGCCGTTCATGCATTCTGAGTTGCAGCCCTTCATAGTGCCCAGGCCGGGGTCGAGGGTGCCGGGCGTGCAGATACCCAGCTTGTCCGGGCGATAGCCCATCTTCTGCTCCATCATAGCCACCAACGTTTTGATCTGGTTGAGGATATAATCATATCCGTTTTCTGCCCCGGTTGGCAGTCGGTCGCGAAAGAGGATGTCGTTCAATCCACCCGGCCCCAGCACCAGCCCTTCAGCCTTTGTGCCACCCAGGTCTATACCCCAAAGATTTACTTTACTCATAGGTTTATTTGCACTTAAAAATCAGAGCCTCCCAGGGGCGCAACCAGGCTTCGCCAGATGCGGGGTAGTTACCGATCATTCTCTCCCTGTTTTCCGGGCTCGTCAAGTCAGGAAATTTAATTGTATCATCAGAAAAATTAAGTACCACCAGCCATTTTTCTTCGTCCAGCACGCGGAAATAGCTAAACAATTTTTCGTTGCCGGTGGGAAGAGGCTGGTAGGCGCCATACACCAGCACGGGGTTTTGCTTGCGTAGGCGAATCATCTGCTGGTAATAACCCCAGACCGAGTCTTTTTCTGCCTGCTGGGCTTGCGCATTGATCCTATCTTTGTTGGGATTGACGGGCATCCAGGGGCGGCCGGTGGTAAAGCCCGCTTCCGGGCCACTGGTCCATTGCACCGGGGTGCGCGCATTGTCGCGGCCGGCATAGTTCGCAGCCTTCAAGAAGTCGGCTTCGCTTATGCCTCTTTTTTGAGCTTCGCGCCAGCCATTTTGCGTTTCAATGTCTTGCGAATGGCTTACGTGCGTCAGCACCATGTTGGTCATACCGAGTTCATCGCCCTGAAAGATGAAGGGTGTGCCGCGCATGGAAAGTTGCAAAGTGCAAAGCAGCTGGGCCGAGGCTTTCCAATGTTCTTTGTCGTTGCCCCAACGCGATACCATGCGGGCAAAATCGTGGTTGCCCAGAAACACACTGCCCCATCCATCGGCCAAGGCGGCATCCCAGGCCCGAAATACTTCTTTGAATTGGTGCATCGTCCACGGCACGGGATCGAACCGGCCGCCCGGCCCCTGGTCGATGAACATGTGGCCGAAGTGAAAGATCATGTTCAACCCGTTTTGTGGATGCAGGTAGTCCATGACATTTTGCGTGGTGATACCTGGCCCCTCGCCCACTGTTACACAGTTGTATTGATCCCAAACTGCCACGCGCATTTCGGCAATAAACTCTTTCAGTCGCGGGCCGTTGGCATAGAACAAGCGAATAGTTTCGTTGAAATCGCTGGTGGTTGTGTTTGGGAAATCGGTTCGTTTGGATATGGCCGAGATCACATCCAGCCGCAAGCCATCTACCCCTTTGTCCAACCAAAAGCGCATCAGTTGATGTATCTCCTTACGTAGTGATTCGTTTTCCCAATTCAGATCCGGCTGTTTGTGCGAAAACAGGTGCAGGTAGTACTCCCCGGTGAGCGAATCGAACTGCCACGCGCTGCCACCGAAGAAGGAGGGCCAATTATTGGGTGGCTCTTGTTTTTTTCCAGGGCGCCAAAAATAGTAGTCGCGGTAGGGGTTTGATTTGGATTGGCGTGAGGCCACGAACCACGGATGTTCATCGGATGAGTGGTTCACTACCAGGTCCATGATGAGGCGCATGCCACGCTGCTTGAGTTGTGCCAGCAACTCATCGAAGTCGGCCATGCTGCCAAACTCGGGTTGAATGTCGCAGTAGTTGCTGATGTCGTAACCACCATCTGCATTGGGCGATGGATACACCGGGTTGAGCCACACGGCATCCACGCCCAGCGCTTGCAGGTAGTCCAGTTGCTGGATGATGCCGCGCAAATCGCCTACGCCATCGGCATTGCTGTCTTTGAAGCTGCGCGGATAGATTTGGTAGACGATGGCTTCCTTCCACCAGGCGTGTTTATCGGAATCTCGGCTCATACCGGAATAATTAGGGCAGTTGGTAACGGGTTGTTTGCGGACGGAACGTTCTCCACGAATGCCAGTACTCTTGATAGGCTTGTATGGCAGTTAGTTTTTTACCTTTTAAAGTTCCATCCACGCAGGTGCCATCCCAGTCCCACATCGACCCGGTCTTGTCGTCCATGAAATGTTGCGCACTCTGAGAGAGCGAAAAGGAAAGCGTGTCAGCTTCCAACACGCGGTGGTACACATAAAAACTCGCGGAGTCTGGTGCGAGCACCACCACCAGCGGTTGGCTGCCCACCACATCGTTCACCACCCGCACCTTCGTTAGTTCAATCCAGTCGTACGCGCGGGCCTGGTTGTTTACCTGCAAACCTACCACCCACGCTTTCTCTCCCCACGACACCGAATCTCTTCCCTCCAGGCGGCCGGGCATCCTACCTTCATCGTATTGTGCCAACGCTTCATAAGCCGAGAGGAAGATGCTATCGGGTTGGAGTACTTTGGTATCTGGATGGGCAACCATCCACGCTGCGAGCGTCATCTGTTGCGAAGGGATTTCAGGTAAATAGGTACCCGTCAACGGTCCGGCTATCGCCTCTCCATTTACCTGCCGCCACCAGCTTCCGGTGTGGTCATCTTCAAACATAGCATTGTAATGATCCATACCTACCAGGCGGAAGGTAGCCGCCCGCCCGTCTATCACGGGTGCAAACACCCTGCCCGTGCGGCATACGGTGCAGTAGGTAATCATCATGGACTTTCCTCCTACCGTATCAAGCACCTGGTGGTGGTAGCCAATGATCTCAATCGGGTAGGCGCGGCTCTCGCCATTCCAGTGCACACCTATCACCAACTGTGCAGCCGGCACTTTGTTGGCAGCCGCAGGCACTACTTGTTTTGTTTCGGGTTGCAGAAACATTTTGTCGGCTAGAAACCGGAAATTGAAAAGGTACACCACAAGCAACCAAAAACATAAAACCACCAGGGTTGGCCACTTCACCCAAACCTGATTGCTTCTTACAAACTGCACCGCAGGATAAACCATTATTGCCAAGCCTACAATCCTGAACAGCCAAATGTATTGATGCAGAAAGTAGGCCAAGGCGATAGTATCACCTTCCTGACTTCCCGGAAACGGCATGATGAAATACACCTTGGCCATTTCTGCCACCAGCAACACAAGCATACCCGCCACGAACAACACCGTCTTTATCATAGTTTTAGAAATAATGTAGCCGAATCAATTTCCTTTACCACCCGGGCGCGTTCGCGTGCCGTTACCGGCAAGGGCCAATGAAAGGTGTTCGAGAAGATGTCGAGCACTACCTCCAGGTATTGGCGCACCCGCTCAATTCTGAAGTACAACATACCCGTTCTGCGTATCAAAAAATCGACCGGGAAGCTGGCCATTTCTTTGTCGATGCAGAACAGAACCTCGGCCCTTATCAACGCTGCTCCTTTGTCCTCTTGAAAAGTAGCTGCCTTTTCAACAATCTCTTTGGCTTGTTTGCCGTAGTTGTGTACCAGGTATTCGGCCAACGATTCGTCAAAGCCGCCCTGCTTCAGGTCGAACGCGGTCATGGCCGTAAAGTGGCGCACCTCCTGGTCGTCCGAAAAGTAAGCATCGTGCAACCTGATCTTGTGTGTATGCGCGGTTGCAAGTTTGCGATTGGCAAAGCCGCGCTCGGCCACCAGGTTCACTACCCGTTCGGCCATTTTGCGATAGCCCGTCAGCTTACCTCCTGCAATGGAAATCAACCCTGAGGGCGATTCAAAAATCTCGTCTTTGCGCGAAAGCTCGGAGGCGCTTTTGCCTTCTTCATGAATCAGCGGCCGCAGGCCGGCCCAACTCGACTCGATATCCCTGGGTTGAATATCAACGCCTGCGAAAGTAGTGTTGATGGCTTTTAACAGGTATGCCACATCTTCTTTTGTGGCGTATACCTGGTCTTTGTTGCCTGCGTAGTTCGTATCGGTGGTGCCAATATAGGTGGTGCGATCGCGAGGGATCGCAAAAATCATCCGCCCATCGCCCACATCGAAATAGATGGACTGACGAACCGGCAACTTTTCGCGGCTTACCACAATATGCACCCCTTTAGTCAGGTGCAGGTACTTTCCCGTTTTGGAGCTATTCATTTCGCGCAGTTCATCCACCCACGGGCCGGCTGCATTAACTACAATGGAAGCGTGGATCAAGATTTCACGCTGTTGTACCTCATCCTTCACCCGCGCACCGGCCACGCGCTCGTGCTTGTACAACAAATCGGTTACGCGCAAGTAGTTTACCGGCAATGCCCTATTTCTATATGCTGTTTTAATAATTTCGATGGTCAGGCGCGCATCGTCTGTGCGGTATTCGGCATAGAGCGCCCCACCGTTGATGTCCAGCGGGTTTAGCAACGGTTCCGCTTTGAACGTCTGGCTCCTGGTAAGCATTTTGCGCTGGTCTTCGGGGCGCACACCCGCCAGCCAATCATACAGCTTCAAGCCAAACGAAGTAAGCAAGCTACCAAGGCCCCGCTTTTCGTAGAGCGGCAGTAACATTTTTTCGGGCACCACCAGGTGTGGTGCCAAATGGTGCACCACCGCCCTTTCGCTGCCTACTTCCTTCACCAAGCCAAACTCCAGTTGTTTGAGGTAGCGAAGCCCGCCATGTATCAGTTTGGTAGAGCGGCTGCTGGTGCCAAAGGCAAAATCCTCTTTCTCGACCAGCGCCACCTTCAATCCGCGCGAAGCGGCATCAAGCGCCACACCGGCTCCCGTAATGCCACCACCTATCACCAACAAGTCGAAAGGTTCGCTTTGCAGCCGTTGCAAAAAATGTTCACGATGCGTGGCCGAGAAATTCACACTGCATTCCTGTTAGTCAACCCAACCCTTAGTACGATCTACCGCCTTCAGCCAGCCGCTATAAAGGCGGTTGCGGAAGGCTTCATCCATTTCCGGAACGAAGGTCTTCTGTATTTTCCGATTCTTACGGATATCTTCTTTCTTCCATAGGCCCACCTGTATGCCGGCCAGGTAAGCCGCACCTTGTGCAGTTGACTCTATGACTTCCGGTCTCTCAACCTCTGTGCCCAGGATATCGGCCTGAAATTGCATGAGCATGTTATTGGCGCTGGCACCGCCATCTACTTTGAGGCTGGCCAGTTTCAAGCCCGCGTCTTCCTGCATGGCATTCAGGATGTCTTTTGTTTGATACGCCATCGACTCGAGCGTGGCTTTGATGATGTGCTCTTTTCCCGTATCGCGTGTGAGGCCAAAGATGGCGCCACGTGCGTACATATCCCAATAGGGCGCACCCAATCCCGCAAAGGCAGGCACTACATACACCTCGTTAGAGCCTAGCGCTTTGGCCGCAAAATATTCTGAGTCTTTGGATTGATCAATCAAATGCATGGCATCGCGTAGCCACTGCACCGCAGCCCCGGCAATAAAAACACTTCCCTCCAGGGCATAGGTAATCTTGTTGTCCAGGCCCCAGGCAATGGTGGTGATCAATCCATTTTTGGAGTACTGCAACTTTTCGCCTGTATTCATCAGCATGAAGCAACCCGTGCCATACGTATTTTTGGCCATGCCTGGCTCAAAGCAGGCCTGCCCGAACAACGCGGCTTGCTGATCGCCAGCAACACCTGCCAAAGGAATGGCCACGCCATCAAAATTCCAATGTCCAAAGAGGCAACTGGAGGGCTTTACTTCGGGGAGCATGGATGCCGGTATCTGCAACTCGGCCAGCATCCGGCTATCCCACTTCAGGTGGCGGATGTTGAAAAGCAATGTTCGCGAAGCGTTGGAATAGTCAGTAGCGTGCACCTTACCTTGTGTCAACTTCCACATCAACCAGGTATCGATGGTACCAAATGCCAACTCACCCTTTTCGGCCCGTGCGCGTGCACCGTCTACCTGATCTAAAATCCACTTGATTTTGGTTCCTGAAAAGTACGAGTCTATCACGAGGCCCGTGTGGGCGCGGACGTAGTCCGTCAGTCCTTTTTGTTTCAATGCCTCGCAAAGTGGCGCGGTGCGCTTGTCTTGCCAAACAATGGCAGGGTAAATCGCCTGCCCGGTAGCGCGGTCCCACACCACGGTCGTTTCCCGCTGATTGGTAATTCCGATGGCCGCAATCTGTTGGGGCTGTACGTTGTTCTCCAGCACTACCTTTACTAACACACCTAATTGTGTTTTCCAGATTTCTTCCGGGTCGTGCTCTACCCAACCCGACTGCGGAAAATATTGACGGAACTCTTGCTGCGCAATACCCACAATCCCGCCTCTTTCATTGAAGAGCACAGCGCGCGAGCTGGTTGTTCCCTGATCGAGTGCTACAATGTATTTACTCATGACCGTGCCTGTGTAGACTATAAAAGAAATAATGTGTTGTACAGCCATGCCCCGAGTGCCCCACCCAGCAAAGGGCCCACCACGGGTATCCATGCATAACCCCAGTCGGCATCTCTCTTTCCCGGTATAGGCAATAAGAAATGGGCAAAGCGTGGTGCCAGGTCGCGGGCAGGGTTAATGGCAAAGCCGGTTGTGCCACCGAGGCAAAGGCCAATCGTGGTAATCAGGCCGCCTACCACCAATGGGTTGAGTCCTTCTGTAAACTGGTTGGCGCCAATAAAGAGAATTCCCATCACCAAAACGGCCGTGGCCACTACCTCACCCAACAGGTTAGACGGTGTGTGGCGTATGGCGGGCGCAGTGCAAAACACCGCCAGCTTGGCCGATGCATCAGCCGTAGGTTTCCAATGGGGATAGAAAAACAACCACACCAGTACCGCACCGCTGAATGCACCACCCATTTGCGCCAGGATGTAGCCCAGCACCAGGTCGGACGGAAAGCTGCCATCGAGCAACAGGCCGATGGTAACGGCAGGGTTTAGGTGCGCACCGCTTACATGGCCCACCGCATAAATCGCCATACTTACCGCTAAGCCCCAGGCCAAACAGATGGTAAGCCAGCCGGCCTTTTCAGCCTTGGTGCCTGTTAACACCACACCGGCTACTACGCCTTCGCCCAAAAGAATAAGAAGAAATGTACCCACAAATTCGGCAAGATATGCATGCATATGCTGTTAGATTTTAATGATTACTTGAATTCAAAACCCATTTATCATCGGCTTGCGCGGAGGGCATTAGCAATGTGGCCAATGCAGCTAACAACAACAAAGCTCCTGCAAAGAGTATGGCAGAGCCTGCGTTGTTGCCGAGCAGATTTTTCATGATCCAGCCGAAACTGAGGCTTTGTAAAATCATCGGCACCACAATCATCATATTAATGATACCCATGTAGACACCGTATCTCTCTTTCGGAATCTGCTTTACCACCATCAGGTAGGGAATGCCCATCATGCTGGCCCATCCAATTCCAAAACCAGTAATGGCTGGAAACAGGAGAAATCGGTTTTCGATAAACGGAAACACCATAAAACCAACGCCTGCCAGTACGAGGCAAAAAAAGTGCACCATCCGGGCAGACGATTTTCGCACGAACCACACCAGGGCAAAAGCAGTGAGAAACGTAACAATGTTATACCAACCGTTTACCAGGCCGGCCCAACTGACTGCCTGCTCGTACAACACCGGATCATCAGACGGGCTCGTTTTCCACACCGACAAGGCAATGCTCTTGGATGAATTTTGCCAATAACAAAAAAGCGCGTACCACTGAAACAGGTACACCAGACCAAGTTGCCACATTGCGCGGGGCATTTCCAAGATCGCCTCGGTAATCTCGATGTTTTGGGCAAACACCACTTTGGTGACCCGATGGCTCCGCACGGCATCTACCACTTTGCGGATTAATGATTTGGATAACAAAGACGGTGGCAGTAACAGTATCAACACCAAGTATGCTATCACGGATGTAAGGACAGAAGTAAAAAACTGGATCACCAGATGAGGTTGCCCCTCATTGCTTTTTTTGATGGCGGCAATTTCTTCTGCTGAAGGAACAATCTCAGGCGTTGTACGCATGCTCCACCAAATGGTGCCCACCGAGCAAAGCGCGCCCAGAAAAAAAGAGGCAAATACCCAGTTGGGAAGGTAGCCGGTTTTGCCGATGACGATGAGTGGAAAAACAAAAAGGGATACGTTGGCCAACGTTTGACCAAGCCCCGTGAAGAAACTCTGCGTTTGAAAACCCAGCGGCCGTTGTTCGTCATTCAACTTGTCGGCAATGAATGCCCGGTAGGGTTCCATGGCTGTGTTGTTGCCCACGTCCAGAATCCATAACAAGCCAGCCGCCATCCACAGCGCACTACTGAAGGGGTACAAGAAAAGGCACAGGCTACAAAGGACGGCACCGATGAAAAAGTAGGGCTTGCGTCTGCCAAACCGCGGGTGCCAGGTTTTGTCGCTCAACGCTCCGATAATGGGCTGAATCAACAAGCCCGTAACAGGCCCAGCCAGGTTCAGCAGCGGAATTTCATCCGGGCTGGCCCCCAAAAAATCGTAGATGGGATTGACGGCACTCTGCTGCAAGCCAAAACTGTATTGGATGCCAAAGAAGCCCACATTCATGTTGATGATTTGCGAAAAAGTGAGCGTAGGTTTCAACTGCATCTCTGCCAGGTTTTAGCTGTTGGAAGATGGGCAAAGTATGCCAAAGATGCAAGGGTGGAATGAATAACGTAGAAGGGATAATGGCGAGTGATCCCGAACCTTAGAATCCCTGTTTCTCTCGCTGGCGCTCGCTCCTCATGGCCAGATACACTCCATTGGTCCACCCAAAGCCATCCTGGTTCGGATACTCCCCACCGCCCGCCACTAGCGTGGTATCTACCACATTGTATTTTTCCAACATCTTACCGGTTCTGTTGTACACACGCTCATTCACCGTGAGCCATCGGTCGCGCAGGCTATTGGCCAGCAAATCAAACTTATAATTCTTCAGGCCTTTGTAGGTAATCCACTGGAGTGGAGCCCACCCGTTGGGTGCATCCCATTGTTGGCTGCTTTCTGTTAGCGTAGTCAGTACACCACCGGGCTTGAGGAACTCCATCTCAATTGTGTTAGCTACATCAGATGCCTGCTCTGGCGATGCGACATGAAAGAACAGAGGATAGACACCTGCCAGTGATTTAACAGATGTGTTTTTTTTGTTAACAAAATCATAGTCCATAAAAAACCGGACTTCGGGGTTCCAAAAAAAAGTAGTCAAAGCTCTGCGCCTGGCCGAAGCTTTCCGTCTATAAAAAGCTTGCTTGTCTTTGTCGCCCTTAAGCTGCCATGCTATTGACAATGTCTGCTCGAGGTGAACTAAAAGACAATTCAGATCCACAGGAATGATCTCCTGCGTTCTGATTGTTTTCAGGGAACGCGCATCGGCAAACCAACGGGTGGAGAAATCCCAACCCGATTCGGCAGCCGCTCTCAAATCCCGGAAGATGGAAGAATCCCGACCCGACTCTTCAAGCAGTTTTACATCCTCTTTGTACGCTTCTGGGCGCGGGGTTGATTTTGCATCCCAGTACCTGTTTAAAATACTTCCGTCTGGCATCTTCACCGCCCTCTTGACCGCCTGGCCAGGTTCCTGCAGTTGCGCACTACCTTCCATCCAAAAGCCATACTCCTGCTCCATTGCCGGTAGGTATCTTAAGAGAGCAGCAGAGTCCGTCTCTTGCAGCAGGTCCACCATCAAAGAAAAGAAAGGTGGCTGCGACCGGCTAAAGTAGTAATTACGGTTGCCGTTGGGAATATGGCCCAACGTATCTATCAGGTAAGAAAAATTATCCAGCATATGGCGGATCAGATCGGACTTGCCGTGCACATTCAGGCCGAGTTGCGTAAAGTAGCTATCCCAATAGTAAACCTCAGAAAAGCGCCCACCCGGCACCACGTATGCATTGGGCAAGGGCAGCAGCGAAGATTGCGCTACCACTTGGTCGGCCTGCCTGGTTAACACGGGCCATAGTCGCGTGAGGTGCTCTTCTATTGAAATCTGCTCGCTGGTAACCGTAGCCTGTGGGCGTTGGGGCAAGTAGAAGTTTTCTTGAACAAAAGCGATCAGATCAACTGAACCCTTGGTTCTTAAGGTATTGTAGGACGCAATGATTTCCGAAAGCGGCCTTTTAGGTGTACAGTCCACAAAGGTTTTCGAATCGGGAAATACGGGTAGGGTTTGCACATCATGAAACAGCGCAGATGTGTACAAGTCAACTGCTTTCTCCTGCTGTGGTTTGCAAGCCGTCAGCAAGCTGAGAACAAGCACCCAAAAGATTCTCATATTCATCAGAGAGCTTCCGTTATTTCTTCTTTTCGCGTCCTGATTTTATTGATGATATATTGACCGACTGCCCTTCCTTCGATCACGCCCTCTTCAATGGCCGGCCGGTAATGAATACCCCCATAAAGCCTGCTGATAGCAGCTTCATCTGAAGCATGGTAAAACGACTGGAAGCTTCGCACCGGCAAGCCAAACTCTACTTCGGTGGAATCGGTAAAGGCAAAGTTGTCGCCAAATAGGTGAGTGAGAGCGGTGGCGGATGCAGCCGATATCACACTGTGGCCGCTGGTATGTTCCGGGAAAGGAGGTGTCTGCAGGAGGGGAATCCAATCTTCATTGATATTTTGATTTATGTAGGTCTCCGGACGAACCAATACACTCCGATACTTTTCATCCCAGCAAGAAATAAACCCATCAATCAATGCGATAGAAACCAACGCGTAGGCCTCTGCGCTTTTCACTATATCGGCATTGGCTTTCCTGCAAACCACGTTGGTAATATTTATCCAATGGCCACCGGGAGATATCTTTTTTGTAGCAAACATCACATGACCGCGCACGTTCATAACAAAGGGATTACAATCCCAAAAGGAGGCAATCTGCCGCTGCTCGTTTGTCAGGTTAGCTCCGGTTTCATAGACCTCCATCGCTTCTTTGTAAAATTTACTATTCTTGTCGGTAGAAAATGGAGAAGGCGGTGCAGGCTTAAATTGAGCGGCTGAATCCAACGCAAAGGTTCTGATTTTATTCCAATGTGGCTCAACTGCATCCATGTAAGCAGGTGGTGTTGGTTTCCATGTGGCGGGTTTATTGCTTTGGATGGAATATTTTGGAAAAGATCTTGACTGCTTGTAGTTGTCTTTGCCCGACCAAGCAATAATGTGGTCGGCTACTTTATTACCAAAATCAATAGAACGATCAAATACATCGTCAGGAATACCGGTGTCTTTGAATTCTTGGGTAATGGTAGCATAGTAGGTATCCATTTTGTCCTCTGAAAAAACGAGTGTGCGGCCCACTTTATAGGCAGCCTGCACAGCGGCCAAAGAAAAATCGTAACGCTCGTTGGCATCGGGTTGTGGCAAAGGTTCCAGGCCATTTAACTGGCCCGCCAGCGTTTGGTACGATTTGTTTTGGTGTATGGCGGCTTCGTAGGCTGCAATGCTGGTGTATGCATAGATTCTCGATGCCACCGGAGGTGAAAAGATGTCGTGCACAATCACATCTGTAACCTGTTTGAGTGTGCGGTGAAGTCTGTCAGGATTTTGGGTCTTCTCCTGCCACCCTTCTTTTTCGCTGGAGCAGGCCACCGCCAGAACCACTACCCATGCAATGCAAAGTCTCTTCATAATGCTTTTTAACTCATCAAATTTAAGGAATTCTGTTCCCTTGCTCATACCACCTTTGTAAAAAACAAGCCTGTTATTTGTTACCTGTTTTTTGAAAGGAGAGTACTGTATGGTTGTTGCGAGAAACCAGGTACCATTTTTTGCCATCCGGAGCGGCAGCTTCTTCCACATCTCTTCCTTCACCCAGTGTAATGAAACCTGCCGCAGCCGGTGTGAGTGCCTGGAAATTTCCTTTGCCGTCTCCCACCAACATCAGCCCCACCCCGGCATCGTAAGCGCCAAAATCGGGCTGTGTGGCATTGAGGTTGCCGGTCAGGAGCAAGTCTGCATTTCCATCCTCGTTCAAGTCAGCGGCTTTGGCACCAAAAACAGGAAAAAATTGCGCCTCTAACGGAAGCGGCCGGTAACTGACGCTGTCTTTAAGATTCAGGAAGATGCTGGTCTCAAAAATTTGAGCTGAAAGGGCGGCTGCGTTACCCTGCTGCACCGGGGTGATGATGTCATCTAATTTCACATCGCGGTAATCGCTGTATCGCAAAAACTTTTTCTTCAACGAAGGTATCTGTTTCACCAACTGGTCGCGCGAGGCAAAGGGATAGCTCTGATCGCCATTGAAATAGACAATGATGTGATCAGACCCTTGATTGGAATCAAAGTCGCCCAGGTAAAGCGTTACCGGTTTTTCCACGGAAGCTTTGAGGCGTGCATTCAAACCCAGATTGCCCACTATCCAGTCGGCATCGCCATCCTGATCAAAGTCTCCGACTTCAATGGTGTTCCACCAGCCCTTGGTACCGGCTAACCCCAATGCGTTTGTCTGATTAAGAAAGCGATGGTTGGGTTGTTGTATCAAAACAGTCACGGGCATCCACTCGCCCACCAATACCAAATCAAACAACCCGTCTTGATTCACATCTATCCACGCGGCATCTTTTACCATACCGGGGCGCTTTGGCATGGGGTTGTCAAAGCTGCTATCGCCCAGCCACGACATATCGGGAGCAAACTTACCCTGGCCGTTGTTCACCAACAAATAGCTCAGAGGGCTCATACCATATAAATAAGGCATCACTAACGCGCCTACAAAAAGATCCACATCTCCGTCTGCATCGTAATCGAAAGGCTTTACGCACGATGCGTGCAAGAACACATTTTGTATGGCATCGGGCTGGTAGCTAAAGCTTCCGCGACCATTATTTTCATACAACCTGGGCGCCAACAGCTTTCTGTTTTCCATCTCTTCCTGTCCCCCGGAAACGACCACCAGATCCAGGTCGCCATCACCATCTGCATCTAAAAAGGAGGCATCTGTATCTTCCCACGCGGCATGTGCAGCAAATAGTGTCTCATTTACTTTTTTCCAACTTCCCGAAATACCCTGTAAAAACAGGGCGCCTGCCTGGCCTCTGGCACCGCCTACAAACACATCGTCTAACCCATCGTTGTTTATGTCAGCCACGGCCAACGGTGGGCCTTGCGTGCTAAACATATGCGGTATCAGCGACTCCCGGTTGAAGGCATTGAAGTCATCTTCGCGGTGCAGAAAAGGCGGACCTTCCACTTGTTTCAATAAAGGCGCTGCTTCCTGCTCATGGCTACTTTCTGAGTCAGCAAACGCTCCATAGCGTGTCCGTATCTTCTTGTTTTCAGGCGAATCGATCTCCGTTATTTTTCCGTTTGGCCAGTAAATTTTTATTTGATCGCTCGCTTGTGGCGATCCAAAATACAGTCGATAGCTGGAAGAGGAACACCAGCCACGCGATGGATAGAATTCCTGCGTCTGCGTGTAACCGCCCGATGTCACCTCTACCCGGGTACCGATCGCATATTGATTTCCATCCAAACCAGAGCCATCCAGGGTAACGGTAACAAAGCGATTTGTGTCGGAAGTATTCTCATACAGAAGGGCCTCTTCATTAATCCTGTTCACCACCAGGTCAGGATCGCCATCATTATCTAAATCTGCCGCAACTGCGCCATTCGAAAAGCTGGGTAGATAAAGCCCCCAGTTGCGGGTTACGTCTGTAAATGTAAGATTACCGTTATTCTTGAAAATAAAATTACTCACCTCGCCCGCAGGCATCCGATCGGCCAACGTAAAATCTGATATACCGGGGTTCTGTTGAACAGAGTCGTTCGACATAAAGTTGATGTAGTCCAGATCGTTCGGTCTGCGCACAATGCCGTTGCTAACAAACAAATCCTTCCAGCCATCTCCATCGAAATCAGTTGCTATGGGGCACCAACTCCAATCGGTTGCATCTACACCTGCCACCTGGGCAATATCCGAAAATACCAACCTGCCCGAATCGATGGGGCCGTGATTAAGCTGCAGCGCATTGCGCGACACCTGTCTGGCAAATCCGGAGCTGAGTTTGAATTTATAGACTTCATAAGAGTCTTCGCCTGCTGACGTTTTGATTACCGATTCTTTCCTGGGGAGCATATCGAGTGTGATGATATCCATCCATCCATCATTATTGATATCGGCTGCCTCGTTGCCCATACTAAACCGGCTGGCGTGGGCCATACTTCTCTCCGCCTGCTGCAGAAAAGTGCCATCTTTCTGATTGATGTACAGGTAATCGTTCTCGTGGAAATCATTCGACACATAAATGTCCGGATATCCATCGCGATTGAAATCAGCGATTGCCAGGCCCAGGCCGTACCCAATCTGGCTGGAAAAAATACCAGCTTGCTTCGTTACATCTTCAAAAAAATGTCGACCTGTTTCTTTGTACAGATTTTTATATAGTCGATCCCCCGCCAGCGAGTCGGATTGATACCGAAGCGAGACCTTACCAAATGAGCGTGTGGAATGCACCGAATGGTTGAGCAAATACATGTCGAGGTCGCCATCCAGGTCGTAGTCGAAGAAAGAGGCGTGCGTAGAAAAGCCTTGAAACGCCAGGCCAAACGCCTCGGCACTTTCCGTAAACGTTAGATTGCCGTTATTGATGAAAAGTTGATTGAATCCATTGAAGTTCTTGTAGGCACCTACTCCACAAACGTAAATATCTAACAAGCCATCATTGTTTACATCGGCCATTGCTACTCCGGTTTTCCAATTCCCTGTTCCGGCCACGCCCGCTTGTTCGGTAATATCTTCAAACCGAAGACCGCCTTTGTTCAGATATAATCTGTTCGGCTGCTGGTTGGCGGTGAAGAACAGGTCCTCCCATCCATCATTGTTGATATCGCCAACAGCAACACCACCGCCATTGTAGAAATACAAATACTCGATGATGTTGAAATCATCGTTCTCTGTTAATTGATTGGAAAAGTCCAGACCGGAATGAGAAGAAGGGACTTGTCTAAAGAGTGTAGGCTTATCGCCTGTGCGATTGTTACACCCCAACGCCAGCCATAGTATGCCACCAAAGATGAAGCCATTTCTTAAAATGATGTAGGCGTTCTTCACGTTCAGCGTTGGTTCACAAACAAAACAGTATCATTATTTCTGGCCACCAGCAATAACTTTTGTCCATTCACGATCATGGACTTTATGTCGCGAACCTCGCCAACGAGCACAAGGCCTGTTTGCGATATGGCTTGAGTAGTGAAAGCCCCCTTGCCATCGCCCTTTAATACCACACCATAGCTGGCATCGTAGCGCCCCGCCTCGGGTTTCACCCGATAGAGATTTCCACCCATTATCAGGTCTGCAAATCCATCTCCATCTAGATCGGATGTGTGAATAGCATACATACAGGAGAACTGTGCTTCTACCGGAAGCGGATTAAATGTAAACTGACTACCATTATTAATTAGTGCGCCTGATCTGAATTCATGCGCCTTCAGTTGGATGGATTCGCTCAGTTCTTGCTTATTGAAAACGTCTGAGATTGTTTGGTCTTTGAAGTTCTCATATTTGAGGTACTTCTTTTTCAGGGAAGGAATTTGCATGACAAGGTCATGCCGTAAAACAACCGGGTAACTTGTGTCCCCATTGTATGCGCATATAATCTGCTCCGTAGTTCCATTCTTATCGAAATCGGATACATACATGGTAACCGGCTTTGAAAGAGTCGCTTTGAACTTGGAGTTCAGCCCATGATTGGCCAGTATAAAGTCGATATCTCCGTCTTTATCGATGTCTGCAGCAACTACGCGCCTCCACCATCCTTCCGTGTCGTTCGTCCCCCAGATCCCAGTTTCATCCGTTAGTTTGCCTCCGTGGTTAACGAAAACCTTTATCGACATATAGTCTCCAACCACCACCAGATCTGTGTTACCGTCTTGGTTGATGTCGGCCCACTCCGCATCCGTAATCATACCCAGCCTCGTGAGGCCGGGGGCCACCTCGCCAGTCACATTTTCAAATCTGCCGTTGCCATCATTTTTCAGTATATAACCATTTTGCGGAACACCATACAGAAATGGATGACTGCGTATTCCTACAAATAAATCAAGGTCACCATCATGGTCGAAATCGGCTGCCTTTACAGTAGACGTGCTTTCGAATTGGGCGGTGGGCAGCAGTTGATCCGATTTTGTAAAAATCCCCATTCCATTGTTAAAGTACAATCTGTCGGCCAGGGCTGACGAACTGGTTGAAACCTCATTTCCACCACTGCCCACATAAAGGTCTTGATCGCCATCGCCATCGGCATCAAAAAACAAACTCGCCACGTCTTCGGCCATGGCATCTACTGCAAACAACGCAGCATTTGTGTTTTCGAAATCACCCGCTTTGTTTTGCACATAGAGCGCACCGGGAAATCCTTTGGCACCTCCCACAAAGAAATCATCCAGGTCGTCCCCATTTACATCGGCTACGGCCAGGCAAGGGCCTTCACTGCTCAGCATGTGGTACAATAATTTGTCGCGGTCAAAGTCTACAAAGTCGCTCTCAACATGCCGATGCACCACCGGAGGGCTTTGCATTACCTGGAACATTTGGTTCGAATCAACACGCCTACTGGCTTTGGGCGCTGAGGCCTCTGATTGATTTAACGTTAAAGTTTGGCCCGTGGCCACCTGACCCAGGCGCGTTTCCCTGCCATCTGGCCACTGAACAATAACAGAGTCGACCGTAGTTGCCTCTCCCAGACCGATGAAGGGACGGGGATCTACAGAGGACTCGAAGCCCCGGTTAGGCATTTGTTCAACATAAAACTGTTTGGCCCGGTTTACGATTGTAATACGTGTGCCGATAGCCTGCTTATTTTTTGAACCACCATTTAGAACAAACTGCAAGTACGTACGTTGCGGGAACAGGTGATCGGCTTCATTTCGCATCATTCCTACCGGTTCGTTCACACGGTTGATCACCAGATCGAGGTCGCCATCATTGTCAAGATCAGCATAGGCCGACCCGTTAGAAAAACCAGACTCAACAAAGCCCCACTTTTGTGCTTTGTTTTCGAACTGCAGGTTGCCCATGTTTCGAAACGCGTAGTCAGGAACGGAATTGGAAGGAATGAGTTCTACCAATTTCTTATAGTCTACCCGATTGTCGGAAATGATCGAGCGTACCACCTCTTCGTTGGAAACATATTGCAGGTAATCCTGATTGGTGAGGTCCTGGTAAATGCCGTTAGCGACAAAAATATCTTTCAACCCATCGTTGTCCATATCAAACATCAGGGCTCCCCAGCTCCAATCAGTGGCTTGTACACCAGCCAGCCTTCCAATTTCACTAAAGGTGCCGTTGCCATTGTTCAACTGCAACATGTTGCGTGTGAACTGATGGTAGTAGTCGTTCTGCACATTGGTCTGGTAGCGATCCCAGTTTTCGAACGTAGTAACTGTTTTAAGGCGGTCGTTCGACTCGGGAAGCATTTCGGTAACAAAAATATCGGGCCACGTGTCATTGTTAATATCGGCCAAGTCGGCCCCCATGGAAGCACCGCTGATTGATTTCATCTGCTCAGTTAAACACTCTTTGAAGGTGCCATCCTGGTTGTTGATGTACAGGTAGTCTCTTTCAAAAAAGTCGTTAGATACGTAGATGTCGGGCCAGCCGTCTTTGTTCACATCGCCTACGGTGGCGCCCAGTCCAAACCCGATCACGCTGCCATAGATGCCGGCTTGTTCGCTCACATCGGTAAAGTGCCCATCATCGTTGCGCATCAACTTATCACCACCCAGCGGGTCGCGCTTGGGCCTTTCGTTTTTGCGCAGGTTGAAGCTGCCGATGGCCTGGTAGGAATTGTTCAGAATATAAACATCGAGGTCACCATCGCGGTCGTAATCGAAAAATACTGCGTGCGTAGTAAAACCCTTGTCGGCCAAACCATACTCTGCCGCCCGTTCCGTAAACGTATTGTCGCCATTGTTAATGAATAACTCATTTTCTTTGTCATCGCCCACCACATCTCCCGAATTACACACGTAGATATCCAGCCAACCGTCTCCGTTTACATCGGCCATGGCTACACCTGTAGACCATGCACGCGTGCCGGCAACGCCTGCTGTTTGTGTAATGTCTTCAAATTTAAACTTTCCTTTATTCAAGAACAGCCTGTTGGGCGCCTGGTTGGCCGTCAGGTAAACATCAATTAACCCATCGTTATTGACATCGCCCAACCCCACGCCACCGCCATTGTAAAAATTACGATAGGTATAGATGTTGAATTTTTGATCGAAGGTGAGCTTATTTGTGAAACGGATACCCGTAGAGTCTCCAGGCAGGGAGGTAAACAATGTTTCATCATCCGTTAGACGGTCAGGAGCGCAGCTACCGAGCAGTGCCGAGACAACCAGGCAAATGAAATGAAAACACAAATGCCACCTCGTCATTCTTCTTCTTTTTTTGACAGGGTGATAGAATGTGCAAACATGGGGTGTAGCATATCCTGCACCATCACACGCACACTCTGAGCGTCCTTCACGTCCAGTAAAATTCTGCGGTTGCCATCCACTTTCACGGGCACCTCTGTACCCTTCAGGTTAACCGTTATGAATTTATTGCCTCCATACCAATGTTCGAGCATTTGCATGATTTTCACTTGCAAGCTGTCAGATTGCAACGCCCGATTCCATGGTGCCCAACCCTGGTAGCTGAATTCCATCTTCATTTCGGCTATGCGCGCTTTTTCATCGAACGTGGGATAGAATAACAAGCGCATGCGTGTAGCCTTATTGTGTACAGAAGAATCGGAAAAAAGGTACTGAACAGAACTGCCGTTGGGACCTTGAGTTATCAATCGTTGTTGATTGAGGTCATAGCACTTTCCAAAAAAATCCACCTGCGAATCGCCCAGACGAATGCCGAACAAAAGAGAGTCTTGCCGGACGCCTTTCTCCAATTCTTCAGTCACCAACTTGGTATATTCAGACCGAACACACCCGGCAAAAAACAACAACAGTGCAAAAAAGCTACCTGTTGACTTGATACACTTCCAAATTGCTTCCATGCTTTGAAAAAAATAAATAAATGTTATTCCCCCATTTTCCTATTTCCATATCTCTTATCTGACCACTTACGTTCAATGTTATTCCTTTTTGCAAAGAATAATCAGATTCCGATTTTTTTCCTTTGAAAAACCAACCCCTGGAGCCGTCCATTCTGCCAAACTGGGGTTTTACCGCGTAGTGGTTTCCTGCTGCAAGTATATCGGCTGTCGAGTCGCCATCAAAGTCGTATACCAGTAAACTGTAGATGGGCGAAAATTGTGCTTCCCGGGGTAGTTCTTTCCACCGGTAACCATTCGGTGACGAAAGTAACAGGTAGGACGCCAGAATGTCGACCTGGTAGCTGGTGGCTGATGATAGCACGGATGCAGGTACCAGTGCGTCAATAGGTTTGCGACTGTACTGTTTATAGAAAATCAATTGCTTTTTAAACGAGGGCAATTGCGACAGAAAATCGTCCTTGTCTGCTATGGGATAGTATTTGCCACCCTCTGCAGTACAAAATATTTGCTCTACTGAGCCATTGCCATCGAAGTCTGACACATACATTCTGTCACCTTCGCGGAAAAAGGAATTTTGTCCATTATTTCCCAGAATAAAATCGGGCACCCCATCGCTGTTGAGGTCGTGTGTTTCAATGGTGTGCCACCAACCCCTGGAAAACTTTTTGCCAAAGAACTCGGGTGCCGGCTCCAACTTACCGTTGTTGTTTATACAAGCCAGTACGGGCATCCAGTCTCCCACCACCACCAGGTCTGCCCACCCATCGGCATTCAGATCGGTCACCACCGCATCTGTAACCATCCCCAGGTTTTTCGCTTCCCCAAAATGTCTTGCCGTGCTTTCGGTAAACCGGCCTCTCCCATCGTTCAAAAGCAAATATCCGCGTCCTCCTTTTCCATAAACAAAGGGATCAAATCGTTCACCCACAAACAAGTCCATGTCTCCGTCCTGGTCCACATCAAGGGCCTTCACCACACTGGTTGAAATAAACTTGGTAAAAGGCAACGGATCAGGTGAAGGGGAGAATCCTCCGCGTCCATCGTTCAAAAACAAATGATCCATCAGCAAACTGGATCCTCCCGGGTAAAACCTTCCTCCCGATGCCTGGTAAAAATCAAGATCGCCATCGCCATCCGCATCAAAAAACAAGATTTTGGTTTCTTCGGCCGCGTCAAACTCTTCATTCAAGAGTGTTCTACCACTAAAATAGCCGTTTCGCAACTCCAACAAAATGCCTGACTGGTCTTTGCCTCCACCAACATATACCTCGTATTCGCCATCACCATTCACGTCCGCTTTTGCCAAAAAAGGTGTTTCGTTGCTGTACATCATCGGCAATAGCCTGTCGCGGTTGAAATCAACCAGGCCGCTGGGGCGGTGCACAAACAATACGGAATCCACTAAAGACAATTTAATGCCTGCCTGCCATGGTGGCCCGACAGGGAATAATTTATTCGATGGTAAATCAGATTTGTCGATAGTCAATTGTTGATTTGCAGGTAGGTTGCGTAGCATGGACTGTGTTCCATCTGGCCAAATGATTCTCAAACTGTCAACCTGGCGTACGTTCTTACCCAAGCCAACCGTAACAGAGGGCTGAACGCTGCTTTGAAAGCCTCTGGTGACGAAATTGTCTGTCACTCGTTGTACACCATTAATATAGGCCGTAACGTGGCTCCCAACTGCATAGGTATTCTTTCCAGCCCGATCGTGAAGCAACAGGGTAATACTCTTGTAGACGGAGGTATCAGTATTGTTTCGGTAGATAGCCGTGGGGGCATTAAGGTTGTTTAGCACCAGGTCAAGGTCTCCATCGTTATCCAAATCCCCAAATGCACTGCCACTCGAAAATTGAGGGACATCAAGGCCCCATTCTGCCGCCATATTGGTAAACTGAAAATCACCCTCATTTTTAAAGGCGTAGTTAGAAAATGAAGACGTGGGCATCTGGTCAATCAGCTTCAGTATGGGATTTTTCTCTTTTTGTATAAGGGTAATAACATTTTCTTCCGAAGCGGTGTAGGTAAGGTAATCGCGATCGAGCAAATCCTTGTAGATACCATTCGCCACGAAGATATCGCGAAGGCCATCGTTGTCCATATCAAACAGCAGTGTACCCCAACTCCACTCCGTAGCCGCAATGCCTGCAAGCCTGCCCACCTCCACGTACTTCCCGTCTCCTATCGGTGTTTGCAGCACGTTACGCGAAAACTGATGGTGATATCCACTCTGCACACTGAGCTGGTATTTATCCCAGGTTTCGAATACGGTTTTAGATTTCCTGCGATGCAACGAATCTGGCAACATCTCCGTAACGAAAAGCTCCTGCCTACCATCGTTATTCAGGTCGGCAAAATCCGCTCCCATTGAGCCCATGCTGATGGACGAAAAGTAATCGGTTAAGGATTCTTTGAATGCACCTTGCCGATTGTTGATATATAAATAGTCGCGCTCGAAAAAATCGTTCGAGACAAAAATGTCTACCCATCCATCCTTGTTAAAGTCGCCCAAGGTAATGCCCAGACCGAAACCGATGTTGCTGCTATAAATACCCGCCTGGCGGGTATAATCCATGAACTGTCCGTTCTGGTTTAAAAGAAATTTATTACCTCCCATCGGGTCGGGTATTTCGCGTTGGTCTTTCACAAGATCGTACGCACCCACCGGTTTAAATGAATTGGTCAGAAGATAGCAGTCCAAGTCACCATCCTTATCGTAATCAAAAAATGCAGCCTGAACGGATAGACCCTGAATATCTAACCCATAGGCTCTGGCTTGCTCTGTAAACGTCAGGTCTTTATTGTTAATGAATAACGAATTGGCCCGATTGGGCGACTCCGGATCGCCCGACTTGCATACATAAATATCGAGCCACCCGTCTGCATTTATGTCAACTAAAGTGACACCAGAAGACCAGGCCCCATCGCATGCCACACCAGCCGAATCGGTAATATCCAGGAAGGTGAAGTTGCCTTGGTTCAAATACAGTTTGTTGCCTACCTGGTTACCCGCAAAATAAATATCAAGAAGCCCATCGTTGTTAATGTCGCCCAGGGCAACACCTGCACCGTTGTAAAAATTTCGGTATGTGTAAGGATTCAGTCTTTCTGTATAGGTCAGGTTATTGGAAAAGCGTATGCCGCTTTCTTCAGCTACATTTTGAAACAAAGGCATTTCCCTCTCAGCAGGAGTACAGCTAGCCAGAAAAACCAATAGCAAACAAAAAATAGAAAATGACCTCATTACACGCTAAAAAGAAATAGCGTCCAACCAGTGGACGCTATTTCAAAATTACGAAACCTAAACTTCTTAGTTATACCCCGGGTTTTGGGTCAACGGGTTGGCGGTAGTAGCTTCTGCCTGAATCTGCTCGAAAGGAATGGGGAACAGAATCTTGTAAGCATCGTTGTGTGCCGGTTTTTCCCACCATGCATCACCCCATGCACCAAAGCGTATCAGGTCTGTTCTACGCAAAGCTTCCTGAAACAATTCGCGGCCGCGCTCTGCTAACAAACTGCCAGACGTTAACGTAGCAGTTGTAAAAGGAGTTACTCCGGCACGCTCGCGAATGGCATTGATGGTAGTAACAGCTCCTGCTACGTTACCCAGTCTGAACTGGGCCTCTGCCTTATTCAGAATCACTTCTCCAAATCTCAAAAGAGGGAAGTCGTTATCCATATCAGGGTTTTGGCCAATCTTAAAGCTAAACTTGCCCAACCGTGCGCCTGCCTGGCGCGAACCATTGGGCGCCAATTCGTTAATTTGAGGAGTGTAGTTAATCTCGGCACCATCGGGATCGGCCTTGTCGAAAGCCAAATCCAAAATCGGGCTTCCATTTACATCTTTTTGAGGGCCCACAATAAAATTGGCAGCCTTACGCTCATCATTATCTTCATAGCTGTTATAGAACTCTTCCAGAGTGGAGTAACCGTTCCAGGGCTGTTGCGCCAACCGATAGGTTAACTGGCTGGGATAGTGCAAGGTCATCTGCGCGAAGTTCATACCTGTACCGGTAGCCTCATCAAACGGTGCTACAAAAATATGTTCAGGGTCATTTACGTTGCGTGGCGAGAACACATCAGCATAATTTGGAGTCAGGTTGTAGTTACCGGAGTTAATTACAGCATCGGCTGCATCGATGGCCTTTTGCCATTCGGGCGTGCCTTTGTAAACTTCGGCATTCAAATACAAACGAGACAACAACGCGTTAGCTGCACCCTGGCTGGCGCGGCCATAATCACCGCGGCCCGCGGGCAGATCAGGCAACGCAGCCAACAACTCGCTTTCTACAAAGTTGTACACTTGTGCACGTGTAGCCTGCGGAGCATCTACACCGGGTTCAGTCACAATTTTAACGCGACCAAACAAATCCAGCAACCTCCAGTAGAAGTAAGCGCGCAAGAAACGAATTTGGGCCACACCAGCGTCTGAAAGATTACCGTTCTTCAACAAGTCGTTACACTGGAAAATACCATTGTACGTATCTGTCCATGCACCATTAATGCCACCCAAACCGGCCGATGCAAACTGATGACGGTGCATTACCAACCAAATACCACCATCAAACCAGTCGCCACCTTTCTGAGTAATTACTGCCTCATCAGATGAAATTTCCTGAACTGAAAAATACCCGCCATGGTTGGCGGTTCCATTCAGTACACGGGCAAACGCATCGGAAAGTCCGTCATTGGGCACAACTCCGTTTACGTTGTTCTTCTGACCAACACCCGGATTAGCGGGATCGAAATCTTTGGTAAAATCGCCTTTTATCTCTTCCTCCAGATCGGTACAAGCAAAGGCACCGAACATAAAGGCGACTGCCAAGCTATATTTTAAAACGTTTTTCATATTCATTCCTCTTTTTTTTACAGTCCAATGTTCACACCAAACGTAAAGGTACGCGAAGTAAAGTAGCTGTTTCTGCGGTCGATACCGGGAGAAAGCACATCAGGCGTTGTTCCGGTGAAGCCACCGTTGTCTGCGCTACCAAAATCCTGAAGTACAGGTTCGGGATCGATACCCGTGTAATTGGTAAGTACAAATGCATTCTGCACGTTGAAGTATATACGCATGCTCTTCAAAGTCTTTGAAGGTTTAATGTTGTAACCCAAAGTGATGTTATCCAGTTTGAGGAAATCTGCTTTTTCTACATACAATGAGCTGTATTGTGCTGAGGTAAGCCCTGCTACGGCTTTGTCGGTCTTGATACGGTTGTATGAGTTGATGGCCCCTGGATCGATGGGCTCGTAGAAGGCGCGGAAGTTATTCACCAGGCTATGACCGAAGGCACCACGGAAGAAGGCGTTCAAATCCCACTGTTTGAAAGTCAACTGGTTGGTCCAGCCCAATTCCATGGAAGGAATACCTCTGCCTAATTGCTTAAAGTCACCGTTCGGATCCAAGGCCGCTCCGGGGTTTGAAATTACCTGTCCATCACCATTCAAATCTTCGAAACGGGGTGCGCCATTCCCTTCTACGCCTGCAAACACAGGCCCCCAAATCTGACCTATTTCTTCACCTACCTTAGTGCGGATCATAAACGTACCATTCTGGCCGGGCGCACCCAATTCAGCACGCATCTGCTGGTCAACTATGTACTCCTCCAACGTGGTTTTGTAGCTGCTCAATACAATGCCGGGATTCCAGGTAATATCGCCAAACTGGAATGAGTTGTAATTCAAAGCCAGTTCAATACCGTTGGTTTTCAAGGCACCCTGGTTATCGAAAATGGTACCGGTAGGGTAGATACTCACCGGGGCATTGTTGTTCTGCAAAATGAAATCATTCACATCGCGTGTGTACACATCCAACGATCCGGTAAACTTAGATCCCAATCCAAAATCCACACCGAGGTTGATTTCCTGCTTCTGCTCCCACTTTAAATCAGGGTTCGCATCGCGGGTTTTGGTAACGGTACCCCCACCCTGAAAGTTATATTGATAGAAATCCTGAGCAAGGCCAGATTCGTTAGGCAATGAACCAGTAACGCCATAACCTACACGTAGCTTCAAAATGTCAACATTGTTCAAATCCAAGAATTGGGTTAAGTCCACACCTAAACCAGCCGCGGGAAAAGTACCCCATTGGTTTTCAGCACCCAACTTGGTAGATCCTTCTCTGCGCAAGGAGGCATTGAAGAAGATAGCATTGTTGAAAGTAAGGTTAACCCTAGCGAACCCTGCAATGATGCGGTTGTTAGGGGAGCGTGAACTCGAAATATTTACAAGGTTAGCCAAACCGGTAAGGCGATCGCCAGCATTCTCCAAAGCAAAGTAGCCCAGGTCGTCACTCGGGAAGTTACCCAATTCAATAAAGATATCTTCATAAGTATCTTCCTGGAAGGAATACCCTGCTGAAGCATCCAGATTTATTTTATTGAATGTTTTGCTGTACGTACCATAAGCTTCCAACAACGAGAAAGTGCGGTCGGAAGTAAACCTTCTGGCCAGACCACCACGGTTTAAGCCACGGAAGAGCGAATTACGAGAGTAATATTCACCGTTCAGGTTGTTCTCGAATTGCTGACCATAGTTCAATGTAAGTGTCAAATTGTCTAATACGGAATAATCAACTTTTGCATTGTAGTTGATGTTCTTACGTTTCCCTTCGTTGGTGTTTTGCTCAAGAATTGCTACCGGGTTGAAGTTATCGAACAAGATGGCCTGGTAATAATCGCCATTAGCAAAACGGACAGGAGCAGTAGGGTTATACAGTACCGCATAACGCAGTGCTTCGTTGAAAGAGAAACTACTGTTGCGATTGGTTAAAGACATATTCAGATCGAAACGCAACTTGTTGTCTAATGCACTGTGGGTCAGGTTAGCACGCGAGTTAATCTGATCAAAGCCTGACTCTTTGAGGATACCCTGCACATTACGGAAGTTGGTAGACAAACGGAAGGTTGTAGACTGGGTGCCTCCGGCAATCGCAATATTGTGGACATTGGAAATGCCTGTGCGTGTTACTTCATCTTGCCAGTCTGTATCAGAACCCAAGTCATTACCACCTGCCGCAATGTATTCGCTTCGAGACATATTCGGTTGTCTGCGTTGAATAGTGGCAGCGGCTACATAGCCATTGTACGTAGTCTGAAGTCCACCCCCTTTGTTAGATCCACGCTTGGTCGTAACAAGGATAACACCGCTGGAACCACGGCTACCATAGATAGCGGCAGCAGAACCATCTTTCAATACGTTGATTGATTCAATGTCGTTGGGGTCAACGTTATCCAACGATGCGCCAATTACACCATCAATTACAACCAGCGGTTGAGTGTTGGCACCCACGGTAGAGATACCGCGTAACCGAATGGTAGAGTTGGTGTTCGGGTCGCCACCGCGGTTATACACACTCAAACCGGGAACTTTACCCTGCAACAGTTGGGTAGGGTCGTTAATGTTACCGCGGTTAAACTGCTTCTCATCCAACGCAACTACTGAACTGGTGATCTCTTTCTTTTCCTGAGAACCATAACCCACCACCACAATTTCCGACAGTGCTGTTACGTCAGAAGCCAAAGTTACGTTGATGGTGGATTGAGTTCCTACTACGGCCTCTTGTGAAGCGTAGCCTACGAAAGAAAAAACGAGGGTCGCGTTCGCCCCAACCGTAATGCGGTAGTTACCGTCCGCATCCGATACTGTACCATTGCTGGTTCCCTTCTCGAGAATGTTCGCTCCCGGGATGGGCGAATTGTCGTCACCCGAGAGAATCTTACCGGTTACTACACGTTCTTGCGCGAATGCCACCGAGGTGACAAACACCAACAACAGCGTAGCGAACCTGCACTTCGACAGATACAATCTAATCATACTGGTTTTTGTTTGGGTTTATAATTATGGTTTATAGATGAGTTTTCGTTCGTTGAATTATTTACTTTCGCCAAGATTAACGCCATGTTAACCATCAATAATAGTTTGAATTTGTCGCTTCGTTGCTGTTTTTCAGCGAAAATTCCACGAAAATTTAATGGAAACGGTTCCGCAAACGTTTCCGGAACATCTATAAATTTAACAAAAATCACCCCCTTTTCAACCCCTTTAGCCAAATGAAGTTCAATCAGGTCACCATCAAAGACATTGCCCGCGAATTGGGTATATCTCCCTCCACCGTGTCGCGCGCACTGAAAGATCACCCCGATATCAGCGTAGAAACCAAAAAGGCCGTAAACGAACTGGCCGAAAAGCTGAACTATCAACCCAACATTGTGGCCCTCAGCCTGCGCCAGAAAAAAACCAACACCATCGGTGTCATTATACCCGAGATTGTACACTTCTTCTTCTCTACGGTAATCAGCGGCATTGAAGATGTTGCCTACGAAGCCGGCTATAACGTGATTCTCGCCCAGTCGAACGAATCGTTTCAACGTGAAGTAACCGACATGAAGGCGCTGTTTAACAGCCGGGTAGACGGTATGTTGCTCTCCCTCTCGCGCGAAACCACCAATTTCGATCACATCGAGTCCATCATCTCCAAAGGTGTGCCCATCGTTTTCTACGACCGCGGCTACAACAACCCCAATACCAGCAAAGTAATTGTTGACGATTACGTAGGTGCCAAAGAAGCCGTTCTCCACCTGATAGACCAGGGCTGCCAGCGCATTGCCCACCTGGAAGGCGCACCCAACCTGATCTTGAGCAAGGACCGTTTGCGCGGATACCAGGATGCGCTGAGGGAACGGGGCATGGAAGTGAACGACAATTATGTAGTGGCCTGCCTTGGCTCTTTCGAAGAAGGCAAAAAAGCCACCAAAAAACTGCTGGCCATGTCGCCTCCGCCCGATGCCATCTTCTGCAGCAACGACCCCATGGCCATGGGATCGATGATGGCCATTAAAGAAAAAGGCCTGAAAATTCCGGACGATGTGGCTGTGGTGGGCTTTAGCAATTGGTTTTTTGGTGAAATCATGGATCCTTCGCTCACCACCGTAGATCAACCCGGTTTTGAGATGGGGCAAGAGGCCGCGCGTTTGCTGATACGCCACATCGAGATGCGCGACAAGGACCAGGGCGACCCTACCCCCGAAACCAAAGTGCTGAAAACCCGCCTGATCATCCGCAACTCTTCGTTGCGCAAGGGCGCGAAGAAAAAGTAGGGCGCAATCGTTTCCGGCATTTTTGCTCAACAATTTAGGTTAAGTTGAAACGGGTGTATTTCTTTAGGTCATCAACTTCTGTGCGAAGACCATGACCCTGAAGAAATATACCCAACCGCTGTCTATTGGTGCACTCCAGTCGTTCGAGAAAACCGCGAACGGCATCAAAGGCCGCACACAAACCGGCATCTCCCTCGAGGTACAGTTTTACTCCGACCGGGTGGTGCGCGTGGCCTGCTCGCGCGAGGAAGCGCCCGATTCCTTTTCGTATGCAGTGGTAGAAACACCCCAAAAGGTGCAATGGCAACTGCACGAAACGGCTGATCAGTTGGTTCTTTCCTCTGCGCGACTAAAAGTGGTGATGGGCCGCCACCCCGTTCGCTTCACCTTCCAAACACCGGTCGGGCAGGTGCTGAACGAAGATGAGCAAGGCCTGGAAACCGCCTGGATTGGCGAACAGGTAACTACTTACAAAAAACTACAACCTGGAGAACGCTTCATCGGGCTGGGTGAAAAAACAGGTGCCCTCGACCGCAAGGGCCATGCCTACCAGAACTGGAACACCGATGCCTATGGCTACCACGGTGGCTCAGACCCGCTGTATTGCTCTACACCTTTCTATATCGGGCTTCATCAGCAACGCGCCTACGGCATTTACTTCGACAATTCGTATAAAACTTTCTTCAACTTCGGTGCTTCCAACAACCGGTTCTCCAGCTTTTCGGCAGATGCCGGAGACATGAATTATTATTTCATACACGGAGAAAGTGTGGCGGAAATCATCGGGCATTACACCTGGCTTACCGGGCGCATGGAATTGCCCCCGTTGTGGAGCATCGGCTACCAGCAGTGCCGCTACAGTTACTATCCCGACAAGGAAGTAAAAAGTGTGGCCCGCACCTTCCGCGAAAAAGATATTCCGGCCGATGTGATTGTGCTCGACATCCACTACATGGACAAGTACAAGATCTTCACCTGGGATTCGAAAAACTTCCCCGACCCACAAGGACTGATCGAGTTTTTGGCTGCGGAAGGTTTTAACGTTGTGTTGATGTGCGACCCGGGCATCAAAGAAGAGAAGGGTTACACCACCTACGAAGACGGTGTTAAGGAAGATGTGTTTCTGAAATACCCAGACGGCACCTACTACACCGGGCAGGTGTGGCCAGGCTGGTGCCATTTCCCTGACTTTACCAATCCGCAAACCAGAGTTTGGTGGAAGAAACAATTAGATCAATACGCCCAGTTAGGTGTGAAGGGCTACTGGAACGATATGAACGAGATTGCCACCTGGGGGCACGCACTGCCGGAAAATCTTCAGTTCCACTTTGAAGGAGAAAACGCCACCACGCGCAGAGGCCGCAATGTGTACGGCTTCCAAATGGCGCGCAGCACCTACGAAGCAGCGAAAGAATTATTGCAAGGAAAAAGGCCTTTCAACCTTACCCGTTCCGCATTTTCGGGCATACAACGCTACGCTGCGGTGTGGACGGGCGATAACGTATCGTACGATGACCACATGCTGTTGGGGGTGCGTTTGGTGAATAGTCTGGGGCTAACGGGCGTGGCTTTCGCGGGCTACGATGCCGGTGGCTTCGTGGGCGATGCCAACACGCAACTCTTTGCCCGGTGGATTTCCATTGCAGCCCTCTCGCCCTTTTTCCGTGGCCACACCATGATCAACACCCGCGACTCAGAGCCGTGGTCGTATGGGGAAGAAGTAGAACAGATTGCGCGCAATTTTATCAAGTTCCGTTACCAACTGCTGCCCTATATCTACTCCTTGTTTAAGGTGGCAGCCGCCACCGGTCTACCTGTGCAACGTACGCTCGCCATCGACCACCCGTTTGATGACCGCGTGTACAACCACAGCTACCACAACCAGTTTATGCTAGGCCCTTCCATACTGGTAGCGCCCGTAGAGAGTACCAAAAATCTGATGAAGGTATTTTTACCCAAGGGCACGTGGTATTACCTGTATACAGGCCAAAAATATGAGGGCGACCAGGAGATATTCATGGAATGTCCCATTCATAAATTACCCATCTTCATCAAGGGGGGCGCTGTGCTGCCCATGAAAAAAGCGGGGAAGAACACAAAGGCCGAAACAACCGATCTCGTGTTGCATTGCTACCAGGGCGAAGCGCATGGCTTTAGCTTTTATGAAGATGATGGCGAAACATTCGAATACCAGAAAGGAGTATATGCCCAACGTGAAATCCGCATGGATGGCAATACCCTGACGCTCAGTGCCACCGAAGGAGCCTACCCGTCCACATACAAAACCCTTATGGTGGTGCTTCATGGTTTTCCGAAGTCAATGCGCGCACAACACAGCGGGCAACAGTATACTGTGAGCGAAGGCGAGTTTTCGTTCTTCACGCCCCTGGAAAAATACGATCCCATTAACGACCCTGAATGGATGGGCTCTGAAACCGTTCAGCGCTTTACGCTGCCTTACGACCGCAATGCCATGGCCATTCAAATAATAACCTAAATTGAATTGGTTTCATTGATTCTTTTTTCTGATCAGCCCTCACCATGAGTCAACCCACCTACAAACCCCAACTCAGTTTCTGGCAAATATGGAACATGAGTTTTGGCTTTCTCGGTATACAGTTTGGTTTCGCCCTGCAAAACGCCAACACCAGCCGCATTTTTTCCTCGTTGGGTGCCAACCCTGACGAGCTGCCGATTCTGTGGCTGGCCGCACCTGTTACCGGCCTGCTGGTTCAACCGATCATCGGCTTTTACAGCGACCGCACGTGGCACCCAACGTGGGGCAGGCGCAGGCCTTATTTTGCCATCGGTGCGCTGCTGGCGTCCATTGCGCTGTGCCTGATGCCCAACTCCGTGGCGTTGTGGATGGCAGCCGGTGTGCTCTGGATCATGGATGCATCCATCAACGTAAGCATGGAGCCGTTTCGCGCTTTCGTGGGCGACATGCTACCCCCCTCGCAACGCACCACCGGCTTCGCCATGCAGAGCTTTTTTATTGGCATTGGCGCCATCGTGGCCTCCTTCCTCCCCTGGATTTTCACCAACTGGTTTGGCATCTCCAATACTGCTGCCGATGGCCAGGTACCCGATTCGGTTAAATACGCCTTTTACCTGGGCGCCCTCATCCTGTTCATCACCGTTATGTGGACGGTGTTCAGCACCAAAGAATACCCTCCCGACCGGAAAGCAGAAGAAGCACTGCGCAACCGCGAAAAAAGACGCATCGATGATGAAGCTTACCACCAGAAAAAATTCCAATACATCGGGTTCTCTCTTTTATCAGGTGGCCTGCTGATAGCCGTAGCTATCTACCTGAGCCATTTCGAAAAAGAACTGTATGTGTTGGCACTGGGGCTGGTGGTGTTTGGCCTGACGCACCTGGTGGCCTCTGCCTACATTCGGCAAGGGCGATCGTACCTGGGGCTGGTACATATTGTGAAAGATTTTCACAATATGCCCAAAACCATGGTTCAGTTGGCATACGTACAGTTCTTCTCGTGGTTTGCGTTGTTTGCCATGTGGATTTACACCACCCCTGCCGTAACCAGCTATTTATACCAGACCAACGATACCACCTCGGCCGCTTACAATGAAGGCGCCAACCTGGTGAGCAATTTGTTCGGTGTGTACAACGGTATCGCTGCCATCGCGGCTTTGTTTTTGCCCATCCTGGCCCGCTATACCAGCCGCAGAATTACCCACCTGATTGCCCTGGCTTGTGGTGGTGTGGGGCTGATTTCTTTTTATTTTGTAAGCGATCCGTCTCATTTGTGGTATTCTATGATAGGCGTTGGCATTGCGTGGGCCAGCATCCTCTCCATTCCCTACGCCATGCTTTCAGGGTCGCTGCCTGCCGAAAAAATGGGCTACTACATGGGCGTGTTCAATTTCTTCATCGTTATTCCGCAAATAGTGGCCGCCACGGTGTTGGGCATTTTGCTGCGCTATGTTTTCGATGGGGAATCGATTTATATTCTGATGGCCGGTGGTGTAGCCATGATTGTAGCCGGCTTACTAAATCTGATTGTAAAAGATGAAGATGAGGTAACTATGGCTTAATGTGCCTCTGCGGGTACCACGTTAGCCAAAAGTTTAAATCATTGGTCGCTGAAACAGCGAGCGCTTCAAATTAAGGCATTGAATTTGTTTCTTTGTACCGTAAAGCTACCCCATGAGGCTACTGTACGTTTTGTTTTCCGCGTTCAGCTTACTGCTTCTCGATGCCTGCAGTTCGGGCAAGGCCGCCTACAAGCAGGGCGATTATTCCGAGGCAGTGCTTACTGCCGTGAATCGTTTACGCCAAAATCCGGATCATAAAAAATCCAAAGAGATACTGAGCCTCAGCTACCAGGCCGCCATCGATTACCTGGAAACGGATGCCCAAAATCAAATCGCTTCCAACGCCAACTTCAAATATGCCAATGCCGTGCGCGACTATGAGCAGATCAACCGGCTCTATGAAGCCATTCGTACCTCTCCGGGCGCGCTGAAGGTGATTCCACAACCCGTAAGCCGCTACAAAGAGCTTACCGCGCTAAAAACCAAAGCGGCTGAAGAAAGTTATGAGGCCGGCATACAGGCGATGATGAGAAGCACGCGCAACGATGCCAAGCAGGCCTATTTTCACTTTTCCGATGCCAATGCCTTCGAACCCGGCTATCGCGAATCTATCGAGATGATGGAGCAAGCCCGGTTCAATGCAACGCTCAAGGTAGTTGTGGAACCTGCCTTAGACAATATGTACGACTGGAACTTTGAGCCCGTTATTTTTGGGTACAATGGCAACCAGTTTGTTAAATTATACACCCCTGCGCAGGCATCTGAACAAAAGTTACCTAAGATCGATCAGTTCCTTAAAGTGGTGGTGAACGGGTTCAACGAAGGGCGCCCCAGTATCAGCAAGCGCACCGAAGACAAAACCGACAGTGTGAAGACGGGCGAAAAAACGGTGAATGGCCAAAAGGTGCCTGTTTACACAAAGGTATCTGCTAAAATCACCATCTTCGAAAAGAAGGTTACTGCACACGGCTCTGTGTCGTTGCTGGTAGTAGATGGGGAAAGTAAAGCCGAATTGCAGAACCAGGAAATCACCAGCGACCAGACGTGGACCGACTCGTGGGCTATCTACACAGGCGATCTGCGTGCCTTGAAAAGTGGCGACAAAAAATTGATAGAGAAACGAGAAGGCAACGTAGGGCGCGACTACCTGCGCAACCAGGTTAAGAGAGATCTTGACAGTAAGGTAGCCAACGCCATTGCTGCTTTCTATCGCAACTACTGACCCAGAAAATGTAAACTGGCAGACATTCCAGCTTTTTGAGTAAAACCAAATAGCAGCAGAACCGGTTAATAGGAGTAAATCAGGAGCCGGGTTATTCGGCCATTTTTTGGAACCAAAGACTTACCAATGAAATTGATAACAACCGTGGTCGCCATGAGCGTTTTTATGGCTCATGCGGCTTGTTCTCAAAAAAACAACAATCCCAAAACCATGAGTGCAACTAACCTTGAAGTGGCTACCTTGGGGGCTGGCTGCTTTTGGTGTACCGAAGCGGTGTTTCTGGCCGTGAAGGGCGTAACCAAAGTAGAGTCGGGCTATTCGGGAGGTAAAGTAAAAAATCCAACCTACCGAGAAGTATGCACGGGCCTGACCGGCCATGCCGAAGTAGCACAAATTACCTTCGACCCGAATGTGGTTTCGTTTGAAGAAATTCTGGAAATATTCTGGAACACCCACGACCCCACCACCCTGAACAAGCAAGGGGCCGATGAGGGCACGCAGTACCGCTCCGTGATTTTCTACCACAACGAAACACAGAAAAAAACAGCGGAGGCCTATAAGCAGCAACTGATAGCAGCCAAAACTTTCAAGAATCCCATTGTCACGGAAATATCACCGCTCATCAACTACTACCCCGCAGAAGACTACCACCAGAATTACTATGCGCTGAACCCCAACCAGGGCTATTGCCAATATGTAATACGCCCGAAGGTGGAGAAGTTCAAAAAGCAGTTCAGCAGCAAGTTGAAATAACGGAGCTATTCAACGCCCCGTTTCGTTGTTTCAACTGCTTCCGAAATCGTTTTCGATAGAAAAAATCAACTTTTTGCACTTTATTAAGAATTTTACTGAAACTTAAGCGAGGTAATGCCGTTACAGTAGGGTAAGAGTAGAGTAAATCTTCTCATAGGTTTAGGTTTAGGTAACAAAAAACCCCTTCAGGCGGAAGGGGTTTTTTGCTTTTATACTGTTTGAAGAATTACGCAGTGGCCGTGGCCTTTTTCAAGGCAGTGATGTCGAACATGATTTCCATCACCTTCACCACCTCGCCATTCTTGTTGCGCAGGGGCGAGTAGCTGCCACGTATCCATACCTGGTCGCCTTTTTTGGTTACCCTTCTGAATTCGCCCTTCACGGAACGGCCGTTGGCCAGGTCGCGCCAGAATTGGCGGTAGGCGTCCGAACTACGGTCGTCTTTGTGCACAAAGAGGCGGTGGTGTTCGCCCTGTATCTCGCTCAGGCTATAGCCCATCATGTCGAGGAAGTTGTGATTAGCTTTCAAAATGTTGCCTTCCGGATCGAACTCTACAATGGCCAGCGACTCGTTCATGGCGCGCAAGGTTCCTTCTGTTTCGCTTTGGCCGCGCTGCATCTCCTCTTGTGTGGCCTGCAACTCTTCCATGTTTTGGCGCATTTCTTCTTCCTGGGCACGCATCTGCTCGGTCATCTGCTGCGATTCTTCCAGCAGGCGCTGGGTGCGTGCATTGATCTTCACGGACGAGATGGTAGAGGCAATGCTTTCGGCAATCTTCTGCACAAACTCTATTTCATAATCTTTCAGCACATTGAACGATGCCAATTCTACCACGCCAAATATCTGGTCGTTAACCTTCAACGGCACAATCAAAATGCAATTGGGGTTCGCATCGCCCAGGCCTGAGGTAATGCGGATGTAATTCTGCGGAACGTCTGTGAGGAAGATCAGGTCCATCTCTTGCCAGCACTGGCCGGCCAGGCCTTCGCCCCGGTGGATTTTCTGGTTCAGGTATTTCTTCTTGTCCCAGGCGTAGCAGGCCGTCATCGACATGGTAGGCTCATCGCCTTCGTTGTCGTCAATAATGTACAGTGCGCCCTGGTTGGCTTTCAGGTACTTCACCAGGTTGCCGATAATTTCATCCGAAAGTTTCTGCACATCGTTGTTGTTGGTGCGCAGTATCTCGCCAAACTTAGCCAGCCCTTCGGTAGCCCAGTTGCGTTTCTTGTCTTCTTCGGCCACGCGCGCCAGGTTCTCGCGCATGTTCAACAGGGCGTTGCCCAACACATCGTGTTCGCTCAACGGCTGAAACTCAGAATCGTACTTGCCATTACCTATGTTTTCGGCAAACTGTGTGGTGGCCTTCAGCCCGGCTACCAGGTTATCGGTAGCCAATGCCATCTCACCAATTTCATCGTTGCTGAACTTCTTGTTCTGGTCCTCCACCAACTCGCCTTTACCGAGTTTCACCACCACATCTTTGATGTAGAGAATAGGGTTGGTAATGGAGCGCACAATGTAGTAAGCAATTACAAATCCCAGAACCACAATTACCCCTCCCAATATCAGCGTGTAGTAATACAGTTCGCTGGTGGACTGAATGATCTCCTGGTCGGACTCTTCGGTGATCTTATTTTGAATGGCCACAATTTCATTCAGGCGTTTAATCAGGTCTGCCGATTGCGGTATGATCTGGCTTTCAATAGCGTCTTCCGCCAGCAACTTGGTGAGTGGATCTTCGTAGTTCTCGAACGTGATGAGTTTGTTCATTACCTGGTCTTCGGCTGTCGCCATCATGCTCTCGAATTTGGCGAAGACCGTGTCAATTTTCACGCGCTGGCTGTCGCTCCAGTTGGGCATCAGCTTGGTGATGCGTTCCTTCAGGGCGGGGTAGTCGAAATCTTTGATCTGGCGCAAGGCCTCTTTGTCGTCCGTATTGGTTTGCAGGTACACCCAGTTGGTGATCAGCATTTTGGATTGCGTAACCATCAGCACAAATTCGTTGATGGCTTCTTTAGAGGGGCGTGCGTTTTCTGAAGAGAACTTGGTAGAGTTGTCGATTACGCTACCCTTCCAGAAAATAACGGCCACCACAATTACGGCCAGCAAAATAAGGGAGAGGAACCCCATAAAGATTTTGGTTCCGATAGTGAGGCGCAATTTTCCTTTCATTGCACTGTTGTCGCTCATGGTGTAGAGGTATAGTTAAATGTTAAATTACTATTCCGAATCGCATCAGTTCTGTGGAGGCCTTCAGGCGCTGCTTGTTGAGGGCAGCCTGGTTGATTTCGAAGGCGGGCTTGCCGTCCTTCTCCACAAAGTTGATGCAGCTTCCTTTCTGTGCACTGCCCGTTTGTTCCGTAACTACCAGGGTGGCCTGCTCGCCCACTTTGGTCAGCACATCGGCCAGTTGAGTGGTTTTGTCGGCTGGTACAAAGAGGATATTGCATTTTTTGATGTCTGAAAGGCTGGTGAGCTGCGAAACTTTAATGGCACGCTCCCCTACCTTTTTGGTTTGAGCCATTTTGCGCAGCTCCGGCAGGATGGGTGAATCGCCCAGCACATGTATCTCGAAATCGCCCGCGTTGGCATCATCGGGCCACTGTACATATCGCGTAAAGCTGTACATAAAAACCCCATATAGCTGGTAGTTCTGGGCCGACAAGGTGCCCACGGCTGCCAGGTAAAAAGCCACTACCAGACAAATTCGCTTCATGATCTAACTTTCGGGTTACTTCGTTTGTTGATTGCGTAGATCAAAGTTCAAAATTAGGCGCTAAAAACGAACAAAAATGGAACAATTCTTTGGATTTCGCACATCAAAAAGGTTAGGCCCCTTTTACCCTGTTTGTATGGCAGCCGACTGATGGAGGGTGCCCAATTGTGCTATTTTGCCTGCACCGCTGTTGATAAATTAACTTTAAATACGATGCGTTTCAACTATTTCTTACATGCCGCCTTACTGGCCTCCACCCTAATGGCGTGCGGGCAAGCCGACCGGCCCAAGGCTTCGGGCAAAAAGGCCTACCTGACAAAATCGGACGCTGAATGGCGCAAGCAACTCACCCCCGAGCAGTACCACATCCTGCGCGAGAAGGGAACGGAGCAGGCGTTTACGGGCAAGTATTGGAACAACCACGAGAAGGGCATTTACTACTGCGCTGCCTGCCACCAGGCCTTGTTCGACTCTGAAACCAAGTTCGAGTCGGGCTCTGGCTGGCCCAGCTTCTACCAGCCCCTTGATTCGGTGGCGGTTGATCTGGTGCGCGATACCAGCTACGGGATGATACGCGAAGAGGTGGTGTGCAGCCGATGTGGCGGCCACCTGGGTCATGTGTTTGACGATGGCCCCGCACCTACCGGTTTGCGCTACTGCATGAACTCGGCCGCCATGGTGTTTGAGAAAACGGATAAGAGGAAATGATTCTAGCCGGGAAGGGTAAAGTCAAACCACCGCTTTAACTCAAAATCAGGCACGTTTCAGTTCAAATTGTTTTCCAGCGAAGACTTGAAGGTTAGTGCGCGTAATATATTATCGGCTATGTATCCGATGCAGGTGGCAGTGCGCAAACTATGAACGCCTATGTGCACCACGCAGGCGGCACTGCACTAACTATGAACGCTTATGTGTACCATGCAGGCGGCACTGCACTAACCATGATCGCTTATGTGCACAATACAGGTGGCTCTGCACTAACCATGATCGCTCATGTGCACAATACAGGTGGCTCTGCACTAACCATGATCGCTTATGTGCGCCATGCAGGCAACAGCGCACTAACCATTAACGCTTATGTGAACGATGTAGGCAACAGTGTGTAAACTCTGAACGCTTGTGTGGCACGATCCTCACTGTTCCGGATTAGAAATCCTTGTTAACTGTCGTTCGCCATTGCAAATGGCGAACAACTCAGAATTGAACGGACACAGGTGCTTACTTAACGGGTTTTTCCTATCTTTTCAGAGTAATCATCCTTATCACGAAACTATGTGTCGCTTACTGGCCTACCTGGGTACACCCATCATCATCGACAAGTTGTTGTATCAACCCAAGAACTCGCTCATCACGCAAAGCTTCGATTCGAAAGAACGCGAAGAGCCGCTGAATGGCGATGGCTTCGGCATTGGCTACTATGTGCCGGTGCATCCCGAGCCGGTAAACTTTGTTTCCATCAATCCCGCCTGGAACAACCGCAACCTGCGCAACCTGGCCCCCAAGGTAAGCACCAGTTGTTTGGTGGCACACGTGCGCGCGGCCAGCGTGGGCGATGTAACCGAAAACAATTGCCATCCCTTTCAATACAAAAACATTCTTTGCCTGCACAATGGCGGCATAGAACAGTTTTACAAAATAAAACGCAGGCTGCGGAGCGGCCTGAGCGATGAGATGTACAACTGGATAAAAGGCCAGACGGACTCCGAGCACATCTTCGCCTACATGCTCAATCATTTGTTTCACAGCCATGCAAAAATTACAGAGGAAACCGTGATGAACTCTTTTGAACACACCTACCAACACCTGAATGTGCTGATGAAAGATGCGGGCATTGCGGAGCCGGCCTACCTCAACATGGTCTTCACCAACGGCCAGTTCATTGTGGCCACGCGTTACGTGAGCGACCCGAAAGAAGAAGCACTCACGCTATATCATTCGGAAGGCTCGCGCTACGTGGTAGAAAATGGCGAAACCCGGCTGGAGGCCCCGCAAGATGATGACCAGGCCGTGTTGATTGTGTCGGAAAAACTTTCGGACGAAGCCCATTGGACCAAGATTCCAAAGAATCATTTCGTGGTGGTGGAGCAATCGCTGAACGTGCGCGTGCGCCCCATACAGGTCTAACATGGCATATGCTTTTTTTCAATTAGCTTCGCGCTGAAATTGTTACAGACGTGATGTACGATGTGGTAGTAATAGGCGGTGGCATAGTGGGCTTGGCCACCGCGCTGCAGTTGAAAAAGAATAATCCTTTTCTGAAGTTGGTGGTGCTGGAAAAAGAAGAGGCCGTTGCCAGACACCAGACCGGCAACAACAGCGGAGTCATTCACTCCGGTTTGTATTATAAGCCAGGCAGCCTCAAGGCTACCAACTGCATACGTGGCTACCACCTGCTGATTGACTTCTGCAACACGCACGGCATCCCCTACGAATTGTGTGGCAAAATTGTGGTGGCTACCGAAGAGGCAGAGCGCCCCTTGCTGCAAAACCTCTATGTGCGAGGCCAGCAGAATGGCCTTCAAAACCTGAAAAAACTGTCGGGGGCGGAGTTGAAAGAATACGAACCACATGTGGCAGGCCTTGAAGGTATTTTTGTGCCGCAGACCGGCATAGTAGACTATGCACGCGTGGCGCAGGTATATGCCCAGCAAATTCAGAAAGCCGATGGCGAATTGAAACTGGGTGAGCGGGTGATCGAAATTCAAAAGCAAGAAAACCAGGCCGTAGTGGTTACCCAACGTGCCAGCTATACCACCAAGCTGATTGTTAACTGTGCGGGTTTATACTCCGATAAAGTGGCGCGGCTTACCGTGCCCGATCTCAACGTAAAAATTATTCCCTTCCGTGGAGAGTATTATAAGTTGAAGAAGGAAAAGGAATACCTGGTGAAGAACCTGATCTACCCTGTACCCGATCCGAACTTTCCTTTTTTGGGCGTTCACTTTACACGCATGGCCAAGGGAGGCGTGGAGGCCGGCCCCAACGCAGTGCTGGCCTTTCGCAGGGAAGGTTATAAAAAATCGCAAATACACCTGGGCGAGTTAGCCGAAACACTGGCATGGCCCGGTTTCCAGAAAGTGGCCGCCAAGTATTGGCGCACCGGCTTTGGCGAGATGTATCGTTCTTTCTCGAAGGCGGCCTTTACGAAGGCCCTGCAAAAACTCATTCCCGAAATTCAGCAGGAAGATTTGGTGGATGGTGGCGCGGGTGTGCGTGCGCAGGCCTGCGATCGCAACGGGGGCCTTGTGGACGATTTTCTGATTCTGGAAGACAAGCAGGTAATCAATGTGTGCAACGCGCCCTCTCCTGCGGCAACCTCTTCGCTGGCCATTGGCGAAACAGTAGCCGGTCTGGCCGGCAAACGATTCTGAGTGGAGCGCTCGGTCATGAAAAGTCAGGCCCCGCGTCCCTCTGCTGCCGATTGGTAGCAACGGAGCAAGGCCTGGTGCATGGCCTCCATGGTAAATTGTGCTTCCACCCGCAAACGGGCTGCCCGCCCGAATGCGAGCCTTTGTGTTTCATTGCTGAGCACTTCAAGCATCGCCCCGCTCAGGGCAGATGTGTCTTTCTCGGCTACCAGCAGGCCGCTCACACCGTGCTCCACCTCCAACGGTATGCCGGCATGGCGTGTAGACACCACCGGAAGGCTCATGGCCATGGCTTCCAGCAACCCTACGGGCAGCCCCTCGCTGTCGCCATCGCTGGCTACGCGGCTGTTCAGCACAAACAAGTCGGCTTGCGCCATCAATTGCTTCACCTCTTCGGGCGATTTCCATCCGTGAAAAACAACGGACTCGCCCAGATGGAACCGGTCAACCAACGCCCGGACTTCAGCTTCCTGGGGGCCATTGCCAACCAGGTGCAACACCACTTCTTTATTAACGCGATTAACATCCGCGAAAGCGCGAATCAAATCAGGCACACCCTTCTTCTCGACAAAGCGTCCCACGTGCAATACATTCAATGGGCTGGTTCCGCGTTTCGCTGCACGTTCGCCTGAAAAATGTTGCAAGTTAATCCCGTAAGGAATCCAGTGTACTTTCTGCTGCTGCTGTTCGGTAAGCGGCAGCGCCTGGGCCATGGCGGGATTACAGACCACAATGGCCGAAGCGTAATCGAAAACTTCCCTTAGTCCGTTGCGGTACGATCGCCTGCGCAATAGTTTGGAGGCATCGAGGCCATGAAACGAAACCACCAACGGAATTTGAAGCAGCTTCGCCAATGGTAAAATGCGTACCGCATTGAATCCAAACTGGGCGTGGATGACATCTATCCGCTGGCCGGCCAGCAACTGCCGGAGTCGGTTTATAGATCCGCGCTGGTAGTAGCGGTCCACGCCTGCCAGTGCCAGCAGGTTCGACACGGCACCGTCCCAGCGTGTGCGTTTGTATGAAAAACAGGTAAAGCCGTCTGTAACCAGCGGACCAGATGAGACAAACCGTTTTGCCAGCAGCAGCGGGCGAACATGCGGGTTGATGGCCTGCTGATAAATAAACGTTTCGCTACCCACAAAAAACTGGGCATGATAAAAGAGTACCGTTAAGGGTTCTGCCGATGTCATGCGTGCTCTGCCTGGTTGTGTTGGCCAAAGTGCGGTGGCGGCAGCAAATCTTGTTCTGCATCAACCACTCCCGTTGCTACAAATGTTCTAATGCCGGTAAGTCCATCGCGCCTCAACAAGAGGGAATCTGCCTCGGGCATAGCCAGTGCTTCTTTCACGTTTTGTACCAGCCCGCAGGGCACCTTCAGCGCATGCAGGCGGGCCAGCAGATCGGTGGCATTCCATTGGGCCATGGCGGCCGTTAGCAGTTCGCACAATTGCAAGCGGTTTTGCACGCGCTGGTGATTGGAGGCAAATGCCAGCTGGTTGGCCGTATCGGGAATATTCAATACTTCACAGAGATCGAAAAACTGGCGGTCGCTGCCAACGGCCAACAAAATTCTTTTCCCATCGGCCGTCAGGAACGAATCCCCGTAAGGGGCAATGTTCGGGTGGGCCGAGCCTTGCCGCGCGGGCAGTTGGCCACCTACCAGCCAGTTGCTGGCCTGGTTTACCAGCGATGACAGGGCAGCCTGCACCAACGAAACCTCCACCAGGCTGCCTTCGCCCGTGCGTTCGCGCCTAAGCAACGCCAGCAGTATACCTTCTTTCAGGTGGTGTGCCGCCAGCACATCAATCAGCGCTACCGGCATTTTGGTGGGGGGTCCCTCCTTCTCGCCATTCAGGTCCATAAACCCGGTCTCCGCCTGCAGCACGGCATCATAACCCACGCGCGGATTGTGGGCACCATAGCCGGTAATCTGTCCATAGATCAATGCCGGATGATGTTCTTTCAACTGCACATACGCCACTCCCAGCTTTTCTGCATCACCGGGTTTAAAGCTGGCAATGATGATATCGCTTTGCGCAGCCAGGCGCTGCACGCGCTGTTTGCCTTCAGGGGTAGTAAGGTCGATGGCCACCGACTTCTTTCCCCAGTTAACGGAACAGAAATAGGCAGAACGATCATCGGTTTGTTCATGGGCCGACTTCCACGTACGCGTTACATCGCCACCGGTTTTCAGGTTCTCCACCTTCGTTACTTCGGCTCCCAGCTCGGCAAAAAACTGGCCCACGCTGGGGCCTGCCAATACCGAAGCCAATTCCAGCACCCGTACATTTTTAAACATAGCAGCCAATAATTTTGCAAAATAGCTGACAATCGGAAGGTTTCTTCTACGGCTTGCCAATCATTTATCGCATTTTTGTGTTTTGTATCTCGTCAGAAAAGAAACTTTCCATGCGCGCATTGTCCTTTCTATTGCTTTTGGCTGCCATGGCGGGCTGCAACCCGCAGCCGGCCGAATTAAAAACAGGTACCTGGCGGGGTGTTATCTCCCTGCAAAACCAGGAGCTCCCCTTTCAGTTTGACGTAGAGAATACCAACGGGCAGTACCGCGCTTACCTGCGCAATGCATCAGAAAAAATATTGCTCGATGAGATTACCCTTACGGGCGATTCGGTTTCACTGCAGTTGCACGTGTTCGATGCAGCGCTGAAAGCCAGGATAGACAACAACACCCTGAGCGGCACTTTCGTGAAAAATTACGCGCCTGAGGGCAACCTTCCTTTCCGCGCTACCTTTGGCGAAGATTACCGCTATGCCCTACCGGGCAAGGCGACCGTTGACTTTACCGGGAAATACCAGGTTGAATTTGTCACCGGAGAGGACACCTATCCTTCGGTGGGCTTTTTTGAACAAACCGGCAATCAGGTAACGGGTAGCTTCCTTACCCCTACAGGCGACTACCGCTACCTGGAGGGCAACGTAGTGGACGGCCGTTTGTGGTTAAGCACCTTCGATGGCAACCATGCTTTTGTGTTTACGGCCACGCTGCAGGGCGATAGCCTGAAGGGAGATTTTTACTCGGGTAAAACCTCGCACGAAACATTTCGGGGCATAAAAAATGAAAACGCCACCATGCCCGCAGCCGACACCCTTACCTACCTGAAACCGGGTTATGAGAAGCTTGCATTCAGCTTCCCCGACCTGAACGGTGAACCCGTTACGTTGGAAGACGAACGTTTTCGAAACAAAGTGGTGGTACTTCAAATTTTCGGTACCTGGTGCCCCAACTGTATGGACGAAACCCGCTTCCTAACCGCCTGGCATCAGGAAAACAAAGCGCGAGGCGTGGAAATTCTGGGCCTTGCCTACGAGCGCAAAGACGACTTTGCCTATGCCAGCGACCGGGTGAAGAAAATGAAGGCGAAGTGGAACGTGGGTTACGACTTTGTGATTGCCGGAGTAAACGACAAGGCGAAGGCCGCAGAAACGTTACCGGCCTTGAATCATGTATTGGCCTTCCCCACCACCATCTTCGTTGGCAAAGATGGCAAGGTGAAGAAAATACACACCGGCTTTTCGGGGCCGGGCACGGGCGTGTATTACGAACAGTTTGTGCAACAGTTCAATGACACCATCAATGAACTTTTGGCGGAAGAAATCGCTTTAAAGTAGCATGGGAAAAAGAGTAGTAGTCGGTCTTTCGGGAGGTGTTGATTCCAGCGTAGCAGCCTATTTGCTGAAAGAGCAGGGCTACGAGGTGATTGGCATGTTCATGAAAAACTGGCATGACGACTCCGTTACCATCAGCAACGAGTGCCCGTGGCTGGACGATAGCAACGATGCCATGATTGTGGCCCAACACCTGGGCATTCCCTTTCAGGCCATCGACCTGAGCAAAGAATACAAAGAGCGCATTGTAGACTACATGTTTGCGGAGTACCAACGCGGGCGAACACCCAACCCCGATGTGCTCTGCAACCGCGAGATTAAATTCGACATTTTTCTAAACGCAGCTTTGAAGCTGGGAGCCGACTTTGTGGCCACCGGCCACTATGCGCGCAAAGGCCAAACAGCCGATGGAACATTCAGGCTGCTGGCGGGCAAAGACCCGAACAAAGACCAGAGCTATTTTCTCTGCCAGCTAACCCAATACCAGCTATCGAAAGCGTTGTTCCCGGTAGGCGAATTGCTAAAACCCGAAGTAAGGGAAGTGGCACGCCAGGCCGGGCTGGCAACAGCCGAGAAGAAAGATTCGCAAGGGCTGTGCTTTGTTGGCAAAGTGCACCTGCCCGATTTTCTGCAACAACGCCTGCAACCGAAAAAGGGCAAAGTGGTGGAGGTGCCGTTCGATTCGGCAGCCTTCAAGAATGGCCATGAGGCCCACGATCTGAGAAACCTCACAAAGCCCTACGTCTACGACCCATCGTTGGGCGAAGTAGTAGGCGAACACAATGGAGCCCACTTCTACACCATCGGGCAGCGCAGGGGTTTGAACATTGGGGGGTACGAAAAACCATTGTTTGTAATCGGTACCGACACCGACAAGAACGTGATCTACACCGGCAGTGGCGATGACCACCCCGGGCTTTACCGCCAAGGCCTTTTTGTGCCTGCTGCCGATGCGCATTGGATTCGCGAAGATCTTCGGTTGGCCGCGGGAGAGTCGAAAAAATACATGGCGCGCATTCGTTACCGCCAACCGCTGGAGCCCTGCACCCTACACCAGCAACCTGAAGGCCTCTACATCATTTTCGACAGGCCGCAGCGCGGTGTAACGCCCGGCCAGTTTGTGGCCTGGTACGAGGCAGACGAACTGATTGGCTCCGGAGTAATCGACTAATGGGTATGCGGCAGGCTCTATTTCAGCGCCAGCACCACCACGGCATGTGCAGGCAGTTTTACTTTTAGCGTATTGCCACTCAAGCTCGCATCTTTAAAAGCGGTTGGCTTTATTTTGTCAGGTGTTTCAAACGAGTTAAAGTCCTGAAGCTTTTCTGAAGTCAAAACCCTGCCGGTTACGGAGCTGTATTTGGTACCACGTATTTCGATCGTTACTTCCTGGCCCTGCTTCGCATCAATGTTCACCAGCGAGATGTGCGTAACTCCGTTGGCATCTTTCGATGCAGAGGCAGAGACGGCCGGCAGTTTTTCATTGTTCAGCACGTAGTCGTTGGTTTTCATCTGCATGGGCAACAGGGTTGCATCCTGGTGCACGTTGTACATTTCCATTACGTGGTACGTAGGCGTCAGCAGCATTTTATCTTCTTTGGTAAGGATAACGGCCTGCAACACATTAACGGTCTGCGCCAGGTTGGCCATGCGCACCCGGTCGCTGTGGTGGTGGAAAATATTCAACGTTACACCCGCCAGCATGGCATCGCGAATGGTGTTTTGCTGATACAAAAATCCGGGATTGGTGTTGGGCTCCACTTCGTACCAACCGCCCCACTCGTCCACCACCAATGCCACCTTCTTGGCCGGATCGTACTTATCCATAATGGTGGTGTGTTTGGTGATCAACTCATCCATGAACCATGCGCGCTTCATGGTAGTGAAGTATTCCTGCTCGGAAAAAGCGGTGGCAGAACCTTTCTTATTCCAGTCGATCACTGAGTAATGATGCAGGGCCACACCTTCCATCATGTTATGCGGTATGTCGCGCATCAGCACCTCCGTCCAGTGGTAATCGTTGCCGTTGGCACCCGAAGCAATGCGGAAGAGTTTTTCGGTATTGCTCCAACTGGTCATAAACGTGGCATATTGCCGGTAGATGTTGGCATAGTACTCGGGTCGCATGTTGCCACCACAACCCCATGCCTCGTTGCCCACACCCCAATATTTTACATTCCAGGGTTTGTCGCGCCCGTTCTCCACCCGCAGGTTCGACATGGGGCTGGTGCCGCCAAAGTTGACGTATTGAATCCACTCGGTGAACTCCTGCACGGTGCCACTGCCCACGTTGGCCGCCAGGTAGGGCTCTGCTCCAATCAGTTCGCACATGTTCAGAAAGTCGTGGGTGCCAAAACTGTTGTCTTCTGTTACTCCGCCCCACCAGGTGTTTACCATGGAAGGCCGCTTCTCTTTGGGGCCAATGCCATCTTTCCAATGGTAGGTATCGGCAAAGCAGCCACCCGGCCAGCGCAGGTTGGGCACCTTCAGGGTTTTCAGTGCGTCCACCACATCTTTGCGCACCCCATTGGTATGCGGAATTTTCTGGTTGGCTTCGCCCACATAGAAGCCATCGTAGATGCAGCGGCCCAGGTGTTCAGAAAAATGCCCGTAGATATGCCTGCTGATTTTGGTCTGGCCCAAATCAGCATTCAACACAATAGATGTCTGGCCAAAAACCAGGTTTGTAGCAGCGAGTAAGAACCCAAACAGGGTAGCTTTCATAGTATTTAAGTGGGTTAGGAATGTTCAACTTAATGGTTTCTCCCATGAATGCCAACAGCACGGGCCGGATTTTTTGAGGACTGCCCGATGACCCCTGGTGTTTACATGGTGCTGCCGCCAGAGATATTGACTGATTCGTGAAATTGTCTCAACTTCGTACATCTTGAACCCTTAAACGCAAAAGGTTATGTCGAAAGGAATGGACAGAAAAAAAGAAGAAAAAAAGAAGCCCACCAAAACGCTGAAGGAAAAGCGGGCTGAGAAGAAAGCTAAAAAAGAGAACAGAGGGTAAGATTCTCTTTCAAAACAGTGAACAGGGTCGTGGCATTTTGCCTTACGGCCCTTTCTTTTTTTACTCCGACCGCAACACTTTTACCGGGTTGGTGCGGGCCGCCATCACCGACTGGTAGCCCACCGTTAGCAGGGCAATAATGGTGATGAACACCACCGCCACCAGGTAAGTGAAAGGCTGAATATCGATGCGATAGGCAAATCCGTTGAGCCACTGGTTAAAGAAGTAATAGGCCATCGGGCTGGCCAGCACAAAGGCGATGGCAATCAGCACAAGAAACTCTTTGTACATCAGCCAAACCAAGCCTGGCTCCGTAGCGCCCAGCACCTTTCTGACACCTATCTCCTTCATTCTTCGTTCGGCACTGAACGAGGCCAACGCAAACAGCCCCAGCGAAGCAACAAAAATAGCCAGGCCACAGAAGTACGTAAAGATGCGGGCCAGCTTTTCCTCCGCCTCGTAGGTACGACTCAGCGCTTCATCCAGAAAATAATAACTGAAAGCCTTGTTATTGATCACCTCGTTCCAACTGTCTTCAATGTTGCGCAACACGTTTCTATGATCGCCCGGACGCATCTTGATGGCGATGTTGGTGCCCGCAGGAGAAAACTTGATGATGAGCGGCCCCACTTTGTTGCGCAGCGGATCGAAGTTAAAGTCTTTCACCACACCTATCACCTTACTGTCGGGATTGCCGTTCACACCAAAACTCACTTTGCGGCCCAGCGGATCTTGCCAATCCAACGAACGGGCTGCCGATTCGTTGATCACGAAAGCCAATGAACTATCGGAGGGATTGTTGATATCAAAAAAGCGACCTGCACTCATCTCAACACCAAACGTTTCCAGAAAATCGAAACCCACGTACATAATCGGCAGCATCTGCTCGTCTTCTTTTCCCTCTACAAACATGGGCAGATAAGGCAGCGCACTCTGGCCCAGGTCGTGCGAAAGACTTGTTACAGCGGCTACTTCCGGCATGGCCAGCAGTTTGTTTTTAAAGGATGCAAAATCGCGAACCATGGTAGTACCCGCTACCGGCACCACCACCACCTGCTCTTTATCGAAACCCATGTTCTTACCCCGCATAAAATCCAACTGATCGGAGATGATGAGTGTGCCAATGAGTAGAATCATAGACACCGTAAACTGCGCCACCACCAGTGCTTTGCGCAAGTCGAACTTTCCCGACAGGGTTTTATGGAGGCCCTTCAATACGCGCACGGGGTGAAAAGAAGCCATGACAAAAGAGGGATAGAGCCCCGCCATCAGACCTGTTACCAAAATAATGACGAGTATGATCAACAAGTTGGCTGGTTGCCACAACTCGCGGGCATCTATCTGTGCTGATGCCAGGTTATTGAACAAGGGCACTGCCAGCCACACCACTCCCAATGAAATAACACCAGCTACGAGCGCAATAAAAACCGACTCGCCCAAAAACTGCACCACCAGGTTGTGCTTCTCGGCACCCATCACTTTGCGTATGCCCACTTCCTTACCCCGGTTGGAAAACCGCGCGATGGAAAGGTTCATGAAATTGATGCAGGCAATGATGAGCACCAGTACGGCTATAGACCCCAATGTGTACACATACTGAATATCGCCATTGGGCGACATGTCGGCTGTGGAGAAATCGGAATACAAATGAATGTCTTTGATATTCTGCAGCGTGAGCTGGGCGTTGTTTTCTGTGTAGCGGGGCGGATAATATTTTTTGACAAACTGCGGAAATTTCGTCTGCAGTTGTTCGGGTGAAGCGCCCGGCTGCAACACAACATAGCTGTAATACCAAAGGCCAACGTAGGCATTATCGATGCGGAAGCCGATGATCTGGTTCAGTAACAGATCGGCATGGGCAATGAAATCAAAGTCGAGGTGGGTTTTTCCCTTCAACGGCTTCAGCACGCCTGTTACTTTAAACGATACCGTATCCTGAAATTGGATGATCTTGCCCATGGGATCGGAGTTGCCAAAATATTTTTTGGCCGTGGCCTCCGTCAGCACCACGGAGTAACTGTTTTCAAATGCCTTCTCGGGGTTACCCTGTTTGAATTCAAAATCGAAAACAGAAAAGAAAGCGGAATCGGCCAGATAGAATTTACTTTCCTCGTATTCGTTGTCCTCGTATTTAAGGCGTGGTAAAACCTGCGAGAGGTAAAATGTTCTGTAGAGCGAGGTAGCCTTCGTCACTTCGGGGTAGTCGCGCACCATATCGAAGGCAGCCGGGTAATGGGCCGTGGGGTAATGATTCGAAATGCCGTTTACATCTACATGCGTATTGAGTCGGTAGATCTGGTCTGCATGGGTGTAAAACTTATCGTAACCAATTTCATTTTTGATATAGATGGAAATGAGGATAAAGCAGCTCAACCCAATAGCCAGGCCGCTGATGTTGATGAAAGTGTAAACTTTGTTTTTGATGAGGTTACGGAAACCGATGCGCAGGTAGTTACGAAACATGGGTGGGCCTTTTTTTCGGAAGATGAACGAAGCAAAGCACTTTTGGTGGTGTTTTTTACGAGAGTGGACTTTTTTGTATTTGCCCAGCCTTTCGGGCCAGAGTGGTTCACCCTAAAAGTGGGAGGCCCTCCACCCGGAGAGGCCTCCCGAAAGGTTGTGAAAAGTGACTTAGACGGTGGCGCGGTTTACCTGGTAGGTAAGCAACACCACACCCGACTGGTACGATTTCGTAGCCAGCAGTTTTAACGAAGTGAATGGAGGCATACCATCAAAAAGCGGTGTTCCTGCTCCCAGCAAAATCGGGTTTACTTTCATCAGCAACCGGTCGATCAGTTGATTTTGTAACAGCGTGCAGGCCAGTTTACCACCACCACATAGGTAAATAGGCGTTCCTTCCTCCTGCTTCAGCCCCTTGATAAAGTCGACTGCATTGTGGCGCACAACGTGAACCTGCGAGCCTTCCGGCAATTCAAGGGTTTTAGAAACCACATAGTGGCGCATGTGCGGATAAGCCAACTGGCCGGGCTGAAGGCCAAACTGGTAGCCAAATTCGTAGGTGTGGCGACCCATCACCACGGTGTCGTATGTTTGAAGGTGTGCCAGGTAATCTGTTACGTGGTCGCCATCTGCAGGAAATGCAGCTACCGATCCGTTGGCATCGCAGATAAAATGATCTAATGATGTAGCAACATGGTATACGAGTTCTCTCATATTCTTTCGATTAAAATGGAATGTAGAAAATTAGGAATGCCTCAGCGGGCACTGTTCGGAAAAGAAGATGGTGAGCGGCTGCTCAACTCAAGAGATCATGTTGGCTATGCGCGTTAGATGACGGACAAATATACGCAAGGTGTTCGCAAAAAGTTGTCAGGATGGAAGGGTTAATTCTTCGATGATGTGGCGATGGGTGGGGTATTCTGCCAATAGTTCGCTTCGCCTGGCCAGCTCGAAATCGCGGAAATCGAAACCGGGAGAAACCGTGCACCCTGCCAATACATAACTTTCTGGCTCGTTTACGCGGGCGCCAAACCAGGCGCCTGCCGGCACCACACATTGAAAGGAAAAACCATCATCAGGCCTGGCGCCCAGTTTTTTTGTTTCCAACTTGCCCTGGTGCAGCACGTAGATTGAAAGCGATGAGCCGGCATAGAAGTGCCACATCTCGTCCGACTGTATGCGGTGAAACAGGGACCTGTCTTGCGATCGCAACAAGAAATAAATACCGGTGCTGAAGGAACGCGGGCCCTCAAACCTGGCTGGCAAACCGGCCGATGCAATCTCTTCGGTGGCCCGGTACGTTTCGCGAAAAAATCCTCCTTCCGGGTGGGGCTGCAAACCCAACTGGGCTATCCACTTTTGCGCGCTTTCCATGGTTATATTCGGTATCTTTGGTTGTGTTACAATTTGTGGGTTTTTAAAGATAATGCTTATGAAATGGACGTACGTGGTAACTCAGAAAATAAAAGCCTCGCTGGTGCTTACCACACTGATGGGTGCCATTGCACTGATAGCCGTGCTGGAGCAACGCAATGCCAGCGCGCTGAATCGTTCGTTCGCATCTATCTACTACGACAGGCTTATTCCGGCTACAGACATATTCTATCTCACGGAAAATCTTTTTCAAAAAAGGTTGCTCATGGAGGCATGGCTTGCCGACCCCGACTATGCGGTTGCAGAGTTACGTGCACGCCTTGCCCCACTCAACGCCCACATGGGCAATCGCCTGAAGGAATTCGAGCAAACTTACCTGGTGGCACAAGAGTCGTATTACCTGGCGCAGTTGAAACAGCATCTGCAACATTACGCGCAAGTGGAAAAAGAAATTCTTACCCTGGCCGAGGTTTCAGAAACAGAGGCTGGGGACTTATACGAAACCAAAGGAAAGGCAGATCTGCTTACTACCATTCATTACCTGAATGAGCTGGCCCAGATTCAAACCAGTGTAGGCCAGGAGCTGATACGCGATGCGCAGGTTTTACGCGCCAACACAGAAGTGCTCTCGCAAGTGCAGATTGCCTTGTCCATTGTGCTGGGCATTATTGTGCTGGCTTTGCTGCTGGCTTCGCGTTTACCGCTGGCGCAACAGCCTTTTCATTTGAACTAAATACTCACTCCGAAAAGCGCAGCAGAGGCAGCATGTAACCAGCCGCTCGCCATTTTAATTTTTGTTTGCCAACAGGGCAGCCATCACTCTACCGGCATAGTAGGAAATCAATTTCCGTCTTGCTTTCGCACCTTTTGCGTTTGGCACTTAAAAGGTGACAATCATTCACATAAGTTAGTGTTGACCATTGCATCCTTTGGGGGATGAAACCGTTCGTAAGACCCTAACAGATTAAGACAAAAATGAAGATTGCTTTTGAAGCGGATTTCGGAAAAGTGTGGACCGACAATCTTTCTCCCAACGTATTTACACTCATCTCTAAAAAACCGGCCTCGGAGGCACAGGCCATCCTCTTCTTCGAAACACAGATTGAGTTGGCCAAAAGCATTCGCAAGCAATTCAAAGAAGCGTACCTTGTGTCGGACTTCTCGCAGACCAACGATGAAGTGCGCCACGTGCTCTGCAACTATTACATGGAATACATTCCGCGCCTGGTGAAGGCGAAAATATCGTACATGGCATTTGTCTGCCCGCTAACAGCCTTTGAATCGCTGCCGGAAGAAAAAAAGAAAAAACTGAGTGAAGCGCCTTTGGGTATTTATCCCGACTTCGTGGAAGCCATGGCGGCAGTAAACCTGAAACGGTCGGTAGAACTATCGCAGCGGTTTGAAAACATTCTGTAACTAACGGGTGCGTTCAGCCTCCTGCTCGAAAAAAGTGTGCAGCGTAGTTAAGAGTTCTGGCGCTGTGAGGTAGTACATGAAGGTGTGGCTTTCTTCGTTGAATCGGGTGAGCACTTTGTAATATGCATCTTCCGTAAGACCATATTTTTTCATCAGTCCTTCTTTCGTGTCTGGGTTTTTAATCACCACATCTACGTAGGTGCGCGTGCGTATTTGCTCCTGCTGCGCCCTGCGCACCAAAATCTTTTCCTTCTTCCACCTGGAATAATAAAAAGGCAGGGCGCGGTTCGACTTCCGCCAGGCGGCATATTCTTCGCTGAAAAGAAGCGCATACGAATTTTCCAGTCTTGTATCCTGAATGACCACGGGCCTTAATAAAGTGCTCCGCTCGGCCAAAGGCACCACGTTGGTTTCCCAGTCGTACAGGGGTATTTCCGTTTGTTCGTAGCCCAACATAAAAAACTGAAGCGTATCGGTGCGTTGAGCCATGAGAGTGAACTTGCCCTTCGCATCAGAGATGGTGCCTCTGGAAGTATTCTTCACCTGAATGCTTACATACGGCAAGGGTACATAGGTGGCCGAGTCCACCACCATGCCGCTCATCCGCTCTGGTTGTGCCTGACCTAGGGCCATGCCACTGACCAGCACTACGAGTGCGAACAAAAAACTGCGGATCAACATACCCAATCGAAACGGCACAATACTTTTCAAATTGCAAAATAACCACGCTTTCGCTTTCTTTCCCATACATTTTATCCCAACAAAACTTCGACATGAGAATCGGCTTGTTATCGGACACACACAGCTACCTCGATGACAAACTGTTTACCCATTTTAAAGATTGCAATGAGATCTGGCACGCAGGCGACATCGGCACGATGGAGTTGGCCGACCAGTTAGCAGCCTTCAAGCCTTTGCGCGCTGTGTTTGGCAATATCGATGACAAAACGCTGCAGGCCCGCTTTCCGGAAGATGTTTGGCTGGAGGTGGAAGGCCTCACCATTTGGATGACCCACATTGGCGGGGCTCCGCCCAACTACAATCCACGCATCAAAAAAATACTGAAAACAAAAGCTCCGGATATCTTCATTTGCGGCCACTCGCACATACTGCGCATCAAGCGCGACCCCGCTTTTGCACAGATGCTCTACCTGAACCCCGGGGCAGCCGGTAACCACGGCTTTCACCACATGCGTACGGCCGTGCGCTTCGAAATTAAAGGAGGCCAATTGCAAAACATGGAAGTGATTGAATTGGGGAAGCGTGGTGCGTTGGGTTGATTAATAAAAAAAAGGGTCTCACGCGACCCTTTTCCTGCGAAATCAAAATCAATTCTACCGGTGCTTCACCACAAAGGTGAGTACGGGGCGTTTGGAGTGGCTCACCACCTCTTCGGCCATGCTGCCTGCCAACACATGGGCAAAGCCGGTGCGGCCGTGGGTAGCCATGGCAATCATATCTGCGTTGATGGAGTCGGCAAAGCGAATGATGCCCTCTTCCACATTCAAATCGTTATACACATTGATGGTGTAGTTCTTCAGGCCCAGACTTTTGGCAAATTTTTCCATGTAGCCCTTCACCACATAGTCGCGCTGGAAGTCGCCAGGCGTGTTGATGCGCACCAGGTGCAACGTGGAGTCGTATGTTTGCTGCGCTCTCTTAACAATACGCGAAAACACCTCTTCATCTTTCGACATGGCTGTGGCGTACACAATGTTTTTGAAATTGGTGGTAGCCGGTTTCTTGTTAACGGTAAGCACGGGGCAGTGCGAAGTGCGCACCACTTTCTCGGTGTTGGAGCCTATCAGCATCTCTTCCATTTTGGAGTGGCCTGCCGTACCCATTACCACCAGGTCTACTTTCTGTTCGGCAATGATGGTGCGCATGCCATGAAAAGGGTTACCCATCCTCAATTCGCCATCTACCCGCACATTTTTCAGTTTCGGATCGTTTACGGCTTTCTCCAACTGCTTGCGTGCCTTTTCAATCATCTTCATGTTGAAGAGTTTGTCTTCCATGTCATCGAAAGATACCTGCCCTGACACGTTGAACGATCCACCCGTTACTTCTTCAATTACGTGCAGTAGAATTACCTGGGCGCCATACTTGGCTGCAATATCGGCAGCCACTTCGGCCGCTGTGGCCGCAGTTTTCGAGAAATCGGTAGGAACAAGAATTTTTTTCATTGGATTGTCTTTAATTCTTTTGGGTATAGGTAAAAGTAAATATTTAGCGCCTAAATAAAAACGGAATCAGGGACAGAGCAGCTCTTTTTCCACGCCCGCGCGAAGGGTATGGTCGCCTGCTGGCGTATGCATCCACACACGCGCCATCAGCAAGACGCCCGCAATCACAAAAGCCCACCGGTACACACCCGGCTGTTGCACCCAGCGCAGAAAGGTAAGTCGTTGCATCAACCACCCCACCCCAATCATCACCGGCCAGGTGCCGAAACCAAATGCCAGCATGTAAAGGGCGCCCTCCCAAATACTTGGCAAAATAAACGTAGCCGTTAAAGCCAGGTAGGTAAGCCCACAGGGCAACAAACCGTTGAGCGCACCCAGCATAAAACGCGATACAAACGTGCCCCTGCCCAGGTGCGCCCCAAATTGTTGCTTCACCCAATGGGTACCTCTGCTGAGCAAAGCCGAAACGATGGGAACAGAAACCCCGCTGATGCCGACCAGCCCCAAAACAACCAACAACCCACCCAACCCCACCGACAACAGCTGCTGGTATTGATTAAAGTGAAACAAAGTGCCCAACCCGGCACCTGCCGCCCCCAACAACGCATAGGTAACAATGCGGCCGGTGTTATAAATAACTTTCGTGATTAAAAACGGTTGCTGTGCCGTTACCGCCCACATCAACGGACTGCACATGCCTGCGCAGTGAAGGCTACCGGCTAATCCCAACAAAAGGCCCGCGTATAACATTATAAAACCACCGTTTTTTCCAGATAGTATTCTGTTCCGTTCATGGTCCACTCCAGAGTGATGCGGTACAACCCCCGGCTCCAGTTAGTCAACTCATACACGTGTGTCTCGCTATTCCAATCGGAAAGGTCAAAATCACGATCGAGGGAAGGGTCGCTGGGGCGCAGCACTCTTAAGGTACCGCCATCTACCTTTGCGAAATCTGCATACTGCAGTTGTATTTTGCCTTCACTGGCTGTGAGTGCCGGAACGGCCGCGAGCAATGCGGTGTGCTGCACCTTGTTTATTTTGTTCTGGTGCTTCAACTCTTCCTGGTAATAATTTTTCGAAACCAGGTTTACGTCTGCCCGCATGCACACAGTAACCAGCGTGGCTATAAAACCCGCGAAGAGTACAAACGCCACTACAATCCACTTTCCAACATGCATATCGTTTTAAATTTACGGATTCACATGGTTGCGTCCGTTGGGCATGGGCCCTACAAACCGCACTTTCTTTATCAAAATTCTTTTGCCTTCCTGGTACACGCCCACCTCCACGGTGGTGCGCAACGAGGTAAGCTCGCCCTCCGGTATTTTTACAATAAATAAGTTCTTCAGGATGCCTTCATGCGGAACGATGATACCGCCTTCGCCCACCTTGGCCAGCGAGGCACCGGCCGGAGATTCAATGCGTAAAGTAAGGGGCACATCATCAAAAGTCTTATTAAGAAACTCGAAGTTGTACACATTCGAAATCTGGCCATCATCGGTGCGGGCATATAAAGTGCCAGGTGCTTTCAGAATGGTAACGGCAATATCTTGCCGGGTGAAGATGAGGTAACTGAGCAATGACAACAGACCTGCCAATACAACGGAGTAACCCATCACGCGTGGAGTGAGCAGGCGCTGCGTGCCTTCTTTGATGGCGGTGAACGAAGAATACCGGATTAACCCTTTCGGCTTGTTGATTTTCAGCATTACTTCATCGCAGGCATCGATGCAGGCGGTGCAGTTAACACACTCCAACTGCGTGCCATTGCGAATATCTATGCCGGTGGGGCAAACGTGCACACACAACTTACAGTCTATGCAGTCGCCTTTCTTTTCCTCCACCACATTCTTCTTCAGTTTGCCGCGGGGTTCGCCCCGCAGCCAATCGTAGGCTACAACAATCGAATCTTTTACGAGCAATACACCCTGCAACCTTCCGTAAGGACACACCGCAATACAGGCCTGCTCGCGAAAGCGCGCAAATACGCCATAGAAAACCGCGGTAAACGCGGTGAGGCCTAAAAACCCGGCCCAATGTTCGGTAGGCGGTTGCGTTACGATTTCTTTCACTTGCTCCAGGCCAACGAGGTAGGCCATGGTAACGTGTGCTATTAGTATAGAAATCGCAATAAAGATGACCTGTTTGCCGGTCTTCTTGGTTATCTTGTTAATATCCCAGGGTGCCTTGTCTAACCTTCTCTGGGCGTTGGCATCGCCCTCTATCCAATATTCAATTTTTCTGAATACCATTTCCATAAAGAGCGTTTGCGGACAAGCCCACCCGCACCACACACGCCCAAATACCACTGTAAAGAGTATGATGAAAACGAACAAGGCAATCAACGTGAGTGCCAGCAGAAAAAAATCCTGCGGCCAGAATACCTGTCCAAACAGAATGAATTTGCGTTCGAACACATTCAGCAACAGAAAAGGACGGCCATTCATTTCCAGAAAGGGCCCCACAAAGAACAGCGAAAGCAACACCACCGTTACCAGCACCCGCCAGCGGTGCAGTACACCCGATGGTTTTTTGGGGTACATCCAGATGCGCTTGCCGGTGGCATCTACCGTAGCCAGGGCATCGCGAAATTCCTCATCGTACGCGTAAAGGTTGTCCTGCTCTTTAATCATGTTGCGTTACCAAAACAATTTCTTACTTACATTCCCGACTGCACTTTGGTTGAATCGGCCGGTGCGGCAGGCGGCTCATAACGGTTGCCCTCAGGCTTCTTGGCATTGGGCGGGTTGCTTCCCTGTATGGAGAGTACATAGCTGGATACATTCCGGATGGCTTCGGGGCTCATGACGCCACCCCACGCCACCATGTTGGTGTTGGGCACACCTTCTTTCACCACTTTGTAAATGTCTTTGATGGACCCGCCATGCTTCCAGAATTCGTCCGTCAGGTTAGGGCCAATATCGCCACCACCATCGCGCCTGTGGCACGAGGCGCAAGTGCCCAGGAAGGTGGTTTTGCCTTCGGCCAGCGCCTGTGCATCCAGGGCAACGGTTACGTTGGTTTCGTCTATTTGCGGGCCGGGGTTGGCCGCCTTGCGTGCACGTGCCTGTTCCTCGGCTACCGACAATTCTTTTTCATATTCCCCGCGCGAGAGTGGCAACGTATCGAACACGTGATAGGCCAGCAGATAAAATCCACTCCAAATAATGGTGATATAGAAAAGCCATTTCCACCAGGGAGGCAAATGGTTGTCGAGTTCTCTGATGCCATCGTAGTTGTGATCCATTACCAGGGTGGCCTCCTTCTCTTCAGGAACAAATCCATTGATGCTATTCCACAGGCGTTGCAGCAGCGATGGCTCGGGCACAAACACTTTCCCTTCGCGGGTCGCTCTCTCCTCGGCAGCTTTGCGCGCCAATATGTTCAGCACCTTCAGCATGTAGGTAGCCACCGCCAACACCAGCAGGGCGGTTACTATCAGAAATCCGGCCACCACATAGAATGAAATCATCGGGTCATCCCACACGGATGTCGTTTCTGTTTGGCTTATGGCCAGTGGCGCACCCGATAAAAACAGCAGAACGGTTATTAACTTTTTCATGGCGATCAGGATTTGGCGTTGGCTTTGGCACTTTGTGCTCCGTCTTGCAATGGCATCTCGCTCATTTCGCGGATAAATTTTTTATCCACTGTGAAGGTCCACCACAACAGAACGAGGAAGAAGAGGAAGAAGATGATGAAGGAGATGACAGGCCAGATGGCCACGTGGTCGATGCTCCGGAGTATGTCTTTGTACATGGCTTTTCTTGATTATTGGTTGTTGGCTGTTTTTGAAGACTTGATGTCGGTGCCAATGCGTTGCAGGTAGGCAATAAGGGCTACTATTTCCGCTTCGGGCACCACTTCATAACCCTCCAGCTTCAGGTTGTCGGCAATGCGTCTGGCTTGTGCGTCCAAATCCTGGTTGGCTGTTTGTTCGTAGCCTTCGGCATAGGGCACACCAATAGTGCGCAAGGCGCTGATCTTGCCCGCGGTCTCTTCTTTATCGATCATTTGTTCATACAGCCACGGATATGCGGGCATGATGGAACCATTGGAAACATCGCCTGGTGTTAGCATGTGGCGGTAGTGCCAGCTATCGGCATATTTGCCGCCCACACGCTGCAGGTCGGGGCCGGTGCGTTTAGATCCCCACAGAAACGGGTGATCGTACACGTACTCTCCTGCTTTGGAATATTCTGCGTTGGTAGGGTCGTAGCGCTGCACCTCGCTGCGGAAGGGGCGCACCATTTGCGAGTGGCAGCCTACGCAGCCCTCGCGTATGTAGATGTCGCGGCCGTGCAATTCCAGCGGAGTATAGGGTTGCACGCTGCTGATGGTAGGCACATTGGATTTGATGAGGAACGTGGGCACCATTTCAATGGCGCCACCAATGAGTATGGCCACCAGCGAAAGCACGGTAAACAGAACAGGTTTGCTTTCCAGCACATGGTGCCAGTAGCCACCCGTTGAAGCGGATGATACCATGGGTGCCACTTCGGCTTCTTCATTGGCGATGAACTGGCCTGCATAGGCGGTCTTCACCAGGTTGTAAGTCATGATAAACACACCCACCAGGTAAAGGGCACCGCCAGCCGCGCGCATCATGTAGAAGGGCAGAATCTGCGTTGATGTTTCCAGGAAGTTCTGGTATTTCAGGAACCCATCGGGCGTAAACTCTTTCCACATCAGGCTTTGCACCACACCGGCCGTATACATGGGCAGCGCATACATAATGATGCCCAGTGTACCAAGCCAAAAATGTACGTTGGCCAGTTTAGATGAATATAGCTGTGTGTTCCACATGCGGGGTATGGCCCAGTACAGCATACCGAAGATAAGGAAGCCATTCCAACCCAGGCCGCCCACGTGCACGTGTGCCACAATCCAATCGGTAAAGTGGGCAATGGCATTCACATTTTTTAAAGAGAGCAAGGGGCCCTCCAGGGTAGCCATTCCATAGGCAGTTACAGCTACCACCATGAATTTCAGTACCACGTCCTCTCGAACGCGGTCCCATGCCCCTCGCAATGTCAACAAACCATTCAGCATACCCCCCCACGATGGTGCGATGAGCATGATGGAGAATACCGTTCCCAGCGACTGAGCCCAATCGGGCAGGGCGGTGTACAACAAATGGTGAGGCCCAGCCCATATGTAAATGAAAATCAAAGACCAGAAGTGAATAATGGAAAGGCGATAAGAGTACACCGGGCGGTTGGCTGCTTTGGGCAGAAAGTAATACATGATGCCCAGAAAGGGAGTGGTTAAGAAAAACGCCACCGCGTTGTGGCCATACCACCACTGCACCAGGGCATCCTGCACTCCGGCATACCAAGAGTAGCTCTTGAAAAGCGTAACGGGCATCTCGAAAGAGTTGACCACGTGCAGCACCGCCACGGTAACGAAGGTGGCAATGTAGAACCAGATGGCCACGTACATGTGCTTCTCGCGCCTGCGCAGAATGGTGCCAATCATATTCCAGCCGAACACTACCCAAATAATGGTGATGGCGATATCGATGGGCCACTCCAACTCCGCATACTCTTTAGAGGTGGTATAACCTAACGGCAGTGTGATGGCCGCAGCCAGAATGATCAACTGCCAGCCCCAGAAGTGAAGCCAACTAAGGGCATCGCTGAACATGCGCGTTTTTAGCAGGCGCTGCATGGAGTAGTACACCCCGGCAAACATGGCATTGCCCACAAAGGCAAAAATTACCGCGTTGGTGTGTAGCGGCCGTATGCGCCCAAAGGTGGTGTACTGCAGGTCGAAGTTGAAGACGGGATAAAACAACTGAATGGCGGCCAGCAGACCGACCGTCATGCCTACAAGGCCAAAGATGACCGTAGCGATGATGAAGGCCTTTACAATCTTGTTGTCGTAATAGATTTTTTCCAGTTCCATGTGGCGGAGTTTAAGTCGGTTTTTCAGGGGTTAAAAGTAGAGCAAGGCCCTTCGGGGCGCGCATGATCGACCTTAGAGAAAAAACTGATTTTAGTCAGTGTGAAGAACGTGGTAGTCACATTCGGGAAAAACGGCTGATTCATTGCCTGCCTTGAAACAGGCACCGCACGTGGGAAATTCAGGCCCACAGAACAGCCACTGTATGTATCGAATTTAATAAACACCGTTATTCTTTGCCTGCCGAAGCAGGCTGAATATTTGAAAATTGGGAGCGGCAGTCTAAATGTGCTTTCAACCACCTGACCTGCCCGGTTTCCTTTTTTGAAGACATGTTTATACATTAGATCGATGGGATTGATTGGTTGGCTGCTTCGGGCGGTGCTTACCGCAAGCATGGTTTTTTGTTGGGCTACCACCAGTGCCCAGGCACCCAACGATGCGCCTACTTCGTGGCAGAGCATCCGTAAAAACGGCCGCGGTGAAATTACAGTCTACTGGTTCGAGTCGAAGCCATTTATCTATCGCAACGCCACCGAACAACTAGAGGGTGTGGAGTACGACCTGATGGAGGGCTTTCGGAAATTCCTGAAAGACAGGTATGACGTAGACCTGAAGATGAACTGGAAGGAGGCCAACGATTTTCACAACACTTACCTTACGGTGCAGCAAGACCCACACCATTCTTTTGGTGTATCCGCATTCTCCATCACCAACCAACGAGAAACCGAAGTACAGTTCGCCCCCCCTTACATGGCAGACATCTCGGTGCTGATATTGAGCCAGAATGTACGCTCCACCCAAAGTGTTTCCGACTTCAATGAAGTTTTTAACGGCCTTACCGCCATCACCATCAAAGGCACTACCTACGAGCAAGACCTGCTGCGGCTGAAAGAAGAAGCGGGTGTGGATTTCAACATTCAATACATTCCCAGCTACGAAAACATTCTGCTCACCATCGAATCGATGGACAATGCGTTTGGTTTTATTGATCTGCCTGTATACATGATGTTGTTCAGCGCAGACCCGTCTATGAAAGTGAAAAGGCAAAACCACTACCCGGTAAAGCGCAGGGGCTACTCCATTATTTACCCTTTGCACAGCGACTGGAAAGTGCCGGTGGACGAATACTTTTCGATGGTGCGTACCAACTTCGAACCGATTATCAGTAAATATTTAGATGTAGAGCTGTACCGGTTTGTGGAAGAGTTGGCCCGCGAATCGGACGATGAGCTGGAACTGCTCAACAAAGAAAAAGAAATTCAATACGAAGACCTGCTGAGTAAATCAGTGCAACTGGCCCAGCAGACGCGCACCAGCCGGTACCTCGTTGCCATCACCGGCATCGTAGGTACTTTTCTTCTGATTATTGTGGTGATGTATCGCAAACGCAACGAGCAGAAAGAAAAAATTGAAATACAACGCCAGAGCATAGCCCTGAAGAACGAACAGTTGGAAAAACGTAACGAACACCTGGTTGCGCTGGACGAAGAAAAGAACAACCTCATTAAAATTCTGGCCCACGACCTGCGCACGCCCATCAACCACGTGCAGGGTTTGGCGCAGGTGTTTCTGCTCAGCAATCCGCAACTGCCCGAAGACCAGAAACAGATTATTCAGAACATTACCGATGCCTCGCTGCGCCTCAACAAAATGATCTCGAACATACTGGACATTGACGCAGCCGAAAACAAACGCATCAAAATATTGGCGGAAAATGTAGATATCAAATCTCTGCTTCAAAAAGTGATCAGAAGTTTCGAAAAGCAGGCCCAAAAGAAAGAGATGGAGCTGATGCTGCAACCACATGCTGGTAACCCCATCATTTTTGGCGACCCGCTGTTCCTCATACAGGTTTTTGAAAACCTGATTTCCAACGCCCTCAAGTTCTCGCCTAAGCACAAACAGGTAACGGTGGTAATACGCGAAGAAGGCAGCGAGGTGCGCATCAGCGTGATTGACCAGGGCCCGGGTCTGTCGGAAGAAGACCAGCAGTTGCTGTTCAAAAAATTTCAGCGGCTGAGCACCCACCCTACCGATGGCGAAAAATCTACCGGCTTGGGGCTTTCCATTGTGAAGCAATACGTAGAACTGATGGGTGGCCGTGTGTGGTGCGAGTCGGAACCGGGCAAAGGAGCGGCTTTTCACGTGGCCTTCACGCAGGTGGGCAGCTAAAAATCATTCGTGAGGCAATTGCCTTACCAGGCACGTGGGCGGCAAAACCGCCAGCGTGCCCGAATTTGCCCACTCTGCAAAATAATTGTCTTCGGCAGGCAACCCTTGCTGTAACCCCGGCATCTTTAGCCTGTATTCAACACACGCATCAAAACAACCGAACACTTTATGATGAAAACATTTAAATGGATAGGCGTTGTGGCAACGTTGCTGCTGATGGCGCCTGTGGCAGAAGCCCAGCAAACAGAAAGCAAATCTTTCGAGGGTATCAAGAAAATCCGCATGACTACCAGCTCGGGTAGTTGCCGCATCAAGAAAGGAACCACCAATACGGTGCAGGCAGAGGTAAGCTACACTTTCAATGAAAACAGCTATGAACCGCGCATGGAGCAGGAAGGCGATATGCTGGTAATACGCGAGCGCTTTGAGCGGGGCAACAACACCGGCTCGTCTAAATGGACGCTGACCATACCCGATGGCCTCACGGTTTCTTTCAGCACCGGCTCGGGCGATTTGGAGGTAGGCGACCTGACCATAGACCTGAAAGCCACTACCGGTTCGGGTAACCTCATTATTAGCCAGGCAAAGGGCGGCATACAAGGAACCACAGGCTCGGGCGATGTGGAGTTGACAAATTTTGAAGGCGACTTTCAGGCCAACACCGGCAGTGGTAACATGTTGGTAGAAAACAGCTCGGGCGATATTTCGCTGAACTGCGGTTCGGGCAACCTGCGCATCGAAAACAATAAAGCGTCTATAGCGGCCAACACCGGCAGTGGCAACATACGGGTGCGCAACCTGGTAACGCAAGGGGCATGCAAATTCAACACGGGCTCAGGAAATGCCCAGGTAGTGCTCGGTGCCACACCCGCACACGATCTTTCGGTAAACAGCGGATCGGGCGATGCCCAACTGGACTTTAACGGCAACGAGATAAAAGGCGAAATTGTGATGAAAGCCAGCAAGCGCAGGGGCGAAATTATTGCACCCTTTGCGTTCGATAAAACCGAAGAGCTGGACGGCTGGGGCGATGACATCGTGATTCAAAAAACAGTGGTGAAGGGCAATGCCACCAACCGCATCAGCATAGGCACCGGATCGGGCAGTGCCGTGTTAAAGAAATAAGGGCGCACCGCACCAAAACGAAAAGCCAATGGAAACGCTCCATTGGCTTTTTTTATAGATCACAGACCGGCAAAAGCCGGCTTGCGGTTATTTTTTCTTTGCCTTGAACTCTTCTTTGATCTTCTCGATGTCCACAGACTTCATAACCGGCTTAAAATTCTGGTTTTTGAGGTCGGTGCGTCTGCGGGCTGCTGCGGCCTTGTCCTTACGGTTCTTGCGCTTGAGTCTGGTTACTGACATGACTATTCGTGTTTTAAAGGGCTGCAAAAGTAGGAGAGAAATTATTGTATTGCAAGATTTAGCCCTCTTTTGGCGGGCGAAAGCCAAATTGTGGCAAAATTCAATGAATATGGGGGTTCCTGCGTAAATTGCCCGCATTCGAAGAGTGGTCTCACCGCTGCCCGGGCGCTTGCTTTAGAGCAGTCCGACCACTTGCTCAAATTTTATGACACAACCTTCTCTCCCCAAAGGCACCCGCGATTTTGGCCCCGCGCAGATGGCCAAACGATACTATATTATTGAGCGCATCCGTCAGGTGTTTCAAAACTATGGCTTCCAGCCGCTGGAAACCCCCGCCATGGAAAACCTGGATACCCTGACGGGGAAGTATGGAGAGGAGGGAGATCAGTTGCTGTTTAAGATTTTGAATTCCGGGGATTTCATGAAAGACGTGGACACTGAAAGACTTTTGACAAAGGATTCCAAGTCTCTGTCTTCAAAAATCTCCGAAAAAGGTCTCCGCTACGATCTCACGGTACCCTTTGCGCGCTACGTGGTGATGAACCGCCACGAGATTGCCTTGCCCTTCAAGCGTTTCCAGATACAACCGGTGTGGCGTGCCGACCGCCCGCAGAAGGGGCGCTACCGCGAGTTCTACCAGTGCGATGCCGATGTGGTGGGCACCGATTCGTTGATCTGCGAGGCGGAAATCATCCTCATGATCAAAGAAGTGTTTGCCTTGCTGGGCATCACCCACTATTCCATCAAAGTAAACCACCGCGGCATTCTTTCAGGGCTGGCCGAACTGGCCGGGGCACAAGGCAACGAAACGGCTTTGTTTGTAGCCATCGATAAGCTCGACAAAATAGGGGAAGAAAAGGTGAAGGAAGAACTACGCAGCAAAGGGTTCAGCGACCCGAGCCTAACCACGGTATTTGACATACTGAACTTTACCGGCAGTAACGAGCAGAAAATACAACTATTGAAAGACCGCTTTGCCCAATCGGAGCAAGGGCAAAAAGGCGTGAACGATTTCGCGGCTGTGATGCAGTTGCTTACCGACTACGGTGCCGATCACCAGCACGTAGATTTCGACATTTCGCTGGCGCGTGGCCTCAGCTACTACACGGGCTGCATCTTCGAAGTGAAGATTAACAACGTAGCCATTGGCAGCGTAAGCGGTGGCGGCCGCTACGATAACCTCACGCAGGCGTTTGGCTCGAAAGAAAAACTCTCGGGTGTAGGTATTTCTTTTGGTATCGACCGTCTGTACGATGCCATGGAAGAACTGAAACTCTTTCCGCAGGAAGCGCAGATTTCATCGAAAGTACTGATTTGCCACCTGGACGAAGCCAGCCAGCGGTATGCGTTGGGTGTAGCCCACCAGTTGCGCCAACACCGCATTGCAGCCGAGGTGTATCCCGATACAGCCAAGGTGAAGAAACAGTTGGAATATGCCAACAAAAAAGGCGTGCCCTATACCATCGTAATTGGTTCGGAAGAAATGACCACCGGTGAACTGGCCCTGAAGAACATGCAAAGCGGAGAACAGGTGAAAATGAAAATTGAAATGATTGTAGAAAAGGTGAAATAGTCCACCTTCTGCAGATGATGGTCAACAACCTGTTAACTGTTGACCGTGGACTGTGGACAATAGACCACTGACCCTAACGAACCAACAACTTGCACCCCTCTCACACCATATCCACCCGGCCGCTGTCGCTGGCCGATATTGAGCAGATAACAAGCCATCGCTCTACCCTGGCGCTGTCGGACGAAGCGAAACAGAAAATCCAAAAATGCCGCCAATACCTCGATGAAAAAATCGCGACTTCCGTCAGCCCCGTCTATGGCATCAACACGGGTTTTGGCTCGCTCTACAATAAAAACATTCCCAAAGACCAGCTGGAGAAACTGCAGGAGAACCTGGTGAAATCGCACGCCTGCGGCACCGGCCCCGAAGTGCCGCCAGAAATTGTGCAGCGCATGTTGTTTTTGAAAGTGCAGTCGCTGGCCTACGGTTACTCTGGCGTGCAGGTAGAAACCGTGCAACGGTTGATCGACCTTTTTAACCACAACGCCCTGCCACGCGTGTTCGAAATGGGCTCGCTGGGCGCCTCGGGCGACCTAGCCCCGCTGGCACACCTCACCCTTCCCCTGATTGGCGAGGGCGAAGTGTACCTGGATGGCAAACTGCTGACAGGGCAGGCGTTGTTGCAGCAAATGAAATGGCAGCCCATCCACCTGAAGGCCAAAGAAGGGCTGGCGTTGCTCAACGGCACCCAGTTTATGAGTGCCTATGGCATCTGGGCGGTGCAACATGCACACCATGTGTACCAGTTAGCGAACGCCATTGGCGCACTGTCGCTGGATGCCTTCGATGGCCGCATGGAAGCATTTGATGACCGCGTGCACCAAATAAGGCCACATGCCGGGCAGCGGGCCACGGCAGCGGCCATCCGCCAGTGGCTGCAGGGTAGTGAAATCATTCAACAGTCGAAGAAGCACGTGCAAGATCCTTACTCGTTCCGCTGCATACCGCAGGTACACGGGGCCAGCAAAGACGCGATCGACTATGCCACCGGGGTTCTGTTAACCGAAATAAACGGAGTAACCGACAACCCCAATGTGTTTCCCGATGACGACACCATCATCTCTGCCGGCAACTTTCACGGGCAGCCGCTGGCACTGGCGCTTGATTTCCTCGCCATTGCATTGGCCGAGCTGGGCAATATTTCCGAACGCAGAACCTACCAGTTGATTTCGGGCGCGCGCGACCTGCCCAATTACCTCGTGGCCAATCCCGGTATCAACTCGGGCCTCATGATTCCGCAATACACGGCCGCCTCTTTGGTGAGCCAGAACAAACAGCTCTGCTCCCCCGCTTCGGTGGATAGCATCGTTTCGTCTAACGGGCAGGAGGACCATGTGAGCATGGGCGCCAACGCAGCCACCAAGCTGCACCGTGTGGTACAAAACCTGTATTCCATCCTGGCCATCGAGCTAATCACCGCTTCGCAGGCCCTGGCTTTTCGCAGACCGTTGAAAAGCAGCGCCCGGCTGGAAAAGTGGGTGCAAGAATTCCGGCAGCATGTACCATTTATAGAAACAGATCGTTTATTGCATAACGACATGCTAAAAGCGGAAAAATTCCTGAAGGAGACTAAATTAGGGGTGTGAAAGATGAGAAGGTTGATTAACTGCCTGCCCTTAGCGATGCCCAAAGCAATGCTGTTGCTGCTTTTCATCTGGCTGTTGCCGAATTTGCAGGCAGAAGCGCAATTCACCAGTCGGCTCGGTAGATTTCAGGTTGATCAAAGAAAAGGGTGTGCACCTTTTACGGTAACGATCACCGACACGAACCTGATCACGGTGGACGATTGCACACCTACCAAGCCTTGCCTGATGACTCCAGGTAATGGGGCGCCTCAACAACTGAATCAGTTCACCATTACTTATCCCAATCCCGGCACGTTCACGCTTTCCGTCCTCTACCAAAGCATTGGAGCCGATGATATAGTAATAACCGTAGACGAAAACATCGCCCCTCCCTTCGAAGTATACGCATGCACAGGCAATGGTGTATCCATCAAGGTTACCGATAACCATTACGATCAGTATGTGATCGATTTCAACAACGACAACGTGCCGGAAACCATTATTCCTTTCAGCAACAATGCCGTGGCACAGTTCAACTACGGCACCAATACTCCGCAGGTAATCAAAGTGCGTGGCCGCGATCTGAACTCGGCAGATAATTGCGCGGTACAACAAGAAAACTTCACACCACTGGCCGTGCTGCCCACGCCCACCATCCAAACCCTTACCGCGCTGGATGCCACCTCGCTGCAATTAGACTTCAACATTCAGCAGCAAATACAATACAGGCTGGAAATTGCGGTGAACAATGGCAACAGCTTCCAGTTGTTCCGCACGCTATACGAAACCAATACCCTCACGGTCCCCAACCTTCTGCTTGAAAATAATTTTTATTGCTTCCGGCTCAGCGCCTACGATCCGTGCTCCAACACCAACCGCTACTCTAACACCATTTGCAGTGCCGATGTAGACCTCGACATTACCAACGCATTAAATACATTCCGTTGGAATACGGCCAACACGGGCGTTACCAGTCTCACCATTGCGCGCACCGGCTCGGATAACACCAATTTCAGTACACAAATAGGTTTTCAAAATGCCTATGCCGATGCCGACATCGACTGCAACATCCGGTACTGCTATACTTTAACGGCCAACTACGGCAATGGCATCCGGGCCATCTCGCTGGAAAAATGTGGCACCTCATTCATCAACACCAGCCGGCCTGCCATTACCAACGTTACCGCACAGGTAGAGCCAGGGGTTACGCTGGATTGGGCCACCGATCCGCTGATTGATATCGGTAATTTCTTCATCAGACGTTCAACGGGTACAGGCCCGCTTACGCTGATCAGCAACACGGCAGCACCCGCCCCTTTTACCGATGCCAACTACTTTACCGAAGGGGCCTTTTGCTACCAGGTAAACTACAACGACTTGTGTGGCAACAACAGCGAGGATGGCATCGTTACCTGCCCGGTGCGTTTGTTTGGATCTATCGATGCAAAAAACATTGTTACGGTAAACTGGTCGCGTTACCGCGGATGGCAGAACGGAGTGGCCAGCTACGTTGTGGAGAAATATAGCCAGGCGGGCAACCTCATACGCACTTTTAATGTCGCCACCGACACGGTTTTGGTAGACGACCAACCCGACCTCGACAACCAGGTGGTGAGTTACCGCGTGCGTGCACTACCCAGCCAGGCGGGGCTCACGGCTTCGCGTTCCAACACGGTCACCTTCACCAAAGATATCAACCTGATTTTCCCTACGGCCTTCACGCCCAACCGCGATCAGTTGAACGACCGCTTCACCGTAACGGGGCAGTATGTAGCTAAAATGAATATGCGCATCTTCGATCGGTGGGGAGCATTGGTGTATGCCAGCGACAACAACGAACCGTGGGATGGCACCCGCGGTGGGTTGCCCATGCCGGAGGCTACATATGTATGGAAGGCAGAAATTACCGACCTGGCCGGCCGCACTTTCTCGCGCGAGGGCACACTGGTGTTGCTGCGCAAGTAAGCCGTTGCCCAAATTTTTTACCTTTGTTGCTTAATCCGAAATTTTACTATTTAATCCTCCGCGTATGTTCGACATGATGAGTATGATGGGCAAGGTGAAAGAAATGCAGGCCCGGCTGAAAGAGGCCCAGGACAACCTCGACAAAGTGAAAGCCGAAGGTGAGTCGGGGGGTGGCATGGTGCGCGCCACGGTAAACGGAAAAAAACAACTCATCGCACTCGACATTGATGCAGCCATTCTGAAAGCCGATGACAAAGTGCTGGTGCAAGACCTGGTGGTGGCTGCCGTAAACAAGGCGTCTGCCGATGCCGAGGTGCTGGCCCAGGAGCAACTGAAAAAAAGCACAGAAGGAATATTGCCTAACATTCCCGGCTTCGACTTAAGCAGTCTCATGCGATGAGTCGCGTGGCCGTAGTTATTCTGAACTACAACGGCAAAGACCTGCTTAGCCAGTTTCTACCATCAGTGCTGCAACACAGTCGGCAGACACAGGTTATTGTGGCCGATAACAACAGCACAGACCAATCGCGCCAGTGGCTTTCGCAAAATTACCCCCACGTGCCTTGCCTGCACCTGCCAGAAAACAAAGGCTACAGTGGCGGCTACAACCAGGCGCTGAAGCAAATACAGGCCGACTACTATGTGTTGCTGAACAGCGATGTGGAGGTAACTGAAAATTGGCTGACCCCCGTTATTGAACTGATGGATGCCGATGCCTCCGTTGCGGCTGCCCAACCCAAAATTCTTTCTTATCGCCAAAAAGATCACTTTGAATATGCCGGGGCGGGCGGTGGCTTTATCGACACGTTGGGCTACCCCTTCTGCCGCGGCCGAATATTTGATGAATTAGAGGCCGACCGTGGCCAGTACAACGATATTCGGCCGGTTTTCTGGGCATCGGGGGCGTGTCTGTTTGTGCGGTCAACCCACTTTCACGAAGTGGGAGGTTTAGATGAAGATTTTTTTGCCCACATGGAGGAAATAGACCTGTGCTGGCGCCTGCAGCGGGCAGGCAAAAAAATTGTATACACCGGCAAAAGCGTGGTGTACCACCTGGGTGGGGGCACGTTGGCAGCCTCCCATCCGCGCAAAACCTATCTCAACTTTCGCAACGGACTGGCCTTGGTGTATCAGCACCTGCCCTTGCGCCAATTGTGGTGGAAGTTCCCCCTGCGATGGGTGTTGGACTGGGTGGCCGCTGTTCGGTTTCTCACCGAATCGCCCGCCCAAGGGGCTGCAGTTTGGAAGGCGCACGCGCATTTTTTACTGGATTGGCGAAAAACCAACCAGAAACGCAAACGTTACGCCCGGCAGTTGGGTTGGTCAACCACATGCCGTTATTACCCCAGGCTTATCGTATTCGATTTTTTTGTATTGAAACGCAAGACTTTCAGCAGTTTACCCGCTTTCAATAGTCCCAAATAGTGCTGCTCCTACGCAAATGGCGCCCCATGTTCATGATGAAAGCCAGGGCGAGGTAAATAATGACAGGCGACCCAAACGTGAGAAAGGACGCGTAAATAAAGAAAAGCCGGATGGACGAGGTGGCAATGCCCAACTTTTCGCCCAGCCAGGTGCATACACCAAACGCATACACTTCAAAAAACTGCTGCACTCGCTTCACCCAATCGTTCATGTTCGCCTCTTTTCTTCAATTTACCTAAGTAAACGACTCTTTATCGAGAAATAATTCAACTCGCAAATATAAGCGGTATGTACCCTGCAAAAAACGGCCCAGTTCTGATTTTTTTGGCTTATTATTGCAAAAAAATAGGTATAAACTTAGTTTTGCCAGTCGTTTGAACTAACCCTTTAAATCAAAATCCATGAGAAAATTATTGTACGCCTTTGTAATCATCGGCACGCTCACCTTCACCGGGTGTACCCTGCCTCAGATGATCAAAATGTCGAAGGAACAGAACCTGACCGTAAGCCCCAACCCTCTGGAAGTACACAAAGACACCGTTACCTACGAGATGTCTGCCAATCTGCCAGTAAAAATGCTGAAGAAAGGTACTGCCTACACCCTCAATTCCTTTTATAAATATGGCGACAGCGAATTGGCCCTGGATCCGATCCCTTTTAAGGCTGAAGACTACCCGAATGCAGGAACTGAACAGCCTAAAACAACCAAGACTTTTACTTTCCCTTACAAGCCAGAATATAAAACCGGCACCCTTCAGGTAGAAGGTGTAGCGGCTAAAGGTGCCAAGACTAAAACCACGCCCCGCATGGATGTGGCCACAGGCCTGATCACCACCTCTAAGCTGGTTCAAAACGCTTACTATGCAGCTTTCGCGGATCACGGTTATAACAACCAGGAAGAAATCATCCCGGTAGTTATCCCCGACTTCATTTTCGAACAAGGCCGCTCTGTGTTGAGAACCTCTGAAATTAAGAGCGACAAAGGCAAGCAGTTAGATGCTTTCATTGCCGCCAAAAACGTAACCCGTACAGTAACCATCACCGGTACCCACTCTCCTGAAGGTGCTGAGCGTATCAACAGCCGCCTGGCTAACGAGCGCGCTGCCGCTATTGAGAAGTACTACCGTGCACAAATGAAAAAATACGACTACCAGGGCATGGCCGATGAAATCAAATTCATCCAGAAGCCCATCGTAGACGATTGGAACGAATTCAAGAAAGCGCTGGCCGCCTACACCGGCATCAGCGATGACGAAAAGTCGGCTTACTTGAACATCATCAACGGTGGTGGTTCTTTCGAAGACCAGGAGAAGCAATTGAAGAAGCTGGGCACTTACAAGAAGGTGTTCAAAGATATTTACCCTGGCTTGCGTACTGCCAAAACGGAAATTCTTACCGTGAAGAAGAAGAAGACCGATGCAGAAATGTCTGTATTGGCTAAGCAGATTACCCAAAATGGCGTGAAAGCTGATACCCTTTCTTTCGAAGAATTGATGTATGCTGCTACCCTCACTCCTTCTTTGGAAGAGAAAGCCGCCATCTACGAAGCCGCCACCAAGAAAGGTTCTTTCTGGAACGCACATAACAACCTGGCTGCCGCCTATATTTCAATGGCCATGGAAAATCCTTCTAAGGCTGGAGAATATGCCGACAAGGCTGCTGCCCAGTTGAACATTGCAGCTAAGATCAAAGAAACACCTGAAGTACATGCTAACCTGGCTACCATTGCTTTGTGGACAGGCAACCCTTACAAAGCGTATGCACACGCCAGCAAGGCCCTGAACGGTGCCAGCAGCGATGTAGCCCGCGGTGTAAACGGTGTGAAAGGTGCCAGCGAAATCTACATGGCTAAGTACAACGATGCCGTTCGTTCTGAATCATCTGCCGCTGCTTCTGCAGTAAACTCTTTCAACAAAGGTTTGGCTCAGTTGCTGAATAAGGATTATGCCAATGCCGCTACTTCTTTCAACGATGCCATTAAGGCCAATGCCAACTTTGCCATTGCCCACTATGGTGCCGCTGTAGCCGCTGCTCGTTCTGGTAATGCCGATGGCGTGGTAAGCAACCTGACCAATGCCGTGAAAGTAGATCCTTCATTGAAGGAGAAAGCATTGACCGACCTTGAGTTCAGCAAGTTTGCTACCTCAGAGGCCTTCCGCAATGCGTTGAAATAAGACATACCTAATTTCTCAGGGATAAAAAGACCCTTCCGGCCAAAACCGGGAGGGTTTTTTATTTCCGAGCAGATTAGAAATAGGTGCGAAATCTTTTATTCTGAGTGTTCCCGTCCTATTTTTACGGGCTTTCTATACAAACTTTTATGCGCGAAATTCAATTCCGAGAGGCCCTTCGCGAAGCCATGAGCGAGGAGATGAGAAGAGATTCCAAAATCTTCCTGATGGGCGAAGAAGTGGCCGAGTACAATGGGGCCTACAAAGTAAGCCAGGGCATGCTGGATGAGTTTGGGCCCGAGCGTGTGATCGATACCCCCATTGCCGAATTAGGCTTTGCAGGCGTAGGTGTAGGTGCCGCCATGAACGGCATACGCCCCATTATTGAGTTCATGACTTTTAACTTTTCGTTGGTTGCCATCGATCAGATCATCAACGCGGCCGCGAAAGTGTATAATATGTCGGGTGGGCAATACAACTGCCCCATTGTGTTCCGCGGCCCCACCGGCAATGCCGGTCAGTTGGCAGCGCAACACTCGCAGAACTTCGAAAACTGGTTTGCCAACACACCAGGCCTAAAAGTGGTCGTGCCCTCGAATCCCTACGATGCGAAAGGTCTGATGAAAACGTCTATCCGCGACAACGACCCTGTGATTTTTATGGAGTCGGAGTTGATGTATGGCGATAAAGGTGCCGTGCCGGAAGAGGAATACCTGATTCCGCTGGGCGTGGCCGATGTGAAACGCAGTGGCACGGACGTTACCATTGTTTCGTTTGGAAAAATCATGAAGGTGGCCCTGGCAGCCGCACAGGAATTGGAAAAAGAGGGCATCTCGGCCGAAGTGATAGACCTGCGTACCGTTCGCCCGATCGATTATGCCACCGTGGTAGAATCGGTGAAGAAAACCAATCGCCTCGTGATTGTGGAAGAAGCGTGGCCCCTGTCGTCCATTGCAACAGAAATTACTTACCATATTCAGAAGCATGCATTCGATTACCTGGATGCACCCATTCAACGCGTGAACAGCTTTGACGCACCGCTGCCCTATGCACCTACCCTAATTGAGGCCATTCTGCCCAACGTGGCGAAGACCATCAAGGCAGTGAAGACGGTGCTGTACCGCGATTAAAGAAAATCTATTTGAAAGTCAGAAAGTCAGGAGGCCCGGAGAGCGAGCAACGTTTTCCAGGCCTCTTCTGTTTTACCGGCCTTCAGTTGCTCTTTTGCCAAGGCATATACAGAATCCGCACCCTTAGCGAGCACCTCCACCATGGCCGGGCTCTGCCTGTGCCATTGAATGCGCTCCCGATCGGGGAGCTGTTCAATGTTTCCCAACTTTCCTAGTTCGTTGTTTGTCAACTTACCGCTGTTGCGAATGAACTCCGGAATCTGGTCATATCCAATGCCGAGTTTTTCATTGGGCTTGGCCACCGAGAAGATGGCGTCACCCTGCGCCCTGCAGTAGTAGTCTTGCCCCATGCGTGCCACCAGGTCTATTTTATAGGGATCAATACGCCCCTGTTCGTCCAACACTTCGTCTTTGATGTGCATGCGCACCACCTCGCAAATCACCAGATTACCCGCTGCACCGCCTGTACCCAATTCTATCACCTGGTTCACCTTGCACTCCATAGCTACGGGCGACTCCGCCACGCGGGGCGGCCTTACTACATCGGATTGCACCTCGGTAAAGCCCGCCTTGATAAACTCGTTCACGCCCTTAGGAAATTCGCAACTGGCCAGTGAGGTTTGCTCTACCATGGCAAAGTTTACTATGTTGATCACCACTTCCGGCACCACCTTCACATTCTCATAGGTATGCTTGGTGGTGTTATCGCGGCCTCTGCGTGCAGGCGAAAAAACCACAATGGGCGGGTTGGCGCTGAAAACATTGAAGAAACTAAACGGGCTTAGGTTTACCCGGCCTGCCTCGTCTACCGTGCTGGCAAAGGCAATGGGGCGTGGCGCCACGGCACCCAGCAGGTAGCCATGCATTTTGGGAACCGGTATTTCCTTGGGATTGATGATCATGAAAGGTCTAAAAATCCTAAAGTTTAATCTTTCTTGCTTTCACTGCTTTAATACGGTTGTTAACGACAAATATTAATTCGTCATCATTCAAAGCCGCTTGCTTTACAAGCCTCTTAAAAGAAAGCTTAACGCCCTTCATAAATTTATTACGAATTAAGCGATGCTCTTTTTGTATTGCTCCATTAGTTTTTTCCATTCGTCTTCGCGGTAAATTTTTGTTGTGGCCCTTCCCTCTCCCTCCATCACTAGAAACACCTCTTTTTATGAGTTGTTCAATATTACCCAATAATCCACTTCACGCTGATAAAGTTCGAAAAAATTAGCGACTCCTCGTATGTGTCTGCGTTTGATTGTATCAAGGGGTATGCTATGTCCACCCATTTTCACCCTTTTCCTAACCCTTCTGATGGCAAGTTCAACGCGATCTAACCAGAAGAAAAAAGTAAACCCTTTACCCCAATGCCTTTGCTCTTCTGATTCTGGAAATATAAGTCTTAGAGAAGAGCGTTGTTTCAATCGCAAACTCCAAACCATTTTCCATTAACTGATCCATCCGCTTCAACATCAGTCTACCAGCCTTAAATGCATATTTCTCAGCATCAAATGGAGATAAACCTGCGGCTATGGCATCAGCGTTTACAAATTCCCTACAATTGATTACATCGGGCAAAAAAGTAATTGACGCTGTTGTTTTTACCAGCTCCGATACATCCAGCTATGATATATAAATTTTTCTTCACAACGCGGGCAAAATCTTTCCTTTGCATTCTCCAAAACCGATGCGCACGCCTTCTTTTTCGGCATGGGCCTTCATGATGATGGTATCGCCATCTTCGATGAATCTTCTTTCCGTTCCGTCACTGAGGTGCAGTGGCTTTTGTCCGTTCCAGGTCAATTCAAGCAGCGAGCCGTACGACCCTGGCGATGGACCACTGATGGTGCCCGAGGCATACAAATCGCCAACCTGGATGTTGCAGCCATTCACGGTATGGTGTGCCAATTGCTGGCATACATTCCAATACAAATATTTAAAGTTCGAGCGGCAAATAGTGGTAGCCTCACCGTTGGATGGTTGCAACAACACTTCCAGCAGCACATCAAAATTCCGTTCGCCTTCATACGCCAGGTAAGGCAGCACATGCGGGTTTTGTTCCGGGCCCGCAGTACGGAAGGGCTCCAGCGCATCCAATGTAACAATCCATGGCGAAATGGTAGAGCCGAAATTTTTTCCCAGGAAAGGTCCCAGGGGCACATATTCCCACTGTTGTATGTCGCGGGCAGACCAATCGTTGAAGAGCACAAAACCAAAAATATGATCTTCGGCTTCGCGGGTGTGAATGCTGGAGCCCAGTTTCGTGTCGGTACAGGTAATGAAGGCCATCTCCAACTCGAAATCGAGTTTGCGCGAAGGACAATACACCGGCAAGTCTGCATCCGGAGGTTTGATTTGTCCTTTCGGCCGGTGCAGGGGCGTACCCGAAACCACAATGGACGATGCGCGGCCGTGGTAGCCAACGGGCAGGTGTTTCCAATTGGGCAGCAGGGCATTCTTCGGGTCGCGAAACATGGAGCCTACGTTGGTGGCGTGCTCTTCGCTGCTGTAAAAATCGGTGTAGTTGTAAATCTTCACCGGCATCTGCATTTGTACTTCTTCCATGGGCACCAGCGCAATTTCGCGCGCAGCGGCATTGCCTTTCAGTTCATCGTTGTCGTGGCGCAGCAATTCAGAAATACGGTTGCGCACCGCTCCACCCTTCTTTCGGCCTAGTGCCAGAAAGTTGTTCAGATAGGCTTGATTGAATATCCCTGCCGGCAGACCCAATCCATCGAGGTAGCCATGTTCATGCAGGTACACCAGGTCGAGCACGTAGTTGCCAATGGCTACACCGGCCACTGCAGAAAGGTATTTTGTTTTGAAAACACCGAACGGCAGGTTTTGGATGGGGAAATCAGAACCACGGGGCACTTCCACCCAACTTTTCAATTGCGGATTGTTGGCAGCAATCATGAATAACTTTTTTCAAAACAAGTCAGGATTATCAGCATTTTCAAGCGAATTTTACCCTGTTGGAAAGATTGTTTGCCTTACCCAAATTGTTTGAGCAGCGCCTTCAGGCACAATTGGGCGCAGAAATGGATGCGTTTCGTAAAAGTCTGCAACAGCCCCACCCCATCAGCATTCGCCTCAATCCCAAAAAAAAATATCCTGCTCCCACCGAACGCATTGCCTGGTGCCATACGGGCTATTACCTGCCGCAGCGCCCCGTCTTCACGCTCGACCCTGCACTACATGCGGGGGCTTACTACGTGCAAGAAGCAAGCTCGATGTTTCTGGAGGAAGCTGTAAGGCAGCTGGCTGTTAATAGGCCCTTGCGTGTACTCGATTTGTGCGCAGCACCCGGTGGCAAGTCCACGCATTTGCTCAGTTTATTGCACCCAGAAAGTTTGATGGTAACCAACGAGGTAATCAAAAGCCGTGCTTCCATCCTTTCCGAAAACATACAAAAGTGGGGTTATGCCAATGTGGTGGTTACCCACAACGACCCTGCCGACTTTGCAGCGCTGCCTGCCTTCTTCGATCTGATGTTGATCGATGCTCCTTGCTCGGGCGAAGGGCTTTTTCGCAAAGAGCCGGATGCCATGAATGAATGGTCGGAAGACAACGTACAACTATGCGCTGCGCGCCAGAAAAGAATTGTAAGCGATGCATGGCCTGCCTTGCGCGAAGATGGTTCTCTGGTTTACTGCACCTGCACCTACAGCACAGCCGAAAATGAGGAGAACCTGGTTTGGATGCACGAAAACTACCTGGTAGAATTTGTTGAATTAGAAAACCTGCCAGAAGGTATTGAAGAAGTTCGGCCAAAGCCGGGCGTTGTAGGATATAGGCTGTACCCACACAGGCTGCAGGGTGAGGGTTTCTTTCTTTCGGTAATGAGAAAGAAGGAAGCGCAGGAGGCCGTGAGAAGAAAGTTTTCTAAAGATCTTCCAAAAGCCTCCCTTCAATCGAAGTGGCTGCCGCCAGATTTTCACTTACAGAAGCAAGATGACCTGGTGATCGGATGGCCCGCTACCCTTACGCAGGATATTTTGTTGGTGAGCGAAAGACTGCATGCGATTACCAAAGGTGTAGCCATGGCCACGGTAAAACACAACAAGTGGATACCAGAACACGCGTTGGCGCTATCGGTCGATCTAAACCGTTCAGAATTTGCTCAAATCGAAGTTACGAAAGAACAGGCCATTCAATACCTGCGCAAAGACACACTGTCACCATTCACCGCGGACAAAGGCTTTGCGTTGGTAGTTTATGAAGGCAATGCCCTGGGCTGGATCAACCAGTTGGGTAGCCGAGTGAATAACTTATATCCGTCTAACTGGCGCATACGCATGGAGGCAGGGGCTTCGCGGTAACAAACCCACCAAGCCGATTAACTGTACGCGAGTCCATTAGATTACTCTTACTTCATCTTCAGCACCAGCGAAGGATCAACTGGGTAACGGCCAAACGATTGACCATAAATTGCCAGTCCACCTTCGCCTTTGGTTTGCAGCCGCACAGTTAATTTACCGTTGGCGGCCGCTTTCTTTAGTTGCGCGCGTGTTACTTTTACTTTCACCAGATAACCGTAAGAACCTGCCTCGCGTAGTTTACGATCTTGCAACTGATGGTGCCATGACAATACCCCGCGGTGGTCGGCCGGGTCGTCTGCCAATAAGGTGGTGAATGCCTTCTCGCCATCTATCAACACTTCTATTTCAGAGGGGAACCGTTGTTCATCCGTCATCGGGTAGGCGTTGGGATTGGCACTGGGCAAGGCGCGGGCACCCAACATATAGTCGAGGTCCATGTTTCCTTGTGTTTCCCTGTCTTTGGCGAACAACTCTTTGGCTGAGGCTTCCACCACAAAATACGCCTCTTTCACCTCGCCTACTTTTAGATTTGTTCCTACTGGAAATGTGTACTCAAAAAATCCTTTTCCGGCTCCGCATACTTTCAAGCCGTCTAACACCTGCCATTGTTTACTGCTCCACCCGGCATTTGTAAACCCATTGGCTGCCCGGGTAATTACTTCCGCCTCGGGCACGGCAGCTCCACCCACAATCTCCACGTGCATAAAGTTGCGGTGCAATACTTTCCCCCTTTGATCCGACAACGTAAAGACGACAACAGCCAGCCCCGCCTGATTGGGCATGGTAAGCGATAATGGGGCCAATTCCTTCTGCACGTAAGGTTGATAGTCGATGGCCGCTTCTCCATTCGCGATTGGTGCCGACTCACCGATTACGTTGGTTAACAGTGCCTGGTAGGAAAGCTTTAGTGTCTTGCCGTGATCATCGCCCGACATAGAAGAAATAAAAAGAGGTATGCTTATTTTTTCACCTGTCCTTACCGTGCGGCAAATTTCGTTGCCGGTAGAAACATAGACCGGGGCGTGGAGGTCGTTCAGCGTCATGCCGGGTGCACATTCTTCCAGCCCTGTAAACTTCAACGTACGGTCGAAACGCCAGTAGCCATTCCATTCGTTGATCACATCGTGGTGTTCGGTATAGAGCCAGCCTGCTATCTCAGGGTATTTGCGGAAGGTGTTCATCATACGGTGGTAGTCCCAGCTCCAGTCTACATCGCCCGTGCTGCCTTCATAACCCCACACGTTGCCACACTCAGAATTTATTTTGGGTTGCTTGCCTTGCTTAAACCCGGCTTCAAATTGAAACGTGCTGCCTTCAAAACTTTGCTCGGTCAATTGCTTCAGGTGTGGTTCCCACTCCCACCCCGGCAGGTAATCGTGAAAGGAGTTGAGATCGGTAACTGTGTGCCCAGCGCCACAACAAATGGAATTATCTTCCACCAACCGGGTGGGGTCTAATGATTTGGCGAGGTAGTACATAGAGGCCACCCATTGCTGTGTAGAAGGCAGGTATTGGTTCTGCTTCTTGCCCCCCTCTTCCACCTGTGTGCGCAGTCCCCATGTTTCGTTGAAGAGAATCCACGAAAACACAGAAGGATGATTGAAGTCGCGGGTTAACATGCCGCGCAGGGTGTACTCCGACTCTTGTTGCATGCGGTGGTCGGGTTCGCCCCAACTGTTGGGCAAATCGGCCATTACCAAAACACCCAGCTTATCGGCCCAATACAATTTGCGCGGAATTTCTACTTTGATGTGCGGGCGAATGCCATTCAACCCGATGGCCTTGGTGCGCTCAATTTCCTGGCGCATGAAGTCGTCTGTAGGGAACGTATAGAAACCATCGGGGTGGTACGACTGATCGAGCGCTAGTTGAAGATAGACCGGCTGGTTATTCAGTGCCACATAGGGAAACTCCGTGCCAGGCAGGTTCATCACCGAAATTTTTCTCATCCCAAAATAGGTTTTCACCACATCGTTGCCCACAGTAAGCTCGGCCTGGTAGAGATAGGGGTCGGCCAGCGACCAAAGCCGGGGGTTGGGAATGGAAACAGTGGCAACGGCTTTGTGTTTTCCTTTCTCAAAAAACCACTCGTGCTTGATGGGGGCCTGTGGTGTTTGAATAGTGACTGTTACCTTCTTTTGCTCATTGGCTTCGTCAAGCAGGTATGCAGTTATGGTTACGGTTTGGTTGTCGATATTGGGAACAAACTGAACGCTCTGCAGGTAATCGGTACCGCGCGCTTCCAGGTAAACGGTTTGCCAGATGCCCCGCGCATTGCCGTAGCCCTGCTTGCCGTAGAGGGTAAAGTCTCTCCTTTTGTCGTCTACCCGAACGGTGAGGCGTTGTGGCCGATCGTACTTTATAAGGGGCGTGAGATCGAAAGAAAAGGGAACATAACCTCCCTTGTGTTCGCCTACGTATTGGCCATCAAGCCAAACCGTGGTATGCCAATCGCTGGCGCCAATGGTCAGGAACGTGCGCTTGCCGTTCCAGGCGCTGTTAACCGTAATGTTGCGCTGGTACCAGGCAATGTCGGCCTTGTCGGCCACACCCGAAAGCTTGGAGCCCCACGGAAATGGCACTGAGATGGTTTGTGGAAATGTATGGCTGCCATCCTGCCATTTTTCAGCATGGCCACGATCGAGCGAGTCGAAGGCAAACTGCCAGTTGCCATTCAGGTTTTGCCATTGCGCGCGCTCCCAATCAGGGCGCGGGTGTTCGGGCAACGGAATAATGGTGGTTTGTGCAGACAGCGTGGTGGCTGCCAACACAAGGCCAAGCAAAACGGAAAAGTTCATGCAAGTAATTTTACAGTTCAAAAACCAATTTAATCAGGCCTTTGCAACTTACCTGCATGGCCACCTACTAACGGTTAAAATCCATCGTCTTTCGGTTCCCAGAGTTCAATCTTGTTTCCCTCGGGGTCTACAATCCATCCAAACTTTCCGTAAGGATACTCCTGTATTTCTCCAACCACGGGCACACCTTCTTCCCTCAACACGCGCAGCAAACCTTCCAGATTCTCTACCCGATAATTGAACATAAATGGCTTTTCGCTGGGACTGAAGTATGGCGTGTTCTCTTCGAATGGGCTCCAAACTGTAATGGCAGTTGCTTTTACGTGAGGGTTACCTAAGTCTTTCCACTTAAAGACAGCCCCAAATTCAGTTACAGGTAAATGCAAATGACGTTTGTACCATTCGCCCAACATTTTCGGATCCTTGGTTTTGAAGAAAACGCCTCCTAAACCCGTTACTCGTTTCATTGCTTTTTCTTTAAAGATTTTTCATACCGCTCTATCCATTCGCGCGGAGTCATTTTAGCGGCCAACTCACCGAAGAGTTTTACGGGTATGTCGGCAGGCTTTTTGAAGCGAATACACGACTTGCCCATATCCAGTTTTTTATCGCTCACTTTCTTCCATTCTTTCAATAACCAATCGTGCAGCGGGCCATCGTACACGGCCATGTGATAAATGGCCACGTGATTTTTCTGTGAAGCAAAAAAAACGCCACCGTGCCCACATAAAATTCGATGGAAAGGTCGCGGATGAGGAGGCGGTATTCCAGGAATTTCATGGCAAAAATCAGCACTGCCAATGCCACCCCTAGAGAACAGCCGTACGGATCATAAAATCATAGCAAAAAAATACCCTCATTGGGGTATATGGGTTAACCTGCAAGGGTATTGAACTGATTTAAATTGTAATGGACCTTTGATCAACAAATTCGCTCCAATTCTAAAACTAATTAAAAAGAAAAATTATGAAAAACAGTGAAATGGACTTCGAAGAAATTAACCAGCATATTGCCAATGCTGACATTACCAAGTTCCAACCAGGTGGAGAACTGCATTTTAACGCTGCTTCTTTAGCAAACCCGGGCCAGGTGTTGCAAAAGGTCTGTGGAATTTATAAGGTCATTCGCCCCATTTTAGTTGTCATTTCCAATTTTCCGTTGATTCCGGGCACTTGGAAAGCAGCCATAAAAACCTTTATTTCATTAATGGATACTTTATGTCCTTAAATTTTTCTAATCCCTAATTCATACCCCAACTCAAACAACTATGGCACACGGAAAAGCAATTGATCTGCCAACAGCCCAGGCAAACATTCGGAAGTTCATTGTCGATGAAATGGCGACAACTCATAAGCCGGAAAAAGACATTATTGTCGGCCACCGGTTTGATCTTTCATTGGTGAAGGACTTCATGCTTGAAATTGATAAACTATTAATCAGTAAAGTTCCTATCGACAGCATCAGAATTTATCTGGCAAAAAGCAGTAGAAACGAAGTACAAGATGGGTACGACTTAGTGATAGTGCCTACGCTTGCCAATGGGGACGATTATCACATTGTATACCCTCGTTCACAAGCGCTTAAGGCATCAATGGATCCAATAATTTTGAGCATGTCCACTCCGTGCCCGAACGTTTGCGAAAACAAATCAGTATCTTGTCCTTAGTGGACTTAAAAAGTTGGAATGTAGTACTATCACACCTTTCCGATCTCTCTGATTGGCCCCCATTCTTTGTCTTCCTTTTACTACCTCGTTCAATTAAAAAGAAATACAAAGTATTGGGGGTTTATTTTTTACTGGCTTCATCTCTAAAAACTGCAACCTTATTTCTTGCCAGTCAGAGAATAAATACACATGGTTTTTATCATGCATTATCGTTGGCAGAATTTACTTGCCTGGCAATTTTTTATAAACAAATCCTTCCAAAGTGGTTTTTTGTAAACGTTTCGATTATTGTGGTCATTGCCATTAATCTCGTTAACTCCCTTTTCGTTCAGAAATTCGATCAGTTTAATTCCAACGCTTGGGCCATGAATACGCTCGTGCTGATTTTTTTAGGACTCGTTTACCTGTATATACTTTACCAGAACATAGAAGATATTCAACTAGAAAAAGCACCATTATTTGTCGTCAATTTTGGCTTTATGATATACTTTGCCGGATCGATTTTTACCTATCTGTTAGCCATTGATATATTCTCTCAAGAGGCAGTTGGTTTTTTTCATAATGCCTGGATAATCAGAAGCATCGCTGATATAATAAAATCTCCAATAATTTGCTTTGGTTTATGGTTAATGAGGGACAACTAAGTGATCTGGTGACGCTGATAGCTGGAACCGCGGCAATGTTGATGATGACATTGGCTTTGGTAACTTTTGCCTTTGTCTTTCAAAGGAAATTGATCAAGAAACAGCAAGCCTATCAGCAAATAGAGAAAACCTTACAAAAACAAGAACTGAAGTCTGCTTACCTGCTCATAGAAGGCCGCGAGGTAGAGCGCAAGCGCATTGCCGAAGACCTGCACGATAACCTGGGTAGTATATTGGCCACGTTGCGGCTCTACAGCGATTTGCTGGTCGAAAAAAACACCGACCCTGAAACCAAACGGCTGGCAGAGCGCATCTCCCTACTCACTGAACAAACCGCCACCGAGGCACGAAGAATTTCGCACAACCTGAGCGCAGGCGCAATAGAGCAGGCAGGCCTAAAACCACCCGTTGAACAACTCTGCGAAGCCATTCGCCAGTCGCACCGCCTGCAGATAGATACCTCTATCGATGTAACCACCCGGCTGAGTGGAGAAATTACCCTGAACGTCTATCGCATCATCCAGGAGCTTTTCACCAACACACTGAAACATGCACGGGCCACGCACGTGCGCCTTGAAATTTCTGAAATCAAAGGCGACTACCTGAGTCTTATTTTTGAAGATAACGGCATCGGTTTCGATGCTTCTCAGCCCGCCACCGGCATTGGCCTACAAACCATAAGAGCCCGCCTGGACCGAATTCAGGGCAGCCTCACCATCGATGCCTCCAAAAACAAAGGCACCACGGCTATTATTGAAGTAAACCTTAAATCATAATGCAACAACCTATCCGTATCCTATTGGCCGATGATCATCCCATTGTGGTAGAAGGTGTTCAGGAAATTTTAAAGACCATACCACACACAGTAGTGGTGGGCATTGCACACGATGGACTTCAATTGCTGCAACAGGTGCGCAGCCAACCGGCAGACCTGGTTATTCTGGATGTGAACATGCCCCACCACGATGGACTGGAGTGTGCGTATACCCTGAAGCGAGAATTTCCGCACCTGAAAATGTTGTTTCTCACCATGTACCACGACAGAAGCCTGGTGAACCAGATGATAGAAGCTGGGGCTCACGGATGCATCTTGAAAAGCAAAGGCAGCCGCGAACTGCGCGAAGCCATTGCCCGCATTATGGAGGGCAAGTCGTTTTTTGATTTTATTCCCGACCCGGCAGAATCCGATCAGGACAAGGTAAAGCTCAGCAGCCGGGAAATTGAGATCATCAGGCTGTTGGTGAAGGGCAGCACCAATGGCCAGATTGCCGAGCAACTTTTTATTTCCGAGCATACCGTAAAAACACACCGAAAAAACATTTTGAGGAAGCTCAACATCCATAATATCAGTCAGTTAAGCCAGTATGCCCGCAGTCGGGGCTGGGAGTAAACCGTTATACTAAATATTTTAGCTTTTTGATTTGCTAATATTATTAGTAATCGTAACTTTATTGCCGTTAAACGTTACGGCCATGAGAGTGATTAAATCCACCTTGATTGGGGCGCGCCTGGTGCGGGCCAGCGAACCCAACATTCAGCTTTTTCAGATTCGCAATGTGTTAGACCAGCACCGCGATGCGCTGGTAGACCGTGTTTTGGCAGACCTGCCCACCTACATCGATTTCAAGTTTCGGCAACAGCCCAGCCGCAAAGACCTGGCGCTGATATTCGACCGGCTGCTGGCCTTCAAAAGACGCAGTGTAGATATTGACTTCTACCAGCCGTTGATTAAGGAGATTATGAAAAAGGAAGAGACCAAACTGAAGAACGATTGTTTCTTTCTCGAGATCGATGAACAGATCAAACTCAACCTCAATCCGCAGTTAAATTTTGCCGCTTAGTGGGTGAAAAAAGAAGCCGTGTCACCGTTTTCTTTTGGGTGACACGGCTTTTGCATTCTGCCAACAGAAAAGTGACCTATTGGTAACTTAAAATAGATTCAATGATTCCTTCGGGCAATTCAACACCGCTGAAGAAAATACCCACACAAAACACCTTCTCGTAATAATTGGCGCTCTTAATGGCCAATGGTAAAGAGCTAACCGAAAGCGTGGTAAACGTAAGCGCAAAAAGAAGAAGCGTAGCCACTATTGCCCACGGCTGCGAAAAGAACACGATGCCCAATATGCTAAGCAACACCAACACCACACTGTACCAAAACACGGAAGACATGCCGTACTTGTTTACCATGTTGCTGGCAGGAATGGAGAAGACCGCAGACACCACCAGCACCAGCACCACAATCCACTTGCCTTCTATCTGCCACAAAGTGCCAAGTGTATTTTGCAGCATGTCGGGGAAAATTTTTAACAGCAAGGTGGTGGCGAAGCCCAGGCAAATGCCCAACACCCAAATAAACAGGTAGTTCGACTTCTGCGTATCCAGCACAATAGCCGCACGGGGGCGGTTGGTATTTTGAGCGAACAAGCCCATAGAATTTCTCTTCAGCGCATAGCCCGAGAGAAACACGGCCACACCACCCGCCACAAACGTAGCCGGTGCACCTATGAAGTCAATCAAGTCTACTATCACAGGCTCCAGTGCATAAATCAAGCTACCCACAATGGTAAGTATGGCCATGGCGCGCGGCAGCTTGTCGATGGGTGTAAAAAGTTCCATGGTAGACAACGCAGGGCTTGTAAAAATACTCATGGCCACCAGCCACAACACAATCAGCAGCGGCAAAATCCATTTAAACACTTCACCTGGATTACTTAACAAAGTAAAAGCCACCGCCATAAAGATCATGGCTGCAAAGCTGATACCCGAGGAGATGATGGGCAGGCGATGGCCCTCCTTAAATCGAAAACGATCGCCCAATCTTCCCGCGATGGGTGGCGTGATCACCAGGATGAGGCCCTGCGCCACGGTGAGTAAAAAAGTAAAATCTGTAAACTCGAACTTAACCAGCAACTTGGGTTGGTAGTTGTGGTAGGCAATCCAACCTATCACGATCGATCCATACAAAGCGGCCAGGCTCCACAACTGTTTCCAATGTATGCTTTCGGCCGCATGATCTTCCATTGACGCAACTTCACTCATAGGTAATTATCTGGTTTTGGGTGGATGTACGAAGTTAAACAACCGAACAGATTTTGGCGCATGAAGAATCAACTTCAAGTAATTGAAAACCAAGCCGAAAGAAACAAGAAATTCTTGGTGCGGCCCTGAAATGGGGTTATTTTTGCCCTCTTTTTTAAGCGAATTATGTCACTTTCAACCAAGTATAACCCGGCCGAAGTAGAAGACAAGTGGTACCAGTATTGGATGGAGCAAGGCTATTTTCATGCCGAGCCTGCGCCCGGAAAGCCCTCGTTCTGCATTGTGATTCCCCCGCCCAATGTAACAGGCGTGTTGCACATGGGCCACATGCTCAACAACACCATTCAGGATGTGCTGATCCGCAAGGCACGCATGGAAGGGAAAGCTGCTTGCTGGGTGCCTGGCACCGACCACGCCTCCATTGCCACCGAAGCCCGCGTAGTGGCCATGTTGCGCGAAAAGGGAATCAAAAAATCAGACCTGAGCCGCGATGCGTTTTTGAAATATGCCTGGGAGTGGAAAGAAAAATATGGTGGCATCATTCTGGAACAACTCAAAAAGCTGGGCGCCTCGTGCGATTGGGAGCGCACCAGCTTTACCATGGACCCCGCCTACTACCAGGCGGTGATCCGCGTGTTTGTAGACCTCTATAAAAAGGGATACATCTACCGCGGCCTGAGAATGATCAACTGGGACGTGGAAGCAAAAACCGCCCTCTCCAACGAGGAAGTGCTCTATAAAGAAGAAGGTGAGCGATCGATACTCTACTCGGTGCGGTACAAAGTAAAAGGCACAGCCGATGAGTGGGTAACCATTGCCACACAGCGCCCCGAAACCATTATGGGTGATGTGGCCATTGCCGTAAACCCGGGCGATGAACGATACCAACACCTGATTGGCAAGAAAGTACTGGTGCCCTTCATCGAGCGCGAGATTCCGGTAATTGCCGATAACTACGTTGACAAAACGTTCGGTACCGGTTGTTTGAAAGTAACACCTGCGCACGATGTAAACGACTACGAAATCGGGCTGCGCCACAACCTGCCGGTGATTGATACTATTAATGACGATGGCACACTGAACGAAAAGTGCGAACTGCCCAAGTTTGTCGGCAAAGACCGCTTTGCCGTTCGGAAAGAAATTGTAAAAGATTTGCGCGAAGCCGGGCACCTGTTGAAGGAAGAAGAATTTGTAACCCGCATCGGCCGCTCCGAGCGTACCAACAGCGTGGTAGAGCCCAAACTATCGTTGCAGTGGTTTGTGAAGATGAAAGAAATCTCGAGGCGTGCCTACCGGGCCGTGGAAGACGATGAAATCAAGTTGCACCCCGCCAAGTTCAAAAACACCTATCGCCATTGGATGGAGAACGTACGCGACTGGTGTATTTCACGCCAGCTTTGGTGGGGCCATCGCATCCCGGCTTACTACTATGGGCCGGGTGAAAATGATTTTGTGGTAGCCGAAACGTTGGCAGAAGCGGTACAGTTAGCTTCGACCCAATGTGGAAAAACACTCACCGAAAAGGATCTCACCCAAGACCCCGATGTACTCGATACGTGGGCTTCTTCGTGGCTGTGGCCTACGGCCGTATTCGATGGTTTTAATGATGATTATTTCGATAAAGAGCAAGGCAAAATTCAGATCGATAAAAACAAAGACCTGCGTTACTTCTACCCAACGCAGGTATTGGTAACTGCGCCCGAAATTTTATTTTTCTGGGTGGCACGCATGATCATTGCAGGTTACGAATACACCAACGAGAAACCCTTCGAGGATGTGTACCTCACCGGCATTGTGCGCGATAAGCTGGGCAGAAAGATGTCGAAAAGCCTGGGCAACTCACCCGATCCGCTTGACCTGATTGCCAAATACGGAGCGGATGGTGTGCGCACAGGTATGCTGTTTAGTTCACCCGCGGGCAACGATTTGCTGTTCGATGAAAAGCTGTGCGAGCAAGGCCGCAACTTTGCCAACAAAATTTGGAATGCGTTCCGATTGGTGAAAGGCTGGATGCCCGAAACCATTGCCCAACCCGAAGAAAACAAGGTGGCCATTGCCTGGTTCGAAGCCAAACTCCATGCTTCCTTGACAGAACTGAACGACCATTTCGGAAAATTCCGCATGAGCGATGCGCTGATGACGGTTTACAAATTGGTGTGGGATGACTTCTGTGCATGGTACCTCGAAATGGTGAAGCCTGAATTTGGCAAACCCATCGACCACACCACGTACAATGCTACTGTAGGCTTTTTTGAAAGTGCCTTGAAATTACTGCATCCCTTCATGCCCTTTATTACTGAAGAGCTTTGGCATGAATTGAAAGAGCGACCAGCCAACGATTGCGTTATTCAAGCCCCGTGGCCAATTCCTCAATCATTCAACGAGTCCATCCTGCAGGAAGCAACCTATGGCTTTGAAGTTATTACTGAAATTCGTAACACCCGCAATAGTAAGGGGCTTTCCCCAAAGGAGGCCCTGAAACTGGTAGTGAAGGAGGGTGAGGTAAAGCTCATTCAATCGTTCTGGCCCGTGGTGCGAAAACTGTCTAACCTGAGCAACATCCACTTTTCCTCAGAAAAGGTGTCAGGGGCTACGAGCTTTGTAATCAAGTCTTCCGAGTTTTTCATTCCCCTGGAAGGTAAAGTAGACGTAGCGAAAGAACGGGAAGAGGTTGCAAAAGACCTGGACTACCAGCGTGGCTTCCTCGCTTCTGTAAACAAGAAGCTCGACAACGAACGGTTTGTGGCAGGCGCCCCTCCGCAGGTAATTGAGGGCGAGCGCAAAAAGAAGGCCGATGCCGAAGCGAAAATCAAGGCGCTGGAGGAAAGGCTGAAGGCGTTGGAGGGATAGTTTCTCGCTGAGGAGCATCTAATTTCCGTCAGTTTGTAGACGGAAATTAGATACCTTTGGCCAATAAAAGACCTCCCCCGGATTCTTCTGCCTCTATTGATAAAAGCCCTTGCTCCCCAAAAAGTAGTGGTGTTACTGGGCGCACGCAGAACCGGGAAAACTTTCTTGGTTAACCAGGTAGTAGAAAATCAATGGCATTTAAAATGCCTTTTGAAATACTTCCCGCTAAGGAGTTGATGAGTTCTTACGATAAAAATCTCGCACTAAGGTTTTTTCTATCTTTTACTGAAATTTTACCCTTAGGGGTTCTGTTCAGCCTGGTTTCGGCTACCCTGTTCTGGTTTCGTTCAAGAAACCGATAGTACAATCATTTGATGAACTTGCTTAGCGAACACATTATTACCTATGCTTGCTACCGCTGCCCCGACATACCTGCACTCAACACCACGTCTTCGAAGCTGATGTTGGTTACTTTCAATCCGTATAGCAGAAAGCGCACTTCCTTGTTGCTGATGCTGGTATCGGCTTCGGCCAGCTTGTAGAGGTGCACAAAAGCGGTAAGGCGTTCCTCTTCGCTGCACTGGTTCAGGTACTCTACCCCCTTGGTGTAGATTTCCTGTTCCTTCATGGTTTCCACCATGGTTTGAAAGTCGAGTACGATTGAATCGGCAATGTTTTCTTCTTTGCAGATGGCGGCAATGGCCTTGCGCTCGCGATCATCTATATGCCCATCTACGGTTACCAACAGGTGCACAAAATGGAGTAGACCAAGTTGAAAGGAAAGGTTGTTTTGGTTGGGCATGATAGATTGAAGGTAAGCATAATCATGAAATAATGCCAACGTCTTTCCCCGGCCAATCCGTTTGGCTAGCTTGCCACCATGTGGTGCAACTACCATACCCATACACACTATTGCGATGGCAAGTTACCCGTGGCTGACGTAGTACTGCGTGCGCAACAGCTTGGCTTGCGCGCCCTCGGTATCTCCTCGCACGCGCCCCTCCCCTACCACCGACCGTGGTGCATGGCCGAAAACGCGCTGCCTGCCTACCTGGCTGACATCAACCGCTTGCGCAACAGCGCAGGCGTGCAGGTGTATGCCGGCCTGGAAGTGGATTACATTCCGGGCCTGGTGGCGCCTGCCCACTACCAACACCTGCTCGACTACACCATCGGCTCGGTTCATTTTGTAGACCAACTGCCGGGCGGAGTGCATTGGGAGATAGATGCTACGCTGGCGCACTTCGAAGAAGGTCTTCACCAGATTTTCCAAGGCAATATCCGCACAGCGATCGAACGGTACTATGCGCTGACGCGCGAGATGGTTGTCCACTCTCCCCCCACCATCGTAGGCCACCTCGACAAAATCAAAATGCACAACCGCGATGACGTTTACTTTACGGAATCAGCACCGTGGTATCAGGCTGCCGTTGGTCACACCCTCGATGCCATCAGTAAGGCGGGTTGCATCATCGAAGTAAACACCCGGGGACTGTACCAGCGGAAGACCAGCACCGTTTATCCCAGCCCGTGGATATTGCAGCAGATCCATGAGCGCGGCATTCCGGTTACACTCAGTTCCGATGCCCACCATCCCGATGACCTCGTGAACGAATTCACACATGCCGCCCACATATTATTGGAGGTTGGTTTCAGAAATTTGCGCATCTTGTTGGATAGAAAATGGCAAGATGTAGCTTTCGATGCCCATGGAATCCAACTTCAACACCCATCCCATCACCCGCTGGCTTAGCCGCACCCATGGCTTCTGGTTCACCCTGTACACGGCCGGGGCCGCCTTCTGCTTGTACACCTGCATCTTCGCACTGCGCAAAACCTTTGGTGTAGCCACCTACGAAAACCAGGCGGTGTGGGGGGTGGACTTCAAGGTATGGATGGTGATCTTCCAGGTGGTGGGCTACATGCTGTCGAAATTCATTGGCATCAAAGTAGTGTCGGAGTTAGGGGCGCACGCCCGCGCTAAAGGCATTCTATTAATGGTTTCCGTGGCCAGCGTGGCGTGGCTGTTCTTTGCCATTACGCCTTCTCCCTACAACCTGGTTTTTCTTTTCCTCAACGGTCTGCCTTTAGGCATGGTGTGGGGTATGGTGTTCGGCTACCTGGAAGGACGTAAGTTTACCGAGGTGCTAGGCGCAAGCCTTTCCGTTAGCTTCATCTTTTCGGCCGGCTTCGCGAAAACAATAGGCGGCTTCATCATGCTCGACTGGAGCATATCGGAGTTCTGGATGCCCTTTGTAGCCGCTTGCCTCTTCTTCCCCCCACTGCTGCTGTTTCTCTGGCTGCTCGACAAAATTCCGCCACCTACTGCCGAAGACGAAGTGCTGCGCACCAAACGCCAGCCAATGACGGGGCCGGAACGCATCAAATACACACTCACCTTTTTACCGGGCCTGGTTTTGCTGGTGCTTACTTACACGCTGCTCACAGCCTTCCGCGACTTTCGCGACAACTTTTCGGCCGAAATCTGGAAGTCGCTGAACTATGGCGACAAGCCCGAGATATTTACCCAAACCGAGTTGCCCGTTACCATTGGTGTACTGCTGGTAATCGGCAGCCTGATGGTGATCAAAAACAATTACAAGGCCATGGTCATCAATCACCTGATTGTATTGATTGGCATGGTGGCGGTGGGCGTGAGCACATGGACCTATGAAAACGGGTGGATCAACGCGCCCGTTTGGATGGTGCTGGTAGGCATGGGGTTGTATTTTGGGTACATTCAGTTCAACAGCATCTTCTTCGACCGACTGATCGCTACCTTCCGCTATGTAAGCACGGTGGGTTTTTTGATTTACCTGGCCGACTCCGTGGGTTACCTGGGCAGTGTAAGCGTGCTGTTGTACAAAGAGTTTGGTCAGAAGGATTTAAGCTGGCTGAATTTCTTCATCTCGGGGGGCTACATCATGTCGGTAGCGGGCAGTGTACTCATTACGCTTTCGCTGATCTACTTCATGCGGAAACACAAGGGTTGGGATTTGAAATAGTTCTTAGTTGTTGGTTGTTAGTTTTTGGCGGCATGTTATCAACTGAGAACTAAGAACTATCAACTACCAACTAACTTCATTCACGCGAAACCGGCTTCGTGCGCCAGTCGAAACGAACGGATAATACGCGCACCAAAAACGTGGACACAATGGCAATTAATGCTGCCAACGTTTCGTCTACCTGCAGCCAGCCATACAACAACGTAAACAAACTACTGCCTACCATGGCCGCCCCGGCATAAAAACGCCCTGGTAAAAAGATGATGGGTGTTTCGCCAATCAGCAAATCGCGGATGAGCCCCGCGCCTACCGCGTTGAACATGCCTACCAGCACGGCCGCCAGCGGTACCAACTCCGCCCGTAAGGCCGCACTGGCGCCCACCACACTGTACATCCCCAAAGCAATGGCGTCTACCAGTTTCATCGTCATCACCATTCGATTCAGCTTGTGGTAGAAAAACATGGCCACGCCAAAGCCGAGCAATATCACCAGCAGGTAGTTGGAGCTGGTAACTACCAAAGGAGGGCCGCTTTGAATGAAGATGGCATCGCGGATGAGCCCTCCGCCCACACTGGAAAAGAACGCTACGATGAACACACCGATGAAATCGTATTGTTTGCGTATGGCAGCAATGGAACCTGAAATGGAAAAAAGCAGCACAGCTACCAGGTCGAAATAGGCGAATGTAGCAGTGAGGTTGCGTTCGATCACATCGGGAATCTGGAGGAAATCCATAAGAATTGAAGTATAGACAAAGCTACGTAAAAACAGTTGTCCTCTACAGGGGAGTTGAACTCCGATGAAAGCAATCAAATCATTTCCAGGAGATCGCCACGCTGCGCTCGCTATGACGTGGTTATTGATTGTAGGACAGCGTATTGATTGTCATAAGGCAATCAATATACTCTACAATTAACCCGCCTTCATTTGCGAAGGCGAAGGTGTCAGACGGCTGTTCACTTACGTAACCAAGCCGTCTAACGCCTGCAATACTTACTTCAACTCGAACGGCACCATTTTCACATCGCGTGCATTCGGGCCTACCATTGCATGAAACGTACCCGGCTCGGCTGTCCACTTCAAATCGCTGTTGTAGAAGGAAAGCTGTTCTTTTGTAATGGAAAAAGAAACGGATTTTGTCTCTCCCGCTTTGATCACCACTTTCTGGAAGCCCTTCAACTCCTTCACTGGCCGTGTTACGGAGGCTACCGGGTCGCGAATGTAGAGTTGCACCACCTCGGCACCATCGCGCGAACCTGTGTTGGTTACCTCTACGGTCAGCGTCAGCGTTCCCTCTGCGGTCATCTCCGTTTTATCCAACCGGGGTTCGCCATAGCTGAAGGTGGTGTAGCTTAACCCGTAGCCGAAGGGGTACAGCGGGTCGTTCGAAACATCGAGGTAATTCGATTGGAATTTCTGAAACCAGGGGCCGCTCAACGGCCGGCCGGTATTTTTATGGGCGTGATACAATGGCACCTGGCCCACGTTTTGCGGAAAGGTAGTGGTGAGTTTACCGGAAGGGTTTACCTCACCAAACAACACATCGGCAATGGCATGGCCAGCTTCTGAGCCGCCAAACCATACGTTGAGGATGGCGGGAACGTTCTCACTCTCCCACTTCAATGCCAGCGGCCTGCCTGTGAAGAGCACCAGCACCACGGGTTTGCCGGTTTTCAGAAGGGCCTTCAACAAGTCTTTTTGCACCTCGGGTATTTCTATGTTGGTGCGGCTAGCGGCCTCGCCACTCATCTCGGCAGCCTCACCTACGGCTGCCACAATTACGTCAGCGCTTTGTGCCACACGCAGTGCTTCATTGCGAATGGCCTCAGCGGGGCGTGGATCGCGACCTAACGATTTACCAAATAAAGTCGAGTTTGCTTCCAGCTTTTCATCTTCGGTCAGGTTCGAGCCTTTGGCATACACTACCCTGGCAGATGTACCTACCGCTTTCTGCAAACCCTCGCGCAGCGAAATAGATTCCGCAAAACGCGCGGCTACGCTCCACGTACCAGTCATGTTTTCTTTAGCATCGGCCAGCGGTCCCACCAGCGCAATGGTTCCGGTTTTTTTCAGCGGTAGAATGCTGCGGTCGTTCTTCAGCAACACAAAACTCTGTGCGGCCGTGCTGCGCGCCTCCGCCCGATGGGCATCTGTAAACACTTCGTTCTTCGCACGCTCTTCGTTGCAGTAGCGGTACGGGTCATCGAACAGTCCGAGTTTGAACTTGGCTTCCAGTATCCTGCGGCAGGCGGCATCAATCTGTTGCTCTGTTACGCGTCCGTCCTTCACAGACTGCGCCAGGGTGGTAAGAAAGCCCTCGCTTACCATGTCCATGTCAAGGCCTGCTGCCAACGCTTTTGCGGAAACCGTTGGCAGGTCGCCCAGGCCATGGTTGATCATTTCACTCACACCCGTATAATCCGACACCACAAAACCTTTGAAGCCCCACTCGTTGCGGAGCACATCGGTAAGCAACCATTTATTGGCCGTGGCCGGTATGCCGTCAATTTCGTTAAAAGATGCCATGATGCTGCCCGCCCCGGCATCGAGCGCTGCTTTGTAGGGCGGCAGGTATTCGTTGTACATGCGGTGGCGGCTCATGTCTACTGTATTGTAGTCGCGGCCAGCTTCAGATGCACCGTACAACGCAAAGTGTTTAACGCACGACATAATGGTGTTGGGCGCAGAAAGGTCATCGCCCTGATAGCCGCGCACCATGGCTTTGGCTATTTCTGAGCCCAGGTAAGTATCTTCCCCGCTTCCTTCGGAGATGCGCCCCCATCGCGCATCGCGGCTGATGTCTACCATGGGCGAGAAGGTCCAGTTGATGCCATCGGCACTGGCCTCGATGGCCGCAATCCGGGCACTGCGTTCAATCAGCGCCATGTCCCAACTGCAACTCAACCCCAGCGGTATGGGAAAGACCGACTCGTAGCCGTGGATGACATCCATGCCAAAGAGCAGTGGAATCTTCAGGCGGCTCTTCTCCACCGCAATCTTCTGCATTTCTTTGATGTTGGCCACCGTTTTGATGTTGAAGAGGCCGCCCACTTTACCTTCTTCAATTTTTCTGGCAATGTCTGAACTTTCTACCGCCCCGGTTACAAAAGCCCCGGCCGATGGCAGGTTGAGTTGGCCGAGCTTCTCTTCCAGCGTCATCACGCGCAGAAGGGAGTCGATTTTACGGTTGCTGGCAGAAGTCTGATCCGACCCGCTTTGGCAGGCAGCGAGGCAAAGTGCCAGCACTGCCAGAGTAACAATTTTCTTCATAGGTATTTTTCTCAACGGTGTTTAGTTAAAGCCAAGTTTTGCTTTTGCTGCATGTACCTCGGGTGCAGACATAAATAAATTCCACAGCAACTGCGTTCTGTAATTTTCTATCATAATGATGATGGGCCCCTGGTCGATGGCCAGATAAGAATCGGCATACCACCCGTGTGTGATGCTGAACGCATCGTAAAATCCGTAAGGACCCCATAGACGATCGCCTAAGTTATAGTAAAAAAATTTTAATGCTTTCATAGAAGCCTCTGGTGTGTACGGAAAAGAAGACAGTGCCGCAGTGGGCGTAATCACACCCAAATCGTTGCCAGGCGAATGTGCTGCGTATCCGCCCGGGCTATCGCTGGAAGTAAGGCCCCAGCATTGGTCGCTATAGCCCACAAACTGCTTCGGATTGGCTATGCAATGGGCCTGGTTGATCAGCGAAGCATTTACGTTTTGCTCCCAATAGTTGGCATACTCATCCGAAAAGTGTGGATCGAGGCCGAGGTAAGAATAGTGAACCCAAAACAAAGGGCTGGGCGTAGCCAATGGTAAAGTAATTCCGTAGTACACATTACCGGTTTTGATTGCCCCATTTCTGCCGAATCCATTGGTATAAACTTCTTTGGGGATAGAATATGTTGGCGAAGCTGCCGCCAAAACGTAGGTGATCTGCTGCTCGAAGTAACCATACAGCGCAAAGTTCATCTCCCAATTGTACGTAGGCGACCAATGCCAGTACAACACGTTTTCATTGTTCTTGCGGTACCAACTCCATTCTACTCCTTCCCACAAAACGTTGATCCGATCAATGAGTGTCTTTTCTTGCGGATCGTTTGGATTGAGATACTGCCTGAAAGTAATCAGGCCTTGCACCAAAAATGATGTTTCTACCAGGTCTCCACCGTTGTCTTTTGTACTGAAGGGGATAACATCGCCTGTATTTCCATTCATCCAATGGGGCCATACCCCGTGAAAACGGTCGGCCGTTTCAAGAAAGCCAACGATTTTGTTCATACGTTCAATACCTTGCTGGCGGGTGATGAACCCCCGCTCCATGCCCACAATCAAGGCCATGATGCCAAACCCTGATCCTCCGCTGGTTACCAGGTCTCCGGATGAATTGCGCTCGCGCGCCATACCACTGGCCGGGTGGGCAAAGTCCCAAAAGTACTTGAATGTTTGATGCTGAACCTCCGTAAGTAAGTCCTCATCCGCCAGCAGGGGCAGTTTGGGTTGTGTATCAAGCTGAGTATAAAATACACGAGTAAATGGTTGAAACAGTTCTCCCTGGCTGCCTATGATAGCCGAACTAAAAACAAGCCCACACCTGGTTAAATCTTTTAATGGTGCAGACGCGATAACGGTAAGCTTTGTATTTTGATCGCTCCATGTAACCTGAAGAGGTACCGAGCCACCCGGCTGGGTTAACGTTACGGGTTGGGCTGCAATAGCCTCGGTGGCTACCGGAGCAGAGAAAACAACTTCTGCCTGAAAGTTGATAGGCAGGCCCTGCAGCAACTGTGTTCCCTGAGCGTTTACACCGTTGATAGTGAATGACTGTATGGAAAGTATACCCGGCTTCGTTTCGAAACCAAGGCCGATGCCCGGAAATTCAGAACCGGTTGCACCTCTCAAACCCTTCCTGATGAAAAGTTGATAGAATTTTTTATTACTCAGTTTACCGTTGGGTTTAAAAGATACTGTTTTGTCTTCGTCCAGGTAGCTGAAGGCGAGAGGCAACGTATCGCGATCCTGCACCAGCCGGAAAGATGGCTCCACAGAAGAGCGGTCGAGCGGCTCTGCAAAGGTAGCAACTATGGGCTGGTCTACGTCCATGCCTGTGTTGCCAGTGGCCGTTTCCAAGTCGAGTGTTTCGGTACCTACCCTTACCGTTACCAGTTGAAGCACCGGGGGAACCCTGGGCACCTCTTCCTTCTGGCAGCCCGAGAGCGCGAGATATAGCAACATACCGATGGCCCCGAAAAAACGCATGCGTTGTTTCAAAAATAGAAAAGGTTTCCCCTTGACGGGGAAACCTTTCAAACAAATAAACCTTCTACCCAAAACAATTATTTTCCTGAACTATACATCAATTGAATTTCGGCTTCGGAGAGCACCTTGTGATAGATGATAATATCATCAAGTAATCCTTTGAAGTGTTTGGCTGATGCCTGCTCATAACCACCCCAAGGCTCACTATCCCACATGGTACCTGCGCGCGATTGCACAAAGCCAAAGGCAAGTTCATTCACAACATCTGGAGGCGTTCCATTGTATTTAAGCCCGGTAACAAAAGTTTTGTTATCACCTTCGGGCCACAAGTCAAAGTCAAACTCGCGCATTTTTTGTCCGTTTACATAGTAGAAGCCTTGTTTAGTGGATGCATTGTATGTAAACACCACGTGCGACCATTTTTCCTTTATAATGTCTGCAACGCCACCAGAACCAGTTAAATCTCTGGTGAATACAAAACCTTGCCAACCACCGTTGTCTTTGTTTTTACCATCACCGTTAAATGCATTGTCTTCTGTTGCCGAACCTTCCGTTCCATCTTTGTTGAATTTATATCCGACAGGCATTTTAAATCCTCCATATCCATCAAAAATTTCAAATTGAAATCCGAAGAATGCGCCCAAGCCCATCACGAAATGTCCTTTGTTGGCATCATCTGTGTGCGTCATTGGTTTCATCCAAAAACTCATTGTAAAATTGTTGGTCTCCATCAACTGATCTCCATTGGGCACTTCAATGATACTGGTGGTGCCGTTGAATTCTGCAGCTTTGCCTGCATTGGCGTTGTGCGAAGCCCCGTAGGATATACCCACGATGCCACTTGCAGGCGGATCAAACGATCCAATTACATCGTTGGCATTGTCTTCAAAAGTCCAGTGTGCAACTGCTCCTGCTACAGCAAAAGTACCTGCCGTTGTAAAGTTGCGGCTTGCGGCAGTCAGGGTTTTACCTTCGGTAGAAGCAAGCCCTGCACCGAAGGAAAGTGCGTAGAGGGTACCGGTTCCGAAAATAGTAGCAGGCTTAATTGTTACCACGTTGCCCGCCACTGTAATGTCCAACTCCACATTGGCATCATCGTAATCGCGTAGCAGGGTGATGTTGGCGGCAGTAGTGGCTTCATCTACATTGGTGGAGAAGGTTGCTGTAATCGCTGCATCAATAGGTACGTTATTGGGTGTAGTGGCGCCATTCAAGTCAATGTCGCCCGCGGTCAGGCTCACCAGCGTTAATTCAGCAGGTTCATCTTCCTCGCAGCTTTGCATGAAGGTAATCGATGCAATCATGGCGATTGCCATCATCAGTTTCCATTTCATCTTTTTCATAGTCATCATTTATTTGTTTAAGGTTGATTTTAAATTGTGTTACTCCCAGTTTGGATTTTGTTGTAATGCGCCCTGAGCCAGGTCAATTTCATTTTGTGGAATGGGTAGCAACTCATGCTTGCCTGCCACAAAGCCCAGCGGACCTAAAACGGCCTGTGCCCTGCCCGTACGTACCAGGTCCCAGAAACGATGTCCTTCCAGCGCCAGTTCTACTCTGCGCTCGTGAAAAATGATATCTCGCAAAGCTTCTTTACTTGTCTCTGTAATGTCGGGAAGAATGGAATCGTTTCCCTGGCGCGCCCTTTCGCGCACACGATTCAAGAACTCCAATGCCTGGCTAACGTTGCCATTTTCGTTACTGGCCTCTGCGGCCATCAACAGCACATCGGCATATCTTATTATTCTGCGGTTATGACCAAACTGGGGTGGCACCGTGAGGCCGGGTGTCCATACTTTCTGGTTGTAGCATTCTATTTCTATCAGGGTACCGTTCTCATCGCGGGTTTCATCGGGTGTGGTGCCATCGCCCTGAATCAACACCCCGTCTATCGTCTCTCCCAAAAAGAGGATGGTTTTGTCGTATCGTGGATCGTTAGGTTCAAAGGCGTTCATGAGGTCTAATGACGGTCTGTTAAAACCCCAACCTCGGTTAGGCGTGCCACGCACCCCTTGCACGTTGGCATATTGATTGCCTCCGTTTTCAATACCTTCCAGCCCAATCGCGCCAATTTCAAAAACAGACTCCACACCATGCTCGCCCGTCACGCTGTTGGCATCGGCAAAATCTGTCTCCAGATTATATTGGCCAGAGTTGATCACCTCCAACGCATATTTCTCCGCATTCACAAAGTCCCTTCTGAACAGGTAAACCCGTGCCAGCAGGCTTTTGGCGGCTCCGCGCGTAGCGCGCCCCAGTTCCGTTGCCGGCAAATCAGACTTCTCTGGCAGAGCAGCTACGGCTGTCAGCAAGTCGTTTTCAATCAGTTCATACACCGCATCGGCTGTGGCACGTTCAAGCCCGGGCTGCGTGGTAGTGCTGGTTACAAGGGGCACACCACCCCAGGCGCGAACTAAATCGAAATAGAAAAGGGCTCGCAAAAAAGACGCCTCGCCTATGTAGCGGGCTTTTGTAGCGGCATCCATTTCAATGGCCGGCACTTTTTCTATCACCACGTTGGCCCGTTTCACACCTTCATAAAGCGTATTCCACCAGCGCAGGTGGTTGCTTTCGGTTGAAATATGCTGGAAAGAATCAAACGGGCCGATGGTTGCAGCAGCGTCTGTGGGGTTGCTTCCCTTGCGGGCATCGTCCGACATGATATCCATTACTGGAAACAAACCAAAATTAAAACTGGAATTACGCATGATGTTATAAACCGCGACCGTTGCCAACAAGGCATCTTCCGATGACTTCGGAAAACTTTCCTGTGTCAGCTCACCTTGCAACGGCTTGTCAAGGAAATTGTCGCTGCAAGCAAAGGGCGTACAGATCATTGCTCCGGTTATCAGAAAAACAGCACTTGTTCTTAAATTTTTTTTTGCATTCATAACAGATACCTTAAAACGTTACGTTTAAACCAAGTGAATACACAGAGGGAATTGGATAGGTGCCATAATCGATGGACGAATCCAGCACGTTGCCGCTCCCTATTTCTGGCGTATAGCCCGTAAACTTGCTAAGTGTAAATACGTTGGTGCCCCGTGCATATACGCGGGCCGTTTTCATACCAACCCTGGCTGCCATAGCGGTGGGCAGGGTATAGCCAAGCGAAATACTGCGCAACCGGAAAAAGCCACCATCTTGGATGAAGCGCGTAGAAGGTAAAAAATTATAGCCGCCAGGTGAGGCCTTCGGCTCAGTAGTGCTGGTACCCTCGCCACGCCACCGCCCCAACACGCGCTGTTCGAAGTTGTACAAGTCGGGTCGCACGGTTTCTTTATGATTATAAATTTTGTTTCCCATCTGACCTTGAAAGTCAATGGAAAGGTCGAAGGCCTTATAGAAGAACTCAGAATTGAAGCCGTAGAAAAACTTGGGAATGGGGGAACCTATATTGGTGCGATCGTCTGCATTCAGCACACCATCCTTGTTTACATCTTCATATTTCAGATCGCCAATGCCGGCATCAGAACGGTGCGGGTAACTATCAAGGTCTTGTTGGTTTTGAAAGACGCCTATTACCCGATACCCAAAGAAAGAGCCAATGGGATCGCCCACGTAAGTTCGTGTGGTGCCGTTGCCATTCTGCCTGAAATCACCGGGACCTGCATCGCCAGAAATTCTGAGTGTTTCGTTGTGTATGGTAGTTCCGTTGGCACCCACTCTATACTTCAGCTGGTTCCATTCGCCTGAATAGCCCAGGTTAAACTCCAGCCCTTTGTTTAGCACCTCGCCCGCGTTAAATGTAATGGTGGCGCCATCGCCATTGCCCAGATAACCCGGAACAGTCAAATCGATCAAGATATCTTTGGTAGTTTTATGATAATAATCGACTTCCGCAGTAATGCGGTCATCCAGAAAGCCGAGTTCAACACCTATGTCGGTCTGGTACGAGTTTTCCCAAATCAAATTGGGATTACCCGATACCCCATAGGTTGCACCTGGGTAAATGGCTTCGGCCGATCCAAACACTCCGTTTATGCCGTTCAGCACACGAGAGTACTGGCGGGTATATTCTATCTTTTCATTGCCAATAATGCCCCAACTGGCCCGCACCTTCAGGTTGGAGAGCATGTCGACATTGTCGAGAAAAGATTCGTTGATGATGTTCCATCCCAAGGCAATCGCTGGAAAATCTGCATACCTGTTTTTCTTAGTAAACTTCGATGAACCATCTCTCCGGTAAGTAAAGGTGAGCAGGTACTTATTGTCGAAGGTATAGTTGGCACGAAACAAGTACGAAACCATGGAGTAGTTTTGCGACAGGTCTACCCCGTTGTTTGCCGTGTTGGGATTGATGTTGCTGGGGTTCAGGTACCAGAAGTCCTGACCCTCGCGAATAATATTTTGACCGGCAACGCTGAAAAATTCGCTCGAAATATCTTGCGCGGTGTATCCGGCTATCGCATTCAAGCGATGGGCACCCACTTCCTTCTGGTAGCTCACGGTGTTTTCCCACAGCCAGGAAAGGGCGTTGCTCCAACCCTTGTTCAAATCGTTGATGGGGTTTTGTTGCAACGTAGACACGAAGAATACCGGGGTAAAACTGCGCGATTTATTGTAATTCACATCTGCACCAAAGCTGGATTTGAACGTGAAGCCTTTCAGGAAATCCACTTCTCCATAGAAGTTGGCAACGGAACGCAACCCCTCGCTAAAGCTGTTGGTGTAATCAATATCGGCCAATACGTTGCCCACGCCTGGCACTGGTGAATAGGTGCCATCGGTTTGCCGGGGGGCAATGGTAGGCTGCGAGCGGTAAACATTAAATACAGCCCCTCCAAACGTATTTTGCTGTTGGCTGGGGGCCAGCGTTACATTACTACCCAACCTCACCGCTTTGCTAAGATGGTAGGTGTTGTTAAGCTTTACGGAGATGCGTTGAAAATCAGATTTGGGTATGATGCCTTGCTGGTTGAAGTAGCCTACGCCATAATAGTATTGCGACCGGGCAGAGGCACCCGTTACTGAAACCTGATAGTTCTGGATGGGTGCATTGCGAAAAATCAGGTCTTGCCAATCGGTGTTAGGCACTGCATCTACGTTGTTATAAGATCCCGGTGTAATCTCGTTTACCACTTCCGCAAACTCTTTTCCATTCAACAAATCGATTCGGTTAGCCAGGTGCTGCACGCTGTAGTCGGCTGTTACGTTTATCACGGGCACTTCTTGCCCCTGTTTTCCCTTTTTGGTTGTTACTATGATAACCCCATTTGCACCCCGCGATCCATAAATGGCCGTTGAGGAGGCATCCTTCAACACCTCCATCGACTGTATATCGGACGAATTGAGAAAATCGATGTTATCGAGAATGACGCCATCCACCACATAAATGGGGTTGGCATTGTTGAATGTGCCAATACCCCGGATGCGTACCACCGGGCTGGCACCGGGTGCTCCGGATGACGAGGTTACCTGCACCCCTGCGAGTTTGCCTTGCAAAGCCTGAACGGGCGATGGATTGGGTATTTTCAACAGGTCATTCCCCTTCACGGAAGACACGGAACCCGTAAGGTCCGACTTGTTCACAACACCATAGCCAACCACCACCACTTCTTCCAGGGTCTCGGCATCAGGCTCCAGGCTAACGTCAATCAGGGTTCTGCTTCCTACCGCCTCGGTCTGCGTTTTGTATCCTACGAAAGAAAAAACCAACTCGTTTTCACCTGCGGCTAATTCTAACGTATATCCCCCGCTTCCATCCGTTGCGGTGCCCCGGCTCGTGCCCTTAACGAGTACATTCACCCCCGGAAGCGGAAATCCATCATCGGCTGCCTTAACCGTTCCCCGAATGACCCTGTTGCCCTGCGACCACACAGGCACGGTAAAGGCAGTTAACACTATGAAAAACAACAACTTACGCAGGTAATGGCCCATACAAATAGAAGATTTTGGTTGATCTTGCGGTGATGAATTTATTCAGCGCGCAACAACTAAACCGATTTTTTTATGAAGAAAATGCGCTATTTACCCTAAACTGTATGAACTTGTGGAGGCCATATTTCCCACGAAAAAAACAATGATTTAAGGGTGAAAAAGGGCTATAAGATGGATCACGCGGGGCCTACCTCACCGAATAAACACAAACTTTAACGATTGCAATAAAGAGTAACCCGAAAACGATTGTTTTAACGGGCCGTCTGTTTAGGAAGCCGCTCGCGGGTTTGTGCTTTAGGGTTATCAAATTCAAACAGAATTACCTCCTCCCAGCGCGAGGCGTTCAGTGCCACCCCCCTGCGCCTCATGTCCGTAATACGGTCGGTCACTTTGGTTCGAAAAGCCCAAACGGTGTTTACACCTATCTGAAGTTGGCCGGCCAATGTCTCCAGGGTGCCTTCCCTGCGGCCAATAACGGTCAGATAAGCAATATAAAATGCCTTTTCGATGGGAAACTTAAGACTGTGAAATATGGTGTAGGCGGTTATAGATTCGTTATAACCACAACGCGAGCAGCGCCTGGAAAACTTCGTTGACCCCTCTGCAAATTTTTCGTTGCGGCATTTTCGGCACGCATACCCTTTTTCCCATTTCAGCGCTTCCAAAAACCGATAGCACGAAAGGGTGTCCGGATAAAGCGTTCGAAATTCGTCATAGTCCATGGCCTTTTCATGCAGACGTTCTTCCAGTACAACTTTTATTCTGTTCTTCAGCTTCCAATTGTCCAGATCGAGCATGGAGTTGATTTGGTTAATTTCCTGCGCCTGGGTGGCCAATCGTTGGTTGCTTTCTTCCAGTTGGTGGTTCTTCTCGTCTAACTCCTGGGTGCGTTCTTTTACTTTCTGCTCAAGCTCGCGGTTCACTTTTTCTTGCAACTTCCTGTTCACCTCGTGTTGATGTATGATTCTGCGCAAAGCTCTGTCACGATTGTCTTTCAGAATACGTATGCGATCGCCAAGTGCAACCGTTAAAAACAACATCTCAAACACAAAACTAAAATGGAGGCTGTAGTGCGACACGGTGGTGAAAGGTAATATGTTGAAATATACCAATGTTCTTAGGAAAAACCCGAGAAACAAAACACCATAGCCAATAACAAAAAAACGTGCCGGGCGATAACCATTTAGCCACACGCGAATAGCAGTATAGAAAATTAACGAGAGCGGAATGATGTCGGCATTGCGGTATGGCAACAGATTTGGCAACAGCAGCAGCGTTACGAGAAACCACGCGCTGCGCAACACAATCATTACGGTTAACCACTTATGCAGCTGCGGAGCATTGGCGCGGGTGCTGAGGAAACGTTGTGTAAATATCAAGGCCCACACAATAAGCGAAAACAAAGAAATACCCGTGGCGTAATCATTCCATTGCGGATAAGCAGGCCAGATGTACTGGAACCCGATGCCATCGAGGCTCATGGCATAGGCCGCTACGCTGAGTGTATAGCAGATGTAAAAAATATTCTTGATTTCACGAATGGCCAGGTAAACCAGGAAGTTGTAAAGGCTGATGATCAGAATCATTCCATAGAAAGTGCCAAATAAGAAATATTCGTTGGTAGCATAGTACACAAAGTAATTGATGGACTTAATAGCAATGCGTATATCGGCAAACTCATGCGAGCGTACACGGAAATAATAATGCATTACCGTGTCGGCTTTCATATTAAGCACCCATTCAAAGTTTTTATGGCGAAATGACCGCTGCGCAAAGGGCCGTTGATCGCCCATAGAACACAATTGATACGACCCGTCATATTGCGGAGCGAAGATGTCCAGCTCATCGATTGTTTGATCGTAAAACTCAAGCACCCAGGCTTTTTCTGATTGGGTGGTATGCTTTATGGAAAGGCGTATCCAGTAAGAGGCTCCCGCCACAAAATCTTTGTTTTGGTAATGCGGGTTTTGCCGGAATTGATCCGCAAATCGCGGAGAAGAAATGTCGCGAAAAGAAAGACGGTTGGTAGAATCGGTAAAGTAATACAGGTCGTAGGGCATAAACGTCCGATCCTCGAATTGATCATTGATCTCCACCACAGACTGAGCGCTAACGGGCCCTGATAGCAACACGAAGCAAACAATAGAACAAATCCTGATCATGCTGTTAATCATATTGCTTAATGTCGCTTAAACGAACTCGTCACTTCAATACTTAAATCCCAACTTATCTAACCCCGCTTGCACTTCGGGGCACGACATGAACAGGTTCCACAGCAACCCGGTACGGTAGTTTTCAATCATCACGGGTATCGGTCCCTGGTCAATGGCCAGATACCACGGCTTTGTCCACTTCTCCTGCTCGCTGTAGCCATCGTAGAATCCGTACTTACCCCAGATGGCAGGCTCTTTCAGATTATAAAAATACCGCGCTGCGCGCATGGCCTCCTCCGGCAGGTACGGAAAAGACGACAGGGCACCCGTGGGCGTGATAACACCCATGTCTTCACCGGGGCTGTGGGCTGCATAAAAGCGAATGGAATACCCCGCTGTCAATCCCCAGGCATTTTCGCCATAACCTTTAAAGCCTTTGGGATTCTCCACGCAATATTGGTAACCAATGCGCACATGGTTTACGTTGTGCTGCCAGTAGTCGGCATAGGCATCTTTCAGATTACGCGGATCCAGGCCGAGGAATGAATAGTGCGACCAGAACAAAGGGCCGCCATACTGAGGTGCTCCGTTGTGCTTCAGCGCCAGGTGCAAACCATATTGGTTGTGTAAGGAATCGTTGCGCATACCGCCACCACGCGCCCAACCTTGGTGATAGGCTTCAGCCGGAATGGGGTAGGTGGGCGAAGCGGCTGCCAGCACATAAGTAATCAGACATTCATTGTAGCCTTCCAGCGCAAAGTTCATAGCCCATCCGTTGTTGGGCGACCAGTGCCAGTACAAAACGTTCTGCCCATCGCGTTGGTACCAGTTCCACTCTACTTCGCGCCACAGTTTGTCCATGCGCGCGGCCAATTGCTTCTCCTCTTCGCTGCCATCTTTAAAATATTGGCGAGCGCAAAGCAAGCCCTGCACCAGAAAAGCGGTTTCCACCAGGTCGCCCCCATCATCGTTTTTGCTAAAAGGTTTTACCTTGCCCGTCTGGCCATTCATCCAATGTGGCCATGCACCATGAAAACGGTCGGCCTTCTCTAAAAAAGAAACGATCTTGCTAAGTTGCTCGTATCCCTGCTGACGGGTGATGAACTTTCGTTCGATCCCTACCAGAATGGCCATCACGCCAAAGCCGGTGCCACCGGAGGTTACAATGTGCTTATCGTTGTCTGGGTAATCGCCATCCAGGTGTATGCGCTCGGGGGCTGCCCCCGATACCGGCTCTGCCCCCTCGTAGAAATACTGAAACGACCGGTATTGAATGAGTGTGAGTAAGGAGTCGTCTGAAATGGTTTCTGTATTTCTGCTACTGGATTCTGTGCGTTGGCTACCACAGGCAGAAACAATCAATAAAGCTATCAAAACGCAGAGCTTATAGCATTTAGGTCTGGCAAATGTAGAAAGGAACATGGTTTGCGAATAAGTGGTTTCACCAAAGTTAGGAAAACACACCAATGCAACAATCCCATTATCCTCTGCCGGACAATTTACCGATAGCAAACAGCCGAATGTTGTCTGCCCTACCTTAAACAGATAACAAAACAGAAAAGGGATAAGCCTCCTTTTTTAACAATTGTTGAAAGAGCTCAGCAGAAAACGGCTTATACAAGATGGCCGCAAAACCTGCCTGAATCAATCTTCGTGCACGTGCCTCATCCACATGGCTGGTTAATGCGTAAGCCACAAAGGCCTGGGGATGGCAAATCAGTTGCAGGTCTTGCAGCAAGTCGATGGCATCCATGTCTTCCTTCAGCATCACATTGAGTATGGCCACCTCAAACGAATTGTCCTTGGCCAGAAGTATTGCCTCGTCAGCCGTGGAGGCAGTAAGTACTTCAAATCGATCGCGCAGGAGCGTATTCATCAAAAATCGATCAATCTCGCGATCTTCCACTACCAGTACTGTCATCTCTTTTTAGCAAAAATAGCATGGCTTTGTAGCCCGCACGTTACAGCACCTTCATGCAAATATTATTTTGTAGTATGTGGGATTTAATGATTACATAACGCATAAATAAAAAGGTGATGCCGGGTCGGCCACTAAATTTCCACCCGTATTCTTTTGTGTGCTATGAACCGATTTTTTTTAAACCTGAAGTTGCGGGTAAAGCTATTGTTGGCGTTCGGATCGCTGCTCCTTCTGTCTACTGCCCTCGTATTATGGTTCTTCCAAATTTCATCGAGGAGGGACGAGTTCCGCAAGGCCAGCGAGACCACCGATGTGGTGGGCATGCAACTGCTGGAGGTAAATGCATCTATTCAATATTTTATGTTCGAGGGGTACAAAGCCGAATCTTTTCATCTGAAAAAACAAAGTGATAGACTGGAATTGGTTAACGAAAGAATACGCCAAGTACAAAGTGGCTTGCAGCAGATGGCGGGCATAAATACCAATACAGATGCCTACCTACGCGCAACACAGGCATTGGCTGCACTTAACAAAGATTTTAATTCACTTTGTGGGTTGCTGCACCTGCGCGGGTTTAAAGATTTTGGCCTCGAAGGGGAGTTGCGTCAGGCCATTCACCACGTTGAAAACACATCCTATCCGTTCAACAAAGCCTCTATGCTGATGTTGCGCAGGCACGAGAAAGACTTCTTTCTTCGCAAAGACCTGAAATACGTAGACGAATTCCGTAAGCAAATGAACAGCTTCGAAGCGGAGATAGAAGCGCTTCCGCTGAACGAGGGCAAGCAGGCCATTCTGAATGACCTTCGAAAATATAATCAATCTTTTTTGCGCGTGGCGGAGATCGAAGAGCAGCTTGGGCTGAAAGAAAATTTAGGAGCTCGTGGAAAAATCAATGAAGAGCTGCGAACGTTGAATCGATGGGTGGATGAAATCCGAAACAAAATCAAATCAGATGCCTCTGCCTTCGAACAACAGGCTAACTTCTGGCTGCTATTGGTCTTTGCGCTTCAACTGGCCATAGGTATTTCCCTGGCGGTGTTCTATGCAGATGTTATTGCCAGGGCCATCAAAGAAATCAACCGGGCCATCGGCCAATTGTCCGAAGGTATTTTCCCCACGCCATTACTGGTAAAAAGTAACGAAGAAATCGGTCAAACAAAAAAATCATTTAACCAATTGCTGTTGCGCATCCAGGCCGCCACTCAATTTTCAGATCAGTTGGGGAATGGACACCTGCAGACGAAGTATGACAGCCGCTTTACAGGCGATATTTTGGGCCAATCGCTTGTGAAGATGCAACAGCAGTTGGCCCGTGCTGCGCAGGAGCAGGCCATGATAAATTGGACAAACGAAGGAACGGCCCGGTTAGCGGATGTATTACAACACGAAAACGATCACCTGGCACAGTGGTGCGACCATGTTTTAAAGGGGCTGATACAATATGTTGGGTTAAACCAGGGGGCACTTTACTTACGCCAGCAAGATGGTTTAGACAATGACTATCTCGAACGAATGGCCACTTATGCCTACGGTAAGAAAAGATTTGTTGACCATCGGCTACCTGTCGGTTCGGGATTAGTGGGGCAATGCGTGCTGGAGAAAGAAACCATACAACTTACCGATGTGCCGGTAGACTATATCAAAATCACCTCTGGCTTGGGTGAATCAACCCCACGATATGTCGTGCTGTTACCACTTGTGCACCAAAACCACGCACTGGGCGTGCTGGAACTGGCTGGCTTCGAAACATTAAAGGATTTTGAGGTGCGATTTCTTGAGAAGTCAGCAGAGGCCATTGCTGCTGTACTGTTTTCCAGAAAATCGGCTGACGACACCAGGCGCCTGCTGGATGAGGCCCGGTTGCGCGAAGAACAACTAACCGCGCAAGACGAAGAGCTTCGGCAAAATGCAGAGGAGATGCAATCCGTGCAGGAGCAGATGCAAAGAAAATATGCAGAGATTGAGCGCCAGCTCAAAACGCAAAACCTCACCTTTCAGAAAAAAATGGCATGAAAGAAATAGTTCACGGGATGACGTCTCCTCAAAATAACCGCTGACTCCGATCGTTGGATGGCAGGCACTCGATAAAAAAAGCCCTCCGGCACGGTGGTGGGGAGGGCTCTGTGGACCTGCAGGGATTCAAACCCCGACTCTTCTGATCCGTAGTCAGATGCTTTATTCAGTTAAGCTACAGGTCCTTTTGAATTAAGGAGTGCAAATGTATAAGATTCTACTCATTCGGCCAACAAGGCCGTTTGGGTTGGTGTACAAAAAACTTATTTTTGGGCCTTTTATATGGAGGCCAATGGCCTAAAATTCTGTTAATGACTCGGTTTCGCACGTATTTCAAACTTCCCTCTATGCGCAGTTCTTTACTGGTTGTGCTATGCCTTATTTCTGCCGCTGCCTTTGGGCAGGAAAAAAAAGTGGCACGCCCCAACATTCCCGGCTCTTTCATTGTCGACCTGGGCGTGAACCGCGCCCTGAATACAGATTCTACCTGGAAGCAGGGCTTTTGGGGATCGCGCACGGTAAACCTCTACTATCAGTACCCCATCCGGTTCGGGCGAAGCAAATTCAGCTTCAACCCCGGCATTGGGTTAAGCCTGGAGCGCTGGAAATACAGGAACAATGCCATGCTGATAGACACCGTGGAATTGGTGAGCTTTCCCAACGGAGCACCTGCCGACCCACAGGTGGAGCAGTTTAACCTGCTGAGTCCCGCCCGTGTGTATGGCGCGCTGGCCAACAAGTCGATGCTGGTTACCAACTATGTTGAGATTCCTTTAGAGTTCCGATTCGATACCCGCCCCGAAGACATTGCCCGTAGCTTTAATGTGGCCCTTGGTGGTCGCGTGGGCTATTTGTTCGATGCTTTCACCAAAGTGAAATATGAAAATGCCAAAGGCGACAACGTAAAAGTAAAAGACAAATTTCCGCACGGCCTGAACCAGATTCGCTACGGTGTTTACGCGCGTGTAGGCATTGGTGGCTTTAACTGGTTTGCTTTCTATAACCTGTCGGAGATGTTTGAAGAAGGTAAAGGGCCCCGTGGCCGCGCCATCAACACCTTTACGGCTGGCATTTCTATTAACGGGTTTTAATTCATTTGCCCTTAAACTCCGGCTTGCGCTTTTCCAGGAAAGCGTTCACACCTTCTTTATAGTCGTGGGTGCCGCCCGCAATTTCCTGGCTGTAGGCCTCGTAGTCCAGCATTTCGTCTAACGTGCTAACGGCCGATTTTTGCAGCATCTTCTTTATTAACCCGATGGCTTTGGTGGGCGCTTTCGCGAAATAATCGGTATAGGTTTTCAATGCCTCATCCAGTTGGGCTGCGGGCACCGCTTTGGTAACAATGCCCAGTTGCACGGCCTCGCTTGCCTTCAGGCGCGAGCCCATGGCGCAAAGCTCGAAGGCTTTGGCGGTGCCCACCAGGCGAGGAAGGAAATAAGACGACCCGCTGTCGGGCACCAGGCCTATGTTGATGAACACTTCAATTAACGTGGCCTCTTCATCAGCCACAATCATATCGCAAGCCAGCGCTAATGAACAGCCGGCTCCGGCCGCTACGCCATTCAGCCTGCACAGTATCGGCTTGGGTAGGTTGCGCATCAGGCGAATGATGGGGTTGTATCTTTTATGAAGGGAATCGAGGAACGAACGTTTCTCCTGTCCGGAAGCGGCTTTTAAATCCTGCCCTGAGCAGAAAGCTTTTCCTTCGCCCGTAAGTACCACTACGCGCACCTGCTCATCTTTCATCACCGCCTTGAATGCATCCTGCAGTTCGTAGGTAATGCCATCGTTCAACGCATTGTAAACTTCGGGGCGGTTCAGCGTGATGGTGGCCACGCCTTCTTTCACTTCATATTTCAAAAACTCGTATGCCATAACGTCTTCGGATTATCTATTAAAAGAAAACATTGATGCCTACAAAGCCCACGGAAAAGCCCACCAGGGAGCCCACCAGCACTTCGCGCGGTGTGTGGGCATTTAATTGCAGCCGTGCCGACATAACCAATCCGGCCACAACCAACCCCACCACGGTGGGAATGAGTAACGTACCCTCACCCGCTTTGTTGAAAGGAATCAGTATGCCCAGCATACCCCATACTCCTGCCGCATGGATGCTGATTTTGTAAAACAGGGTAAGAGCGGCAGAAACCAGAATCAATGCGGTTACAATCATCATGATTTTCAACACACCCGGTATGGGGAACTTCCAATAAAACATAAACGTAACCACGCCATACAAAATGGAAATAAACGCAAACGGAATCAGCCGGTCTTCGCGTTGAAAAAGGGAAAGGTCGCGGATGGTGCCACTGGCCTTGAAAAACAAAAAGTTGAGTGCCGGAAGAAAAAAGGTGAGGCCAAAAATAAGCAGGATGAACCACCACGAAGCCCTGAGTGGCAGCAAAACCGTTGGTAAAAAAGCCGAGAGTACTACAAAGAGGTAGGTGGTCATCAACAAGGGGTGAAACACCACCGAAATAATATGTGCCAGTCGTTTCACAAGCGCGTGCGATTGATCATTTCATTTCCTTGCGCAGGCGCGCAACAGGTATGTTCATCAGTTCTCTGTACTTGGCTACCGTTCTGCGGGCAATGTTGTAGCCTTTCTGGTTTAGTATTTCTTCCAGCTTGTCGTCAGAATAAGGTTTGTTCTTGTCTTCCTGGTCGATGAGTTCTTTAATGATCTGTTTTACTTCGCGGCTGCTTACCTCTTCGCCCGAGTCGGTGGCAATGCCTTCAGAGAAAAAATATTTCAACGGGTAGATGCCAAAGTCGGTTTGCACGGTTTTGCTGCTGGCCACGCGGCTTACGGTAGAAATATCCATGTTGATCATCTGTGCAATGTCTTTCAGAATCATGGGCTTCAACTTGGTTTCATCGCCCTCCTGAAAATATTCATATTGAAAATCGACAATGGCGCGCATGGTGCGCAGCAGCGTATGTTGCCGTTGTTTAATGGCATCGATAAACCATTTGGCGGCATCGAGCTTCTGCTTCACAAACGTTACGGCCTCCTTCAATTTTTTGTCTTTCTTATCGCTCTTGTCGTACGCCTTAAACATATCTGTATAAGAGCGGCTGATGCGCAACTCGGGGGCATTGCGCGAGTTAAGGGCCAGTTCAAGCTTGCCGTTGTTGTTGGTCAGGATAAAATCCGGAATAACATATTGGTTTTTCACCATGCCGCTGGTGGACTCTCCCCCCGGCTTGGGGTTTAGGCGCACAATCAACTCGATGGCGTCTTTGATGTAGTCTTCATCATCCAGATCGAGTTTCTTCAGAATTTTTGAATAATGTTTCTTGGTGAACTCTTCGTAGCACTCATTCAGAATTCTCTTGGCTACAATCACGTCCACATCTTGTCCATCGTCCATGCGTTCCAACTGAAGCAGCAGGCATTCCTGCAAATTGCGAGCGGCAATACCGGCCGGATCGAACGATTGGATTTTCCTTAAGATTTCCTCTACCTCTTCCAACGAAGTGCTGATGTTCTGCGAAAAGGCCAGGTCGTTTACGATGGCCTCCAGTTCCCTGCGTATGTAGCCATCGCTTTCAATACTGCCTATCAACTGGCGGCCAATGGCCTGCTGCCTTTCGTCTAATCCAAGAAAACCCAACTGGGTGAGTAGTGTCTCGTGCAGTGAACTACCACCTGGCAGTGGCATTTCACGATCATCCTCCTCGCCATCGCCATCGCCATACATTTTGTAGCCACTGTAGTCGTCATCACGCAGGTAGTCCTGTATGTCTACCTCTTCCGATGACGTAGGTGTCTCTTCCCGCTCTTGGCCATCGTCTGTGGGGGTGTGCTCTTCCGCAGAGGTTTCGGCAGGCTCGTTTTCATCAGGCGGGCCTTCCTCTAAAACAGGGTTTAACTCGAGTTCCTCCTCAATGCGGGCCTCTAATTCGGCCGTGGGCACCTGCAGCAGCTTGATAAATTGTATCTGCTGAGGCGACAGCTTCTGTTGCAAACTCTGATGTAGTCCAAGCTTCTGCATTCCTGTAAAGACGCTCAAATTTACCCAATTCGGCTGCGCCCACAAATAGTTAGCCAAAAGTGCGCAGCGGCATGGCGCTCAGCGGGTTTTGTATGGCTACCTGCTTTGATAAGCAAAGCAAATTGTCTTTTTTTGCCTCCTTCAATTTTTTGGCTCCTTCCATTTGGGCTACAAAAGTTGAAGTAATGGGCTGGCTTCGGTAAACAGGGTTATGGCTGAGGTACCGAACGGTGTCTCATAAACCTGAAATATCCATGCGTTGCATGGGGCCGCAGCGATTAAAGCAGGGCCTGGATATTCTACCGCACCTGCGGCAACATTAAAAGAGCAAATTATTATCAGATGAAACGCACACGCATCAAAGAACTTCTGCAAACCACTGCTACCGGCCAACCGGTGTTGGTGCAGGGTTGGGTTCGCACTTTCCGCAACAACCAATTCATTGCCATAAACGATGGCTCTACCATACAGAATGTGCAGGCTGTAGTGGCGCTGAATACGTTAGATGATGCCACGCTGAAGCGTATTACCACCGGTGCGTGCGTTTCGGTGAGGGGTTCGCTCATCCCCTCGCCTGCCAAAGGCCAGGCCGTGGAGGTGAAAGCAGAGGAGGTGGTGATTCTGGGCGACAGCGATCCCGAAAAGTTTCCGCTGCAGCCAAAAAAGCACTCGCTAGAATTTTTGCGCGAGATTGCCCACCTGCGCGTGCGCACCAACACCATTAGCGCAGTAATGCGCGTGCGCCATGCCATGGCTTTTGCCGTACATAAATTTTTTAACGATCGCGGCTTTTACTACGTGCACACGCCCGTGATTACCGGCTCGGACGCAGAAGGCGCTGGCGATATGTTTCGTGTTACCACGCTGGATATGAACAAGCCTCCGCGCGATGAGCAGGGAAATATTAACTACAAGGAAGATTTTTTCGGCCGCGAAACCAACCTTACCGTGTCGGGTCAGTTGGAAGGTGAAACCTATGCGTTGGCGCTGGGCGAAATTTATACGTTTGGCCCCACCTTCCGCGCAGAAAACTCCAACACCACCCGCCACCTGGCGGAGTTCTGGATGATAGAGCCCGAGATGGCTTTTTACGATATTAACGACAACATGGATCTGGCGCAGGATTTCCTGAAATACCTTTGCGCCTACGCCCTGGAACACTGCCAGGACGACCTGGAGTTTTTAAACAAACGTGCGGCCGAAGAAGAAGCCGCCAAACCGAAAGAACAACGCAACGAATTGGGGCTGATCGATCGCCTGAAATTTGTGGTGGAGAATGATTTCCAACGCCTTTCCTATACCGAAGCCATCGACATTTTGCGCGAATCCACGCCCAACAAGAAAAAGAAGTTTCAGTTTTTGGTAGAGAAATGGGGAACGGACTTGCAGAGCGAACACGAGCGCTACCTGGTGGAAAAACATTTTAAGAAGCCGGTCATACTCTACAACTACCCCAAAGAAATCAAGAGCTTCTACATGCGCCAGAATGAAGATGGCAAAACCGTGGGCGCCATGGACGTGCTCTTCCCAGGCATTGGCGAAATCATTGGTGGCTCGCAACGCGAAGAGCGCTACGATTTGCTGAAGCAACGCGTGGACGAGCTGGGCTTACCCGAAAAAGATTTGTGGTGGTACATGGAGTTAAGAAAGTTTGGTTCTGCACCGCACAGTGGCTTTGGGCTGGGCTTCGAACGCCTCATTCAGTTTGTAACAGGTATGACGAACATCCGCGATGTAATTCCTTACCCCCGCTTTCCAGGTAACGCGGAATTCTAAAAGGGTTCAGTACGAACGCTTCGGAGGCTTGCGCCCCGCAGGCTTGTGCGAATGAATAAGCGACTCTCGCGCTTTTATGCGCGAGGATTTATGCGTGATCTTCCGCGGAGAGATATACGTGTAACTTCCATTGCCGGGGCAGATTTCTTTTGCACACGAAGCCGCGAGCAACAATACAACCACACTTAGCCCTATGGTGATCGCCCTCCTCAAATTCTATTTACGTTTAAAAGCAAGCAGCGGTATGTTGCCCTGGTAAGCCAACTTGCGGGTAACGCTCAATCCGAACAACTTTTCGTACAAGTTTAACTGGTGCGTAAAAGTAGTCAGCAAGTCTGCTTTGGTTTTTTGAATATACAGGTCAATCGCCTCGCTAATGTTATCGTCAATAATCAATTTGAAATCAATTTTCTTATAGCCCGTTTTGTCGATCATAGCCTGCACGTAGTCGCGTTCCATTTCCATGTGCTTGTCGATGGCTGTTACCACATGTGCCATATGGATGTGGGTATCAAAAATTTTGGCAAAAGAAATAATCAACTCCAATTCTTTCTGCACGTGTTGCAGGTCAGAGGCGTAAACAATGTGCTTAAAGTTTTTGTATTCGGCCATTTTGGGTATGGCCAACACCGGAGAATAAATAGCGTCTATCACCGATACGGTGGTTCCTCCTAACCTGAATTTTTTCAATTGTGAGGCACCCTGGCTGCCCATAACCACCAGGTTGGTGTAGTGGCGTTTGGTATACTTTTTCACCACATCGGCAACCGTGTGGCCCTTGATGGCTTTAAAAGCAATCGGGCTTTTGGTTTTACTTTTCAATTCCGCCAGCAACTTCTCGCCCTCCTCGTTGGCGGCCTCCATCAGGGCCTTTTCTATTTGCTTCCATTTCAGGTTCGACTTGGGCACGCCATCTAAACGCACCACGTTCAGAATGGTGAACTCTGCCTGCAGGTGGTTGCCCATCTTCAGCGCATAATAGATGGCAGTTTTAGACAGAGGCGAGAAATCGGTAAGAACAAGTATTTTTAGGGGCTCCATAAGCACAGTATTATTCCAAAAATAGGTCTTTCCGATGCCAGATAAAAATTGAACCCCACCCAACGGTAAAAAACGTCCACCTCCTCAACTGATGGACACTAAGTTGGCGATTTTCGCCAACCAATTATGGCAACAGGGATTTTCTATTGCATAATCGGGGTTAAATTGCAGCTTCTTAACGAGCTTTAAACCAGCGCCATTATGATAAAAAGATATTTCCTTCTATCACTTGCTACCGCCACTCTTCTAAGTTGCCATGGGCAGCAGATTGAAGTGGGCGAAATCAAAAAGCACATTCAGGAATTGGCCAGCGATGCATACGAAGGCCGCGGCACCGGCACCGCGGGAGAAAAGAAAGCCAACGACTACATCGAGGCCCAGTTTAAAAAAATGGGTCTGGACCCAAAGGGCGAAAACGGATTCGATCAGGATTTTAAGTTCAAAGGGGGCGTGCATGGAACGGGTGCCGAAGGCACTGCCCAAAACATTATTGCCTACCTCGATAATAAAGCAGAGAAAACCATCATCATTGGTGCGCATTACGACCACCTGGGCCTGGGCATGGAGGGCAACTCGCTCGATGCCAATCCACAAAACAAAATTCACAATGGTGCAGACGACAATGCCTCGGGCGTGGCTGGTGTGCTGGAGCTGGCTCGCTACTTTAAGAACAACGGCACCCGGGAAAAAAGCAACTTCCTCTTTCTGCTTTTCAGCGGAGAAGAGTTGGGTTTGTACGGATCGAAATACTTTACAGAACACCCCACCATCAACCTCTCCACCGTCAATTATATGATTAACCTAGACATGGTGGGCAGGTTGCATCCCGAATCCAAGCACTTGTCGGTAAGTGGCACAGGCACCAGCCCGCTGTGGGAGCCGCTGATCCAAAAACTCTCCAACGACCAGGTGAAAATCAAAACCGATTCGTCTGGCACGGGGCCTTCAGATCATACTTCTTTCTATCTCAAAAACATTCCGGTGCTGCATTTCTTCACCGGCTCGCACAGCGACTACCACAAGCCCAGCGATGATGCAGAGAAAATCAACTACGAGGGCGAAGCAGAAGTTCTGAAAATCATTGTGAAGGTTGTTGAAACGCTGGACAACGAACCCAAGCTGGCTTTTCTGCCTACCAAAAGCAAATCGATGGGCAGCGCACGGGCCTTTAAGGTTACCATGGGTATTATGCCCAGCTACACCTCCGATCAGGAGGGGCTGTTGGTAGATGGTGTATCGGAAGGAAAACCTGCGCAGGCTGCCGGCATTCTGGCTGGCGACATCATTACACAAATGGGCGATGTGGTTGTGAAAGACATTCAAAACTACATGGAAGCGCTCGCCAAATTTTCGAAAGGCGAGACCATTGCCGTGAAGTTGAAACGGAAAGGCGAAACACTGACGGTTAACGTTACTTTCTAGGCAAATTGTATGAATATCTGCTTGCCGCCTGCCCCCTGAACGATGTTCGCTGAGCTGCGGTATTCATGGTGTCCGCATTGAAAAAATAAAATTAACACATGAAATCATTTGCGAGTGATAATTATTCCGGTGTACACCCAGAAGTAATGGAAGCATTGCGGCTGGCCAACCAGGCACATGCAGGCAGCTATGGTAACGATGAGGTTACGCGAAATGCAGAGCAAAAATTCAAAGACTTGTTTGGGCACGATGTGGCTGTATTCTTTGCCTACAATGGCACGGGTGCCAACGTGCTGGGTCTAGCGGCCCTTACGCGCTCTTACCATGGCATCCTTTGTGCCGAAGGGGCCCACATCAACGTAGATGAATCTACCGCGCCTGAAAAATTTCTGGGTTGTAAGCTGATCACACTTCCCTCACCTGACGGCAAAATTACAGCCGACCATGTGGCCCACCGCATTCAACGCATGGGCGATCAGCACCATGTGCAAGCCAAAGTCATTTCCATATCGCAGGCATCGGAATATGCTACGGTGTACACGGCAGATGAAGTTAAAGCCTTGAGTGAGGTGGCTAAGAAGTATAACCTCTACCTGCACATGGACGGTGCCCGGCTGGCCAATGCTGCGGCATCGCTTAAGCAGGATTTTCGTGCTTTTACCCGCGATGCCGGTGTAGATGTGCTGAGCTTTGGAGGCACCAAAAACGGGCTGATGTTTGGCGAGGCCATTGTGTTCTTCCGGCCAGAGCTGACCGCAGATTTCATGTACCTGCGCAAGCAAGGCATGCAGTTGCATTCAAAGATGCGGTTCATCTCGGCCCAATTCGCGGCACTCTTAAGCAACGACTTGTGGAAGCGAAATGCCGCCCACTCCAATGCTATGGCACAGAAACTGGCTTACCAGTTGGGACAAATCAATCAAATAAAGATTACGCAAAAAGTAGAAGCCAACGGGGTGTTTGCCATTTTCCCTCCATCCATCATAGAACCGCTACAGAAAGAATATCCCTTTTATGTGTGGAACGATAAAACCAACGAAGTGAGATTGATGTGTTCGTGGGATACCACCGAAGAAGAAATCGATCGGTTTGTAGCATGCACAAAAGCCCTCATCGGGTAGCGGGCCGGGTTCTTCGTTTTATTTCTTTTCTACTGCGTGGCCGCCAAACTCGTTACGCAGAGCCGCCACCACCTTGCCGGAGAATGTATCGTCCAGTTGCGAACGGTAACGCATTAAAAGCGACATGGTAATCACCGGGGTGGGCACACCCATCTCCAACGCTGTTTCCACTGTCCACTTGCCTTCGCCCGAAGAATGCATCACGCCTTTGATCGAGCTCAGGTTCTTGTCTTTCTCCAAAGCACTCTGCGTTAACTCCATCAGCCAGCTGCGCACCACGCTGCCGTGGTTCCACATTTTTGCCACCGCTGCCAGGTCCATATCTGCATCGTGGCGATGAAGCACTTCCATGCCTTCGGCAATGGCCTGCATCATACCATACTCAATACCGTTGTGCACCATCTTCACAAAATGGCCGCTTCCCGATTTGCCACAATACAAATAACCGTTGGGCACTGAAATGGATTTGAAGATTGGTTCGCAATAATCAAAAGCTTCTTTCTTACCGCCAATCATAGTACACACGCCATGCAGGGCACCATTTACACCGCCACTTGTGCCGCAGTCGAGGTAGTGCACACCCAGCTTCTCGAGGTCGCGCGCACGGGCCAGCGTATCTTTATAAAAAGAGTTGCCTCCGTCAATCACAATATCTTCGGCTTTCAGGTAGCTCTTGATATTGTTTAAGATGACGTCTACCGTGTTCCCGGCAGGCACCATGATCCAAAAAACACGCCTGCCCTGCAACATGGCTGCCAGGTCAGCCAGTGTGGGGGCGGTAGGCACTCCCTCGGCCGCAATTTTCTCCATAGCTGCTTTATTAATGTCGAAGGCCGTAACGGAGTGATTGTTCTTTTTGAAATTGAGGGCAAGGTTATAACCCATTTTGCCTAACCCGATGAGGCCAATCTGCATGCGTAAACGGTTGAGGTTGGTGAAATTGAAAGCTGTTAAATTATGATTTTCCCCGAAACCTGCGAAGGCTCGGCCGCCAAATTCACCAAAAGTTCACGAGGCTGACTTTTGAATGCGGGCCAGAATAGCAAAATTAGAATTGAGTGCCTGCGTTGAGCGCACAAAAAGTTGGAAGAGTTCATCGTACAATGCACGGTTTTCCGGCTTCGGATGGAAAACTTTCGCGTGTGCCTCTTTACTGATGCGGAAGGGCACACCGAGGGATTGAAAGCCCATTGCTGCGGCACCCAGGGCGGAGGCATCGTTTACATCGCGCAAGGTTAAGGGCCTGTTCAGCACATCGGCCATCAAGTGCATCCAGGCAGGCGAACGCGTAAACCCGCCACTTGCCAGTATGTTTTCCACCGGAGCACACACTTCCTCCACACATTGCATGAGCCAGCGCAACTCAAAGCAAATGCCCTCCATCAGGGCGCGCATGAGGTGGTGTGGCCGATGGTGCTCTGCTAAGCCGATGAACACACCCCGTTGGTCGGGGTTATAGAGTGGCGAGCGTTCGCCAAAAACAAAGGGCAGAAACACCAAACCCGCTGCACCGGCTCCTGCCTTCATCCCCTCAAGGGCGAACTGATCTACCGACCACGGTTGTGCCTGCCCCATTAACTTCTGAAACCACTCCAGCAGCACCAGGCCGTTGTTGGTGGCACCCCCCACAATGAAAGTTTGCTCATCCAACCTGTAATTGAAGAGGCGCTGCTGCGGATCGGGGGCGTATCGGCTCACTGCCATGCGCACGGCACCACTGGTGCCCACCGTTAGTGCAAGCTGGCCCTTGTGCATGGCCCCGCTGCCCAGGTTGGCCAGGCATCCGTCATTGCCGCCCATTACCATTTTTGTATGGGCCGGCAACCCCCACTGCTGAAGATATTCCGGAAGGATGAGCACCTGGTGGTAGGGAGAAACGAGCGTTGAAAGTCGGGAGGTGTCTATTCCGGCCAGGCGCAGCGCTTCTGCGTGCCAGCTCATTTTTTGGATGTCGAAAAGGCCGGTGGCTGAGGCGATGGAATAATCTACCAGCCACTGCCCCGTAAATTGGTAAATGATCCATTCCTTGATGGAGATAAAACGGGCAGCCCGGTTAAAAACTTCGGCCTGGTGCCCCTTCAACCACATGAGTTTCGGCAAAGGTGACATGGGGTGCACAGGTGTGCCCGTTTCGTTGTGAAGCACTTTTGCTGATTCGCTGTGCCGCAATTGTCGGGCTTCTTCGCTGCTGCGGGTGTCGGCCCAGATCATCAGCGAGGTTAACGGAACCGCTTGCTGATCTACCGCCATCAGGCTGTGCATGGCACAACTAAAGCTGATGGCGCCTATCTGCGAAGTCTGATGGGAAGCCGCCTCAGTCACGATTTTCTTGACAGCCTCCAGGATATCGTTTGGGGTTTGCTCAGCAAAGCCGGCACGGGGATAGTGTGTGGAATAAGCCTGCTGGGCGGAGGCCAACACCTGGCCCTGTGGGTTCACCAGCAGGGCCTTCGAACTGGTGGTACCTATGTCTACTGCAAGGACGTAACTCAATTACTCTCAGTTTGGTGCTGAAAATAATCGAAAACAAATGAGAATAAAAACGTGGGTTATCGCTTCAGAAACTTGAACGTGCCGCGCTGGTTCGATTGCTCATCTTTCAGGGCCAGCAGGTAATAGCCCGTTGGCAAATCTTTCACGCGAAGACGGACTTCATAATCGTCTACCACTTCTTTTTCTGCCTCCATGGCGCTGCCAATAATGTTGTATAAAATGAGGTTGGTGCGCCTGGCAACGGGTTCTTCAAATTTTACACTCAGGTATTCAATCGCTGGGTTGGGAAACAACTGCACCGACTTGCTGAACTCGCGCTGCTCCGTGTTGCTTACTTGCGCAAACTCCTCCCTGCTTTGGGCATTTGCAACCCCCACCCACAGGCAGAAGCAAAAAATGAAGAGAGGCTTAACGGTTTGCATACTTGTTTAGTACGTTTCTTGATACCCTTTAGATGCAAAAGGTGGATAAAAGGTTTAAAAAACGGTCGAAAAAACAGAAAAATGGCATAACTGCCACGGTGGTTATCCTTTTTAGGCGACCAACCGACCAAATGCCGCGGCCAAATGCGCTACCAGGTCGGATGCGATGAGTGCCTGCTCGCCTACCTCTTTCCGGGCCAGGTCGCCCGACAAGCCGTGGAGGAATACACCCAACCGGGCCGCATCGGGGGCGGGGTAGCCCTGCGCCAGCAAACCGGTGAGGATGCCGGTCAGTACATCGCCCGTGCCACCGGTGGCCATGCCGGGGTTGCCTGTGGTGTTAAAGTAACACGCGCCATCGGGCATTGCAATGGCGGTATAAGCTCCCTTTACCAACACCACGCCCTTCAGCTGTTGCGCCAATTGCCTCTGTTTGGCCAGTCTTTCGAAACTGTTTTTGGAAGGGCCTGCCAGCCTCTCAAATTCTTTTGGATGGGGTGTAAGAATAGAACCCGGGGGAATCAGGTGCAATAGTTCGCGTTGTTTGCTGATCAGGTTCAAGGCGTCCGCGTCTATTACCATCGGTTTACCCCGTTCGAACAGCGCGCGTAAAACTTTCGCGGTGGCCGCTTCGGTGCCCAACCCGGGCCCTACCCCTATCACATCGTATGTGTCTAAACCGGGCGGACATGTTGTAATGAAATGTGCATGGTCATCCACCGTTGCCATTGCTTCCGGCACGGCCGTCTGCACAATGGTATAACCCGCAGTTGGTAAATGCACCGTTAACAATCCCAACCCGGCACGCAAAGCCGCGCGGGCTGCCAGCACGCAAGCGCCCATTTTGCCATGGCTGCCCGCTACCAGCAACGCTTTGCCGTAGTCACCCTTGTGGGAAAACACCGCGCGTCCTTTCATCAGCCTCCGAACCGATTTCAGTGTGAGGTAGTGATAGTCGGTGGTTGCATGGGCCAGAAAAGTTTTAGTGAGACCTATGTCACCCACCTTCCATGATCCGGCATATACGCCCGTTTCAGGCAAAAAAAATGAAAGCCTGGGCAGTTGAAACGTAAAGGTGAAATGCGCTTTCACGATGGCACCGGTTGACGGTGCATCGGCCATCAGTCCGGAGGGAATGTCGACAGCCACTTTTGTACAGGTTGATTCATTGATGGCGTTGATCACCTGGGCGAATACACCTTCAGCGGGCCGCGATAAGCCCGATCCAAAAATGGCATCGATCAGCACATCGCATCGAGAAAGGAATTCACTACCCGATGCCGAAGTAATTTCAGCAACCGGTATTTTTCCTGGCAGCCGCTGAAGGTTGTGAGAAAAGTCAATCGACTCGGTAGTGCCTCCGCGCACAATCCAAACTTTCACTGCGTAATTCCACTCATGCAACAAACGTGCGATGCCGAGGCCATCGCCACCGTTGTTGCCGGTGCCACACACCACACACACTTTTTTGGTCGCATCGAATTTGGCGGTAAACCATTCTGTAAAAACGCGGCAGGCCCGCTCCATCAAATCGATGGAAGCAATAGGTTCATGCTGAATGGTGTAGGCATCCCATTCGCGCACCTGCTGGGCAGAGAGTACCTTGGGCATAAAGCAAGTTAACCTATTTATCAGTCAAGCAAAAAACCCGTTGTGATGCTGATCTTATCGGTCCACCTCGCCCAACACGATATCGATGGAGCCCAAAATGGCAATCAGGTCGGCAATCAAAACCCCGCGACTGATTTCAGGAAGCAAAGAGAGGTTGACAAAAGAAGGGGCACGCACCTTTACACGCAACGGTATGTCGCTCTTGCCATCGGTGCGGAAAAAGAAACCCAACTCGCCTTTCGGATTTTCGCCACGGACATAAAAATCCTGCGCCTTGGGCCGGATTTTTTTAGGCACTAAGGCTTGCGGATCGAAATCGCGCGACCGCTGAAGATCGGTTGTTAAGCGCGAAAGACACTGTTCGATGATGCGCAGCGATTGGTCTATCTCGCGCACGCGTACGTACGTGCGATCCCAACAATCGCCAATGGTGCCCATTTTACCTTCACCAATGGGAATTTCGAATTCAACTTCGGGGTAGATGGAATAACCGTCTACTTTGCGCAAGTCGTAGCGCAAGCCGGAGCCACGCAGCATGGGGCCGGTAGCCCCACCGTTAATGGCCAGGTTGAGCGGCAACACGCCCACGTTGGCTGTTCGGTCGATGAAAATCTTGTTGTCTACCAACAGTTGCTCCAATTCCGCCATTCTGGGTTTAAAGTACTGCACAAACTCACGGCAACGCTCCTCGAAACCAACGGGCAAATCGTAGAAAAGACCACCAATCCAGATATAGTTGTAGAGTAACCGGGCACCGCTGGCCCATTCCAACATGCGCAAAATATGCTCACGGTCGCGCATGGCCCAAAACATGGGCGTAAATGCACCGAGATCAAGACCATACGTTCCAATGGCAATCAAATGCGAAGCAATACGGTTCAGCTCGGCCACTACAACGCGCACGTACTCCACCCGCTTCGGGATCTGCTCCGTAATTCCCAGCATCTTCTCCACCCCCAGCGCATAAATGTGTTCCGAATTCATGGAAGCCACATAGTCCATGCGGTCTACAAAAGGTATAATCTGGTTGAACGGAAGATTTTCTGCGTGCTTCTCGAAGCAACGGTGCAGGTAGCCAATGTGCGGCACTACTTCTTTGATGATCTCACCATCAGAAACTACTTCGAGGCGCAACACCCCGTGCGTAGAAGGGTGCTGAGGCCCCAGGTTGATGATCATTTCCTCCGTACGCAGATCGCCCACTTTAAATTTGTTGGGCTCCGACTCGGTGAGGTTTGACTCCGTAAACTTGTATTGAACTTTTTGTGATATGGTAGATTCGTCCAACGCCATGTTAATAAGCCACCTTTACCTCGTGATACATTTCCTGCTGTTGGTAATCTTTCCGCAGCGGAAAGCCTTGCCAATCGTGGGGCATTAGAATTCTGCGCAAGTCAGGATGGTTCTTAAAACGGATACCGAACATATCAAAGACCTCGCGTTCCAGCCAGTTGGCCGATTTCCAGATACCCGTCAGGCTTTCCACTTCAGGACTCTCGCGGGGCAACATCACTTTTAGCGCCAGCGAGTAATGAAATGGAATGGAGTACAGGTGATAGATTACCTCCATGGTGTTGGCCGAAGGGCCATTGTCTATGCCGGTGATGTTGGTGAGTTGGTCGAAGTAAACACCGGGGTGTTGGTGTAAGTAGGTTACCATTGCATGAAGGTGGGCGGGGTCGACCGCTATCGTCAGAGGGAAAGAATCGGGCACCTCGTGGTAAGGTATTTTTCCTTCCGCCAAAATAGCTCGAACGGATTCTGGTGCGTTCATGCTTCGCGCGATGTTAAAATGCTCTCGCCTTTAATCTTCTGGTGCAACTTCAGTATGCCGCCTATCAATGCTTCGGGCCGGGGTGGGCAGCCGGGCACATACACATCTACCGGTATAATTCTGTCCACGCCCTTCACCACATGGTAGCCGTGTTGCCAGTAAGGGCCGCCACAGTTGGCGCAGGAGCCCATGGAGATAACATAGCGTGGTTCGGCCATCTGCTCGTACAATCTTCTTACCCGGTCGGCCATTTTAAACGTAACTGTTCCCGATATGATCATGACATCGCTCTGGCGCGGAGTGGCGCGCGGGGCCATGCCAAACCGATCCATGTCGTAGGGGGCCGTGCCGGTACTCATGAACTCGATGGCACAGCAAGCAAGGCCGAACGTCATGGGGAAGAGCGAAGACAAACGCGACCAGTTAAGCAGGTCATCCAGCTTGGCAACCATCAGCCCGGCATTGCCCAGCGATTCTTTATAAACCGCACCGGGTTTTACCTGCGAAACGCTGGTCACTAACTCGTTATCTGTTTTTATATCGCTCATTCAGTTGGTCGTAAAGTTGCCGGGGCACAGGCGAAGCATAGTCGGTGGTTTTTTGTTTTGGTTTTACCCAATCGAGGTGCCCCTTCGCCCACGCATAGGCCAGCCCCAGGGCCAGTATGCCTACAAAAAACAACATCTCCACAAACGCCACGCGGCCCCAAAGTCCATTCGTTGTATCTATCAAACCTTTATCGGCAAAAATAGTTGCCCAGGGGAAAAGAAAAACAAGTTCCACCTCGAACAGCAGGAACACCAGCGCAATTACATAAAAGCGGATATTGAATTGAATCCAGGGCGAACCTACCGGCTGCTCGCCACTTTCGTAGGTGGCCAGCTTCTCTGCATTGGGCCGGTTGGGGCGGATGAGGCGCGATACAAACAGGGCCGCACCGGTAAATACCAGGCCGCCAAAGAGGAACAAAACAACCTCCGCCCAACCACTCAAATAATGCGACTGCATTGGCCAAAGATACACATTGGCCGGAATTGATATGGTGTAGTTTGTTAATGCATTTGGCAGATTAGCGGGGTGCCGCAACAAATACCGGAGCCTGTTCTGTGCGCCAATCGGTGGTAAGACGCTTTGTGCCCGAGCCATCGGCTCGCATCAAAAAAATGTCATAGTCAGAATCAGACAGGTCAGAGCCATCATATACTATCCATTCGCCAACCGGTGACCAGGCATGCCAGCCCTCATGGTTCGAGTCGGGCGTGAGTTGAACAGACGCGCCCCCATTCGGAGAAATGGTGAAAATGCTGTGATTACCTTTTTGCCTTGAGATGTAGGAGATGAGATTGCGGTTGGGTTCCCAATACGGAGGGCCGGCATGGTAGCTGTGCCATTCGGCAGTGGTATCGTCCTCTGGATAATGGGTGAGTTGCTTCTTGTCGGTTCCATCCGCATTCATTATCCACAATTCGGCCTTCTCGTTTACAAAATTCCTTCGATTGGTTCGGTGGCGGAAAATGATCTGTTTACCATCGGGCGAAAAGCAGGGGTCTGCAAAGGAAGCCGTTGTATCAGTAGTTAGTTGGCTGAAATCGCCAGACGTGATGTCGAGCAAAAAAAGCTGGTAACGTACCTCCTTGCCTACCCGCCCCGACACCACCATCTCTTTTCCATCGTTTCGGCTGCTCATCCAGGAATCCTCCAAGCGCAGGTTGCTGACCTTGCGTACGTTGTTGCCATCGGCATCCATTTCGTAGAGAAAATACACGCGGTGCGTGGTGTCGCGGTCGGATAAAAAATACAGTTTGTCCTTGTAAGCATAATATACCCAGTCCACACCGCTGGAGTTGGAGATGTTTTTCTGCCCGCTTCCATCTGCCTTCATTACAAATATTTCATAATCATCGGATGCTGTGTCGTAGTAAACATTGTAAGCTATCCTCAGAGCCGACAGATCTTCTGTTTTCTTCTCGTTCCTCTGGCAAGCAAAGAATGCACAGCATAAGATGAATATTGAAAAGAGGCGCATGTGATTTTTTTTGGTATGAGGCGCTGCCGAGGTAAGAAATTGACTCCGACAGCACACCTAAGTTAAGGACAAATCTATTTCCAGGCGGCCAGGATTACCCCCATAATGGTGAGCGCGACAATACTGTAACCGGCATTGATTAGAAACAAGGTAAAGGATTTCCTTTCGAAGAGGTAATGCGTTCCCACGAAAGTGGCCACCCAACCGGCACCGGCCAAAAAACCCCACAAGGCACCCATGGTGGGGTCGTTTTCGGGGCCCATGAACATGGCCAGGTTCACGGCCGAAATAAGTGCCAGCACAAAAGCACCTCCGAAAATCTTCACCATGTTCGAGTTCTTGAGGTCTTCTTCTTTGAATCCATTTTCGCGCATCCACGCTTTGCCGAAAACCGCGGGTGAGTACCAAAGTCCCCCAATGAGAAAGGTAGAAAGTGCCGCCACCAAAATGGCAAGGTAGTTAAGTTGAACATCCATGTGAGTAGGTTTAGGTTTATGATAAAGTTAATCAGTTCTTCAATAGATTGGCCGGTGACAATCCAACAGGTGCACTGGCAGGAAAATTTTTCCAGTCGATGGGCTTTACTTCGAGGCTGTATTTCAGGTAAGGCAGCACGCGGTCTCGCCAGGCTGGGAGGAAGTAATTAAAAACGGCCTCCCAATCGGCACCAGTGCCCCAACCCATCTGCCTGAATACCACCAGCGTTTTGCCCGGCATGGTTTCAAAAAAACGAAGCACCACTACCGTGCGCTGTTTGCGTATCTCCGGGAAGATGGGAGGCGCATCCCATGTGAAGCTGAGCATTTGTTTTTCCTGCATGGCCAGTATGCGATTGTTTTCCGAGCCGCGTTGGCCCGCAGGCGCATCGGGTGAAAAGTGAACCTCCATCAGGCCCAGGGTGCCAGGCTCGAAGTGCACAACCGGTGCAAAAAATTTTTGCAAGCCCGCAGCAGAACTCCACCTTGACCACACGCTGTCTACTGGCGCGTTAATTTCTATAGAGAGACTTAATGACCGTTCGGGCTCAATCGACTGCGCGTGGGTGAACCCGCAAAAAAGCAAACCAACGTTTAAAAAAAATAATGTGTTAGCTTTCATGGGTTTCATTGGTTCTTTAAGTATTGATTGATTTCGTCTTCCCAGTCCTTCAAATTGTTGGCATACATTTGCGCCAGTGCCTGGCGGTTTAGTTCGTTGCCTCGGGCGGTGAGCCCGGTAAAGCGGTAGCGTACCGTTACGTTGGTATTGCTGCCATCGGGCACGCACTTCACAGAAATAAACCACACACGCTCGTTGGTGGAAACCGTGTATTCAACAAAATGAGATGTCGGTTGATATTGCGTGATCAGCCAGATATAAGGAGGCTCATCATCGAACCGTGGTTGCGATTGAAACACCATGTGTTCTTCCACGTAAGGGTCGGTACTATACACAACTTTTGGTTCCCAGCCTGTAGCCCATTCCATCTCACGAATAGGGCCAAATAGCGGAAAGACTTTTTCTATCGGTGCCTTCACAACAAAAGAAGCGGTACGCTCAATTCTTTCTGCCTTGAAGTGTTGGGGGGGTTGCCCATTGGCTACCATCGATAAGAAAGCAAGAGTGGTCATGATTAGAATGTTTTTCATTTTTAGGTGATTTGCAGACTTGAAATTGCGAACTTTAAAAACACGAAATTGCAGGCAGTAACCGAACCGGAAGAAACCGTGGCCGAAGCGGAACAAAAGCAAACCATTCAGCAAGAAGTAAAATTGAACGACACCACCATGCGTTTGGTAGGCATACCTTTCTTTGGCATTGCCATTCCCAATGTGTCGGGCTTGTTTGGCGACCTTGCTTACACCGATGTGCGCTACTGGCTGGGTTATTTATATTTTATTTTGTTAGCCGCACTTATCTGGCAAGGCAACCGCTACTTGCTCTTCCGCACGCGCAAACGCTTCACCTGGTTCGATAAGCCAATAGAAAAGCTGGTGCTGCTTTTTATGAACAACATATTCTACACCACGCCCCTCACGGTGGCATGGCTGTGCATGTGGTACAACTTTGCGGGCTTCAGCGAAGTGAAATGGAACACCATACTGATTGTGGCTCTGGTAAACGTAATCTGTGTGCTGTTTGTAACGCACGTGTACGAAACGGTTTTTATGGTGAAAGAACAGCAGAATGAACAGGTAAAAAATGCCGAGTTGCAGCGGGCCAAAGCAGAGGCGGAATTATCAGCCCTAAAAAATCAGATCGATCCGCATTTTATGTTCAACTCACTGAACACCCTTACTTATTTAATCAAAGCCGATTCGCAGAAAGCATTGGCATTTACCGAAAACCTGGCCGAGGTGTACCGGTATATACTCAGCCAGAAAGACCAGACGTTGGTATTGCTGGACGATGAACTGGACTTCACGCACAAATATACCGACCTGCTGCACCTCCGCTTCGGGCAGGCACTCATCATCCGGAAAAAATTCAACGGCACGGCCGGCAAAGAATTTTTAATACCGCCTACTTCGGTGTTTGTGGCCTTCGAAAATGCCGTGAAGCACAATGAAATAAGTGAACGCATGCCCATGGAAATTGATGTAGATGTAAAGGAAGGGCAACTGATTATCCGCAACTCGTTGCGCGAACGGAAAACGCGGGCACATTCCTCGCGCATCGGGTTAAAAAACCTGGACGAGCGATTTAAATTAGTAACCGGCAAAGGAATAACAGCCACGCACAACGAAACGCATTTTGTTGTACAGCTTCCGCTGATTCCGATCACCAGTTAACGTAACAGCATGAAAGTTTTAATCATTGAAGACGAATTGCCCGCACGTGCCAAACTGAAAACAATGTTGCAGGCTATCGACAGCAGCACAGAGGTTTTGGCCGAGTTGGGCAGCGTAAAAGAAAGCTTGGATTGGCTGGCACTGCACCGCGAACCCGACTTGGCCTTTGTCGATATTCAATTGTCGGATGATCACTCCTTCGAAATATTCCGCAGGCACCCGGTGCGCTTTCCGGTTATCTTCACCACGGCCTTCGATAAATACATGATGGAGAGCTTTGAGTTCAACTCCATCGACTACCTGTTGAAACCCATTACCGAAGAAAAGCTGAGGCGGTCGCTCGAAAAAATAAAGAAGCTGGAGCAGCATTTTTTTCAGGGTAACATTCTCAAGCTAATACAACAACCTGCCGCTACCGGTCGTGGTCGGATCGTGGCCCGTAAGGGTACAGAGTTTGTAGCACTGAACCATGAAGACATTGCTTATTTCTTTACCGAGCACAAAATTGTTTTTGTTCGCGATTTCAGAGCGCGCCAGATGATTGTGGATAAAAATTTAGGGGAGCTGGAAGCCGAACTGGATGGCGAGGTGTTCTTTCGCGTAAACAGAAAATTCCTGGTGCACCAAAAAGCTATTGAGCGCTTCCGGCCCGACAATGGCAAGATATTGGTGTTTCTAAAACCTGAGATGAAAGAAGAAATTCATGTGAGCAAAGAAACTGCCCCTGAATTCAGAAGATGGATGGGCGCTTAGGTTTAAAGGACATTGTTTTGCTCCAATGCCAGGGCCCGCGGCAACAACACTTCATCTTCCATTAAAGCATGCACAGCTAAATCACGCTCCAGCACCTCCAGTTGCGACAACAAAACCCTGTAGATGGTTTCGCTACCTGGAGGTGGCGAATAATGCAAAATAGTTTGACGAATATCTTCCAGGTCTTTCTCCGTATCGTGGTGTTCTTTCATGAAGCGGCTCACGGTAAGGGTAGGTTGCAGCGGCTGCCGGTTGTGCAAGGAAAGGATGTAGGGAATCAACTCATGTTCCTCCACTTCAATGTGGCGCGCCAGGTGGGCACTGTATTCTTTGTAAAAAGAATGTAGTAATAACAACAATGGATGTGCCTGCGGATAAGCTTGCAGTAACAGATGTATGCTCTGCTCTATCTCGGGAAGTTTTTTCTGAAGGTAATAGGCGTGTGTCTTTTCCAGGTAATCGATGATAACAGGTAACGGGTATTGCCTGAAATTTTCGGGGTTGAACGAAGAAGTGTCTTCAAAAACGGCCAACAGGTTCATTAAAAACTCGGGCTGCACACCCAACTCTTTCAGTTCCTCATAATTATAGATGAGCCGGTGTGGCTGCGCCACGCGGTAACGCTGCAACACATGGGCGGTGTCGGGTGGATTGGTAAAGTTTTGTGTGGCTGGCATTGTAAATAAGTAGGTGCAAGTTGAATAGAATTAGACAGGTTGGGTATGACTTATGTCAGTCTCCTCATGGAAAAATTTTTCTCAACTAGGTAGGCAGCAGAAAGCGCCCGATTGGCCGCAAAAACTTTTTGGGCCGTTTGGTGGTTTTAATTGCCGTATTCAATCCAACTGATTTAGCCAATGACTGCCATTCAATCCGTAAAAGCACTGGGCTTCCCCTGGCAAACACAAGATCCATTTCTTTTCTGCGTTCACCACGAAGATTTCTATCCCAAAGGCAACGCGGTGATGGGGCCTGCAACTTCATTGGCTGGTCGCGCCATCGGGCAAGATTTTGCGCCCAACCAACCCTGGCGCATGTACCATGGCGAAAAGGTACCGGGTTTTCCGGCACACCCCCACCGCGGGTTTGAAACCGTTACGATCGCCACCAAGGGATTGATCGACCACTCGGATTCGCTGGGTGCTGCGGGGCGGTTTGGTTTTGGCGATGTGCAGTGGATGACGGCCGGCAAAGGTGTGCAGCACTGCGAAATGTTTCCTCTGGTGCACCAAGACAGAGACAACCCGCTGGAACTTTTTCAGATCTGGCTGAACCTGCCCCGTGCCAAAAAACTGACCGCACCGCACTTTGCCATGTTGTGGGCGCACACCATTCCCACCTATACCCATACAGACCATCAGCATAAAAAAACGGATGTAAAAATAATAGCAGGCCAAATCGGTGCCGTTAAAGCACCGGCACCTGCGCCTAACTCCTGGGCTGCCGATCCGGCCAACGAAGTAGCCATCTGGACGATGGCCATGCAACCGGGCGCCACCTGGCAACTGCCAGTGGCATCAGCCGGGGTTAATCGGTCGCTGTTTTTTTATGAGGGGGCTGAATTGAAGTTGAACGAAGAAAAATTTTCCACGCACCAGGCACTGGAGCTTCGGGCCGATCAACCGGTAACGTTGGTAAATGGCGCTACCGAGAGCCGGCTGTTGCTGCTGCAGGGCAAACCCATTGGCGAGCCTGTGGCGCAATACGGACCGTTCGTCATGAACTCGCAAGCAGAAATTCAACAAGCTTATCTGGAATACCAGCAGACCGAGTTCGGTGGATGGCCGTGGCCCACGCATGAGCATGTGCACCCGCGCGAGAAAGGCAGGTTCGCAAAATATCCCGATGGCAGGGAAGAGGTGCCGCAGCAATAACTACATTTTGCGGAAGTGCGAAGCCATGTGCTTCAAAACCGGGTGAATGAGTTCGTTGTGATATTTCTTATCGAAAAGCATTTTGCCATTGGAGGGTTTGATAACGGCCTCTATGCGTGGAGCAAATTCCTGGAAATCTTCCATAATTAACGTGTAACCTTCATTGTTATAGTGGGCAAACATTGGGTCTTCCAGTAGTAAGTAGATATTCTTAAGTACAGAGGCTTCGCTGGCATCTCTTTCCACTCCCAGGTTAAAAAGTTTGTCTTGCCACGCGTCATATGCCAGAAATACATGTGCTATTCCCTCACGCGTACGCAATTCAACTTTAAAAAAGGCGATGAGTTCCAATGGCCTTGTGGGTCGCAATTGTCTGGTGCTCATGCCGCAAATCTAAGAACGCGATTCTTTCAAATGGGGCAATTTTGTCGGTTTTTTTCCTCCAAACAGATATTCTCAAAAAATCTAACCTCTTTCGATTTGAGAAACCGTTTGGTTGCATGTATATTTGCAACGAAACGGTTGCAGATAATATGCGAAGAGATGTTTTTCAAGCCATAGCCGACCCCACGCGCAGGGCCATTATTGCCCTGGTAGCCTTACAAGCCATGACCCCCAATGCCATTGCCGAACATTTTGATGTTTCGCGCCAGGCAGTATCGAAGCACCTGCGCATTCTTACAGAGTGCGAACTGGTGAAGCAAAAGCAGCAAGGTCGCGAAATCTATTATCAACTGGAGGTAAAAAAAATGAAAGAAATCGATCAATGGCTGGCCCAATTCCGCCAACTGTGGGAAACCCGCTTCGATCAACTTGATAATGTACTGAATCAACTTAAATCCAAGAAAAAATGAACAAAGCCATTCTATTTAACTTCGATGTAGACAAAAAGAAAAAACAGATAAAGGTAGAGCGTTCGTTCAACGCACCGCTTGACCTTGTATGGGCCGCATGGACCGACCCTGAAATTCTGGACCTGTGGTGGGCACCCAAGCCGTGGCGTGCCGAAACCAAATCGTTGAACTTTGCCGAGGGCGGTCGCTGGCACTATGCCATGGTGAGCCCCGAAGGCGAAAAGCACTGGTGCCTCTTTGATTATGAAACCATTGTGCCCGAACACAGCTTCTCGGGTGTAGATGCCTTTTGCGATGAGAACGCCCGCATTGCCGACACGAAGGCGCGTTGCCACTGGCAAAACACATTCTCTGCCCAGCAAGCCGACACTTTGGTAAACGTGCTCATTCAGTTCGATACGCTGGAAGACCTGGAACAAATCATCGGCATGGGCTTCAAAGAAGGCTTCACCATGGGCCTGCAAAACCTCGATCAATACATCAGCGCCCAATTCTACCTGCGCAAGCAGAACAAGCCCAACAACCAGGCACGGGTATGCTCGTATGTTAATTTCCCGGGCAACGCAGAAGAAGCATTCCTTTTTTATAAATCTGTTTTTCAAACGGAATTCGTCAACGGCATACATCGGTTTAGCGAACTGCCACCTGCTCCCAACCAGCCACCCATAGCAGAAAATGTAAAAAATATGGTGCTGCATGTAGAGTTACCGTTGCCGGGAGGGCATATTTTGATGGGAACCGATGCACCGAAAGAAATGGGCTTTACCGTAACGGCAGGCAACAACATGCACATTCAACTTGAGCCCGCCTCGCGCCAGGAAACGGAACGCATTTTTAAAGCCTTGTCGGCCGGGGGTACGGTAAGCATGCCGCTGCAGGATATGTTCTGGGGTGCCTACTTCGGAAGCTTTACCGACAAGTATGGTATCAATTGGATGTTGAACTTCCAGCAAAAAGATTAAAACCAGGGAAATAATGAAAAAGACACAGACAGCCCTTACGGTAATTACAGGTCTTCTATTCATCAACGGGGGACTGAACAAGTTTTTCAACTACATGCCAGTACCCGATGATCTGCCAACCGCTTTGGTGAATGATTTTAACGCGCTGATTGAAATAGCGTGGTTGATGCCGTTGATCGGGACTGCTGAAATAATAGGAGGTCTGATGCTCCTCATTCCGAAAACCAGGGCGCTGGGGTTGCTCGTGCTCACCCCGGTTGTGGTGGGCATTGTGCTTACGCATCTGTTTGTATATGTAAACGGCCTGCCTATTGCCGTGATCATTGCAGGTATATTAAGTTGGAATTACGTGGCAGAGCGAAAGAAATTCCTTCCACTGATTGCCAGTAAGTAATGACCAAAGTAGTAGACCAATACATCTCAAAGTTTCCTCCCGCTATTCAGGAACGGCTGCACCTGCTTCGGAAAACGTTTTTTGAACTGCTGCCCGACACGGAAGAAAGCATCCGTTACCAGATGCCTGCCTACAAAGTGGGTAGGCATCATCTTTATTTTGCAGCCTACAAAAAACACATTGGTTTCTATCCTGTCTACCAACTTCCCTCTCTCGAAACGGAGCTGGCACCCTACCGTGCGCCCAAAACCAAAGACTCGCTGCATTTTCCGCACCACCAACCACTGCCGGTTGACTTGGTGAAAAAGATTATTGTGGCAAAGAAATCGATGGGGTAATTTTTACTTCATGCCCATGTAGATACACCCTGAGTTGCCCGGCCGCAGCAACTAAGCGACTTTGCAGAAATCGTCACAGTGAAAACTGCTGTTTCACTTCTTCGCGCGATTTCTTCCGGTAAAGCGTATCGTGGAAATGACTGAGTTTTTTCAGCATCAGCAACAGGCTCTTCTTCTCGGCCTCGGTTAAGTCGCCTATCAGCAGGGTACCCAGTGCCCGCATTTTGGCATTCAGAATCTCAATCATTCGCAAACCGGCTTTGGTCAGCTTCACACGCTTCAATCGCTTGTCCTCTTTGTCGGCAGCCTCCGCCAGCAAGCCCTCTTTGATCAGTCGTTTGATCGACTCCATGCAGGTGGTGCGCTCGGCAATCACACTTTCGGCTATTTCTTTCTTGCTGGGGTGAACACGGTATTCCACTGCTTTCAAAATCGCAAAATCTACGATGGAAATCAGCGGCAATTCCTGAAAGGTGAGCTTCACCCACGCGTCTGTATAGCTGGTCAGTCCGCCCAGCAGGTAGGCCACCATTGCGTCTAGCCCGGCCTCGTTCACCTCAGGCTCGTCCGTTTGGTATTGCGTGGCGGGCATATGCTTTTGCTTCAGCCACTCGCCAAACGCATCCAGGCCCGTTTGGCCCCGCTGCCCTACGAATGTCTGGTATTCCTGCAAAAGACGGATAGCCTCATCCATCATCTCAATTAAAACAATTTTGTTATTATTTAAAACAACTTTGTTGCAATATGGTTTTAAAGGCCGTAAACCATTCATTGTATGAACAGCAAATTCATTGCCTTGTTATTGCTCTCACTCTTAAACTATGCAGTTTTTGCCCAAAATGGCGCATTTTCAGGCACCGTAACCGATGCCAAGACCGGAGAACCCCTGATTGGAGCCACCATTTTACTACTGGATACAGACCTGGGTTCTACCACCGATGTGTCGGGCAACTATACCATTACCAATGTGCCCCCGAAAACGTACAACATCCGTGCGTCTTACGTGGGCTACAATTCATTTACCCGCTACGATGTGGTGATCCGTTCAGAAGGAAATATCGATATCAACTTCCAGCTTACTGAAAATGCCGAGCAACTTCAAGATGTGGTAGTGGTGGCCAATCCGTTTTCGAAAATCGAGGAAACACCGCTCTCCATTCAGAAGTTGAGCCAACAGGAAGTGGCCGCCTACCCGGGTGGCAATAACGACATTGCCAAAGTGGTGCAATCGCTTCCCGGCATCTCGGGGTCGGTGGGTGGCTTCCGCAACGATGTAATCATTCGGGGCGGGGCACCGAGTGAAAATGTGTACTACCTCGATGGCATCGAAATACCCAACATCAACCACTTTGCCACCCAGGGAAGCGCGGGCGGCCCGGTAGGCTTATTGAATGTGTCCTTCTTCGAAGGGGTAACCCTTACCACCAGTTCGTTTGGATCGCAATACGACAATGTGCTGTCGGGTGTGTTGCAATTCGATCAGCGCAAAGGCAACGAGCGGAATTTTCAAACCAACGTTCGCGTGGGCGCCAGCGAATCGGCACTTACGCTTGAAGGTCCCCTCTTCAAAAGAGGAAAAGAGAAAAGCAATACCAGCTTCATTGTTTCGGCCAGGCGCTCGTACCTGCAACTGCTTTTCGATGTAATTGGGCTGCCCATACTACCCGACTATTGGGACTATCAATACAAAGTCAACCACCAGATTGATGCTTACAACGAAATCAATTTTACGGGTGTTGGCTCTATTGACGACTTCAAAGTAAATGAACTGGAGGAATACGATGCCGAACAACAGGCGGTGCAAGATCAGGTGCCCATTATCAAGCAGCGCACCAACACCATGGGTATTAGCTGGAAGAAACGTTTTAAAAACAACTCCGGGTTCATGCAAACAGCGGTAAGCACCAACACCTTGCTGAATACCTTTTCGCAATACACCGATAATATCAACCAAACCGGTCTGTATTTCAAAAACGACTCCAAAGAACAAGAGACCAAGTTGCGCTATGCGCTCACCAAATTTCTGGGCAACTGGACAACCTCGATGGGTGCCTCGCTTCAGTATGCCGTCTACACCAATGCCACAAACAACCTGGTGAACAACTTTCAATACAATACCGACCTGGATTTTATCCGCTACGGATTTTTTGCGCAGGGTTCTACCAAACTTTTGCGCAACCGGTTGGGCATATCGGTAGGTGTGCGTACCGATGGTAATACCTTTACAGAAAACGGTAACGAAATCTATCGCACCCTCAGCCCGCGGGCATCCCTTTCTTACCAGTTCGATGCTGCCGGTAAGTGGACGTGGAATGCCTCAGCCGGACGCTACTACAAATTGCCCGCCTACACCATACTCGGGTTTCAAGACGCGGGCAACACCTTTGTGAACAAAGGCGCTGCTTACATCCAAAGCGATCATCTGGTAACAGGCTTGGAATATTTGCTCACCGAATCTTCGCGCATTACGGTAGAAGGCTTTCTGAAAAGATACGACAACTACCCCGTGTCGCTTACTGAAAACGTGTCGCTGGCCAACAAAGGCGGAGGCTTTGAAGTGTTGGGTAACGAGCCCGTAGCCAGCATTGGGCTGGGCAGATCGTACGGTGCCGAATTTTTGTATCAACAAAAGTTCAATGGCAAGCTGTATGCCATCGCTGCACTAACGTTATACAAAAGTGAATTCACCGGAGCCGACCGCACCAACTTCATCGCCTCCACGTGGGACAACGGCCAGTTGGTGTCATTAACGGGAGGTTACAAACTCAAGCGCAACTGGGAAATCAGCACGCGCTTCCGCTTCCTAGGGCGAACACCCTACGCACCGGTAGATGAGGCCGCCACGTTGGCCAACTACCCGGCTGTAATTAAAGACTTCAACCGGCTGGGCGAAGAGCGGTTAACGGCCTTCAATCAACTCGATATGCGGATAGATAAAAAATGGAACTTCAAAAAGTTCAGCCTGGATGCATACATCGATATTCAAAATTTACTGGCAGCGGCCCAACCCTCCGAACCTTCCTACGGGCTCAACCGCGATGACCAGGGTAACGTGATCAATCCGCGTTCGCTGGTACTGGTTAACACCAACGAAACAGGCTCGGTATTACCCAGCCTGGGTTTGGTTCTTAACTTTTAGTCGGGCAGAAGAAGCTGTCTAAAAGAGACTGGCAGATATACTGCGCATTGAATACGATGACAGAGATTTGTAGACACGAGCAACCCCTGAGTGACGAAGCGGAAAAATGCCTCGTGAAATTACCTACTTTTGCCGGGCATGTATCTTCCTTTCTTCTCTGTTATCGTTCCTGTTTACAACCGCCCGCAAGAGGTGGAAGAACTGTTGCACAGTCTCACGCTTCAGACTTACCGGCAATTCGAAGTGCTGTTGATAGAAGATGGATCTACCCACACTTCCAAAGCAGTGTTCGAAAAGTATGCACCCAAATTGAACATTCAGTATTTCTTTAAACCCAATTCAGGGCCTGGACCCAGTCGCAATTTCGGTTTCGAAAAAGCCAAAGGAGATTACCTGGTTGTTTTCGATAGCGATTGCGTCATTCCTCCACACTACTTCGCAACCGTGCACGCGCACTTGCAAAACGAGCCGTTAGATGCCTGGGGAGGCCCCGACCGCGGACACCCAGACTTCACCGCCCTGCAACAGGCCATGGGTTTCACTATGTCGGCCTTGCTAACAACAGGTGGTATACGTGGGGGAAAAAAAAGCGTGGGGTCTTTTCAGCCACGCAGCTTTAACATGGGCATCAGTCGTGCCGTGTACCAAAAAACAGGCGGCTTCCACTTCGATCGCTTCGCGGAAGATATTGAGCTCAGTATTCGGATGAAGAAACTGGGATTCAGGGTGGGCTTAATTCCAGATGCCTACGTTTTTCATAAGCGCAGGGCAACGCTGAAACAGTTTTTCCAGCAAGTCTCCAACTTTGGCAAGGGCCGGGTGCTGGTGGGCCGGGCCCATCCGGGCGAAGTGAAGTTAACCCATTGGTTTCCGGCATTTTTTGTCGTGGGCCTGGCAGTTGTGCTGCTCAGCACGCTGGTTTGGCCATTACTCGCACGGGTAGGCTTGCTGCTATTCGGCTGCTACTTTCTCGCCATTTTTATTTCGGCTCTTTGGTTATGCAAATCTTTTCGGGTGGCGTGGCTGGCACTGCCTTCCGCACTGGTTCAATTAGCCGGCTATGGTTACGGTTTTTTAAAAGAAATGCTTAAAACATACATAAGGTAATAGGGAGTATTTTTATGTTTTATGGGGCAATTGTTTGAAAAACAGACTTTTTTCTTTTAATATCGCCTAACTAAACCCGAAAACCTTACATACATGAAGGCTTCATGTTGGCTCTTAATCTTCACTTTTTCCCTCTCATTACCTGCCCTATCGCAAGATCAAACCCTGCAGGAATTGCCCGATGGCTACTATATAGTGGTAAGCGCCTACCGTCCTGCACAGGCAGCGCTGGCCGAAAAATTTGCCCGTCAAGCATCGGCATCCGGCCAAACGGCCGAGGTAGGACTTGACCCGCACCGTAACTACTGCTACGTGTTTCTCAGGCGCTATGCCGACTTTCAGGAGTCGCTCAGCGAAATGGAGAAAGTGCGTGCCGCAGGCACTTACCGTGATGCCTGGGTGCGGGTGATGAGAGGTAACGGCAGTGCCGTGGAAGAAAAACAGGTATCCGCGCCTTTAGTATCGGCCGCCCAAAAGGCGCCCCAGGAGCAACGCAAGCCGGACGCGACCGTGTATGTGGCCATCCCCAAAGAAATGATGGAGCAGCCGAAGGCAGAAGCAGTAGTGGAAGCGCCAGACCCCACCACGTTGGTGGCATCCAATGCCGAAAACATAATAACAGAGGCGATCGACAACCCCGCGGCCGACCCTGTAATTGTTCCGCAAACATTGGCCAACACACCGATCTTCCTCAGTTTGTTCAATGCACGCAACCACAAAGTGGTAGATGGCGAAATTGAGGTGATCGACACCGAACGTGCACGACCCATCACAAAAGTAAAGGGCAACAGTTACCTCACCCTGCCTGATCCCAAATCTACTTCGGGTGAATTGACCTTGATCTGCAACGCCTTTGGCTACCGCAAGGTGCAGCACCAGATACATTACAAAAACACCGAGTCAGACACCCTGCAACCGTTCGTAGATCTGGTGGGCAATTTCTACCTCGTGAAGTTCGACCTGGTGCGCCTGCACAAAGGCGACATCTCCGTGCTTTACAATGTTTATTTCTACAACGATGCAGCCGTTATGATGCCGGAGTCGAAAAGCGAATTGAATAGCCTGCTCGAGTTAATGCAAGAAAATCCCAACTACAAAATTAAGTTGCATGGCCACACTAACGGCAATGCTTCCGGTCCCATCATCACCCGGGGTCCATCCAACGATTTTTTTGCACTTACGCCTGATGTAAAGAAAGGATTTGGCTCTGCCAAAGAACTTTCTGGTGCACGCGCAGAAACCATTCGCGATTGGCTGCTGGCCCAGGGCATCAGTGGCGACCGGGTAGAAGTAAAGGCTTGGGGCGGTGGCCGCATGCTGCACGATAAACACAGCGTGCACGCCAGGCGCAATGTGCGCGTGGAGGTAGAAGTGCTGGAAGAGTAAAACAATTTGGATAAATTGTTAACTGCGGAAAAAGGGCCCCTTCGGGGGCTCTTTTTTTTTGCCTGGTCATCCAAACTACCCTGCTTTTCGTTTCTTGCTTTCATGAATACAGTATTGATTACGGGCTCCTCCACAGGCATAGGACGCGCTACGGTGGAATATTTTCAAGCCATGGGTTGGCAGGTGGCCGCTACCATGCGCCATCCGGAAGCGGAAAAAGAACTGACTCAACTGGAGCGCGTATGGTGCCATCGGTTGGATGTGGAAGACGAGACTTCCATTGAGGCGGCCGTGAAAGAAATCATCGCCAGGTGGAAGCGCATAGATGTAGTGGTGAACAATGCGGGCTTTGGGGCGGTGGGGCCGTTCGAAGCCGCCACACCTCAGCAAATTCAAAAACAATTCAACGTAAACGTGTTTGGCACCATGCACGTGATCCGCACGGTGTTGCCACACTTTCGCGAGAAAAAAAGCGGTTTGTTCATCAATGTGGCCGCTGTTGGCGGGCGCATGGCCTGGCCCTTGCAAAGTTTGTATCATGGCAGCAAATGGGCCTTAGAAGGTTTTTCCGAAAGCCTGCATTACGAACTGAAGCCCTTGGGCATCGGTGTGAAGCTGGTGGAGCCCGGTGCCACGCAAACCGATTTTTTCGGGCGCTCGCAGGCCTACATAGAAAACAAAACACTGACCGACTACGCGGCATACGTTAACCTTTGCATGCCCAACCTGCAGCAGTTGGGTGCATTTGCCCCCGGCCCCGAGCAGGTTGCCAACACCATTTACCGTGCCGCCACTGATGGCAGCAGTCGGCTCCGGTATGTATCGGGAACCGATGCCGCGCGCTGGATGCGCCTGCGCAGGTGGCTCCCCGCCAGCTGGTTCAGCAGGCTGGTGCGCAAGCAAGCCGAAAGACAAGAAGACCGGCTAAGCCGATACAGAAAAGAAGCAGAGTAATGGCTTAACAATTTGGTAATATGGCTGCATTTGCAAAATTTAGCAGGCCAATTTCCTGCTATGCTCCGCATCTTCAAGAGCTTTTCGCTCATTATTAACTACAAGACATTCATCATCACCGCCCTCTCGGTCATCAGCACGTACTTCTGTTTTCACTATGGCTTTACGGCCAAGTTTCCCGATATGCTGGTGGGTGTGGCCATTGTATTCCCGGTCGTCTTTTCCATCAGCTCTGCTTACAACCGAAGAGAAACCGCTCTGCAGCGCCTGGCCGATTTCAAAGGCCATGCCATTGCCATGTATTACGCTTCGCGCGATTGGGTGAACGACAACAATAGCCAGATATCGGCAGAGATGAAGAAAGTTATCTTCGAGATGCTCTCCATGATGCGCGACATGTTCAAAACCCGGGCGGAAGGTCATTGGGTGGAAAATGAAAAAAACATGTATCATAAATTTTCCCAGCTATCCAGGCTGGTGCTCGACCTGCGCAACTATGGCCTGCAAAGCAGCGAGGCCTCACGCATGAACCAGTACATCAGCAAAATGATCATCGCTTTCGACAATATGAAGATCATACACGCCTACCGCACCCCCATTACCTTGCGGGCCTACAGCAAAGTGTTTATCTACATCTTCCCAATTATTTATGGCCCTTACTTTGCCAGTTCTTTCCATGACTACTCCGCACACCTGGAGTATGTAATGCCCATTCTCTACAGCTTTATTTTGGTAAGCCTCGACAATATCCAGGATCACCTCGAAAACCCTTTCGATGGCGAAGGGGAAGACGATATTGTGATTGACGCCAAAGAAACCACCGACCTGCTGAATTAAGGCCGAAGTACCACTGCTTTTTTCAAAAACTGCTTTTTCAGGGGTTTCCCGGGGTGGCATTTAGGGTAGTTGTGCCACATACCTTCATTCACCGCGCCTGTTGCGTTAACAGGGTTAGAACCAAAACAAAAAGGTTATGAAAAAAAGCGGTGCGAAAAGGGGTTTGTTGATGCTTGTTCTGGCCATGGCAACCGTGGCCTTTGCCCAAACCGACCAGGCCAGCGTGCCGGGCGATCATTTTTCCTTAGAGGGTGCTTTGGAATTGTTTAAGAAGTCTTCTTCACCAGACGATTTTGAAAGGCTGCTCAACCTGCCAGATTCGCGCGTAAACAACCTCGACCTGAATGGCGATGGCGATATTGATTACATACGCGTAATCGACCGGCAGGAAGGCAACGTGCATGCCTTCATTTTGCAGGCTGTGATTTCGGCCACCGAAAGTCAGGATGTGGCTGTGATTTCATTGGAGAAGCTGGCAGATGGAAAGGCGATACTTCAGATTACCGGAGATGAAGACATCTACGGTGTGGAAACCATTATTGAACCAACCGAAGAAGTGCGCGTGATGGCGGGCACTACCACTACACGCACGGTGGTGAATGTGTGGACGTGGCCTTCGGTGCAATACGTTTATGGGCCTTATTATGCAGGTTATGTGTCGCCCTGGGGTTGGTATGTGCGGCCGGTGTGGTGGCGCCCGTGGAGGCCGGTGGCCTATTACATCTACGATCCGTGGTGGCGCCCTTACCGCCCTTACTATGCGGTGTGCTACTCGCCACGCATTGTTTATGCGCACCACATTTACAGGCCCTATCGCACCACTTCGGTGATTGTGTACAACCGCCACCAGCCGGAAATAACCCGCTACCGTGCATCGCGCAGCGAACACGACCGCACCCGCGACAGGTACGATGACAACCGGGGCGATCAACGCGAGGGCTACCGCACCCGAAGTTACCAGGAGGATAACGACAGCAGGGGCCGCAGTTATTCAAACGAGAATTCGCGTACCAACACCAGATCGTATGTAAACGAACGCAGCGAGCGGAGCCGCACAACTTCGCAACCCAGTCGCTCGCCCGAGTTCAAACGCGAAACGCCCCAGCGCGGCAGGGTAGAAACCGAGCGAAGAACCTACAACAGTACACCGCAAAAAGTGGAGCAGCGCCAGCCCACCAACTGGGGGCAAGTGCGCACCCAGGAGAAAAAGGTGTCGATGCCAAGAGAAAACAAACCGGTGTACGAGCAAAGAACCTCACAGCGCTCTGACCCGGTGCAGATGAAACGCAATGAGCCCACCCGAAGCAGCACACCCGCGCCATCGAGGGTAAGCCCGGGTAAAGTGGAGGTAAAGAAGAGAGGCAGGGATTAACACACTGTATGGCTGATAAAAAAAGGCCTGACGCAAAGTGAACGTCAGGCCTTTCGGTTTTGTGGCACTTTATAGTGTACTAACCCTTCACCACCAACGCCAGCTCTTTCAACTGCTCGTCTGAAATCGTAGAAGGTGTATCGATCATCACATCGCGGCCGGCATTGTTCTTGGGGAAGGCAATGAAGTCGCGGATGGAGTCGGCACCACCAAAGAGCGAACAAAGACGGTCGAAGCCGAAGGCGATACCCCCGTGCGGAGGCGCACCAAACTCAAACGCGTCCATCAGAAAGCCAAATTGTTTCTTGGCTTCTTCTTCGCTGAAGCCGAGTTTGCTAAACATGAGCGACTGTGTGGGCCGGTCGTGAATACGGATGGAGCCCCCTCCTACCTCGGTGCCGTTGATCACCATATCGTAGGCATTGGCGCGCACCTCGCCAGGTGCTGTTTCCAGCAACGGCAGGTCTTCGCGCTTGGGCGAAGTGAACGGATGGTGCATGGCATGGTAACGCTGTGTTTCTTCGTTCCATTCCAGCAGCGGAAAATCAATGACCCAAAGCGCAGAGAATTTGTTCTTATCGCGTAAGCCAAGCTGGCTGCCCACATGCAGGCGAAGCTCGCCCAACGCTTTGCGGGTTTTGTCTTTTTCTCCGGCCAGTATCAACAGCAGGTCGCCCGGGTCGGCATTGAACTTATCGGCCCAGCGGTTCAGTTCAGAGGTATCGAAAAATTTATCCACCGATGATTTGAAGGTGCCGTTGCTTTCGTACTTCACCCACACCAATCCTTTGGCCCCTATCTGTGGCCGCTTCACAAACTCCGTCAGCTCGTCAATTTGTTTGCGTGTGTAGGCAGCGCAACCTTTGGCACAAATACCTACCACCAACTCGGCCTCATCAAACACCTGGAAGCCTTTGCCCTTGGCCACGTCATTCAGCTCGGCAAATTTCATTTCGAAGCGCGTGTCGGGTTTGTCGGAGCCGTAATACTTCATGGCATCGGCATAACTCATGTGTGGTACGCTGGGCATATCAATCCCTTTCACTGTTTTGAAGAGGTGGCGAACCAGCCCTTCGAACGTGGAGAGAATATCTTCCTGGGTGATGAACGCCATCTCGCAGTCTATCTGTGTAAACTCCGGCTGGCGGTCGGCACGCAGGTCTTCATCGCGGAAGCATTTTACAATCTGGTAGTAGCGGTCGAAGCCCGACACCATGAGTAACTGCTTGAACGTTTGAGGCGATTGCGGCAAAGCATAAAACTCACCGTGGTGGATGCGCGAGGGCACCACGAAGTCGCGGGCCCCTTCGGGCGTGGACTTGATGAGCACGGGTGTTTCCACCTCAATAAAATTCAGGCTGTCCAGGTACGCGCGTGTCTGTTGCGCCATTTTATGCCGCAGTTGCAGACTTTCGCGCACCACGTTTCTGCGCAGGTCCAGGTAGCGGTATTTCATCCGCAGGTCATCACCACCATCGGTCTCGTCTTCAATGGTAAAAGGCGGCACCTTGCTGGGGTTCAGAATGGTGAGCGAGGTAACTTTTATCTCTATGTCGCCCGTAGGCATCTTGTCGTTTTTCGAGAGGCGTTCTACCACCACACCCTGGGCGGCAATCACAAATTCGCGACCCAACTGGCGCGCCACTTCCACTGCCTTGGCATCGGTTTTACCTTCTTCCAGCATCAGTTGCGTAATGCCGTAGCGGTCGCGCAGGTCTATCCAGATCAATGCGCCCTTGTCGCGTGTGCGCTGCACCCAGCCGGTAAGGGTTACGGCCTTGTTTACGTCAGTCAGTCGAAGTTCTCCGCAAGTGTGGGTTCGTAGCATAGAAATTTGCCTTAATTTTGTGGTGCTAAAGAGCAGTAGTTGCCAAAGCAGCCGCGAATTTAAAGGGGTTTTCCAGGATTTCCACCCTTTTCGGGGATGCAGCTAAAATTAATGTGTGGCTTAATCGTTTGCATGAAGATGATGCGGGTAGTGATTCTGTTTGTGCTGGCCGCGGGGCTTTCCGCCTCTGCACCCGATAAACTTGTAAAAACCAAAATTGGAGATAACATCACGGTGGCGCTGCCGCCCACGCTGTACCCGATGACGCCCGAAGACATCTCGCAGCGTTTTCCGTCTGTGCGCGCACCGCTGGGGGCCTTTACGAGCCAGGATCGCGTGGTGGATTTCAGCGTAAATATTTCGGCCACACAATGGCGCGGTGGCGATGAGGACATTGCCCGGCAGTTTTTCAAAGCCGCGCTCTTCAATCTATACGACAAGGTGGACGTGATTGACGAAGGGCTGAATGAACTTCATAAGAAGCGTTTTATCTTTTTCGAGTTTGAGTCGCGCGTGAATGCCAACCGCAGGTTGGAAGGAGGTACCGAGCCGATTCTGAAGTACACTTACATTCAATACCTGGTAGAACCCGGCCGCACATTGGTTTTTACCTTTAGCTGCCCACGGGCGCTGCGCCCCGAATGGCAGGAGACAGCGCGGGAGATGATGAAGACCGTGCGGGTGAAATGATTCTGAGCTTATAGGTTGCGAGTTGCATGTTTGTTGAAACGGCTAACTTGCAACCTGAAACTAGTAATCCCCAGTTCTTGGAAATCTTCACTGACGAATATTTTATGCGTGAAGCCCTGAAAGAGGCGCATAAGGCGCTGGACCTGGGCGAGGTACCCGTAGGCGCAGTGGTGGTCTGCCAGAACCGCATCATCGCCCGCAGCCACAATCAAACCGAACAGCTTACAGATGCCACGGCCCACGCAGAGATGCTGGCCATCACGGCCGCAGAACATCACCTCGGTTCCAAATACCTGAATGAATGCACGCTGTATGTAACCCTGGAACCTTGTGTAATGTGTGCCGGGGCCCTGCATTGGGTACAACTACAGAAGGTGGTGTACGGGGCAGACGATGTGCAACGTGGTTACAGCCTGGTGGCCTCGCCTTTGTTGCATCCCAAAACACAAGTGGTGCGTGGCGTAAAGAAAGCCAAATGCAAAGAGTTGGTAGATATTTTTTTTAAACGCATCCGCGAAAAGTAAGTAGATTGCGCCATGAGTATGGAACTAAAAGGAAAAGTGGTTCAGTTGCTGGCGCCACAAACCGGCCAGGGCAAAAAAGGAACCTGGCGCAAACAGGAATTTATTTTGGAGACCCCGGGGCAGTACCCCAAGAAAGTATGCCTTTCGGTATGGGGCGATAAGATCGATCAGTTTGCCATTCAAACGGGCGATGTGGTGACGGTGTCGGTAGATTTGGAAAGTCGTGAATATAACGGGCGCTGGTATACCGAGGCGCGTGCCTGGAAGGTGGCCAAAGATGCAGGCAGAGCCATGCAAGAGGGTGCTGACCCTGTGGGCGATGAGCCTTTCACCCCCGATACTGCCTCAGACGACCTGCCGTTTTAAGCGGCCGATTTGGATTTTTTCTTGGAAGACGAGGATCCGGAATCTACTTTTTTGCCGTCTTTGTGCTCGCCCAGGATGATGACGTCTTTGGTATTCTGGTACTGACGAACCGCCTGCATCATAGCCTCGTGCGAATCGCGGATGATGACGATGCCGCTGCTGGCGCCCTTATTACGTATTTCGAGCCAAAAACCGTCTTTTTTCTTTTTGGGTAAAATAGGAGGTCTTCCCATGTTCGCTTCTTTTTCAGGTAATTAATCTGCAAAGATAACCGGAAAGTTGGTTTTTTGGTTCAACCCCGGGCTGACGAATGAAAATCGTGGTTTACACCTGCTTACAAAAATATCTAAGGATCGATTTTCATTGTCAGGGTTTGAGCCTGCGCATTAAGGACAAAACCGAAAAAAATCCCTCAATAGGCGATTATATCTTCCCTTTTCAAAATGTATTGAAGGCTCAAATGGTTATTTCAATGCGATTTCCCTCCGGGTCGAGTACCAGGCTTTCGTAGTAGCCATCGCCTGTGGTGCGCGGGCCGTCCAAAACGGAAAAGCCATCCGCGCGCAGCCGCCCGGTCAGTTGGTCTACCGCTTCTTTGCTCCCCACCGACACCGCAAAGTGAATGAGCCCGATGTACTGTTGGTGCACATCGTTGGCATTGGTCGGTATTTCCGGGCGGTGCATCAGTTCCAGTCGGGCGCCTTCTTGAAAGCGAAGAAAGTACGACTGGAAGTTCTTCTTCGGGTTAACATATTTTTCTCCGGCAGTAGCCGAAAAGTATTTTTCGTAAAACGACTTCTGCTTTTCGATATCCTTAACCCAAATGGCCAGGTGTTCTATTTTCATGTTCATGTCAGATTCTCTCGCACCTTTTTAGGCAGTTTTGCTACTACCAGCTCGTAAGATTGCTTGACGTAGTGCCTCCACTCATCGCCATTGAAAGCCCTGGCGTTTTCAATCATTATCCAGTGGTTGCGCACCAGGTAAGGCGCTGGCACAATGCCTTCACGTTCGGTCAGTTCGTCCATTTCTTCCTTCAGCACTTTCAACAATACGCTGAACGGCTCTTCCAGCGAAGTAACACAGTACATCTTTTCCGCCACCACATAACACAAGTCATTACCCCACTTCACATCTTGTGCAGTGCCCGGCAATGAGAGGCAGAATTGTTCCAACTGGCGGCTGTTCATGGCTCGCAATTAATCTCGAAGATACGCAGGCACAGGTACACCTGCCTTCAGGTCAGGGTCGGGTTGTACCGGTAGGCGCACCAACCTCATCGGTTGTACGCCCGCCCACACATCCAATGCGTAGTCTTCTTCGTCATCTTTTGGTGGCCCCGTGCGCACTTTGGCGGAGGCTTCTTCCAACTCGAAGGCCAGCACCATCGTAGCTTTCCACTCGCCTTCATTCGGCTGCCGTACATCGTTCCACCGGCCGGGGCACATCTTATTAGTAAATATCTCCAGGCTTTGATACAGTTCTTCTTTATCTTCCACCTTTCGGCCTTTCGAAAAAGCTACGACCGAGCGGTAGTTGACCGAATGATGAAACGCACTGCGGGCCAACACCATGCCGTCTACCAACATTACCGACAAACACACAGGTACGCCCTTGGCAATTTCGCGCATATAAAAACTACCCACCGAACCATGTATGTAAACGGTATTGTCTATTCGGCAAAACCCTGTGGGAATTTGATATGGCTGACCATCGATCTGGTAGGCTACGGTTAGAAACAGTGCCTCATCGAGAATGGCATAAATTGTTTCTGCGCTGTAGTCGCCACGTTTGGGTAACCGGGTGATGCTGGTTTTGTCGGTAATCGGAAACTGTTTCATGCCTTACAGGTTAATCTGTCCTTCCAGAATAATGTGTGCGTTACTGGTAACTTCCAGGGCATCTGGTTGAATGGTGAGATGGAGATAACCGCCCCGCTCAGACAACTGATAGGCTTTCATCTGTTGTTTGCCGAGCTGGTCGCCCCAATATTTTGCCAACACGGTGTGAATGGCGCCCGTTACCGGGTCTTCGTCAATGCCCAGCCATGGACAGAAGCAGCGTGAATAGAAATCGTATTCCGGATCAAGCGAACGGGTAGTAACGGCCAACTCTTTGATGCGATCATCCGACTGCTTCAGTCTTTTGAAATCGGGCTGGATACGTTGCAACGTAGCTTTGTCTGCTACTTCCACCAACAACATATCCAACTCTTTGTTAAAACGAACATTGGCAACGGCATATATGCCCAGTGCCGCCCATGTTTCGGGCTTCACCTGAAAGGGCACATTGTCATAGAGCGGAAAAACCATCTGCACACCAGCCGCCACGGGCCGGGCCGACAATGCCAGATTGAAACGCGTGAGAAATTTAACTTCCGGCTTTTGCAGTTTTTCAATGATCACTTTGGCTGAAGCCAATGTAGCATGTCCACAAAATTCCACCTCGGTAGCGGGTGTGAAATAACGGATGGGCCATTGACCCGCTGCGTTGTGCTGCAATTGAATGAATGCCGTTTCGGAATGCCTTAGCTCAGCGGCAATCTGTTGCATGCTTGCCTCCGATAGTGGTGTGTTTAAAAGGCAAACACCGGCAGGATTGCCTTTGAAAGGTTCATGAGAAAATGCGTCTACGATGAATGTTTGTATTTGCATGATGTGGTGTTACATTTTTAGCGTGTGCGGATCACAAAACAATCGGTAAAGCGTTGCATACCAATTTTCGGATAGTAGTTGGCTGCGGCAGGTGCCGCCAGCAAAATGAGCGAAGTCTTTTCGCCAGCGTGTTGTTTGGTAAGTCGGATCAACTCTTTGCCTATTCCCTGCTTTTGATAGGCTACATCCACAGCCAGATCTGACAGGTAGCAGCAAAACGCATAGTCGGTCAGGGCGCGCGATACGCCTACCAGTTTGGTTTCGTGCCAGGCCGTAACCAGCAAATTTCCATGCGCCAGCATCTGCTCCATGCGCTGATGGTCGTGCACGGGTCTTCTTTCGGCCAACGTGGAACGCAACAGCACGTCTGCAAACTGATCGACAGTGATGGGTGTATTAATGCGGTACTCGATCATTTTCAGAAATTTGAATTCATGGGTACTATCACTTTCCTGTCTGAAACATTTGTTATGTCGACCGACAGATCGGTTGGATTTGAAATCCATTTCATCCATTACTCAGAATCACAAATCCCAGGCAGAATCCGGGTATGCTTGCTGCCTCCAACCTTTCAGAACTATTCGGGTATCTTCAATACAATCTTTCCAAACTGATCGCCCCGCTCCATTCTTTCCATGGCCTGTTCAGTATCAGCCAACGGCAACACAGCATCTACCACCGGTTTCACCTGTCTCTTTTCAATAAAATCCAACAACGACAAAAACTCATCGCGGGTACCCATGGTGGAACCCATTACCGACAGTTGCTTCCAGAAAATCTGGCGGGGCGCCAGATCGGGTATGGCACCTGCTGTGCGTCCGAATATCACTACCCGGGCTCCCGGGGCCGCTACATCCAGCAACGAAGTGAATCCGGCACCTCCGGCACTATCGATGATCACATCAAAGCCGCGCGTGGCACGCTTTGCTTTTTCCGTCCAGTCGGCTTCGCGGTAATTGAATCCCTCCACCGCGCCCATCTGCAAGGCACGGGCAATTTTTTCTGCGGACGAGGAGGTAACATATACCTTTGCCTGAAAGGCCAGCGCCAATTGAAAGGCCCACAGGGCTGCACCCCCGCCAATGCCAGTAATCAACACTTTCTCTCCCGGCCGCAGCCGCGCTTTGGTGAACAACGCCCGGTAAGCAGTAAGGCCCGACAACGGAGCCGCTGCCGCTTCTTCCAGCGTTAAATGCGCGGGCTTGTCGTGCACATATTTTTTGTGAATGATGATGTATTCGGCAAACGTGCCATGATCCGGGAACCCGAGTATTTTAAATGCATCGCCCTGCACAAGAGGATTGTTGCCCCAATCATGGCTGGGATTGATGACCACTACGCGCCCTACGGAAGAAACATCTCCTTCTTCGCCTACCGCTGCAATCACGCCACTGCCGTCAGAGCCCAACACGATGCCCTTGTCGGTGCTGAGTGTTTGCTCCCGCCTGATCCACACATCGCGGTGGTTCAATGCCGCAGCCTGCAGCCGTATCAGCACGTGGTCTTTGGCCGGCCTGGGCGCATCCATCTCCTGAAGGACCAACGGTTGGTCCTTGCCTTTGAACAAAATAGCCTTCACGCGGACGTATTAGTCGACAATGTAATTCCAGCCGTATGTATCGGGTACCAGGCCGAGGCGCAGGTCATTCAGCCTCTTTTTTACCCGGTTCTGGAAGCTGCCTTCATTGGGGAGCGCGATCTTATAGTCCACACCCTTCAGGTGTATTACCTCAATGGGCGCCACCACGGCTGCGGTACCGGCTCCGAATGCTTCCGTCAGGGTGCCACTCTTGAAGCCTTCTTCTACCTCCTGCAGACTCACGCGCCTTTCTTCCACCGGCATGCCCATGTCGGTGGCCAGCTTCAGAATAGAGTCGCGCGTTACGCCATCCAAAATGGCTGTGGTGAGCTGCGGAGTAATGAGTTTGCCATTGATCACGAACATCACATTCATCATTCCCACTTCGTCTATGTATTGGTGCTCTTTGTGGTCTGTCCACAATATCTGGTCGAAGCCTTGCTGGCGGGCAATCTGGCTGGGATAGAACGCCCCGCCATAGTTGCCTGCACATTTGGCAAAGCCGGGGCCACCTTCTGCCGTGCGCACGTAGTGATCTTCGACTTTCAACCGGAAGGGTTTGTTGAGGTAGGCACCCACGGGCGAGTTCATCACAATGAACTTGTATTGATCGGCTACCTTTACACCCAATCGTGCCTCGGAGGCAAACACCAACGGACGGATGTAAAGTGAGGCACCCTCTGCCATGGGTACCCAGTTGCGATCCAGGTCGATCAACGTGTGTAGCGATTGTATAAAGTGCTGTTCGGAGATGGCCGGCATGCACATGCGGTCGAGCGACTTGTTGAGGCGCTGGTGGTGGCGGTGCGGCCGGAAGATATTGATGCGCCCATCGTGCATGCGGAAGGCCTTCATTCCCTCGAACACAGATTGCCCATAATGCAGCGCCAGCATGGCGGGAGAAAATTTCAGATCGCCAAACGGCAGCACCTTCGGCTCCTGCCAGCGGCCGTTGCTATAGTCGGCCACCACCATATGGTCGGCAATGTATTTTCCGAATTCAAGGTTATTGAAATCTACTTCGCTGAGGCGCGATTGCGCGATGCGTTCAATAGAGAGGGTGTGCGTGAGTGTTGGCATATAGAAATAATTGACTTGAAGGTAACCCTTTTGCTGTTTTTACTCAACCTGGTTTTGATTTATTTGAATACTGCTGCATGGCATCGGCCACTGCCATCGATTGCGCATCGCCACGCTGCCGCAGCTGCGCAATAATCTGTGCGTGGTTGGCGGCATCCCTGTTTTGCGAGAGTTTATAGGCCGCTTCCAAACGAGTGATCGTAATCTCGAAAGCCACCAGGCCGCGGACCTCTTTCTCCACATAATCGGGCGACATGCCCTCCACGGTTACCGGGTGGGCGGAGTGGGCCTCGTACTGATCGACCAGTTGTTTGAGCGACTGCAGCGTTTCGGCATGACTCAGCACCCTTAATGTTCCATAGGCATGCGCGGCTATGTAATTCCACGTGGGCACATTCTCATGATCGTACCACGAAGACGAAATATATGCGTGCGGCCCCTGGAAAATAGCAAGCACTTCCGGGTTCTCGCTAAAAGCTTTCCACTGCGTGTTCGCTTTCGCGATGTGCCCCGAAAGGTGAGTACCCTCCCGGTTGAGATACAGCGGAGTGTGCGTGGCCCAAAGCTGTGCATTGCCCTGCGTTACCAGGGTGGCAAATCCATGCTGCCGGATAAAGGCCCTGATCTCTTCCGTGTTGTGGTTGCGTGCATAGGGCGGTGTGTACATATCAGCTCATTTGTTTCAATACCTCGATGGTGATTTTCACGTCTACCTCTTGCGTAAGCCAGTTAGAGAAGGCCGCGCGCACGGCAGGCGTGCCTTTGTAAACGGTGGGTGTAAAGAACACGCGGCCGTCATCGCGCACCCGCTCGAGGAAGCGTTTGATGTTGTCAGACGTGCGGTCCGCCTCTTTCAGCGTAAAGCACACTACGTTCATGCGCACCGGTGCCAGCAAATGGTACGTACCGCTCTGTTGAATCCACTGCCCCAACTGTGCAGCCAGGTTACAGTTGCGCTCCACGATTTCGCGGTGCCCTTCCCGGCCATAGGCCATGAGGGTGAACCACGATGGCAGGGCCCGCCACCGCCTGGAGTTCTCGGGGGTGTAGTGAAAGTAGTCGGGACTTTGTGCCGGGTCGCCCAGGTAGGCCGCACTGTTCTGAAATACTTTCAACTGCAAGCCTTTGTGCCGGGTGAATTGCATGGCCGCATCGTAGGGCACATTCAGCCACTTGTGCGCATCGATGGTGATGCTGTCGGCTCCGTTGATGCCTGCCATCAGGTGGCTGAAACGGGGCGAGAGGGCCGCGAACCCGCCAAAGGCCGCATCCACATGCAGCCAGAAAGCATATTTTTCCTTCAGCCTGGCCATGGCAGCCAGGTCGTCAAAATCTACCGTGTTCACGGTGCCTGCATTGGCCACTACAACGCAAGGCCCTTGCGTTGCCCGCAGCTCTGCCTCCAGCGCTTCCAGCGACACCGCTTCGCGGTCGGGCAGGGTGACCACCTTCACCGCCTGCTGGCGCCCGATGCCCAGCATGGCCAGCGACTTGATGATGCTGCTGTGCGGGGTGCCGCTGATTACTTTAACAGGACTCTGCAACCCTTCGTTGCTGAAATCGCGGCCTTGCTGTTCGCCCACCCATTGGCGCGCAATAGCCAGGCTCACCATGTTCGACACGGTGGCACCGGTTACAAAGCTGCCGGAATAAGCTTCATCCAAACCAAAAAGTTGACGGAAGAAGAATAACGTCTGCCGTTCTATTTGAGGCGCAATGGAGTCGTTGCTGCCGAACGCATTCTGATCGTAGGTGCTCACCAGCCAATCCCCGGCAAGGGAAGCAGGTGTGGAGCCCCCGGTAACAAAGCCGAAGTAACGCGGGCCAGCCGTGTTCGAGATGAGGGGCGCCACGTGCTGCTCGAAATAGTGCAGCACGGCCTGCCCACCCAATCCTTTGTCGGGTAGTGTGGCTTCGGCCAGGTCGGCCACCCAGCGCCCGGGCGGCAGAGTTTCTTGCTGACGAAAATACTGCTGCGCCATGCGCTGCACTTCTGCGAGCAATGTATTGATGTGTTGGTGATCGTGGGCTAATGTGGGATGCATGGAGATGGATGCTATATGCTGGCAGACGGCTCGTGGGTTACCGGAAAACTAACGGAGCGTGCGATAAAGCACATACGGTGCGCTTCCTCATGCAACGCATTCGCTTTCTCTATCATAGAAGTATTGGCGACCGTTACCCGCGGGCGGAGCACCACTTTCGTAAATTCGCCACTGCCATCGGGGTTTTCTTGCATCACACCCGCAGCCTCGTCTACATAATGGCTTACTACCACACCATTCACGGCACAAAGGTGGAGGTACCATAACATGTGGCAACCCGAGAGTGCGGCCACCATCAGGTCTTCGGGATTGTGCCTGGTTTTATCTCCACGAAATGCCGGATCGGAAGAGCACAACAAATCGGTCTTATGAGGCATGGAGATGGTGTGACTTCTTTGGTAACTGCGGTAGTCGGCAGTGCCGTTGCCTTCGTTGCCGGTCCAGCGGGTGGTGGCGGTGTAATGATGTTCTTTAGTCATATTTTGTTGATCAGGAATTGAAAGCAAGTGCCACGGCTTTGGCCGCGTGCAGGGCCGTGGTGTCGAATACAGGCAGTGTTACATCTTCAGGTTGTATCAGCAGGGTTATCTCGGTACAGCCAAGAATCACTCCCTCGGCACCTTGCGCCTTTAGGGTTTCAATGATTTTCTGATAGGTCTTTTTGGAATCGGGATTGATTTTTCCCTGCACGAGTTCATCATAAATGATCCGGTGCACTTCGGCCCGTTCTGCTGCAGAAGGTGTGATCACCGACAGCCCAAATTTTTCGGAAAGGCGATTCCGGTAGAAATCTTCTTCCATGGTGAAGCGCGTGCCGAGCAAGCCCACGGTTTTGATTCCCTGCGACCGCAGTTCTTCGGCCGTGGGGTCGGCAATGTGCAGCAGCGGAATTCGACTGCCCGCCTCCATGGCCGGTGCACACTTGTGCATGGTGTTGGTGCACAGCACCACAAAATCTGCCCCGGCCCGTTCCAGGCGCAGCACAGCATCCGTCATCATATCGTCCAGTTGCTGCCAGTGGCCCAGGCGTTGTTTCTCTTCTACCTCATTGAAATCCACCGAATAAATAATGGACTTAGCCGAATGTAAAGAGCCGAGCCGGGCCTTCACACCCTCGTTGATGGCCTTATAATAGAGCAAGGTCGACTCCCAACTCATGCCCCCGATCAGTCCGATGGTTTTCAATGGACGCTAAGTTTTGCGATGAGCAGATTGATTTTCACCAAGTGGTGGTCATCGTGTTCGGCATCGAACCACGCCAGGTCTACGGGCGTCATGGGTACTTTCAGCCGCGGATGTACAGAAGCCTTTCTCAAATCCTCGGGCAACAGCTGCCGGTAGCGGGCCAGGTTCTTTTCGCGCTGCTGGCGCAAAAGATGCAGCACTTTTTCGATGGGCCACGGGTTGTAGTTCTGCGGCTCGAACACCGCTGGCGACAGGGTGGCCACGCCCTGCACCATTTCATCCAGCCGCTGATTGGCCACCGCATCTACTTCGGCTAAATGACCAAGGTGTTCTTTGATGGACCACTTGCCCTCTACTTTGGCAGACAATATTGCATCGCTCAACCCTCGTACTTTGGCTTCGGCCCGCAAAGGAGTGCCCTGCAGGCGCTCAAGGAAGAAAGGCAGCATGTCGGGCGTATAGCCAAACCGGAGATTTCGTTCAAACCAAGGCAATGCTTCCATTACAGTTGTTCAAGTTTCAGTTCCATCTTAATGTTGCTCCTTTTATAGGGCCCGTCCAGCGGCACCTCCCGGAATCCCAGTTTTGTGTATAGCTGTACGGCGGTCGTTAAAAGGGTGTTGGAGTAAAGGATAATTGTATGCGCCCCCTGCTGGCGCGCGCGTTCAATGGCTGCGAGTGCCAACGCCAGGCCTATCTTTTTACCCTGGTATTTTTCGTCTACGGCCATCTTGGTGAATTCGTACACGCCCGGCTCCACATATTTCAGCGCTACCGTGCCCGCGATTTCTTTTTGCCAACTGGCCATCAGTATGCGGCCGCCTTTGGAGATAATGTGGTCGTGCGGGTGTTGCAACACCTCAAAGTCGATGGGCTCCATCCAGAAATATTTTTCTATCCAGTCGCGGTTTAGCTTCTCGAACCACGGTTGGTGTGCCGGCTGGTACTCTACAATCCCGATGTCTTTGCCTACCACTATATCCATAAGCCCTTGTCTCGTTTCAGAAACCCGCCATCAATAATCAAAAGCTTTACGCCCGTTTCGGTAACGGAGCGGTGGTGACTGAGGTGATCGGACACCTGGTAGCTCATGCCGGGCTTCAGCGTAAACTGGCGGCCATCGCTCAGCTCTGTGGTCATTTCGCCTTCTATGCAATAGATAATGTGACCCTTGCTGCACCAATGGTCGGCTACGTATCCGGCAGAGTACTGCACTTCGCGTATACGCAGGTCTTCGTACTGAAGCGTTTTCCAGAGTGCTTCCCCTCTTGCGCCCGCATGCCGGGTGGCCGGGGCTTCGTTCCAATCGGTTACCTGAAAAGGAATGTTCATAAATATTAACGGGAGAGTTGTGCTTTAAAAAGTTCGCGCAGTTGGTAGCCTCTGTTCACCAGAAAGATGCCGCCCACTGTTACAATCATGGCGATCACAATTAACAGATTCAGTTTTTCATCCAACACCAGCCAGCCCAGCACCACAGCCACCAACGGGTTGATGTAGGCGTACAACGACACAATCGTCATCGGCAGTTTTTTAATGGTGTAGGCATAGGCGGCATACGCACCGACCGAGCCCACCAGCGCCATGTAAGCCAGCGCGGTAATGATTTCGCCCGACCAGTTGATGCGGCTATAGTCATCGAACAGCAAACTGAAGGGTATCAGGAACAGGCCGCCAAACAACATCTGAAGGCCTGCTGCCAAAAATGCGTTGGTGTGGTTGTTTTTCTTTTTGACCCAGAAACTGCCAAAAGCCCAGGCGAAGTTGGCCACGAAGGTGATGACAATGCCCCACGTATAGCTGGGGTTGGAAAACTCGCTGAGGTGCTCTCTGAAGATGAGCAGAATGCCGCTGAGGCCCACCAGCAAACCAAAAGAGATGAGCCCGTTCGGCCGGTCGTCTTTGTTGGCCACCAGGTTGATGAGAATGGTCCAGATCGGCATCATGGAACAGATGATGGCCGCCACGCCACTGGAAATGTACACTTCGGCATAGCCCACCATGCTGGTGCCAAAGGTCACCATCAGCAAACCGCAGATGGCCTGGTTCAAAACAGTTTTGCGATCGGGCCAGGCTACTTTGGCCGAAGCCAGCACAAACGCCAGCAACAACGGCCCGGCCACCAGAAAACGAATGGCGGAGAAGAGAAACGCTGGAAATTGCGTAACCCCAATGCGCAACACCAGGTAGGTAGTGCCCCACACCACGCAGATGGCGGCCAGCGCAATGTATGCCAACAGGTTCTTTTCTTTGTTCACGTTATGGTTTCTTTAATGCATTTCTGCCTGCGATACCCAAATGATGAGTGCCACCACCAGCAGGTCGCATACCACCAGCCATTTTCTTTTGTTCATGTGTTTGTTGGAAACGATGACACAAATCACTCCGATTATACGTTTTTAAAACAGTTTCAGTTTTATTAATTTTGACCATATCAGTTAACCATATGGAGACAACCCTGGCCGAACGCGAGCACCTCTACATTGAAGTAGCCGAACGTATAGAACAGTTGATCGAAAAGAAATCGCTGAAAGTGGGTGATAAACTGCTGTCGGTGCGGGCGCTCAGCAAAGAGCAGGGCATCAGCCTCAGCACGGCCTTTCAGGCTTATTACCATCTGGAAGGTAAAGGGCTGATTGAAGCGCGACCCCAATCGGGCTATTATGTAAAGTTTTCGCCCAGCCACAGCCTGGAGATACCCACCTGCTGCGAGCCGGCAGACGAAGTGATGCCCGTTACGGTAGACGAGATGATCTCCAGCGTGTACAAAGACCTGCGGTCGGAAGAGATTCTTTCATTTTCGTTGGGCGCCCCGCATGTAAGCCTGCTGCCGGCCGCCAAGCTCAACAAATCGGTAGCGCATGTGTTGCGCCATGAAAAAGACCACTGCCTGAACTATGAGCATGTGCAGGGCAATACACTGCTGCGCAAGCAGATTGCCCGCCTTTCTTTTAACTGGGGCGGGGCATTGAGCGAAGACGATGTAGTGGTAACAGCCGGCTGTATGGAAGCCATCTCGTTGTGTTTGCGTGCCGTTACCAAGCCGGGCGATGCGGTGGCCACCGAAAGCCCTACGTTCTATGGCATCTTCCAGGTAATGGAAAGCCTTGGCTTGAAAGTGGTCGAGATTCCCTCCGACCCGCAATTGGGTGCCGATATTCACTACCTCGAGCAGGCCATCACCCGCTTCAACATCAAAGCCTGCGTGTTTGTGTGCAACTTCAACAACCCCATCGGCAGTTGCATGCCCGATGACCGCAAGAAAAAACTGGTGGACATGCTGGCGAAAAAAGAAATACCGCTGATTGAAGACGACATCTATGGCGAACTGTTCTTTGGCAAAACGCGACCCAAAACCTGCAAGACCTTCGACAAGAAGGGGTTGGTGCTGCAGTGCAGCTCGTTCAGCAAATCGCTCACCCCGGGCTACCGCATCGGCTGGGCGGTGCCGGGTAAATTTAAGGAGCGCGTGATTACACTCAAGCGCATGAACAACATTGCCACCAACACGCTGGCACAGGCAGCTATCGCGCACTTTCTTCAGAATGGCCGCTACGAGTTACACCTCAGGCACTTGCGCAAGGCGCTTCACACCCAATGCCTGCGCTACATACAGGCCATCAGCCAATACTTTCCGGACGACACCAAAGTGTCGCGGCCACAGGGTGGGTTTATTCTGTGGCTTGAGATGGGCCGAAAACTCGATGCCTACAAGCTACACAAGCGGGCACTGAAGCACAAGATCGGCCTGGCCCCGGGCCACATCTTCTCCACACATGGGCAGTTTCAGCATTGCTTCCGCCTTAGCTTCGGCTTGCCGTGGAGCAGCCGTGTGGAAGAGGGCTTGCAGACACTGGCCGAACTGGTTCGTAAAACTTAAATCCATCAGCGGCAAAACTTTTCGTTGCCGCCCCCGGTTTCTATATTTGTTTGTTCTTATTTGTAACTAAAACCAATTTTATTATGGCCTTTACACTTCCCGCACTTCCTTACGCCTTCAATGCGCTGGAACCACATATCGATGCCCGCACGATGGAGATTCACCACGGCAAGCACCACAACGCCTACGTTACCAACCTGAACAACGCGGTGGCAGGTAAACCCGAAGAGAACCTGAGCATTGAAGAGATCTGCAAAAATATTTCGAAGTACCCGGTGGCCGTGCGCAACAACGGTGGCGGCCATTACAACCACTCGCTGTTCTGGGCCATCATGGGCCCCAACGCAGGCGGTGCGCCTACCGGTGCATTGGCCGATGCCATCAACGCGGCCTTTGGCAACTTCGATGAGTTCAAAACCAAATTCAACGCTGCCGCTACCGGCCGCTTCGGCTCAGGCTGGGCGTGGCTCATCAAAGATGCATCGGGCAAACTGGCTATTACCTCTACCCCCAACCAAGACAACCCCCTGATGGACGTGGCCGAAGTAAAAGGCACGCCCCTGATGGGTTTGGATGTGTGGGAACACGCCTATTATTTGAATTACCAAAACCGCAGACCCGACTACTGTGCCGCCTGGTGGAATGTGGTGAACTGGAATGAAGTAGCGAAGCGGTTTGCCAGCTAATCTTTTTTTTTAAACCGCGCTACGCGCGAAGAGAAGCTGCTGCATGAAGGTGCGGCAGCTTTTTTTATGATGGCATTTTAAGGCGGTAACGTTACCTGCACACACGAGCCAAAATTGTTTATAGACTTTCTCTTTTAGCCCACTGCATTTTTGTTTGTGCAGCCTTCAGCAAAAATCAATGGTTATTTTTCCATCGACACCCCTATTAAAGGCAGAAAACGCTCCCTTAAATTGCCCACTTTCATGAGGGCACCTGCATAAGTGCACTGCTAGCGCCTGCCAAAAGTACCTTTGTAAACTTACAGCGATTCCAGCGGCAGCAAAACTGAAAATGTGCTGCCTATCCCTTCATGGCTTTCCACCCTCAAGTCAGCGCCAGATTTCCTAAGAAGATCATACCCCAAAAGCAAGGCCAAACCGGCACCCCTTTCTCCTTGGGTACCGGGGGTGCTGTGGCGTTTGCCCCAATCAAACAACTGCATCACCTGCTCACTTTTCATGCCCACCCCGTTATCACTTACCCGCAATGCGAGCACCCCCGATTCTTTTCTCACATCCACGGAAATCATACCGTTTTCTGTAAACTTATTGGCAATCAAAATCAGGTTGCGCATAACAAACAGCAGCGTATTCTTATCAAACACTACTATTGAATTTTCGGGTATCAGGTTTTTAAGCTTGTTCCGCTTCTGAAAGAAGGAGAATTCGTATTGACTAAAAATGTCATCCGGTAACGCGCGTAAGTCAAAACGCTCGCGCTGGCGCTGACCCTCTTGTTGAGCTGTTGCTCAATGAAGCAAATCATTTAGCAGCGTACCCGCTGATGCCACTGTGTTACTGATGTGCCCCGCTATCTGTTGTATCTCAGTTCCTGTAAGAGATCCCTGTCTCAGCAATTCTACCAACCCCTTCAACGATGCAAGTGGACTGCGAACATCGTGGCCGATGATGGAAAGTAATTTGTGATTAAACTCATTCTTTCGATGCAGGAGTTCGCGTTGGGCATTCAATTCTTTATTTGCTTTGCGAAGCTCCAGCAATTTAATTACCTGCCGGCTAAGGATACGCAACGCATTAATCTGACTCTCGTTGAGTTCGCGCGGCACTATATCAATTACGCAGAGCGAGCCAAGGTTGTATCCTTCGGAGGTTGTCAGTGGCATACCTGCATAAAAACGAATGCCCTCTCCTTCGCACACCATGGGGTGATCAAAAAAGCGCTTGTCTTTAGTAGCGTCAGGAACCACAAATACATCATCGTGCAATATGGTATGGGCACAGAAGGCAAGGCTTCGATCCAGATTTTGTACACCCAGGCCGATTTTTGCCTTTATCCATTGCTTATCGCTATCGATTAAACTTACATGGGCGGTGTCCATGTTGCAAATCTGTGCTGCCAGGATTACAACATCGTCATACTCTTGCTCAGGGCCTGTGCCAACTATATCAAAATCGCGCAAAGCCCGGACACGATGTTCCTCGTTTGCGGGCATGGGGGCAGTTACCATAAAGACTCAATCTGAATACTAAAGGTAAATATTTTCAGGATCAAACCATTTGCGCTTAAATGCATCAATGAAATGCATGACCACAGACCAAAACTTATTCACTTTACTTCCTGATCTTCGAGATTGTCTTCCCTGTTAATTGAGTAGACTTATCCATGTCGGCAATGGCAAAGTCCACGGCAGACTTGATCAGGTCTTTTACTTTTTTGTTTCTGTAATCTTGGGGGCTCTCTACCGGAATATGCCTGATTAGGTTCCCCGTACCGGTTAAAAGTTTATTTGGGTCACTCAATAAGGTGCCTTTGTTAAAACCCAGATTTAGGTGATTGGTATATATGGGCAACATGCAGAATGCATCCTTCAGTTTATCGGAAATGGAGAATACCGCTGTTAATGCATGGGTATGGTAGAGCAACTCGTTACTATCGGGATGGATGTCAAGAATAAACCCACGCAGGTCTTTGAACAAGTCTATCAGCTTTTGCTCCTTCAACTCCAACAGGTAGAGAAAGTGAGGATGGATTTTTCGCTGCATGGTTATTGGGTTTTGCTGTGTGCCGAAATGTCGTACCGCATGGGTCTCATCAAGTTACCTTACGCATCCGGAAGACTTAGCCTTATTTAGCGAAAGTAAGCCTTACATTGTTAGTTAACTCCGCATAGCTTATTTCTATCAGTTCCGACATGTACGCGGAACTACGCCACTTGCTTACTGTATTTATTTCTGTATTCTATGGGTGAGAGTCCCGTTATCTTTTTGAAGATCGACCGGAATGCCTTTGTATCTGTGTAGCCCACATCGAACATTACCTCGTTAATGTTCTTGCGGCTGCTCTCAAAGCTGCGTTTGGCAGCCTCCATTTTTACGCGCTGAATGTACTCCAGCACTGAATTATTGGTGGCTTGCTTGAAACGCCTCTCGAAGGTTCTGCGGCTGATGGCAACACTGTCTGCCAGTTCATCGATGGTGATTTTTTCGTGCAGGTTCGTTTCAATGTACTGCTGTGCCCTCAGAATTTCGGCATCGTTGTGGTTCTTCTGCCCTTTAAACATGGCGAAGGCAGCCTGGCTGTTGCGGTCGATGTCGATGGCAAAATACTTCGAGGCGAGAATGGCCGTTTCCCGGTCGGTGTATTTCTCCACCAGGTAAAGCAGCAGGTTCCAGTATGAGTTGGCACCCCCGCTGGAGTAAATGCGTTTTTCTTCGGTTACAATACTGCCTTCTACCACCTCTACCTCTGGAAATTTCTCCTTGAATTCAGATTGAAACCCCCAGTGGGTAGAGCATTTCTTTCCGTTGAGTAACCCCGTGGCCGCCAGCAGAAACGCACCCACACACAACGAGGCCACCTCAGCACCCTTCTGATACTGGGCCGCAATCCACGGAACGGCCGATTTGTTTTTTTCGATGGCCTGCGTCATATCGCCAAAGAGTGCCGGCACAAAAACAAGGTCGGTCTTTTCTACTTCGTTCAGCAGCCGGTCGGTGTGTATGGAATAGCTGCCGTTGTTCAGTTTCACCTCGCGCCTGGCACCCACCAGCTCCACCTCAAACAGAGGCGGGTTGCCCCGCGAAAGCAAAAACTGATTAACGGTGGTGAACAGATATTGCGGATCGGCAATGGCTTGCAGCACCGAAGACTCCGGCACCAGAATCGACACCTTTTTCATACCTAAAGATAAAAACGTTTCTGACGTAAAACACCTTCAAACTGTCATACCTGCCACCCGTTCAAGAGCCGCCTTTCGCCCACCTTTGTATCAGCAACTAATACCAATCAAACACAACCTCAACATGAAACGCACCAAAATCATTTTCTGGATTGCCACGACCATCATCGTGCTGTGGGAAGGCGCGATGCCCCTGGGCACGCTGCTCTTTGCTCCGCAATATGCCAATGCCGGCACTAAGCCATTGGGTTACCCCGACTATTTTGCTTATGCCCTCATCATCTGCAAAGTGTTGGGTGTTGTGGCCATTGCGCTGCCCGCCTTCCCGAAAAAAATAAAGGAGTGGGCCTATGCGGGGCTAACGTTCAACCTCGTCTTCGCCACGTTAAGCCATGCCGTGGTAGATGGTAACATTGGGTTTATTGTCTTCCCGCTGGTGGTTATGGGCATTTTGGCGTTGTCGTACATGTCCCATCAAAAACTGCGGCAGCCTGTATAGGCTGGCTTCGCCCTGCCTTTCGGGAAAGCAAATTTAACAAAGATGCTATTACAATGAGGTGTTTTCATTGGCACACAACAAAAAACAAAAAGTAACTTTATACCTATGAATGCGGCCGTTCAAAACTACAACAACAACCAGTCGGCAGCCGATAAAGAAATTTGCGATTGGCTTGCCGCTGCGATTGATAGCGTATTGGTCGGGGCCGAAAACAAAATCTGGCATGCTCACCCGGTTTGGTTCTTAGACGGTAACCCGATCGTGGGCTACAGCAAACAGAAAAAAGGAATTCGCCTGATGTTTTGGAGCGGAGCTGACTTTGGTGAAGAATGCTTTAAACGTCCTGGGTGGAAAATTCAAAGACGCCTCCATTTTTTATAACGACCTGTCTGAGTTGAACGTCAAAGACATCAAGCGCTGGCTGAAGAAAGTCAGAACTATACAATGGGATTATAAAAATGTTGTGAACCGAAAAGGACGTTTGGAAAGACTGACATAATACGAGAACATTTAATTTAAACTACACAACTATGAGCCACAACAAAATTACGGTACAAGCAACCATAAAAGCCAACCCGCAACGCGTTTGGGAAGCATGGACCCAACCCGCGCACATCACTAAATGGAACTTCGCATCAGACGATTGGCAGTGCCCCACAGCCAGCAACGATTTGCGCGTGGGCGGCAAGTACAGCGCCCGTATGGAGGCGAAAGACGGCAGCTTTGGGTTTGACTTTGAAGCGATCTACAACGAAGTGGCAGTGGGCAAGAAAATTACGTACAGCATGACTGATGGGCGCGTAGCCACCACCACCTTTACCGACCTGGGAGGTCAAACCAACGTGGCCACCACCTTCGATGCCGAAAACGAAAACTCCCCCGAATTGCAACAGCAGGGGTGGCAGGCGATTTTGAACAATTTCAAGAAATATACAGAGGGTTTGTAGTGACCACCACCAGCCTGTGGAAATACATCTTCAACTAAAACACCAACGCAATGACAACTCAAAAGATCACGCCCTGTTTGTGGGTGGAAAAAGACGCGAAGAAAGTAGCACAATACTACTTGTCGATCTTTAAGAAGGGAAAGTTGAAATCGTATCAGGCATACAAAGACCTGCCTACGCCCGGCCGAAATTTTGATACGGCCACGATCAACATACTTGGCATGGACTTTCAGATACTCGCTGCGGGGCCGCTGTTCAAATTCAACGAAGCAGTTTCTTTTGTGGTTCGTTGCAAAGATCAGGCGGAGGTCGACTACTACTGGAAGGCGCTTACTGCCAAAGGGGGTAGCGAAGGTCCGTGCGGTTGGCTGAAAGACAAGTACGGGCTCTCGTGGCAGATTGTGCCAGACTTGTACTTTAAATTGGAAAAACACAAGAACAAAGCCAAGCGCGACTATGCTTTGCATGCGGTACTGAAGATGAAAAAAATCATCATCGCAGATTTGGAAGCGTCACGTTAGGAGCCACTGCGCATGCACGTTCATGCCTATTTAACTTTTAATGGCAATTGTCGGCAGGCCATGGCATTTTACCAGCGCTGCCTGGGGGGCAACCTCACCGTTCAAACCGTGGGCGAGTCTCCGCTGTCGGCCACCATGTCTGCGCGCATGAAAAACTGCGTGGTGCAAGCAATCCTTCAAAGCGAGGCGTTCGTGTTGATCGGCTCCGACATGGTTCCGGAATCAGGGCTCATCAAAGGAAATTCCGTATCGCTGGCGCTTCAGTGCCAAAGCGAGAAGAGAACCAGGGCCGTCTTCAAAAAACTTTCAGCAAGGGGGCACGTCAGTTCTCCGCTGCATCATACACGCATGGGCTTTTTGCTGGGCGCAGTAACCGATCAATTCGGACACCATTGGTTGCTGACGGACGGAAATCCGCCTGTCCAAAGACCAGGCGAACGTAAATTTGTTGTTTGAAGGTGTATCCATTCACCGAAGTAGGTCAGAATCCGTTAGCAAGCTTCGGTCTGCCTATCTGCTGACATCAAAAAAAAACGAACGATATGAACTACAAGAGCAAAGTGAAGGTATCCGCCTATTCCATTTCGCTGGATGGCTTCGGAGCGGGCGTGGCTCAAAGCAAAGAACACCCGTTGGGACTGGGAGGTAGCCAACTGCACGAATGGATGTTCCCCACACGCATGTTTCAAGAGATGATCGGAAAAGAGGGTGGCACTGAGGGCATCGACCACAACTTCGCAGCGCAATCCATGCAAAATATAGGGGCATGGATCATGGGCCGCAACATGTTCGGCCCGGTGCGTGGCCCCTGGCCCGATGAAACATGGAAAGGATGGTGGGGTGAAAACCCGCCCTACCACGTTCCCGTGTTTGTGCTTACCCACCATGCCAGAAAACCGATTGAGATGGAAGGAGGCACCACCTTTCACTTTGTAACGGAAGGCCTGCAAACAGCGCTGGAAAAAGCACAGGCGGTGGCTCACGGAAAAGACATCCGCATAGGTGGGGGTGCTTCTACCATTCGCCAAAGCTTGCAGGCAGGTTATGTCGATGAGCTGCACCTAGCCATCGCCCCTGTGCTTCTAGGAACGGGCGAGCACTTGTTTTCAGGAATAGACATGGTGCAACTCGGCTTCCACCGCATACAGCGGTTCGAGGGCGAGCGCGCCACCCACATCCTGCTCAGCAGGCAACATTCTTAGCGGCTGCACTTTTCAATCACCCGCACCGCGCGCTTCTGCTCTTCGAAATCGAGAGCCGAAAATCCCAGTCGCATACAATTACGGCTGTGTGACGTGTTATAGATGGTGCCATCGTTGAGGAGTACACCCTCTCCTGCTGCCTGCGCACAAAGCTTGGACAGGTTTGCCTTGCGAAAGTGCACCCACACATTGAGTCCGCCATCGGGTTTTCTAAAGACTACGCGATCGCCCAGGTGCTGGTTGAGCAACGCGCAAAAAGAATCTCTTCGCTCATGATAGATTCTTAGCGCCTTTTTGATGTGGCTGGCAATCACGCCATGGTGATACAACTCGGCCAAAGCCGCCTCCATCACACTGTCGCCCTGAAAATCGATAAGGCGCCTGAGCGTAGCTGCCTCATGAATGACCGCTTCGGGAGCCACCATAAACCCAATTCGCAACGCAGGCATGAGTGTTTTTGTTAAGGTGCCCAGGTAGACCACATTGCCGGCATTATCAAGGCTCGCGATGGGTGCAATCGGGCTGCTGCTGTAATGAAAATCGTAGTCGTAGTCGTCTTCAAGGATCCCAAACTTATACTTGGTGGCCAGGTTCAGGAGCCGTATTCTCCGTTCAAGAGTAAGCGTTACCGTTGTGGGGTAATGGTGATGGGGGATGACATACACCATACGAATCTTCTTTGTGCGGCACAATTGTTCAAGTATGTCGATGTCCAGCCCCTGGTCATCCACTGGCACGCGCACCACCTGCGCGCCCAGCCTTTCAAACGTTCGGGTGCTGGTAATGTAGCCGGGATCGCCCACCACCACCCGATCACCTGGCTCCACCAAAGCGGCTGCTGAAAGGTAGATACCCATTTGGGTACCACGCGTAATCATTACCTGTTCCGGCTGCACCTGCAAGCTCCGCGTATCGCGCAGGTGTTGGGCAAGCGTATCGCGCAGGTAGGGTATTCCCTGCGGGCTGCCATATTGAAAATAGCGCTTCAGGTTACCGCGTTTTTCAATGGTGCGCAACTCGCGCATGAGCTGCCGTACGGGTGCCAGCCGGATATCGGGCAGGCCCTCCGCCAGCAACAACGTGCCGCTTTGCTGAAAATTGGCGTTGGGTAGAGTGAGCTTTGAAATACGCAGCGTGAAGTTAGGCTTGTTCGGGAACACGGTCGGCAGATACGCAGCTGCTTTCACAATTTTGATATCCGGCAACTCTCGCGCAACGCAGGTGTACTTGCGGGCGGTGATGGTCAGCCATCCTTGCGCAGCCAGTTCGTCCAGTGCTGTTTGAAGTGTTTTGCGGTGTACCTGCATACGGGCCGCCAGCGTGCGGGCACCTGGAAGTCGCTGCCCCCGTTTCAGCCGGCCGGAGCGAATGTGGCTCACCACCTGGGCCACAATCTGGGCGTAAACAGGCGTTGGTGTCTGCCTTTCAAGTACAATGGGTGGGAAATACTGGTACATCTGATTTTTTAAAATTGGACTACTTCTATATACCACAATTTCCTGAATTTGTTGCCTCAACGTTCATTAGCCTGGCGGAAAAATGTTTAGGCAAATGAATGCCGATCCAAAAAGAAAAATGTATGAAGAAAATGATGCTTGCGATATTAACTACGGGATTATTGATCGGGTTGCTGGACGGAGTAGCCGCCTCGGTGAACGCCTACTTTTCTTCTGGCGCCACACCCGACCGGGTGTTTCGCTTTATCGCCAGCGGTGTGTTTGGCACGGACGCCTTTAAGGGCAGCCATGTCATGGTGGTGTGGGGCGTTGCGTTTCATTTTTTGATCGCCCTGCTATGGACCGCACTCTATTTCTGGCTGGCCACTCAGTTTGAATGGCCACGACATCATTATGCGGTAAGCGGAATTCTGTATGGCCTTTTCATCTGGGCTGCCATGGCCTACCTCGTATTGCCACTATCCAACACTCCCGCATCGAAACCTTCCCTACCCGGTGCGCTGATCATGATCGGTATTCACACCCTGGTGATTGGTATACCGATGGCTTACCGGGTAAGTAGACATTTCATGGCGCTTAGCACAACGCATTGAACATGGCGCGGGTTCTGGACATTGAAGTATTCAAAACATCTGTTACCTCGCGGGCGGAGGCTCAACGCCTTACTAGCCTCCTGCAGAACAGGTTCCCCAAATTAAAGATCAATTTCGACCTGGACGATTGCGATCGGGTGCTGCGGGTTGAATCAGGCGATAGGCTGCCGTTGGCAGACATCATCGAAACAGTAAGGCACACAGGCCACTCCATTCAAATACTCGAATAGCGATGAAGTCCCTTGATCATCATGGAAGACAATCGAGCCGCGACCTCACGAAAGTCCGCAGAGGTTTGAAGAAAAAAAGCCAACTGTCGCCCCGTCTGAAGGGAATAGTAGACGCCTTGCCTCTTCGCAACGGCATGCGCGTGTTGGAAATCGGGTGCGGCACCGGGGCAGCTGCGCGTGCAATTATACAACGCCTGCCAAACGTTTATGTGTTGGCCATCGACCGTTCTGAAAAGTCCATACGTGCCGCGATAACGCATTCACAAGAAGCCATCGCAACGGGACGGCTCTGCTTCAGACAGGCGGCCATTGAGGAGTTTGTTTTGAAGAAAGGCGAACCACCCTTTGATGTGGCTTTTGCCGTGCGGGTAGGCGCGCTGGACGGACGCCACCCGGAAATTGAGCAAGCCGCCCTGCAAAGAATAGCAGGCGCGCTAACCCCAAAGGGAAAACTTTTCATTGATGGCAAGGATGCTTCTGCGCGTGTTTGATATGGGCAACCAAGTAGCGCCACTGAGGCCCCGCCCTCGGCAGGCCCCGGTAAACAATGCAGGTTTTATCGTTTCAAGAGCTTAAAGCCAATATCTCGTCCCTGTCCCTGAAACATGGCGAGGTTGATCCAAAACCACGCGAACTGTTCCATCAACTCAAATTTGTCGTTGCCACCTATGTCGTAGCATGCGGCAAACCCCGCATCTTTTGCCAACTGCGTGGCGATGGCCTTTCCTTTCGCACTATCGCCTGCTACGAACAAGTCGAGTGCCATGCTGCCATAAGCAGGGTTCGCCATGTTGTTGGCACCGGTGGTGTTGAAGCACTTCACCACATCGCGGGTTGGGGTGTGGTCCAATACGGCCTGGGCGGTATTCTTGTATCCCTGGGGGCCTCGGCCCATCACGATGTTCATGGCATCGATCACCACCTTGCCGTTAGTATCGCCCAGGCTTTTAGCCACTTCCACGGCAGCCGGAGCCGGGGTAGAAAGCAAAACCACTTCCGACTTTTTTACCGCCTCTGCTACCGGCCCCACCTGCGTGTTGGGGTTCTTCAACAAATCTTTTCCTTTAAAGCCCTGCACATCGCGCACACCGAGGTAAATCTCGTGACCTTTGTTGGCCCAGTGGGTTGCCAACGCACTCCCCACATTGCCGGTACCTATTATTGCTATTTTCATAAGGTGTTGTTTTTGATGACAGAAGTTACGCTGGTGTTCCGGGCAAAGCAACCACTTTAGAACAGAAATCCCTTCTCCGGTGCTGCCTTCGGGGGCAATGTGGTCTCGCCCAATAGTTCGCGTAAGTCGCGTTCAATGGTAATACACAAAGCGGTTAGTGGCACATCGGTAATCCGGTTTTCGAAGGGATCTTCATTCACTTCGCCCACCTTTCCAAGAATGGCAAACACGAAAGAGATGATCACCGACACGGGCAGCATGGCATACGCCATATTCATTTTGGCGAAATCGCTGATGAGCGAAAACGGCAGCAACAGCATGAAGGTGTACAGGAACAACCTTGTAAAGTAGTCATATTGCCGCAATAGTGGTGTGTTTTTTATTCGCTCGCAGCCACCCTGGTAATTCGCCAGTGCCAGCAGTTGCCCCTCGAGTTGGAACGAGTCGAAGCCGCCCAACGTGCCGTTGGCCATGGCTGCATAGATTTTTCTACCCAGCAGCAGCTGCAAAAAGTTTGGTTTGTTCTGGGCGCGGTTCAATTCGTCCATCTCCTCATCCGATAGAAATGTATGCAGTTCGTGCCAACTGTTCTGACCCCGTAAATGCAGTCGCAATGCGTGCACCCAGGCAATGGTTACGTACACAGCGTCTTTCTTGAACCGCTCGCTACGGGTTTTGTCGTATGACGGTTGGTGCGCATGGCTGTCGGTAAAGGTAACGATCAAACGAGCCAACACGCGGCTCGCATTCACAATGCCGCCCCAAAGTGTTCGCGCTTCCCACCACCGCCCGTAGGAATTGTTGTTGCGAAAGGCGATGAAGATCGCCAGCGCGCTGCCAAGGATGGCGGCCACCGAAAATGGCAACACCAGCGTAGATCCGTTTTGGATGTGAAAAAACAAAACCACTGCGCCCGCACCGAGCGCAAACAGCATTTCTTTTTTCACGTACCCAACTACCCGAATCGGATTGAAATTGCGTTTGATGATCATCGTTTAAAATTCATGTCTGACGAAAATCCCCACGTTCGAGGTTGGTGTGATGGCGCGGTTGGTTGTTTGATTCAAATCTACCCCCGCTCCCAATTGATAGGTGTTGAATTGGACACCTGCGCGTAGCCGCTGAACAAACGAATCCGGCATATTTCCTTCCAGCGAAAACGCGTTGACCGACTCCAGTTGCAAGAAAAGCCGCGCGCGATCGGAAAGCCGCGGTGTATACCGGCACAACAGAAAGTAATCAAGGGTGGGCTGCTGGTAGAATTCGTAGACCACCCACGTAAACACAGTAAATTGTTTGCCACTGTGCGCATACTGCCCACCCGTTTTTGAAAACAGCCCGCGGTTGAGCACTTGCCCTACCAAAACCGGGGCAAAGCCGTGCAGTTGCTCGTGGTTGTAAGAGATCGCTTCGGTAAAGCCAAACTGCGGCAGAAATGCATCCTCCGTCATTCGGTAGTCGATGCTGGCGCGGTTTCGGTTGAAGAAAAGCCAACGGGAAGGATCCCCCTGGCTTTTCTTAAAGAACTTGAAAAACAAAATGTCCACCGTGGTGCGCTCATGCCCGCCAAACACTTCCACCGGAATTTGTGCCATCGCAGGCCACCCCCACCCGATGCAGCACGCAACCATGAACGCTCTGATGAACATGGCAGGCATTACCTTTTCTCCAACAGCGCCACCACCAATTCGGCCGCTGCCGCACCTGAATTTTGCTGCTGGCCCGTTACCAGGTGGCCGTCCTGTATCGCATACGATGAAAAGGGCGCTGCTACCTTGAAGTTGGTACCTGCCAGTTTCCGCGCCTCCTCTTCGATGCGATAAGGCTGAATCTTTTGCCCTACGGCCTGATCAGCAAAATCTTCCTCGGCATTCGCAAAGCCTGTCCAGGTTTTACCTTTTACCAACAGCTCTCCGTTCGACTTTTTCGCTTCGAGCAACAGGGTGGTGGAGTGGCAGACAGCTGCGGACGGCTTGTTGGCTTCGTAGAAGGACACAAATAGTTTCTGCAGCGCATTATTTCCCTTGAAGGTATACATTGGCCCTTGTCCGCCCACCAGGAAAATGGCAACGTAATCGTTGTGCTGCACGTCTGTCAATTTCCTGGTATTACTCAGCATGGCGCTGAACGCAGGCTTCTGCAAGTATCCCAGCGAAATGATGTCGTGGGCAGAATAGCCACTTTCATCCAACGGATTGGAATAAGCATCCATTTCAAGTTTGCCGCCCTCGGTAGATACCAATTCCACCACATATCCGGCCTCTTCAAATACACGCATGGGGTGCGTTAGCTCAGCAGCCCAAAAGCCGATGGGCCAGCCTGTTTGTTTCGACACCGATGGCGAACTGGCCACCATTAAGATTTTACCTTTTGAGGGTGCCCCATGGGGATGCACGTAGCTCAACTTCTCTCTGAAATTATTCATGTTGTTTTGTTTGGAATGTTGTGCGCTTACAATTGTGTTGATCAACGCCAACACCAGCAGCGTAGCGGAGATGAAAATTTTTAATTTGTTGTGTTTCATATAACAAAATTGCACTGATACATTACCTTTGACAATATACTTACCCAAAGTAGTGATACTTACTTTTAGGAAAGTATGGAAGAAACCAATCAAAAAACCCGATGCCCGATTTCATTTACAACGGCAAACGCTACTACAACCCTGTGGAATTTGCCATGGACCGCATTGGCGGCACCTGGAAGATGCCCATCTTGTGGCGCCTTCGCGACAAGGTGATGCGCTATGGTGAACTGAAGAAAGACATTCCGCACATCACCCATAAAATGCTGACGAGCCAACTGCGCGAGTTAGAAGAAGAAGGTTTCATATACCGCAAAGTGTACCCAGTGGTGCCGCCCAAAGTAGAATACTCCATCACCGGCCGCGGCAAAAAAGCCATCGTCATTGTGGAAACCATTCGAAACTACGGCCTGGATCTGATGAAAGAATTTGGCATTGACCACGCCAAAATTGTGAAGCAGAAGAAAACTACTTAGGCCAACACACGCATTGATGGGTGCATCGCAACCGTTGAAATATCTGGTGATGGACAATCAGGTTCTTTCACTATTATGGAAAGAGAAATGGACACCGCCCAATCTTCCCGGCCATTTGTGTACGCTTGTTAACAACTTGTGCACTTTTACCCGCGACTGGTATACAAGGGCAATCCAGAGGTGGATGCTTCCCGGCCACCGGTGTACTTTCCCCAACGGCTTGTGTTCCTTTCCCGGTAGCCTGTGTACCATTAGCCATCAGCAGATGTTTCTTCCCGTCAGGCAGCCATGGGGCTCGCGCTCCGCAGCTGCCAACTCAAGATGCAACACGCCCGACCCGTAACGGGCAACTATCGCCCTACAACGGGTGGCCCGTACACCGCATCTCTGAAGGTTTTATGCAGGGGGTTGCTGAAGGGGAAGATTTGCACAAAAAGAACAGCGGTTAACTCGTTCGCAGGGTCTACCCAAAACAACGTGCTGGCTGCCCCATCCCAGAAGAATTCCCCCACCACGCCATTCTTCTCCTGCTCATCGGCAGGGGGGCGCATGCGTACGGCAAAGTCAATTCCAAAACCTACCTGCCCTTTGCTGGGAAGCCACATCCGCTCCGTTACACTGTCGGCCAGGTGGTTGGTGGCCATCAACTGAATGGTTTCCGGCTGCAGAATGGTGGCTCCTTCCAGGGTGCCCTCATTCACCAACATGCGGGCAAATCGTTGGTAGTCGTCTATGCTCGATACTAGGCCCCATCCGCCCGGCTTCAACGGCCACTCCTTACTGTTAAATACATCGGCTATCTCCGCAGACACCCGTTGCAGGGTTCCATCATCACCTTTATAATATACTGCCGCAAACCGGCCGGTATCAACAGGCACATACGCGGTGGACGTCATGCCGAGCGGCTCCAGTATGTTTTCGCGCACGTATACATCAAAAGGTTTCCCCGAGAGGCGCTCCACCAAATACGCCTGCACGTCTACACACACTCCGTACGACCATTGCTCGCCCGGGTGAAAGGCCAGCGGCAAGGCAGCCAGCTTTGTGGCCATCTGCGTTAGTGTGTTCTCTTTGTTCATCACATCGGCCGCTTTCACCATAGCACCCAGTTGAGGGTGTTCTTCGCGGGCAAACCCTGCAGTGTGGCGGGTAAGGTCGCGAATGGTAATGGGGCGTTGGGCTGGCTCCAGTACCGGGGCACCGGCCGCATCCACTCCTTTCAAAACCTTCATGTTGGCAAACTCGGGTGCATATTGGTGAAGGGGATCATCCAACTGAAAAGCACCCTTTTCATAGAGTTGCATCAGGGCCACACCGGTAATGGGTTTGGTCATGGAATAGATGCGCACCAACGTATTACGGTCGAACGCCTGGCCTGCTTCACGGTCGGCAAAACCAAAGGCGTTGAAGTATACTTCGTTGTTCTTTTCGAAGATGAGGGCCGACACGCCTGCCACTTCGCCCGAGTCGACCACCCTTTGCAGGGCCGAATCGATGCGGGCTTTTACCTGGTCGGTAACAAGGTAGGTGGTTTCTTGTTGGGAAGGCTGGCAGGCACTGAGCGAAAGTACCACGCATACAAAGCAGACAATACGGGTCATGAGTAAGTGGATTAAAGTTTTAAGTTACTCGTTACCGCGGTTGTTTGCAAGGTTGGGCCTTTGAAGGCTTTCTCTGAGCCGTGTAATAAAGCCAGCCCTCAAACACAGTGCACAATGTAGTTTCATGCAATGAGTTGTTCCACTCCCTCGGAAAATCGGTGCGGCTAGGGGAAATCAAAGTATAAATCTTGGCCCGAGCCATTTCTCCCAGTGGTGACAAGAGGGCCTTCGGATTTTCGCGGCACCAGCGGGGGTTGTGGGTGAGAAAAGACGCAGCCCGGCTTGTCACCACGAGGCCTCGCGGCCATGAGCGAAAAACGTTGTAGGCACGTTTACGTTTTTAAAAGTTGCGATGAGTGAGGTAACTGCTTCGAAATCCATCCAGCTATTAATTCGTTCAGCAATCCTCCACGTGTGGTGCTATCTTTACGGAGATTCCTCGGTCGATGCACATGTAGTTTCATGCAATGAGTTGTTCCCTCTCCCCTCGGAAATCGGTACGCTAATTTTGGCACCTGCTCCAAGCCGTCAGATGCCTAACGCCATTGCCGAACATCACCACCTACGGCAGCATGGAGTAGCCGTGGCGGAACTTGAATAGAAAATACTTTTCGATGAGCAGCTTGCCCCAGTGGTTGAAGATGTTGGGAATCATGATGGCAAAGTTGCGTGGCTTAAACAGGTGGTCGCTCAGAATGATTACCTCTTTGTGGCCGGCATCCATTACGCACACGCCTGGTATCTTGCCCCAAGGCTTGGTCTCCAGGGCACCCTTGCCCTTGATGTCGTTCACAATATTCCTAACGGCCAGCTTGGCAGACACCTCGGTAGGGTAGCCCGTCTTCGGCACACCAAAAGGCACCTGGCACTTAAAGGGCGCCTGCACTTCTACCGCCAGTCCTACGGAGTACACATTTTTATACGTTATATGCTGGTAGCCTTCATTGCACACCACGAAGCCTTTTTCGTCCACCAGTTCCGGGGAGTTTTTCATGGCGGCCGCACCTTCGAAGGGTGGCATCACCATGGCCATTTTGTAAGGCAGCACCGTGCCGTCCTTCAGCGTGATGCGGTCTTTCTCAATCGTTTCGATGGAGGCGTTGGTGTACCACTTGATGCCATACATCTTCATGAAGGTTTCGAGCATGGTTTGTCCACCAGCAATGCCGCCTATGCCAAAGTGGCCCAGGAAAGGTTCAGGCGTAAACCACGTAAGGGTTACCTGGTTGCGCACGTTATTTCTACGCAACTCTTTGTCCATGTTAAACAGGTACTCGTACGCGGCCCCCATGCAACTGGCTCCCTGTGTGGCGCCCACCACCACGGGGCCAGGGTTTTTCACCAGCTCCGCAAAGCGCTGGCTGGCGCGCTCGCTGTATTTCGGTATCACAATGTTTTCCACAAAGCCTTTGTCGGGATGCAGGTTTTCCACCACGTTGAAATTCATTTGCATACCGGTAGACACCACCAGGTAATCGTAAGTAATGGTGCCGTGGTTTTGTGTTTCCACCTCGTTGCGTGCGGGGTTTACTTTCACGGCCGCATCCTGAATGAAGTGCACCTTCTTCCGCTCCATGATGGGTTTGATGGGAAATGAAATATCGGAGAGTTTGCGCTTGCCGAACGGCACCCATATCAGCGAAGGAACATAGGTAAAGTTTTCGGAGGGGGAAATTACGCTTACCTCGGCACGTTCGCCCAGCTTGCGTTTTAATTCCAGGGCGGCAGTAGCTCCACCGAAGTTGCTGCCGAGCACTACTATTCTTTTAGTTCTCATAACTGTGTTGTTTAGCGGGTTGTCTTGCAAATCCATTATAAAACTATCCACGGCATTGCTTTTTCTCCGTGACTCAGGTTACACGATTCGTATGATTTATGTTAGGTTTTTGAAGAGCGTATGAAAGGACCTCGAGTGCAATGAGCTTGCATTACTATATTCAAAGTTAAAGGTACTGGAACGAAGTGAGCCTGTTTGCCGAAAGTTACCGAAGGCAGGAGGCCCCCGGAAAAGTAGCAGGTAACAGAATTTTGCTGCACATAAATGCATCCAGCTATTGGTTCTTTTCTGCGCCTTCCATGGATGCTGCATCCTTTATGGAGATTCCCTGCCTGCGGCAGGCAAGCTCAGTCGATTACGATTTCTGCCTTGGTTGATAAAAGTTCCCACTCCCTCGGAAATCGGTACGGCTAGGGGAAATCAACGTATAAATCTTGGCCCGAGCCTTTCTTCCAGTGGTGACAAGAGGGCCTTCGGATTTTCGCGGCCCCAGCGGGGGTTGTGGGTGAGAAAAGACGCAGCCCGGCTTGTCACCACGAGGCCTCGCGGCCATGAGCGAAAAACGTTGTAGGCACGTTTACGTTTTTAAAAGTTGCGATGAGTGAGGTAACTGCTTCGAAATCCATCCAGCTATTAATTCGTTCAGCAATCCTCCACGTGTGGTGCTATCTTTACGGAGATTCCTCGGTCGATGCACATGTAGTTTCATGCAATGAGTTGTTCCCACTCCCTCGGAAATCGGTGCCACCTAATTTAAAAGTGAAAGGTCCTCGAATATTTCTACCCACCCCCTCACTTCCCCTCCAGCATCTTCTGTATCGCCATCAGTTCATCGCGCAGGCGTGCGGCTTCCATAAACTCCAGTTCTTTTGCTGCCTTCTCCATGGCCCTGCGGGTGCGGTCGGCCATCTTGGTCAATTCGTCTTTACTTAAGTAGGCCACCACCGGGTCGGCCGCCAAAGATTTCTCTTCGTCTTCTATGTAGTAACGCTTGGTCGATTTTTTCGAGTCGGCCACCTTGGTTTGCCGGAAGATTTCCTCCTTCGAGCGGATGATGGTGGTGGGCGTAATGTTGTTGGCCTTGTTGTAGTCCATCTGGATCTTGCGCCTGCGGTTGGTTTCGTCTATGGCCTGCTGCATCGATTCAGTAATGGTGTCGGCATACATGATCACGCGGCCATTTACATTGCGGGCAGCCCGGCCAATGGTTTGTACCAGCGAGCGTTGGTTGCGCAGAAAACCTTCTTTGTCGGCATCCATAATAGCCACCAGCGATACTTCTGGCAGGTCTAGGCCTTCGCGCAGCAGGTTCACCCCTACCAGCACATCGAACACGCCCAAGCGCAACTCGCGCAGAATCTCCACACGGTCCAACGTGTCCACTTCAGAGTGTATGTAGCGGCACTTCACCGCAGCGCGCTCCAGAAATTTGGTCAGTTCTTCGGCCATACGTTTGGTCAGGGTGGTTACCAGCACGCGTTCTTTCTTCTTCACGCGCTCGTCAATTTCTTCCAGCAGGTCGTCAATCTGGTTTTTGCTGGGGCGCACATCAATTTCCGGATCGAGCAGGCCGGTGGGGCGAATGAGTTGCTCCACCACCACGCCTTCCGATTTGCGCAGTTCATATTCTCCCGGTGTGGCACTAACGTAAACGGTTTGCCCCAACAACGATTCGAACTCATTGAAAGTGAGCGGCCGGTTGTCGAGTGCAGAAGGCAGGCGGAAGCCGTAGTCCACCAGGTTTACTTTGCGCGAGCGGTCGCCACCCCACATGGCGCGTACCTGCGGTATGGTTACGTGGCTTTCGTCAATAATCATCAGGTAATCATCGGGGAAGTAATCCAACAGGCAGAAGGGGCGCGCCCCAGCCTTGCGCCTGTCGAAGTAGCGCGAATAGTTTTCTATGCCGCTGCAGTAGCCCAACTCGCGCATCATCTCCATATCGAACTCAGTGCGTTCCTTCAGGCGCTTGGCTTCCAGGTGTTTCTTTTCGGCCTCAAACATTTCGTATTGCAGCACCAGGTCATCCTGTATTTCGCGGATGGCGAGGTGTAGCAAATCTTTTCCTGTTACAAACAGGTTGGCCGGGAAGATGGTGATGGCCTTTTCATCGTTCAGCTTTTTGCCGCTTATCGGATCAATGCGTTGGATTGCTTCAATCTCATCGCCAAAAAAGTAGATACGGATGGCGTAATCCGTGTAAGCGAGAAATACATCTACCGTATCGCCCTTCACCCGGAAGGTGCCCCGCTTGAATTCAGCTTCGGTGCGGTGATACAAAATATCTACCAACGCAAACAGCAGGCGGTTGCGCGCAATCTGCTCCCCCACTTTCAACACAATGCGGTTCTTACCAAACTCTTCGGGGTTGCCAATACCATAGATGCAAGAAACTGAAGCCACCACAATCACATCCCTTCTGCCCGTAAGCAATGAGGAGGTGGCGCTGAGCCGCAGCTTTTCTATTTCTTCATTAATGGATAAGTCTTTTTCAATGTATAGGTTCGATGACGGTATAAAGGCCTCGGGTTGGTAGTAGTCGTAGTAAGAAATGAAATACTCCACTGCATTGTTTGGAAAGAACGATTTGAATTCTCCGTACAGTTGCGCTGCCAGCGTTTTGTTGTGGCATAAGATGATGGCCGGCCGGTTAACACGCGCAATCACGTTGGCCATGGTGAAGGTTTTACCCGAGCCGGTAACCCCCAACAGCGTTTGGTGCTGCTCACCATTCTCCAGCCCTTGCACCAGTTGGTCAATGGCTTTGGGTTGATCGCCCGTGGGCACAAACTCGCTCGTAAGTTGGAAATCCATACTGGTAATTTAGGAGAATACTGCTATAAGCCATCTCAAAAATACCACGTCAGTGCGAACGAAGTGAGGCAATCTTCTCTTTTTGAACCAAAAACAAGATTGCTGGGTCCGTTTCTCACTGCAATGATGGCTTATATGAAAAAAGAAGGTTCAAGGGCGCTGCCTTGAACCTTCCGGAACAACGGTAACCAAAACTTAATTGTTCCAAATGGCCCAGGCTTTTTCGGCCTGCACGTGCAACATCTCCAGCCCGTTTTTAATGTGGGCGCCCCGCATTTCGGCCTTTTGCAGAAACAAAGTGCGGGCGGGGTTGTAAATCAGATCGTACACATAATGTTTGGGCGTCAGCTCTTCGAAGTCGATAGGCGGATAACCATTGGTATTAGGCGACATGCCCAGAGGCGTAGTGTTGATCACCAAGTTGGCATTGGCCAGCACTTCGCTTTTAGCTTTCAGTGTTTCGTAGGTGTAGGTTCCTTTGCTTTCTTCGCGCGATACAGTGTCGAATGGAATATTCAACTTGGTTAACGCCTGCTGCACGGCCTTGGAAGAGCCACCTGTGCCCAGCACCAGTGCACGCGACCCTTTTTTGTTAGGGAACCACTTCTGCAAGGTTTCCATAAAAGCATCGCTGTCGGTATTGTAGCCTTTCAACTTGCCGTCTTTGATTTGAATCACGTTTACTGCACCAATCTTTTTTGCATCGCTGTCTACCTCGTTCAAAAACTTAAACACCTGCTCCTTGTACGGAATGGTAACGTTAAGGCCTACCAACTCAGGGTTTTCTTCCAGCAATTTTTTCAAACCATCGATGGAGTCGAGCGCGTAGAGATTGTAGCGGTAATCGCGCAGGCCTTCGCGGAAAAATTTCTCATCGAAATATACTTTCGAAAAGGAATGACTGACAGTAGAACCGATGAGGCCAAATTTCTTTTCCATGTTTTTTTAATGTTTTGATTTAAGATAGGCGGCCGTTTTTTCGATGGCCACTATTAAAAAGATGCCCAATGCTGCAAACAGGATGGCATGAAATACCTGGGGGTCGGCACCTGTTTTTTCCATGAATGCACCGGGCAGCACACTTTTGTCGAAAGCGGGTACCCGCTCGCCTTCTGAATTGAGTCTGTACGAAAGTACCTCTTTCCACGGCCACACTTTGTTGAGCGAGCCAATCATGAAACCTGCCAGCAGCGCCAGGGCCGGGTAGCGGTAGCGATGCAACAGCCAACTGAGTAAATGTGAGAAACTGATAAGCCCACCCGCACAGCCCAATGCAAACACCATGATAACAAGCAGGTTGAAAGAGGTGAGGGCGGTGATCATGTATTCGTACTTACCGAGGAGCAACAAAATAAATGCACCCGAAATGCCGGGAAGAATCATGGCGCAGATGGCCAGGGCCCCGCAGAAGAAAATGAAAGGCAGGTTGGTAGGTGTTTCTGCGGGCGTAAGAATGGTGATGGCGTAGGCAATGGCCACACCGAGCAGGCCGGCCAGCACGGTGGCGAAGTTCCAGTGTTTCACATCGCGCAGAATCAGCGGGGCAGAAACCAGAATCAACCCAAAGAAGAAAGACCAGACTTGGATGGGATAATGCGCGAGCAGGTACGTCATTAACTTGGCCAGCGAGAGCAGGCTGGTGAGCACACCTGCCAGCACGGTAAGCAGAAAGCTGCCATTGATCTTTTTCCAGAAATCGGCCAGCCGGAATTTGCCAAGCAATTGCAGCGCATGCACGTCAATCGACTTGAGTGAGTCGATGAGCTCATCGTAGATTCCTGAAATAAACGCGATGGTTCCTCCGGAAACGCCAGGTATTACATCGGCACCACCCATTCCAATACCTTTCAGATAAAGAAGGATGTAGTCCTTGGTTTTTCTCAATTCTCTCGGTTTTAGTTCAAAAGCGTTCGCTTCTTGTCAACCCGGGGGCGAATATAAGAAACGTTTCGGAGTTGGATATTTTGCTTAATCTACGGTGAAAGGAGGAGCGGCATTGTCTTTCTTTCGTTCCAGGCCCAAAAAGTGTAGAAAAGTATCGCCACGCAAACCCAGTCGTATGGTTTCGAGTGGTATTACTTCGTTGGGCGCAATGTTGCCCAGGTTTACGTTGGCACCCAGCAGTTTAATAAACCACACTTGCTGTGCTTTCTGTGGTGCCTCCCAAATAATTTTTTCGAATGGAATTTTGGTGAGGATCTCCTGCACCAATCCCGAACGCACCTCGCCTGTAGAGCGGAAGAGTCCCACATTTCCGCCTTCGCGTGCTTCGCCAATTACCTTCCACGCACCGGCATCGAGCTCTTTCTGCATCAAGTCAATCCACATGTAGGGTGGTATGATTTTGTCTGCATCTTTCGAGCCTACTTCCGAAAGCACGGTAACTTGCTCCGACAGTTTCTGAATATAATCGCATTTCTTATCGTGATCCAGATCGATAGAGCCATCAGACACTTCGGCAAAAGAAAGGTTGTATTTATCTAATACCTTGCGATAATCGTCAAACTGATCGCGGATGATGAAGGCCTCGAACAACGTGCCACCGAAGTAGCAGGGAATGCCCGCCTCCGTGTACACTTTGATTTTATCTTTCAGGTTAGGTGTTACGTAAGAGGTAGCCCAACCTAGTTTCACTATATCTACATGATCGGCACAGTTGCTCACAAAGTCTTCGGCTTCCCTTACGCTCATACCTTTGTCCATGGCCATAGTGAAACCTATCTGCCTGGGCTTGGTAGTGCGCTCAGGTAAATTTTTAAGTGTGTAGTTCATCAAGGATTTTCTTTTCTAAACTGATCGATAATCTTAAAGAGGGCCTTCTGTGTTTCTGGTTTCGGGAAGAAATCGAACAGCACCGTATGGCCTTCGAAGTTCAAAATTAATGCATTTTCAAGATAGTTGAAGGCCTCTTTAAACTGACCTGCTTCAATGAGGTATACCGCCATTCGGTAGAACAGCTCGGCATCATCGGGCAGTTCATCCAACCCCTGCTGCACAATCTCCAGGGCTTTCTCGTGTGCACCCTGCTCGAAGTAAATGAAAGACCAGTTAAGCCACACTTCCTTGTCGTCTGGAGCAAGGTGGCTGGCCTCTTCGTAGGCACTGATGGCCGAGATGGTGTTGCCTATCTTAAATTCTGCATGGGCGGCCGCTTTCCAATATTCCGGGTTGTGCGTGTTCAACTTAATGGCCTTGTTGAAGAAATGGAGAGCCTGGTACCACTTCTCTTGTTTCTCCATGCAGGCACCGGCACCAAACCAGGCTTCATCGTACATGGGGTCTAACTTGGTAGACTTTTGGTAGTATTTCAAGCCCAGGTCGTAGTGCTCCAGGTTTTCGTAGGCAGCGCCAATGCAGCAATATACTTCGGGACTGGGCCCTTCAATCTCTACAGTCTTCTTAAAGGCATCCAGCGCTTTGGTGTATTGCTCCAGGTTCATGTAGGTATTGCCCATGTTGAAATGCGCAGACGCGAAATTGTCGTCTATGGCCAGTGCAAATTCGTACGCCTCAATGGCCTCATCGTATTTCTCCAGCTTGTTGCACACAATTCCCAGGTTGTACCACGCAGGTGCAGAGTAAGGATCTTCATCAATAAATTTTCTGTAGTAAGAAAGGCTGCTCTCTAACTGACCTACCACATCGAGGCAGAAGGCCAGCTCATACAAAGCCCCTTCGTGCGTCAGGTTGGCGGATACAGATTTTTTATACGCATCAATGGCTTGGTCGTATTCCTCCAGGCTTTGGTGTGCCAGCCCTATGTTGTAATATAATTCATCCTCGCCCTCATCGGCAAAAGCCAAAGCCTGCTCGTAAGTTTCTATTGCCTCTTTGTGCTTGCCCATTAACGAAAGCACCGAACCAATCGACAAATAAATGTCAATGTCGGCCGGGTTAAGGTTGCGGGCCCGCTCCAGCATTTCCAGCGCCTCATCGTAGCGTTCCAGGTTCGACAGTATCTGTGCCTTCAGGGGCATCAGCTCTGAGGAGAAGGGATACTGGTTCATGGCGGCATCTACCGCTGCTAGTGCCTTCTTATGCTTGCTTCTGTCTAAGTAATGATCGATGATGGTTTCGTAGTCCTCAAGGGCAAAAAAATCTGCGGAATTTTTTTTGAGGCTTTCTTCGAATCGCTTGATCAACTCCTCCTCGTCCTCTCTCTTTCTAAAGTCGTGAGCCATGTCTAAAGGGTTTGCCTAAGGTAGGCAAAAAAATGGTATCGTTAAAAGAATAACACTTCCCGGCACGAAGTTCTGGTTTTATCTTTTTGAATAAAACTTGCAATTCATAAATGTTTTTATAACCGGCCTTTGCAGCGCATTTTAGGGCTTTTTCTGTCGATAAAAGAATGGCATCAAGGGTTTTACACGCCTTGTGATCACCTAATTCTTAGCTGGTATCAGGGCCGCACAGCACCAGTCCAGGGTGTCATCCAATGTGCGAAATTGGATACCTAGTTCATGGATGGCTTTCTGGTTGCTGAAGAAAAAATTCTCCTTCAGCAGCTTCACCGACTGCCGGGTGAGCATGGGCTCTTTGCCGGCCAGTTTTGCACGCGTTTCTTCCAGCAGCGCTGCCACAGCTACCCAGCCACCGGGTATGCGCAGGTACGGTTTCGATTTATTGAGGCGCGCGGCAATGCCATCCAGGATTTGTTTCAACGAAGCCGCACCAGCATTGGCAATGTAGCGCTCCCCGTTTCGGGGCTGTTGCACCAGGCGCGCAACCAGGTGGGCTACATCGCGCACATCTACAAAATTCATGGTACCATCGCCATAAAACGGCCAGCCTCTGGCTACATAACTAAACAGTTGGGCGCTGCTCTGCCCGCTGCGCACAGGGGCCAATATCACAGAAGGGTTCACCATCGATACCTGCAATCCTTCTTCCATACCACGATACACTTCCAACTCTGCCAGGTACTTCGACTCCGCATAGTCGGTGTTGAGTTGGCTCGCCACCCAACGGGAAGTTTCGTCTACATGCTTCGACTCTTTACTGCGCCCCAACGCAGCTACTGAGCTTACGTGAACTATGTTTTTAACACCCAGCTTCAGGCAACAGTCAACAACGTTGCGCGTTCCTTCCACATTTACCTGGTACATACGCTCGCGGTGTGCACGGTTAAAGCTCACCACGCCCGCCACATGTACCACTGTGTCTACTCCGGCCAGCGCCTGGTGAAGCGATGGCAGATCGGTAACATCGGCCTGTTGGAAGGTTAATTTTTCGTTTACGGCTTGCAGCAACTGCAAGTCAGCCCCGGGCCTTACGATGGCCTGCACCTGCGGCTGATGGGCCAGCAATTCTTTGGTGATGAAACTACCCAGCAGCCCATTGGCGCCCGTAACCGCTATCATAACAATTGATGGTTGAGCAGTGGAAGGTCCACCAGTTTTTTAAACGATCGTGTGCGTAAACAGGCTTTCAGTTCCATGGCCTGCAGCGGGTTGTGGCAATCCGTTCCCGCAAAATGAATCCAGCCTTTGTCAATCATTTTCTCGGCCAGCCGTTGCACAGGCTTGCCATAAAATCCGCTCAGCGAAAGCAGGTTCAATTGCATCAGCACCCCCCTGTCAAGCAAGTCCTCGGCTTTTTCCATCGTCATAAAGTGGTAGCGCTCGGGGTGTGCCAATATCAGTTTATATCCGCGTGTGGTTGCTTTAAAGATAAAGTCTCGCAGCACGTAGGGCTCGGTTAAATAATTTGTTTCAAACAGCAGGTATCCGCTAAACGTCAGCAGTGTCTCGCTTTGTTCCAATCGCTGCATCAACACCTCGTCCAGGTAATATTCTGCTGCGGCCTGCAATGGAAAAGCAACGTTCTCGCGCTGAAGATAGCCGGTCAGCTCGTGAAGCCGGGTTTGAATCTCTTCCGGAGTGTTCCGGTAAGAGTCGTTCATAATATGAGGCGTTGTAATGGCTTGCCGATAGCCCCATTCCATGAGCTTCAGAATGGTTTCTTTAGCCTCTTCAAAAGTCTTTACGCCATCATCCAACCCAGGCAACAAGTGCGAGTGCATGTCGGTGGCGAAGGGAACCGTTTTATGTTGTTTACCGGATGAGAAGAGTGAGAACACTATCCTTGAATGAGGGTCTTCAGACTTTTCTTAATAGGCGTCTGGTCTTCATAGTAGCCATATCCATACAATTTGTTAGAAGTAGGCATGGCGTTGAAAACAATGGACATCTTGGTAAGGTTGTGCAGGTTTTTTACGCGCTGCAGGTTACGCAAAAAGTCTTTCCGGGAGTAGTTGGCACGCACCACGTAAATGGAAACGTCTGCTTTTTTCATGGCCATGATGCCATCGGTAACCAGTCCAACGGGTGGGGTATCGATAATGATAAAGTCGTAGAGCTCCGACAGGCGGCTCAATACTTTATCAAACTCGTGGTTCATCAACAACTCCGATGGGTTAGGAGGATGGGGGCCTGGCGGGATGTAATGGAAATTCTCCAGACCGGTGTGTACCACGCAGTCCTCCACCTGATACTTTCCTATCAACACCGTACTCACCCCTTTATTGTAGTCCGATATCTCAAAGGGTGTGCCACGTTTGGCCTTACGCATGTCTAAGTCCAACAGCACTACCTTTTTCTTCGACATGGCGATTACACCACCCAGGTTAAGGGCCAGGAAAGACTTTCCTTCGCCCGCAATGGTAGAAGAAATGGCAATGGTCTTGGTGGAACCATTTACAGAGAAGAAGTCGAGGTTGGTGCGCAAGGTGCGGATGGATTCGCTCACCATCGACTTAGGGTTATCCAAAACGTGAAAAGGGGTGCGCGAAAGGTGGCGCGATTCGGGAATAACGGCCAGAATCGGTGTATCCGTGGCGCGCTCAATTTCGTGCGCACTGGTAATGCGGTCGTTCAGCAGGTATAAAATACCCAGCAGAAAAATACTTAATATCAATCCGGAAGAAAAACCGATACCAATAATCATGAGCCGTATAGGTGAGATGGGCTTGGTGGGCATAGTAGCAGGCGACAATATCTTGAAGTCGGGGGTGCTGCCCGCCTGCGCAATCTCAAATTCGGCCCGCGACTGCATCATGGAGAGGTAGAACTCTTCGTAGAGTTTATAGAAGCGCTGGTTCTTGGAGAATTCCGTATGCTTATCGGGCATGGCGGCAAAAGATTTTTCCAGTTCCGACTTGCGCTTATTCAGGTCGGCCATCTGCTTCAACATGTCTTGTTTATATTCATTCAGCAAGGTGGTCAATTGTTCGCGCAGCAGCCGCTCTTCCTTTTCTTTCTGTTGGAAGGCGAGCGTGTTTCCATTGTAAGAAAGACTGAGTCGCTCACGCTCCTGAGTGAGCTTTTGCAGGTCTTCCAGCCGCGTTTGCAATGCAGGTGGCAGAAAGGTTTGCTGCGTAATGGTGAGTCCATAATTTCCAACTGAGAATTGATCGATTAGATTTCCTGCTTCAAGTAACCGCCTGTTTACCTGGTATCGCTGCGAGTCTAGGTGGTACATCGCCTCGATGGTTCTTTTCAGCTCTTCGTTAATGTCGTTGCTTTTGTTTTGAAGCGTAAAATTTTCGAAATAGTTTTCATACCCCTCCATCTTTGCCTCAATCTGCACCAGTTCGTTGTTAAGCCATTGAATTTTCTGCCGGTTGGTCTGGTTCTTTAACTCGTTGCTGTAGCTGAGATAAACAGAATCAATTTTATTAACAATGGTTTGGGCTTTGAGTGGATTAAAATCGCGGAAAGAAATCTTGATGGTATTGGCGTTAAAGTTCAACGGAGCCACAGTGGTGTGCTCTTGCATGTAACGCAACAGGTTGTCGCGGCTGTGCAAAATAAAAAAGTAATCATCTTCATGGTAAAGGTCGTAGAAGGGGGTTTTCCTCACAATCAGTTCAACGTTACCCAACCGTATTTTTTCGCCAATCCTCCCTTCAATGTGCTTTTGGTTTTTGTCGATTCTGATCTGGTAAGTGTTGCCATCTTTGTAGTTGAAGTAGATAGGAATGTTCTGGTACTCGTGGTTTCTGGCAGAGGGTATTACTTCGAATGGCGAGCGGTGATACATTTCATCGTTGAGCACTTTACCAATCGAGTGGTAGCTCACCCACAGGTCGAGCGAATCGATGACGCGGTTGAAGAAAAGTTTGGAGCGTATCTGTTCGATCTCTCCCGAAATGATATTCAGGTTCTGGTCTTCCGCCAGGTTTTTGATTCCAAATTCGCTGGGGTCTTGTTTGATGTCAAGCTTCAGCTCCGACTCCGATTCATAAACACTTTTGGTCCAGCGCAGGTACAGGTAGGCCCCCAGGTTGCACGCCAGGAATATACCGAGTAACCAGATCAGGTTTTTCCTGAAAATCATGCGCAACTTATCGAAGTCTATGCCTTCGGTTGCCAGCGATGAGTTGGGTATGGGATCAGGAACGGCCAATTCAATTATTGTTTGGAGTTGTTTGTTATCAGGAAGACCAGCGTGCCCAGGCTCACCACCAGGCTGATTAGCGGTGCCACATCGCGTATGCCTTCTATAAATGCCCTGCGCACCGGCTCCACATAAATGATGTCGCCCGGCTGCACAATCATGTTACCTTTCTGCAAACCTTCTATAGTGCCAAAGTCAATCACGTAAAACTGGTCGCCTCTGATCAAGCGAAGGTTACCCGCCTTGCCATCGTTGTTGATTCCTTTAGCCAGCGCCAGTACTTCAGTTACCCGGGTGTTCTCGTTGGTAAGCGGAATAACCTGGCCACCGGGCGCGCCCAACACCACCACGCGTTTATTCAGAAATGTGAGCGCAACAAAGCAGTCCTTGTAAAACTGATCATACTCTTTTTGAAGATATAGCTCAGCTTCTCTTATCGTAAGCCCTTGTAATTTTTGTATGCCTACCATGGGTAGCTTGGCTGTGCCATCGGTAGCTACCCAATACACAGGTTTTGTCTCCGCAGCCATGTTGGCGTTGGTACCCAGTTGGCGCCTAAGTTCGAAATTGGGATCGATAATGCGTTCGCCATTATTGGAGAACACCTGCAAATCGAGTTGATCGTTGGGTTGAATGGTGTAGTTTTTCTCGGCCTTTATAACCTCCTCGCTGAAGGGCGCCCCGGTCTGTCCCTCCCGCGGGCGAAACATGATGTTTTGCCGGTAAGAGCCACAGGCCACCAGGAAAACAAGACAAAGCGCAACGATGGACCGGGTGAGGTATTTCAATGCAGACTTAGGCATGGTGTGAAGTTAGTAATTTTCCCTTCAACTCTTGGAAAGACGGAAGCGCTTCGTCTTTCGCTGAAATGACGGGGTTCTCTATCTGCCAGTTGATGGCTAGGTCGGCATCATTCCAACGGATGCCCCCCTCGGCTGAGGGATTGTAAAAGGTGGAACACTTATAAAAAAAGTAGGTATCCTCCAATGCTGCAAAGCCGTGGGCGAAGCCTTCGGGCACAAAAAGCGCATTGTTAGCGGTGTCTGAAAGTATGACGGAGTGCCATTTGCCAAACGTGGCAGAGTCGGTTCGAAGATCTACCACCACATCCACAACTTTACCTCTTAATACTGAAACCAACTTGGCCTGCGCAAACGGTGCATGCTGCAGGTGCAGCCCTCGCACTACCCCTCGGTGGGAATAAGAAAGATTATCCTGCACAAAAGGCGGCAGGGTAAGTCCTGCTTCGCGGTAGTGCTTCAGGCTGAATGCTTCGGTAAACCAGCCCCGGTTGTCGTGAAACTTTGTTCCCTTTATTTCCAAAAGCCCCGCCAGTGGGGTGGATACAATTTCCATAACCTCAAAGGTATGGATTATGAGGCTTTTTTGAAGGTAGCTATGGCCGTTAAATATTTATTGATAACGATTGCTTCACTGTACTCCTGCTCCACCTTTTTGCGTCCGTTCTCCCCCATTTCTTTCAGGCGCGGTTCATCGAGGTGTGCCATCGTTTTCATTTTTTCGGCCAGATCGTTAGCATCTTTCAGCTTACACAGCAATCCGTTATAGTTATGTACCACCACGTGGTGGCAACCGGGTACATCGGTGGCAACAATGGGTTTGCTGCTACTGGCGGCTTCCAGCAGGGTTCGTGGTGCCCCTTCGCGATAGGAGGGTAGCACCACGCAATCGGCTTTGTGAATGTATTGCCGCACATCATCGGTGGTACCCAGGTATTCTATCAAGCCTGCCGAAATCCACTCATCGATGGTTTTAAGCTGTATACCTCTTTTGTGTTCAGGATCTTTAGCCCCCAGAATTTGAAAGCGCGCATCTAACCCACCGGAACGCAACTTTCTTACCGCTTCAATAAACTCAAGCACGCCCTTATCGGTAATGAGGCGCGATATGAGCAAAAAAGTGAACTGCTTGTTCTTTTGGTAAGGCACAGAGTAGAATTTCTCCAGGTCAACACCAGAGCCAGGCAGCAGATCGGCAATCTCTGCCGATACCAGTTCGCGTTCCACAAAGAGTTTATGGTCATCAGAATTTTGGAAGAACACCTTTTTAGGATAGCGAAACGACCACTTATAAAGTGCCAGCGCGATGGAAGAAACAATGCCCTTTTTCAAAAACACTGTGCCCAGACCGCAGACATTATTGATGGTGGGTATTTTCAGCATTGCTGCTGCCAGTGTACCATAAATATTAGGCTTAATGGTATAGTGCAGAATTACGTCAGGTCTAACTTTTCGGTAAATGGATAGGAATTCCAGAATCAGAAAAAAATCCTTCACGGGGTTGGCCCCGCGGCTGTCCATCTTTACGTTGTGGTGGATGCAGCCCGCCTCTATTAGCCGCCTGGTATACGGATCGTGCGGTGCGATGGTGTGTACCTCGTGCCCCTGCTCCTGCAGCGATTTCACGAAGTTCATCCGGAAGTTGTAGATGTTCCAGGAGGTGTTGAGTACAATTGCAATCTTCATTTTTGCCAACTATTTCCAGAAGTGACAAGCTTCCGGCAGGTTTTAGGTTTTAGTAATGGAATTTGGTTTTTTTGCCTCCCTCCGTCTACTAAATCCTACAAAAGTAGTTAAAGTAACTTAGTTAGTTCGGTGGTTGTTGGGTAATTATTAGCAAAAACAATGCAGCGTGCCGTTTTGATTACCGTGGGGAACCAAAGAACCCCGGAGGAAACCATACAAGAACACCTGGACGAGCTGGCATTTCTGGCCGAAACAGCCGGAATTACCTCCGAAAAGCGGTTTGTCCAACGTTTGCCACACCCCGATGTGCGAACGTTTGTTGGCAAAGGCAAGTTGGAGGAAATCAAGCAGTTCGTGTTCCAAAATGGGATAGAAAATCTACTTTTTGATGATGACCTGAGTCCCTCACAGCTCAGAAACCTGGAGCGCGAATTCAACCCGAAAGACCGGGAAGGGAAAATCCGGGTGTTCGACAGAAGTTTGCTGATCCTCGATATTTTTCTGATGCGCGCCCAAACCGCACAGGCCCGCACGCAGGTGCGGCTGGCCATGAATCAGTACCTGCTGCCGAGGTTAACCCGTATGTGGACCCACCTGGAGCGCCAGCGGGGCGGCACCGGCACCCGCGGGGGAGCGGGTGAAAAAGAAATTGAAACCGACCGCAGAATTATTAGAAATGAAATAGCACTGCTGAAAGAAGACCTCAAGAAAATCGACAAGCAGCGGCAAACCCAGCGCAAGTCGCGAAGCAACGTGGTGCGGGTGGCGCTGGTAGGCTACACCAACGTGGGTAAGTCTACCCTCATGAACCTGCTCTCGAAAGCAAACATACTGGCCGAAAACAAACTGTTTGCCACGGTCGACTCCACCGTAAGGAAAGTGGTGCTGAATGGCATTCCCTTTTTGTTATCGGATACGGTTGGGTTTATACGCAAACTGCCACACCACCTGATCGAATCATTCAAGTCTACGCTGGACGAAGTGCGCGAGGCAGACCTGCTGCTGCATGTGGTAGATGTAGCGCACCCGTTTCACGACAACCACATTGAAGTGGTAACACAAACGCTGGCTGAAATCAATGCCGGCAACATTCCGGTCATTCTGGTTTTAAACAAGGTAGACCTGATGAGGGAGCAGGAGCCAGAAATCAATCCCGAAGAAATAAAAGGTTATTACCGGCAGCATGGTTTCGAAAAAGTGGTATTTGTTTCTGCCACGCAGAAAGAAAACATAGAAGAACTGAAGGCGGTTCTCTTTGAAGAGGTGAAGAAGAAGCACATGCAGATTTACCCTAACTACGTGCCCACCGCCACTTACGATACAGGTTGGGAAGAATAGAGCGGCTACTGCAACGGCAACCGGAAGCCGAAAACAGGTAGTTGTCCCTGCATGAAGTCGAGGTCTTCTGATCGTCTGAAGCCCATCTGCTCGTACATTTTCCAGGCAGTTTGCATGGCCTGCGTGGTGTGAATGATCAATTGTTTCCTCCCGCCTGCTTTGGCCTTTTCTATGCAGTAATTCACCAGCATCTTGCCAAGACCCAGCCCACGCGTGGCCGGATCGACCGCCAAGAGCCGGAAACCTGCCGCATCCACTTCTTGTGTGGCCGTGCCACCCGAGCCGTAGTTTTTCATGTCGCTGAAATAAACCACCGCACCACCCAGGGCACCCGTATCCGTTACGGCCACCAGCAACACTGCTTTCCCCTGCTCCTTCAGCGTGCCCACATTGGCCAGCATTTGATAATAGGCGGGTTGTTCTTGCGGAGAGGGGAAACCCTCCAGCCGGGAATAAACATTCACCATCAACTGCCCGATGGCTTCATACTCCTGAGAGAGGGCCGCCCGCACAAAGAATCTTTTACTTTCCATAGATGTAGACCGTTGTATACGGAAAACACCTGCACAAAGATTTCTCCTACAGGTAGCCAGCCAGTTGGTCGAACACGCTCGGCCACTTCACCTTACCCGGGCTCTCGCCAAGCCGAACGATGATCAGGTTTTTGGCGGGGTTAACATAGATGTACTGGTCATGCAGACCATCGGCCAGGTAGCCTGTTTTAGTTATCCACCATTGGTATTTGTAGTTGGCTGCGCCCCCTTGTGTTTCGTCTGGTGTGGTACTTTGTGCTACCCAGGCTTGCGTCAGCAACTGTTTGCCATTCCAATTTCCTCCATTCACATACAACCGTCCGAATTTGGCAAAGTCGCGGGCGCGGGCATTGATACAACAAAATGTTTTCTCCATGCCATTCTTCTTTTCATCCAGACTCCACGAGGCATCATACTCCGTGCCCAGGTGGCTCCAAATTTTTTCATGCATGTATTCCGTTACCGCTTTGCCGGTTGCCCGCTCTACAATAAAGCCCAGCACCTGGGTGTTCACACTGCGGTAAGCAAACACCTTTCCCGGCTCGTTCTCTCTCTTCAGCTTGTTCAGATAATTGCGCAGCCTTCTTCCATAGTACAACCGCGCTGCCTGCCCAAAAGGGTTGTAGTAGCTTTCATTCGCTTTGATACCACTCGTCATCTGTAGCAGGTGCCTGATGGTGATCTTGTCAAACCCCTCCTTGTTCTTCAACTCTGTGAGGTATTGTGTGATGGGCTCATCCACACTTTTAATAAAACCATCGTGTATGGCGGCACCCACCAAAGCCGAGGTATAAGATTTTGCCATCGAGAAAGATGCCACCATCGAGTTTTCTGAATATCCGCGGTAGTAGCGTTCAAAGAGAATGGAATCGTTTCTGATGATGAGGAACGCAACGCTGTTGTTGGCCTCCACCAGGCTATCAACCACCCGAACACGGGCCCGGCCCACATACTCCTCTGCCCGGGCTTCCGTAAAGTGAAAAGGTGTTTGCGATTTCGGCAGTGGTCGATCGGGAAAAATCCGATGGTCGGTGATATCGGAAAAGTTGTACCACACAAAACGGCCCACCAGGCACGACTGCATCACCACGCCCAGTATGAGGAAGCACAGCAACAATCCAGCAGAACGCATCCGCTAATGGGTAAAAAAGTGAAACATCAGCATACCGAGCAAGGTAAACACGGCCGAGACATGTGCCAACAAAATAGCTTTCTGGTAACGTGGCCGCTGCGCCCAACTCACCTCATGACTGAACGGGTCGAAGATGAGTGCTATGCCGAGTGTGCTCATGGCGCTTGCCACATCACCGCTGAACGCCAAATGGTAGATACTCAACAATACCATGAGGCAATACATTACCCGATTGAAGCCAGTGGTGAAATCGCGGGGCTGGGTTTTTACATGGGTCATAGTTTTGTTTTCACAATAGGTAGCCCCACCAGCACCATTATTTCAGCACCGATCGAATTTATTTTACATACAATGATCAGGAAACCACCTGCTTTTGCTGGCTGGCCAAACGTTTTTTTATCTTCATCATCAACGAATCGGGCGTAACCCGCGGCAGATTGGAAATAAACCAATTGTTGAACCCAACGATCTTTTTGCCTTTTCCGTGCAGCAGCAATGCCACACCCTGTCTGGCCACCTCGCTGGCTGCCACCGGTTTGTTGGCTTTATATGCATTCGTCTTCCACATCGCATCGGTAGTAAATGCCGTATCCACCGGGCCGGGGCATAAGGTTACCACCTGCACGCCTGTGCCTTCTAACTCTGCCGCGAATGTTTCGGAAAATGCCAACACGAACGCTTTGGTTGCCGAGTAGACCGCATAATACGGAAACGGCAAAAACGACAACAAAGAGGCCACATTCATGATTTTGCCGCGCTTTCGCACCACCATATCCTGCACAAACAGTTTACTCAGGGTCACCACCGATGATACGTTGAGTTCGATCATGCGAAGTTCCTGTTGCAAATCGGTGTTGATGAAGTCGCCATAAACGCCAACGCCTGCGTTATTCACTAACATGGTTATTTCCAGGTTTTGCTCTTTCACCGCTTCATACAATTCCACCGCTTGCATAGAATCGGCCAGGTCTTTGGCGAAAATGTGAACCCGAATGCCGTGGTCTGCTTCCAAAGCTGCCTTCATTTGCAGCAGTTTATCGTGGCGCCTGGCTACCAACACCAAGTCGAATTTCTGCGCTGCCAGTTGTTGCGCCATTTCATGGCCTATACCCGAAGTGGCTCCGGTAATCAGGATGGTGTCTTTCATTTCAATTTATTTATGATCCAAATGTCCGCCTACCGGGGCCATCCGCCCGTTAACATTTGTTTAGAATTTGAACCGGTGCCAAAAAAACATCGCTACCTCAATTCTTTTTTAAGTCTGCTGAGGTGCACAGGCGAAACGCCCAGGTAAGAGGCAATCATGTGCTGGGGCACGCGGTTATGGATGTTGGGGAATATCCTTGAAATATTTTCGTAGCGCTGGGCGGGCGTAAAAACGTATTGGTTCTTCAACCGGTTGTCGAAGTAGATAAAGTAATACTCGGCAATCAGTCTTCCCATCTTTTCTCCTTGGGCCAGGTGTGCATAGCCCCACTCAATGGCCTTGCGGGGCAGCACCACCACGTCTGTATCTTCAATGGCCTGTATGTTGTTGTTGGCAGGTGTCCGCAACATAAAGCTGGTGTAGTCGGCAATAAACTGGTTTTCGGGCGAAAAGTGGATGGTGTGTTCCGCACCCTGATGATCGAAAATGGTGCTTCGGGTAATGCCTTTCACAATGAAGAATATCTCGTTGCAAGTTTCACCTTGCCTGCCTAAAAATGCTTTGGGTGCAAATCTCTGTGTATGGCACAGTTTCAAAAAACTTTCCAACTCGCTGTCGGAAATGTCGATCATGCTGCGAATGGCTGCAATTAAGGGTTCCATCATCGGATGGAGCAACAACCAACTGACGCCTATTGTTTACAAATTGGCCACCGGTTTATCCGCTGCCGTGGCGGAATTTTCAGTAAAGAATTACCTTTAGCCGAATGCCAGGGAACGCGTTTAGCTACCCTGCTTAATTATTATAAACTGATTTTATGAAACTGCTTCTCTCCGCCCTCTTGTTCGGCATCTGCTTCATGGCCAGTGGTCAATCCAGCAGCGACTATTCCAAGGACGTTACTTCCGTTGAGGGTATTGTGGCCGCGTTGTACGATGTCATTTCCGGAGACCCTGGCCAACCCCGCGACTGGAATCGGTTTCGCAATCTTTTCAAACCGGAAGCCAGGCTTATACCCACCACTAAAAACCAGCAGGGTGAGTTTGCCTACCGCGTGCTGGCCCCGGAAGATTACGTGCAGATGTTTTCTACGCGCATCACCACAGGCTTTTTCGAACGGGAACTAAGTCGTACCACCGAATCGTATGGCACCATTACCCATGTGTTCAGCACCTACGAAACCAAAGAAAAGAAAGACGGACCCGTTACCAATCGCGGCATCAACTCCATTCAGCTTTTCTTTGACGGGCAGCGCTATTACGTAATGAATATTTTCTGGTGTGCCGAGAGCATGGGATTTTCTTTACCGGAAAAATACCTGGGCAAATGATACCGAAGCGACCATGGTTTGCCGCCACGCTCCTGCTGCTTTTGGTGATGGCTGGCTACGTAGTCGTTGGCATACTGGTGCCGGCTGGTGTTTTTAAATCCATTACCCCTCATTTTAGCGGCATCGAAAAAAGCCTGGCGCTACCCATGGCGGGTGCCGAAGACATCACCATTTCGCAAACGGGAATTGTCTTTGTTTCTGCTGACGACCGCAGGCAACACAGGGCAAACCCCGGCAGCCATACGGGGGCCGTGCTGGTGATGAACCTGCGCGACACGGTAACCACTTTTGTCAACGTTACTCCGCCCGGTCTCAGCGACTTCCACCCCCATGGTATTTCTTTGTGGCAAGGCGACTCGGTAACCATCCTGTTCGTCATCAACCACCAAAAACAATACAGCCGGCACACCGTAGAAAGATTTGCGTGGCACAACGGGGTGTTAAGCCACCTCGAAACATTTCATGACACCACGCTGATGACCAGCCCGAACGACCTGGTTGCGGTGGGCGAACGATCTTTTTATGTAACCAACGATCACGGTTATGCGCAGCCGGGTATTGGCCGCACGCTGGAAGATTATCTGCAGCGTGCGCTGTCGTACGTAAACTATTTCGATGGCACTGCCTTTCGCAAAGTGGCTGAAGGGATTGCCTATGCCAACGGCATCAATCAATCGCAGGATGGCTTGCACATTTTTATAACTTCCACCACCGGAAGAAAACTGCTGGTTTATAACCGCAACCCAGCCACAGGGGAGCTTTCGCTGATTCGGGAAGTGGATGTAAAAACCGGTGCCGATAATATTGAGGTGGATGCGCACGGAGCGCTTTGGATTGGCTGCCACCCGCAATTATTGAAGTTTGTCAAACATGCTTCTGATTCAACAAAAAAATCACCTTCGCAAGTGATAAAGGTTAGCAATCCAACGGGTGACACCTACGCAGTTGAAGAAATTTACCTGAACGATGGCACCACGCTTTCCGGCTCTTCGGTGGCGGCCGTTTATGGTCAGCACCTGCTCATTGGTTCTGTGTTCGAAAATAAAATACTACACTGCACGATTAAACCCTGAATGGCATGAAACACCTTGTTTTGATTTTGTTCGTACTGGCTACCTCAGCATTGGCGCAAAAAAAACCGAATGCCAACCAGTTGGCAGAAAAGCATGCCATCGCCTCCTTCAAAGAATTTTACGACTTGTTGAGCCTGCCGAACGATGCGCACTTCCCGAACGACATTGAGCAAAACGTACTGTGGTGCGAAGGGGCTTTCGCGAAAAGAGGCTTTACCACCCAACGTTTGAACACACCCACGGTACCCTTGTTGCTGGCTGAGAGAAAAACAACTGCCAAGCCGAGAAGCGGCCAGCCAATGAAAACAGTATTGATCTATCTGCAGATTGATGGTCAGCCGGTGAACCCGGCCCAGTGGAACCAGGAGAGCCCGTGGAAACCCACTTTGAAAGAACAAGGAACAGACGGCAAGTGGAATGCCATTCCCTACGAGAAGCTTTACGAGTCCACTAACCCCGACTGGCGGATTTTTGCGCGCGCTACATCCGATGCCAAAGGTCCGGTGGCGGCCTTTTTGGCTGCGCTGGATGCGCTGCACGAACTGAAGCAGGAGCCCAACTTCCACATGAAGGTGATCATGGATTTTGAAGAAGAATTGGGCTCGCCCAACCTGCCTGCCGCAGTTACCAACTACAAAGACGCGCTGGCGGCCGACCTGTTTATTATTTTCGATGGCCCCAGGCACGTCAGCAATCAACCAACGCTTACGTTTGGTGCACGCGGTATCTGCGATATTACGATTACCACTTTCGGTCCGCGCACGCCCGTGCACAGCGGTAACTATGGCAACTACACGCCCAACCCTGCCATGCGGCTGGCACAACTGTTGGCCAGCATGAAAGACGACCGCGGCCGGGTAACCATTCCGGGGTTTTACGAAGGCATTGTACTGACGGAAGAGGAAAAGCAAGTGCTGAAGCAAGTACCCGATGATGAAAACGAAATCAAAAAGTTTCTGGGCATAGCCCAGCCCGATGACATTGGCGCCAACTTTCAGGAGTCGCTGCAGTACCCCACACTGAATATTCGCGGGCTCGATGCGCTGTATATTGGCGCAGAGGCGCGCACGTTGATACCCGCCACGGCTACGGCAGAGATCGATATTCGTTTAGTGCCCAGCAGCAATCCCGACCGGCTGATCGCCCTGGTGCGAAATCATATTGAACAGCAAGGCTATTACCTGGTAAACGGTGAGCCCACGGAAGAAGAACGGCTAAAATACCCGAAGATCGCTTCGTTTCAATCAAGCGTATCTTACCTGGCGTTTCAGACTCCCTTCAACTCCGAAGTAGGCCTGTGGCTCAACAAAGCCCTGACGAAAACGTTTGGCAAAGCACCCATCCAAATTCGTACAGCAGGAGGTTCTATTCCTATCTCACCCTTCGTTACCACACTGGGTGTGCCGGCCGTCAGTGTACCTACCGTAAACCCCGATAACAATCAGCATGCAGAAAACGAGAACATTCGCGTGGGCAACTACATCGATGCGGTGAGAACGTTTGTAGGAATTTTGACAGAGCGGCTGTAGACAGGCGCTATCGGTAGACAAGAGTGTCAGTCCGTTGGTCACTAATACTTTGAATGTTTAGATTCTGAGGACACCATGTTCTTCGTGAATCTTGGTGTCTTGGTGCCTTGGTGGTAAAAAATGAAATTAATGCACCCACAGAAAACGAGAACATTCGCGTGGGCAACTACATCGATGCGGTGAGAACGTTTGTAGGAATTTTGACAGAGCGGCTGTAGACAGGCGCTATCGGTAGACAAGAGTGTCAGTCCGTTGGTCACTAATACTTTGAATGTTTAGATTCTGAGGACACCATGTTCTTCGTGAATCTTGGTGTCTTGGTGCCTTGGTGGTAAAAAATGAAATTAATGCACCCACAGAAAACGAGAACATTCGCGTGGGCAACTACATCGATGCGGTGAGAACGTTTGTAGGAATTTTGACAGAGCGGCTGTAGACAGGCGCTATCGGTAGACAAGAGTGTCAGTCCGTTGGTCACTAATACTTTGAATGTTTAGATTCTGAGGACACCATGTTCTTCGTGAATCTTGGTGTCTTGGTGCCTTGGTGGTAAAAAATGAAATTAATGCACCCACAAAGACTCGAAGGCTCGAAGTAACACAAAAGTTGTTCGCGCTGCAGCCGTCATTCACTGTAACGTCTTCAGGCACTAATGCAGTGACTTTCATGTATTTGCCCCTTTTCCAAAAAATACAGATTGTGCCTTGCTTTTATAATTTCAACTGACGCCTGTTCCAACTTAAGAACCCAAAACCTATCTTGCGGCTTCATGGAAGGTTTTGTTGTTTCCGCCCGTAAATACCGCCCGCTTGGCTTCGAAGAAGTGGTGGGCCAGGAGCACATTACCACCACACTTAAGAACGCGATCGACAACAAAAAGCTGGCTCAGGCGCTGTTGTTCTGCGGTCCGCGGGGTGTGGGTAAAACTACCTGCGCGCGCATTGTGGCCCGCATGATCAATGGCTTCGAAGAAAAAGCAGAACTCAACTCACTCAACATTTTCGAGCTGGACGCGGCCTCGAACAATTCGGTGGAAGACATCCGCAACCTGATTGACCAGGTACGTTACCCACCCCAGTTCGGCAAATACAAGGTTTATATTATTGACGAGGTGCACATGCTCTCCAATGCCGCCTTCAATGCATTTTTGAAGACGCTGGAAGAGCCACCCTCCTACGCCATTTTTATTCTAGCCACTACCGAGAAGCACAAGGTAATTCCTACCATTCTCTCGCGTTGCCAGATTTTTGACTTCAACCGGATACAGGTAAGCGACATTGCACGGCAATTGAAAAAAATTGCCGACCGCGAAGGCATTGCGGCAGAAGAAGAAGCCCTGCACCTGATTGCACAGAAGGCAGATGGCGCTTTGCGCGATGGGCTCTCCATCTTCGATTTGATGGTGACGTTCTCTTCGGGCACGGGCGTTACTTTTAAAGATGTGCTGAATAACCTGCACATTCTGGACTATGACTACTATTTTAAGGTTGTAGACGGATTGCTGGCCGAAAACCACACGGTGCCCCTGCTGCTGTTGGATGAAATTCTGAAGAAAGGATTTGACGGACACAACTTCATTGCGGGTTTGAGCGAACATTTCCGCAACCTCATGGTATCGCAAGATGCGCGCACCATCGACCTGATGGAAGTGCCTGAAAGCACAAAGAAAAAATACTTCGAGCAGGCCAAGGCCGCTCCACCTTCGCTGCTGCTTTCCTGGCTCAGCGTTGCCAACCAATGCGACATTAACTACAAGAGCAGCAAAAACCAGCGCCTGCTGGTAGAACTGGCATTGATGAAGATGGCCAATGTAAACGCTGTCTTTAAAGGCGCCCTCGCCAACGGTGTGTCTGCATCTCCCGAGGCAGCACTAAAAAAAAAAGTGAGTTAGAGCCGGAGGCTGCAGCACCTTCAACATCGGTTGCGCCTGTGGCACCTGTGCAGGCCGAGCCAACTCCCGCTGTGCAGCCGAACGAAACAACCACCCCTCCACCCCCCGCTGCGCCCAAGCCTCCGCGCGACAATGGCAAGCCAAAAGCCACACTGAACCTCCAGAACATCTTCAAAGAAAAGCAGGCCGCCACTGCGGAAGTGAAGCAAACAGAGGAAAAAAAGCAAGCACCAGTTGACCGACCCCTTTCGATGGATGAAGTGAAACAGGTGTGGATGAGTTTCGCAGAACTAAAGAAAGGCCAGATAGCCGAATACAATCTTCTTTCGCGCGACTTTGAGCTGAATGGAAACATGATTGTGTTGCCGTTGAACAACCCGGTGGAAGAACCGTTGCTACAGGGAATCAGAACGTCCCTCGTCACCTACCTGCGCGACAAACTCAGCAACAGCTCCATCAATGTAACCGGGGTGCTGCAACAGGTGGAGGGGAAAAAAATAATCTACACCAACAAAGAAAAATTCGACTACCTGACGCAGAAGAATGCCGTTCTGAAAGTGATGCAGGAAAGATTCGGTCTCGATCCGGATTTTTGATAATCCGCATGGATGATTCATAAATCTTATTTATGGATCATCTTAAAAACTTTAATCTCATCTTAGCAAACCTTTACCAGCCCTTCCCGTTCTTACGGGTGTAGAAATACAGCACATGTCGAAAATCAAGCACTTTCTGGTTTTAACACTCTTATTTTTCTTAGTACAGGAAACAGGGGTGATTTTTTTGGGGTGCTGTGAGCCTCTGGTAGAGTGTGCCCGCGGAACGACAGAAGTGAAGGAAGAGTTTGTTTGCACTACTGAAAGCCGAAAAAAAACCAGGCACTCAACTCCGCAGCTTATTGTTTATCCTCCCTTCAGGCCTTGCCACGCTCCCCTGTTAAGCAACGCCTTCCAACCGGTTGTCAACCGCGTGATTCGTTATCGCTCCCTTCTGATCTGATGGAGACGCTTGGCGTTCCATTTCTTTGATCAATCCACCAAACTTATTTCAAATTATGAAAGACCAGAAGGGTATGCTGGACTACTGTAAGCTTGTGCTTACGAGTGTCAGCTTCGACCGGAAACTATTTAAAAAGGAGTACCGAAAGGCCTTGCGCTGGCTTACTCCCCCCGAGACGGCCAGCCTTAAACTGTGGCTGCGAAACAATTACCAACTTAACGAAAAGTAATATGAAGACATTTATGATACTTGCCACCCTCAGCTTCATGACGCTGCAACCAGAGGTGGTAGCTCAACCTGTAAACTTCCAATCCATCGCCAGCGCGTTGGAGGAACCTGACCGTGTGGAATGGCTAACCCTGCGAAACCAAGGGCTGAATTCGTTCCCGACTGAAATCACCCGTTTTGAAAACCTAAAATACCTCGACCTGAGTGGAAACAACATCCATGCTTTGCCCGATCAGATAGGTGAACTTACCAAGCTGTTCTACCTCGACTTGTCAGGCAATCGGCTTACATCGTTGCCACGATCGTTCCAATCGGTAAAGTCGCTCCGCAACTTATACATAGATTATGGGCAAACAGCCAACCTGACGCAAGACTTTGAGACGTTGGCCTCGTTGCCCATGTTGCGGGTGCTAAACATACGCGGGGAGAGCATTGGCTCACTGCCCGCGGCAGTCGGAAAAATCAAGACACTTGAATATCTCGAACTTTCCGGCAGCAAAATTAAAACGCTGCCGGTAGAGTTCGCCAACCTGAAAAGCCTGCAGGTACTTTATGTGAACAACGACCGGCAATTCGATTTAAGTGCCAACCTACCTATATTGAGCCTGCTGCCTAATCTGAAAGAATTGCATCTGGAGGGAGACCTCTTTTCTTCTATTCCTAAAGAGATACGGCACCTTTCTTCTCTTGAAGCGCTGTATCTAAACCACAATAATTTACAAGAGTTGCCACCCGAAATCTTCCAGATGAAGACGCTGAAGTACATTGATGTGTCAAACAACAGACTTCCCAATATTCTATTGGACCAGTACCGAGATGATCTTGCGCCTACTATCAAAATTCAGTTTGAATAATCTAACTGCAAAAATTATGAATCGTACACGTATTTTTCTCTTAGCAGCCACAACACTTCTCACGTATTCCTGTGCCGTAATCCGCCAGGGAGAAGTAGGTGTTAAGCGTAAATTAGGGAAGTTGAACCCCCAGGTAGTGCAGCCAGGAGCCGTAGGATACAATCCGGTGCTCACGCGCATTATCAAAATGCCGATCCGCACCATGAATATGGAGATTACTTCTAACCTGCCTTCTAAAGAAGGGCTAAACGTAGCAGCATCCATCTCAATCCTATACCGCGTAGAACCGGCTAAGGCGCCCCATATTGTGGAGACTATTGGTGTGGGTAATGAACCGAATGTAATAAGTAGCGTGTTTCGCTCCACCGCGGCCGATGTGTGCTCGCGCTTCTTCGCAAAAGACATGCACTCGGCACAACGTGCCAGCATAGAACGGGACATTGCCGCACAGATGGCACGCATCTTACAGCCACGTGGGTTCGACATTGAGGCTGTATTGCTTAAGAACATTCAGTTGCCTGAAGGGTTGGCACGCGCAGTGGAAGAAAAACTGGAGGCTGAACAGGATGCGCAGCGAATGGAGTTTCTGCTGGAGCGTGAGAAACGCGAAGCGCAGCGAAAACTTATCGAGGCCCAGGGAATCCGCGATGCGCAAAAGGTGCTATCTGAAGGTCTCAACAAAAGCATCATCGAATGGCAAACCATCGAGGCCTTTCGCGAACTGGCAAAGTCGCCTAATGCGAAAGTAATCGTGACGGACGGCCAATCGCCTCTGATTTTGAACACCAAAGAGAACTAACTTTCTTACTACCTTCATCCTGCTTCTCCGTCTGCCAGAGAAGCAGGATTCGAACCACTAAACATCATGAAAGCATCCTTACTGATTCTATTTCTGTTACTTGTTGTTGACGGCCTGCACGCCCAGCAAAACCTTTTTAACATACCCTCGGGCGATATCGCAAAAAAAGGAAAACTATTTTACCAGCACCAACTCAATCTTTATTCATGGAGTGAGTTGGCGTCTAAATCGCACCTGGTAGTTGGTCTGGGCAACGGTTGGGATACAGGTTTAAACCTGGTAGACGTTCCTCTTCGCATCGGAAACAACCCCGTGGTATCTTACAATGACAACAGCACACGCAAGCCTTTATATCCCCTGGCCATGCTTACACTGCAAAAACAATTTACTCTGAGTAAAAAAACGCTCCTAAATCTGGGCACACAGGCGGGGCCCAATATCACATCACGTGTGGCCAACAAACAGCTGGCATTCTTTAACTATGCCATATTAAAAACGAAACTATTTAACCGTATCAACTGGGTGATAGGGCCCTACCATACTGACAATACTTTTGCAGGAAGAAAACGTCATCAGGTAGGGCTTATTGCCGGCTACGAGTGGCCGCTTACACGAAAGTTCAGCTTAATGGGCGACTTCATATCAGGCCGACATAAAAAAGCGCAAACTACGGTTGGTGCGCTTTACACCATCAGCCCGCAGATGCAGTTCTGCATGGCTGCATTGATAGACTACCCCCATGGGCAAAATAGCCACGGCATAGTGCTGGAACTAAACATCTTCGGTTGGGAAATTGAGCAGCACTAGTTTGCTACCAAACATGTGGAGGCGTAGGCTAGTGATCTTCTACACTTTAATATAAAGTCTACGTTTGTCAAGTAGGTAGCCTACCACCCAACAAGTAAGCATCACCCAAATGGCAAAGAGCACAGACCCGTTATAGTCGCCAGCCCACGATTGAAAGAAGGTTTGATAGATCCAGCCGTAGAGTGAGTGTTCGCCTACACTGAACGTCCACATGAGCACCACAAAAATTTCTGAAAGCAAATAGATAAACAGCGTGTTACGTCCAAACACCTGGAAGAAGTAGGTCCATTGTGTGCGCTTGGCCATGTCTACAATAAATACCAGGAACGCCAGCACCACCAGGTCGATACCCACGGTAAGTAACACATAGGAGCTGGTCCAGAGTTTTTTGTTGATGGGGAATAACAAATCCCACCAGATGCCCAACACCACCAGAAGGGTCCCCGCCATCAGCAACTTGGCCAGTGTTTCGTAGGTCTGGCCATTGTGCTGCAGAAAAACGCCTGCTACGTAACCGGCAATTACATTCACAATGGCTGGCAGCGTGCTCAGCAAACCTTCCGGGTCGAACGGCACACCCTCACCATGGTAGAGGTGGCTTTCGCCCACCAACCACAAATCAATCTTATTGCCCACGTTGCCTTCCAGCGTAAGGTCGCCAAACAAGCCCAGTATCAGCCGGTAAGCAATGAGCGCAAACACGCTAAAGAGCAGGGCGCCTTTTACCTTGAAGTAGTGGATAATGAGCGATGCAAACATGTAGCACAAGGCAATACGCTGCAGCACACCAAAAATTCTTGTTTCACTGATGGGCTTCAAAAACCACTCCCCTGCCTCGTTCACATCGAAAAAGGGAAACCAATAACCCAGGTAGCCAAGCAAGAAAATAACGGCCGTTCTTTTCAGCACTTTTTTCCACACGGCAGCATCGCCCATCGATTCGTACTTGGCCATACTGAAACTCATAGAATTACCCACCACAAACAGAAAGGTAGGAAACACCAGATCTGTTAAGGTGAAGCCATTCCAGTCTGCATGCAGCAAGGGTGAGTACGTGTTGGAGCTGCCCAAGGAATTCACTACAATCATCAAGGCTACATCCATGCCACGGAAGACATCGAGCGAGAGGTAACGGTTTTGCGTAAGGGACATAGGTTGGTTTTAAAACATTGAATTTATAAAAAAAGCCGGATGATCATCACCCGGCTCCTCCCCACCTTTTCTGCTGCTTAAGCTTTGGGCAAACTTGCCACCAATGTTCTCCACTTTTCTAACTCAGGTATGCCCGGCTTGCGCAAGCCAAAGAATTGTACAATCATTTCTTTGTCTTTATCGAAAACTTCAATGCCTGTAACCTCGCCATCGGTGGTAGGTTTCTTCACCACCCACACGCTTTCAATGTGATCTTCGCGTAAGTGCATGTTAAAATCAGGATCTAGAATATTCAACCAGTTATCCATTACGCGAACAGTCTGGATTTTTCCCTGGTGAATTTGGATGTTACCCCGGTTGCCGACAAAAACCATAATAGGCAATTTGTCTGCTGCCGCCCTCTCCAGCATATCCCGTAAGCATGTTTTGTCTAATCGGTAACAAAACGTGCCCTCGGCCAACATCACTGCATCGAGGCGATTAACGTTGTGCTTGCGTAACATACCAAAGAAATCGTGCGTGTCTTTCATGGCTTCCCAATCGGCAAGTAGGGCTGTCTTGTCTACCACATCAACTGGTTTTGTAATAGCTGGTGGAATAGATTTTATTTCCAATTCCTGCTTTTGTTCGGGTGCCGTAAAATCAGCAACCAACTGATCGAATGCCTGCTGGTTACTGGCTGCACGGTTGGCCGTAGCTTGTTGAAGAAATATTTTCGTAACAGCCACACCGGCCTCATCAAACACTTGTATGCTTTGCTGAAGTCCACGTGGTGTCTGCTGACGTACCGCGAAAGCGTGGCGCCAGCCTGCGAAAAACACGCGGGTTTCAATGGGTCCAATAACGGTTGCCATACGGTGCGAGGGCGGCCCCATAATATCTATTTCCTGAAACGGGCCTTTGTGCTCTAATACGCAGCTGTTGTTTCTGGTCAAAGACATCACGCGCCCCAGTTCGGGTAGTCTTTTCATCAATTCTGTCCAATCGCCATGCAGCAGGGTGGTGTAATCGCCCACGGTAGTGGCCAGCAATTCTGCTTCGCTTACACCTAACTCTTCGGCCGATTCGCGAATGCGTTGAGTCGGTTTGATTTTCTTTATTTCTTCCCAGGCGGTGCGAAGTTCTGCTGCTCTGGTGGTGATCAACGGGCTCATAGATTAATAATTTTTAAAGGTGATGAATACGAATTTCGATCGGGTACGATATAAGGACAACTGGTGCAAGGATCGTGGTACACGTTTACCCGACAACAAAAAGTTTCTTCAATAATAGGTTTGGTGAACACGTCTTTGGTTTTGCCTTGTGCCACTACACTGCCTTCTTTCAGAAAGTAGAGTTTATCGGCAAATTGCGCTACCTGATTGAGGTCGTGTACAATGGCCAGCACGCCTATGTTGCGGTGACACGCCAGTTTAACGAGTTCGAAAATAAGTTGCTGCTGGGCGATGTCGAGGCTGGACGTGGGTTCATCTAAAAGGATGTACCGTGGATACTCCTGCTCCTGCCACACTTGCGCCAGCACACGCGCTAATTGCACCCTTTGTTGTTCTCCTCCCGAAAGGGTAAGGTAGTTACGGTGGCTCCAGGCGGAAACACCTGTGAGTTCCATCACGTCATGCAAGATCTCAGGATTTTTCTTTTTCTGGTTTTGGCGGCCCAGTGCTACCACCTGCTGCACGGTAAAAGGGAACTGCACATGCGAGCTTTGCGGCAGCACGGACCGAACAGCCGCAAGTTCGGCCACGCTGTATTGGGCTGCTTCCTTCCCGTTTATCAGCACGCGCCCTGTGTACTTATTCGTTTCGTGCGATAATACTTTTAGCAGTGAGCTTTTACCCGCTCCATTAGGGCCCGCAATCGCTGTAAAAGAACCGGGCATCAACTGCAAGTTCACCCCACTCAATAACGTTCTGCCTCGTACCGACAAGTTGATGTTGATGGCCTCTATCATCCGGCTGTTAGTTCGTTGCTGCGTTTACCTTTGATTAAAAGAAAAATAAAAAACGGAGCGCCCACCAGGGCGGTCACCACGCCTATCGGTAGCTCTGAAGGAGCCGCTACCGTACGGGCTACCAAATCGGCTAATAATAATAACAGCGGCCCGCCCAACAACGAGGCTGGCAACACAAAACGATTGTCGGATTGAAAGACTACTCGTATCAGGTGAGGTACCACCAACCCGATGAAGCCGATGATGCCTGCCAAACTCACACTAACCCCCACGGCCAGCGCGCTGAAAAAAACAATATACTTTTTAACGCGCTCTACATCTACCCCCATGTGAAACGCTTCTGATTCGCCTACCGCTATGGCATTCAGCGGTTGCTGAAAGGTAAGCAGCCAACCCGTTGAGAAGATGAGCAAAGGCGCTGCGTAGAGCAGGCTTTGCCAAGTCGCCCCACCCAAATCGCCCAGAGTCCAGAAAGTAAAGGTACGCAACTGGTGCTCATCGGCATAGAAAATAACAAGGCCCATCAATGCCCCCGCCAGCGCATTGATGGCCACGCCTGCCAATATCAGCACCGCTATGTTTGTCTTGCCCACCTGATCACCAATTTTCATTACCAGCAGCGTAGCGAGAAAACCACCGGCAAAAGCGAAGAGGGGTATCAGCAAACTCAAGCCCATGCGCTGCAGTAAAAATACTTTGCCAAAAACAATGAGCACTACCACCGCCAAAGCAGACCCGCTCGATACACCAATGAGACCCGGCTCTACTAAAGGATTTCGAAACAACCCTTGCAGGGCGGCACCGCTTAGGGCCAATGCAGCCCCTATCAGCAGTGTCATCAAAATGCGGGGCAGGCGAATGTTCCATAAAACTGTTTCGTGGATGGCGTTCGTTTCGAAGGCGGAAAACATGCCTACCTTTTTACCAATGGTCATCAAAATTTCTGTGGGTGAAATAATCAGCTGCCCCATACTTAAGGATACGATCAGCACTACCATCAAGGCGATGCCTAACCCCAGGAGTAACGTGGCAGGTCTTTGTTTCGTCATGGCAAACGCAGGCAACATCACGGTTTTGGTTGTGCGTACAGTTGGGTGGCCACTTCCTTCACCGCTTCGCCCAGGCGTGGCCCGAAGTTGGAAAGCTTAATGCCCTCTACTACAATGATCTGTTTCCTAAGGCCAGCCGTTGTTTGCATGACTCCCGGTATGCGAAGCACACCCTCTATCCCGCCCAGGCTTTGCACACCCGATTCGAACATCAAAAGGTAATCGGGATTGGCCGCCATGAGCGCTTCGGTGTTTAGTGGTTTGTATCCCTCTACACCCTGAATGGCCGACTCTGCGCCTACATAGGGCAAGATGGCCGAGAATGTGTTGGTTCCACCCATGTTCAACGAAGACTTATCGCGGTTGAAGACGCACAGCACACGAGGCGATCTGTTTCCCTTTTTGATCAGCCGGGCCGCTTCTTCCAACTCACCTTTTATTTTTTGAATCAGTACTTCTCCTTCTTTGGCTTTCCCCAGGGCGGCTGCAATCTGTCTGATCATATCTGCGGTACCTTCGTAGGTATACACCCGCTTTAATTCCAGAATGGTAACGCCCGCATTTCGCAGTTGGGTTAAAACCGTGGCGTCTACATACTCTTTCTCGGCAATAAAAAGTGAGGGCTGCAAAGCAATAACGCCTTCGGCACTGATGCCGGTGCGGTAGCCAATGGAAGGCAGTTTCTGGATGTGCGGTGGGTACAGGCTGGTGCGGTCCGAGGCAATAATACTATCGCAATCACCTAGTGCGCACACTGTTTCGGTGATAGCACTTCCCGCTGTTATGATCTTTTGAGCAGACACCGCGGCCACCGCCAATACACCATATATTATTAGGATCGTTTTTTTCATTGTTTAGATTAATTCTAAATAATGCAAAAAAAGTCACTATTTAGAATTAATCCAAGTTAATTTAAAGAATTGGCGGCAGATGAACGAGGCCGGGTAAACCACCATTGGCCTACACGCACAAATAGACTGAACGATTGATTTTCAACGCTTTAGCTGCACCTTTCAAAAAGATGAGCAGCGCAAATTGCTCCAGAAAAGGTGCCAAGGTCGCATCGCGGCAGCAGAAAATTTCCTTGGTAGGGGCCTACCGTAGCAACAAACGCGAGGCAACTACTTTACGAACGCAGCCCCGCGTCTATTAACATTTTGCGGAGCGTAACCACATCCCTTTTCAGGGCTTTCATTACTTCGGCCCGCGGAACAGTAAGTGTTTTCGAACCATTTTCGGCCCCACCCAGCGGATATTCGTAGTGAATGGAGAACGGGCCTCTGATGTTATTATCTTTCACCTGCTTTAAAAACGCGGCATAATTAACCATGCCTTCGCCTAACGGTACCACTTGCGCCCGCCAACCCGTGGCCGTTTTCTCCCATCGGAAATCCTTCACGTCAAACGTGCGCACGTAGCCCCGCAACAGTTTCAAATCCAACACCCAGGAGTTTGCTCCCTCTACCGTGGCGTGTAACACATCGTATTGCGAACCAATCCACCGTGAGTCCAGCTCTTTCAATACCATCCACAAATCCCACACGGAAGATCCAAAGTTGGCGCCCTGGTGATTCTGGTAACCACCATGTATGGCATAGCGCTCATTCATCTCGGCCAGGCCCTTCATTTGCGCGGCTATCTGTGTCAGGTTCTCTTCCATGGACTGCTGCGCGTGGTAGTTGATCCATCCCATGCGGTAATAGGGAATGCCCAGCGCACCTGCCGTTTTCAATATTGCTTCGGTATGAGGTTGGTCTGCACTTTGTATGGCGGTGGTAATCATAAAAACGTTGAGACCTGCCTTGCGAACAGCGTCTACCGCTTTAGGAAGGTCCGCCTCCACCCGTGCCGGCTCTACGTGGCCACCCGGCCGAACGGTAAGGTCTACACCTTCGAAACCCATTTCCGCAGCAGCCAAAGCCATGCCGTTGTAGTCAAGCCACTGCAGGTTTTTGGAAAAAATATGAATCGGAAAATCCGCAGCATCGTCCGCATGCTTTGGGGCCCCCAGGCTGGCGGGCGCCCATGGAAGCCCCATGGCTAATGAGGTGAATAATGACTTTTCCAGAAAGGCCCTGCGCGACAACATGATTTGCTTTTGGCAACTAAGTTATCAAGAGCAAACCACTATGGCAATTGAATTTGGCGGAGAAAATCGGTTGACAAAAAGAGTTGCAGTGGTTATAACAAACTACGAAATCGTTGATTGCTTCAGAAGAGTATAGATCAAATGATCAGGCACGTAACTTCTCTCTACCGCAGTTTTGTCTTTTTTGTGAGGCGGCCTGGCGAGGCGCCACCGGGCTATCCGTTGCAAGTCCGGCCTGCACACAGGCCCAACGCGCTTCGGGCTTTCCACTACTATCCCTGGCCGATGCCGCAAAGAAGCAACTGCCACGCAGCAACAGGTATGTTGGTTTTGTCAGCCTGGCTCGCCCTGTTGCAATTCATTCAGTCGCTTCAGAATAGACGTATCTAAAAAAAACGGACCCAGCGGCACCACCGAGGCAGCCAGCGCCAGCACCACCCGCACGAAAGACCAGTTCATGGCACGGATGGAAGCCAACACCATGGCTACATAAACCATGAACAAAAAGCCGTGCATCCAGCCTACATACTTAACAACCAACGGCCAACCAAAATAATATTTCAATGGCATGGCCACCAGCAACAACAGCAAAAAGGAAATGCCTTCGGCTGTACCCACCCATCTTAGGTTTCTTAACTGCTTTATCATTTTTTTTGAAATGGATATATTTTTCATGAAGCTAATAAAAAATACAACGGTCACCTTTAACGACTGCCCCTCGCAAGCCATGAAAGATCTTCATTTTACAAAGAGATTCTTCTTGCCCGTGGCTTAAAGACGCTTACACACAGAATGGTGGTGAAGTTCAGATTTTTGATGGGTGCTTTCTGACACCAAAAAGGGCCCGCGCCCGACTGACACAGGCCTTTACTTTGCCTAAACACTAAACAAGTTCTTCTAACTTCCTTTTTTTACCAGTGCATATTCGAACTGCGGACGACCGCGCTCGCCATTTTGCGACATGGCAGTGAAACGGACTTTATAATAATTGCCATCAACATCTTTCACCACATAGAAGCGGTCGGTGCGTACGGCCGGAAGGGTGTTAGGCCCGCCACCTGAACGCCAGTTGGTACCGATGGCCAATTGCGAGGTACTGAATCCTGCCAGGTTCGTCAGGTTCGCTTCTGTAAAATTGCTGTACGTTAGCGCATCGGTATTAAGTATTTGTAGCGCCTCTACTGCACTATTCTGCAACACAACATCGGTGAATACGTAAGGAATACTAACTGTAGGACTAAGGGGAGTAATGTTGGTAAACACCGAGACGGCAATATCCCATTTGTCTTTGCGTGGTTCTACTTCTACTAGTCCCGAAGCAAAGTTGATATAGCTGAAATTAAAATCTTTATTGCGTGTTACCTCTAAGGTCTGAAATGTAGTGGCATTGATATCGGCATGTTGTACCGTGTAGTCCGTGCCGTTTCGGATAATGCGCACTTTCTTCCAACCACGTTGGGTGTTATCCGGATTTTTGCCCCGGTTAATAATGTATACTTTGTTATCCGCAGCGGTAGCGGATATCTCGGCAATGGCCGTTTTGGTAAGATCACCGGAAGGATCGTCTATCCAGGTTTTGGCATCATTCAACCACGCGGGCGGTGCACCCAGTGCAGCCGCAAATACCGCATCGGTAGAAAGCTGAACACCAAAGCCCAGGGTATCGGCAGCAGTTACAGCATTCAAATCGGTTTTATCGATGGCACGGGCCATCATGGCAGACGATGAGTTGAGAACCGCGCGAAACACTCCGTTGGCATTGGCCAAGCCAAGATCCCATGCGTTGCGGGCCAAGGAATGCTGACGGCTGGCACTTAAATCAATAAATACTTTATTGGGCTGCTGGGCGCCACCCACGTTGGGGTCTACGGTTGCGCCTGCTGCTATAATTTCTGCAAACGACACCACCAATTCTTTGCGCTCTCCCAATACCAGCACATCGGCTGATTGCAGGGTAAAGCGGATCGACTCGTCACCGTCAAAAAGTACACCTTCCAATTTCTTTACCTTAAAGGAAACGGTGGAAGCACCTCCCGCTACGGGCAATGTAAGGGCATTGTTGCCGGAGGCCGGTTCCGTTACGAAATCAGTTCCGTAAGCTAAGCCGGTTAATTCGGTGTTTATATTCAGCGTGCCATCTCCATCGGCTGCACGCGAAAATGTGAGGTTGATGGTTAGTTCATTCTCGGCAGATCCAAAACCAAGTTCAGCCGATTCAAAATCTACGAGGTTATCGGGCAACTCCAAATCTTCCTCGCAGGCGTTGAAGGTAAGCAGGCTTAACACAGCCCCCACCAGCACAGTACTTTTAAAAAATCGATTCATAACAAGCGTTAAAATTTAAGTAAAGAATAAGTAATGTTGATAAAATAGGAGCGCCCATTGCCGATTGGTCGTGTGCTCCCACCACTATGAACACCACCCGTTGCAAGGGACGAACTGTTGATATTTGTTACATTTAGCAGATTACGGCAGCCAGCAGAAACGGCAAAGGCAGTGCCCACGTTTTTCTTTACCGTAACATCCAGCCAATGGTAGTCCTCTATTTCCGCCAAAGTAGCTACCTGCTCGCCACCGACCGTGTTTAGTTCGTAAAACGGAGTAGGCCCGGTGTATTTGTGGTACGCAGAAAATAACCAGCCCGCTTTTTCGATGGTGTAAGTAAGCGAAGTAGTTACTTCGGGCGACCAGTTAAACTCATCGGAGTTGTTGACGGCTTCCGCCAATTCATTGTGGCGCCCAGTATAGGCCAGGCCTGCGTTGGCTTCGAGGGGTCCGCGCTGCCATTTGTTGTTCCAGGTAATGCCTTTTGTTTTAAACTTATCGATGTTCAGGTAGGTAGTAACAATGCTGTTGCCGGGCTTCTGACCAAACCCAATCATGTTTGAAACGGTATTGTAAAACGCACCCGTTACAATCGAAAAACGCGATGCGCCCTTTTCACTTACTTTCCACGTCCACGATCCGTTGAAACTGTGCGATAGTTCGGCTTCCAGGTTCTGGTTGCCTTCAATAGAATGACTGGCATCGAAGAAACTAAAATACAATTCGCGCAATGATGGTGCGCGGAATCCACGCCCATAAGAGGCACGCAAGTCGTGGCGTGGGTGAAGTGTTAATTTAGCATTTATTGAAGGAACAGCAGGCGGGGCTTGATAGATAGAATTGTAAATGGTGCGTACGCCCGGCCGCAGTTGCAGCCTTTCTGCTACCTTCCACTCCCCCGATACAAACACCGCGTAATCGCCAATGGATTGAACACCGTCTTGAATTCTGCCACCTTCTCCGGTCTCTCTATTGACATCGAAACCGGATTGTAGAGAAAACTGCTTGTGTACTTTCAATTGCCAGGTGGTACGTGCAGAGAATCCGTTGAACCTGATAGCATCTTGCAATCCTGCACCCAGGGCCAGTCTTCGTTCACCGGTATTACGATTAACGGTGCTGCTTACTGTTTCGCGCTTGTAATTGGTATAAGAGATGGAGGTGTTTACATCCCACCATGTTTTGGGATTGTATATGGCTTGTACCTGGTGCATTAAGCGGTTGGTGTTGTAATCCTGATCGAGCGCTTCCGCGGGGTTGCCGCTGTTTCCATAGTTGCCGGGATTTGCAATTTTTTCGTAGAGATAATCGGCCCGATAGTAAGCGTTCCATGTCTCGGTATGGATGCCGGTAGCTCCGCTCATAAACACCTGATTTTTCGGATGCCATTGCTTCTCGCGGCCGGTCATGTCACCGGTCCACCCTCCGTGGTCGTTGCGGCTTACATCGCCCCGTACATAATACTTGTTCCAAGAATAACCTGCACTAACCGATTGGTTGTGTATGCCCTCTTTCCAGCCATATTCCTTGCCCACCGTTTCTTCGTGTACCCGTGCCATTACGTCCAGCTTTCCTTCGTTGGTTTTACGAGTAATTATATTGATAACGCCTGCCAGGGCATCGGCACCGTACATCACCGACATGGGGCCTTCCACAATTTCAATGCGCTCAATGGAGTTAACGTTGATCTGGTTGATGTTGATTTCATTGGAAGTACCCTGGCGACCTACCATGGGCATTCCGTCTATCAAAACTTTTACATTTTGCCCTGCTAGGCCCTGCATGGTAAGGTTCGATCCGCCCAGGGCCATATCCTGCGAAAAGCGAATGTTCAATTCGGTGTTCAGCACATCTTCCAAACGCACCGCCCCACGTGCCTGAATCCTCTCCATGCCAATGGTGCGTATCTGGTACACCGACTTTCGTGCCGACTGTGGTTCGAACTGGCCCGTTATCACCACCTCGGCTAATTCCAGGGTAGCCAAAGAGTCTGAAAGGGTTTGAGCCCAGCAGCCCCAACCCGCGATGAGCAGCAGAAAAGAAAGTAAGGATGTCTTCATTACGGCTGCAAAGTTTAGAATCGTTCTAAATAAAAAATACCCGCATAGGTAAAATTTTTGCCGACTGGGTATTCGTGTGTATTCTGAGTCAGATTTAGGGTATTTTTGCCCCTAAAAGTTGAAAAATACCTTTATTCACACATTTGAAGCGGTTATTTCACCTTAAAAGGTAACTTCATGAAAGGCGTAGAACCAAAAGAAAATACCTCTGTAGAGTTAGTGAGGTCGCGGTTTAAGCAGGGCGATCTGGAATTGTTAACCATCGAGAACGAAGAGCAGGAAGCCCTATCGCTGCCTGCGCTGGTACTCCAGCACATCATCCATTTCTACTTCTGCCTCGAAGGCAAAGCGGTGTTTGCATTTGGACCCCACTACAGCCGCGAAATCGAAAAATCGAAAAACTACTTCTTCTATAATCCGGAGAAGGACACACCTTTTCAATTGAACCTGCACCCCGGTGCCCGAATGGTGATACTCACCATATCGCTGGAAAACCTGCACCACCTCTTTGTGCACGAATCTATACCGTTTCTAAAACCGGAAAACGTAGGGCGCAAATTTTACGATGAGCGCGACATACCTGCTCCCCTGCAGGTAGTGCTGTACCAATTGTTTCAGGTGCAGGTATCGGAAAATGCCCTGCAATTGTATTACCACGGCAAAGTGTTCGAAATACTAAGCTTGTATTTTTCCACACGCACGCCCAACACCGAGAGCTGCCCTTTTCTGAACGATGAAGAAACCGTGCGAAAAATAAAACATGCTAAAGAGCATCTGTTGAAAAACATGGAGGCCCCTCCGGGTTTGAAAGAGCTCGCCAAGTGGGCGGGCTTGAACGAGTACCAGCTGAAGGTGGGCTTCAAAGAAATTTATGGCAACACCGTGTATGGCTACCTGCTCGATCATAAACTAGACCATGCGCGCGTACTGCTCGATACAGGAAAATTTCAGGTAAATGAAGTGGCCTACCAGATTGGCTACACCAACCCTTCGCATTTCATTGCAGCCTACCGTAAAAAGTTCGGTTTAACACCCAAAAAATACCTGATGACGCTTTCGCGGAAAGTGTAGCATTGCTAACGCATGCGCTTATACATGCGGATGGCCAACATTAAAACAATGGCCAATACCAAAAGGCCACCCAGGCCCCACGCCAGGCTTATGGACGACCGCACCACCACCAAAAAAACAATGGCAAATAGAAAGAGCGTGGCCACTTCATTCCAAACACGCAACTGCTGGCTGGTGTGCTTAAAAATTCCCTTGCTCTGTTGCCCATAGATAACCTGAAGGGAAAAATGATAGGCAAACAACCCCACCAAAAATCCCAGTTTAATCCAAAGCCAATCCGGTATGGCATCGTAATAAGAAAGCAGCCATAAGCCAAAGACCAGCGTAAGAATGCACGAAGGCCAGGTAATGCCCAGCCAGAGTCTCTTAATCATAATACCAAACTGTTGCTGCAGGATGTCGCGCTCCACCGCTGGCTTGTCTTGCGCTTCGCGGTTGTAAATAAACAAACGAACAATGTAGAACAGCCCGGCAAACCAGGTTACCACAAAAATGATGTGCAGGGCTTTGATGTAGAGATACATGAAACCAAAAAACAATTTCTAAGAAACCATTCTGATTGATGGATTTACAGAGTGAAACGCGAATCTTCCAATTTCACGTGTCATTTTTTACTTTTCTCCCCACTGCGCCTCCACCAACTGCTTTATTGTTCCGATCCAATCATCGCGATCATTCAAACATGGAATGACCGAGTAGGCTTCACCCCCGGCATGTAAAAAGTCCTCGCGTCCTTCCTCCTGAATTTCCTCCAACGTCTCAAGGCAATCGCTCACAAAAGCCGGACACACCACGATCAGTTTTTTTATGCCCTTCTTGGGGAAATTCTTAAACTGTTCAGCCGAATAAGGTTGCAACCACGCATCGGTACCCAACCGCGATTGAAACGAGAAGCTGAACTTTTCTTTGGCTAACCCCAATTTAGCGGCCACAAGATTGGTTGTTTCAATCACCTGATGGCGATAACACACTTCGTGCGCCTTCGAGGCGATGGAGCAACAGTTCTGGCTCAAGAAGCAGTGTTCTTTCGTGCAGTCTGTTTTCAACACATGGCGTTTGGGAATGCCGTGGTAGCTGAACAACAAGTGATCGAACTCTTTATTCAAATAAGGCCGAATGCTGTTGACCAATGCATCGATGTATTGCGGATGATTGTAGAACGGAGGAACCACCTTCAGTGCGAAGGGGTAATTGCCCTTTTGATATGTCTGCTTTACATGTTCTACAGCTGTTTCGTAACTGCTCATGGCATAGTGCGGGTACAGCGGCACCAACACCACTTCCTTCAGGTCAGGATTTTCTTTTGCAAGCTTATCCAATGCAAAAGCCGGGGTGGGGTTGGCATAACGCATACACAACTCCACCGGTAGCTGAATGGCTTGTTTCAATTTTTGCTGTACCTGCCGGGAGATATGGATGAGCGGTGAGCCGTTGTCCGTCCAGATGGTTTTGTACTTGGCCGCACTTTTGGGCGAGCGAAAGGGTACAATGATACCCCGCACCAAAAGTAAACGCGCGAAGTAAGGAATATCGATTACGCGTTCATCCATCAGAAACTCCGACAAATAGGTGCGAACGTCTTTAACCTGATACGAATCGGGCGATCCTAAATTTGCCAGAAGTACTGCCTTCGTTGCCATAATTGCTAAATTGCTTTGCTGAATAGTTTTTCGTTGTTGCTTTTTCGCCACATGCGGGCATCGAGGGTAGCGCTGATGTTGCGGATGAACATCTGGCCTTTCCCGGTTACCCTGATGGTGCGATTATCCAACGTTAACAACCCATCCCCCTCTAATTGTTTTAATTTTCCGATCGATTGTTGCACAAATGTATCATCCAATTGTTCTTCCAGCGTTGTTTGCCCCTTACACATCAGATTTAGAATATGCTGCCGCAGCATCAAGTCTTCGCCCGTCAGCAAATGCCCCGTCATGAAAGGCCATTCTCCTTTCTCTATCTTTTCTTCGTAGGCCTCCACTTCTTTTTCATTTTGAACAAAAACGTTCCACGAATCGCTGATGCTCGAAGCACCCAAACCAATGATCAGTTTATTATTGGTAGTGGTGTAGCCCATGAAATTGCGATGCATAGTTCCGGCTTGGGCCGCTAGAAAAAGTTTGTCGTTAGTTAAAGCAAAGTGATCCATTCCAATAGCAGCAAAACCCTGTTCCAATAACAATCTTCTTCCGGTGTTGTACATCAGCCATTTCTCGGACGCCTGGGGTAAATCTGCTTCCGTGTAGCGTCTTTGTCCTTTGCTTTTCCACGGCACGTGGGCATATGAGTAGAAAGCAATTCGATCAGGTCGTAATGTCTTTAATTTTTCAACCGTAATCTCCACACTCTGAACGGTTTGTTTCGGCAAGCCATACACCAAGTCGATGTTAATGCTGTTGAACTGATGTTTACGCGCCCAATCAACAACCTCTTTTGTCTTTTCATACGACTGCATCCGGTTGATGATGAACTGTACTTCCGGATCGAAGTCTTGCACGCCTAGACTGATCCGGTTAAAGCCTACTGCACGCAAAGCCGCCAGGTGTTCTTCGCGGGTATAATTGGGGTGAACCTCCACACTAAATTCATGATCGGCCGGAATGTTTGCGCCATTTGTAAGTCCTTCAATCAGTCGTTGTAAATTAGCCGGACTAAAGAAAGTGGGCGTACCTCCCCCCAAATGAATTTCCCGAATTACCGGAGCTAATGGAAACAAACCCCGATACATGCTCCATTCCTTCAGTACCGCCTCGATGTAGCGATTTTCTACACTGTGATTTTTTGTGATGCGTTTATTGCAGGCACAAAACGTACAGAGGTTTTCGCAGTACGGAAGGTGAACGTAGATACTTAACGCTCCCGCCTCTGACACAAAAGCATTCACCACCGACTCCATCCATTTCTCTGGCGAGATCGACTCCGGCTCCCAATACGGCACGGTAGGGTAACTGGTGTACCGCGGTATCGGTGTGTCGTATTTGCTCAATAGCCGGAGTGCGTCTTGCTCCATCTCACTGAAATTTGCTGACTGCCTCGATGGTTGTTTCTAATTCTACTTCCGTAATGGCGCTACAGATGAACCAACTTTCATAAGCTGAAGGTGGCAGATAAACACCTTGTTGCAGCAAATGATGGAAGAAGCGATTGAACCGCGCAATGTCGCATTGCTTGGCCGTGTCAAAATCAATCACCTTATGCTTTCCGAAATGAACACTCATCATGCTGCCCAATTGGTTCACGGTGTGATCGATGCCCTTGCCGGCTAAAGCCTTCGAAATGCCGCTGGAGAGCTTTTGTGTCGTTTCTTCCAACCTCTTGTAAATGGAAGGATTATTCTTCAATTCTTTTAGCAGCGTATAGCCCGCAATCATCGCAATCGGATTACCACTCAACGTTCCGGCTTGATACACGCTACCCAGGGGCGCAATGTGTTGCATGATTTCCTTCCTGCCCCCAAAAGCGCCCACCGGCAAACCGCCACCAATAATTTTTCCGAAAGTCACCAGGTCGGCCTTGATGTTAAACAATTCCTGTGCGCCACCGGGCGCCAGGCGAAAACCTGTCATCACCTCATCGAAGATCAACACGATGCCATGCTGGTCGCACAACGACCGCAACGCCTGGAGATAACCGGGTTCTGGCAGAATGCAACCCATGTTTCCCGCTACCGGCTCAATAATGATTGCCGCAATTTGCTGGGGATGCGCTGCAATTAGTTTCTCAACGGACTCCACATCATTGTAAGGCGCGGTGAGTGTATCCTGCGCCACCGCTGCAGACACGCCAGGAACGGATTGGATGTCGAGGGTGGCCACACCGCTGCCTGCCTTAACTAAAAAAGAATCGGCATGCCCATGATAGCATCCTTCAAACTTGATGAACTTATTTCTACCAGTGTAGCCACGCGCCAGGCGGATGGCACTCATGCAAGCCTCTGTTCCGCTGCTCACCATCCGAATCAAATCCACGTTCGGCACCATCGATTTGATCAGCTCTGCCATCTCAATTTCCAACTCCGTGGGCGCACCAAAAGAGGTTGAGTCAGCGGCCCGTTCGCGAATGGCCTCTACAACGGGCGCATAAGCGTGTCCAAGTATCATCGGGCCCCACGAGTTAATGTAATCAATGTATCTATTCCCATCCTCATCAAAAAGATAGGCGCCTTTGGCTTTTCTGATGAAGATCGGTGTTCCACCCACACTTTTGAATGCACGCACCGGGGAATTAACACCTCCGGGAATGTGGTGCTGGGCGCGCGAGAACAGCTCGTTACTATTGGTAAATCGGGAGACGGGAGACGTCAAAGTTGAAACATCAGACGTGAAACGTGGTTCTGTATTCATTGCTTGATCATTTTGGACAACATGGCAAAACACTTGTTCAATAACTTTCCGACAAGTTCAAGTTCTTTTTCAGTAAAGTACCCAAGATCAACTGCAGTTTCTAAAGCTGCGTCAATTTCAACAGCAGAACCCCTTGCCATTTCGAAATATCTTTTTCTTTCCCTGAGGGATTTCCGTGACGAGCCTTCGGATATATTTAGCTTAACAGAAAGTGCGGCTCTGCGAATTTGCTGTTTCATATTAAATTTCTCTGCGTCTGGAAGTTTTAGGGAAACAGCGTAAACCTCTCGAACCAAATCTCGAGCATTCTGATAAACATCTAACTTTTTATGGTTAAGATCCAAAAACATACTGATTAGACCTTAATGATTTCGGCTCCTTTTCACGTTTCACATTATACTTTTTACTTTTCACGCCTTCGGTTTCACTTCTCTCCGCTCAAAATCCGTACAGCATCTTTCGCAAAATAAGTGGCAATCAAATCCGCGCCTGCGCGTTTAATGCCAGTTAGCACCTCCATAATAGCCTGCTCTTCGTTCAGATAACCTGCCTTTGCAGCCGCCTTGATCATGGCGTACTCGCCACTTACATGGTAAGCACTTACCGGAAGCGTTACTTCATTCTTTACTTCGTGAATAATATCCAGGTATGCATGTGCCGGTTTTACCATAATGATGTCGGCCCCTTCCTCCACATCCATTCGCACTTCCTTGATGGCTTCTAATCGGTTGGCTGGATTCATCTGGTATGTTTTCTTATCGCCAAAGCCAGGCGCGCTGTCTAATGCATCGCGGAAGGGTCCGTAGAAACAAGATGCATACTTGGCGGCATAACTCATGATGCCCGTGTTGTGATAGCCTGCTTGTTCCAACGCTTGCCTGATCGCACCAATGCGTCCGTCCATCATGTCGCTGGGGGCCACAAAATCGGCACCGGCTTTTGCATGGCTTACACTCATCTTCGCCAGCACGTCTACCGTTTTGTCGTTCACAATTTGCTGATGTTCTACAATGCCATCATGTCCATAAGATGAATAGGGATCCAGCGCCACATCCGTCATCACCACCATTTCCGGAAGTGCTGCTTTGATGGCACGCACACTGCGTTGCATCAACCCATTGTCGTTCAGTGCTTCTTTACCGGTGTTGTCTTTCAGATGGTCTGGCACCTTTACAAAGAGCAAAGCACACCGCAAACCCATGGCATAGCACGCCTTCAATTCCTCTACCGCAAGATCGAGTGAGTACCTGAAGTAGCCAGGCATGGTCGAAATCTCATCCTTCACGTTTTCACCCTCGGTAATAAAAACGGGCACAATGAAATCGGTAGCCTGCAATTGAGTTTCCTGCACCATGCTGCGCACCGCTGCCGATTTTCTCAGAATCCGGTTTCGTCTGTTCATAATTCTTAACGCTTATTCTAAACCCAATTTTCAGGCTTCAACAACACCTGCACCAGCTTTGCCTCTTCACTTCCGGGCGCAGGCTGGTAATTATATTCAAAGCGAACCGTTGGCGGCAAACTCATCAAAATACTTTCTGTTCTTCCATTGGTCTTTATGCCGAACAACGTTCCGCGATCGTGCAACAGGTTGAACTCTACATAGCGCCCTCTTCTGATCTCTTGCCAGAACTTGTGATCGCTATTGAAGTTCGTATTTTTTCTCTTCTCTACAATAGGTAAGTAACCCTCTAAAAAATGATTTCCATTGCTCTCTGTAAACCTCCTCCAAAAATCCAGCGAATGGGTTGGTGTTTCTTTGCAGTGATCGAAAAAAATTCCACCGATGCCTCTGCGCTCACCGCCTCTGTGGTGATTGTTGAAATAGTTGTCGCACTGGGCTTTGAAGGTGGGATAGAAGGCAGGATCGAAAGCATCGCATGACTTTTTCTGAACGGAATGAAAATGAACGGCATCTTCGCTAAACAAATAGTAAGGCGTTAAATCCGTGCCACCGCCAAACCACGCGTCCAGAGTTTCGCCACGCTCGTTATACACTTCGAAGTAACGCCAGTTGGCGTGCACGGTGGGCACAAACGGGTTGAAAGGATGAATTACAAGCGACAAGCCACACGCAAAAAAATGCTCGCCAGCCACTTTCAACTGCTGTGCCGCCAATGGCGGAAGTACACCATGCACCACCGAAACATTTACGCCACCCTTTTCAAAAATATTTCCATTGTTGATAATGCGGCTCTCACCGCCTCCCCCACCAGGGCGCTCCCACACATCGGCCACAAACCGCGCCCTGCCATCCACCGCTTCCAGCGCCTGGCAAATTTCATTTTGCAGCTTGCGAATGTGCGCAGTAAACAGATCTTTAGTTGGCTGCGACATGTTGGTACTCCTTCACGGCATTCACAAATGCTTTGGCATGTTCTACCGGCACATGGGGGGTAATGCCATGCCCCAGGTTGGCGATGTAACCCTTCCTGCCAAATGCATTGATCATTTGATGAACCTCTTTCTTGATTTCGTTGGGCGGTAGTAACAACTTGCCCGGGTCGAAATTTCCCTGCAGCGCCACGCGGTGCTGCGTTTCTTTCCTGGCATCAGCTGGGCGAATGGTCCAGTCTAACCCAATGCCCGAAACGAATGGATATTGCGACAGCGTGTGGAGCGCATAGTTGCTGCCCTTAGGGAACAAAATAACAGGCACCTGCGGGGCCAGCGCCTCTGCAATCTGCAAAAGGTAAGGCGCAGCAAACTTGTCGAAGTCGTCCGGACTCAGCAATCCACTCCAGCTATCAAAAACTTGCAACACATCGGCACCGGCTTTGGCCTGCCCCTTCAAGTATTGAATGGTGGCATGGGTGATTTTCTGCAGCAGCTTACCAGCCAGCGCGGGCTCCGTAAAACAAAATGCTTTCGCTTTCTCGAAACCTTTGCTGCCTTTACCCTCCACCATGTAACACAACAGTGTGAAAGGGGCGCCTGCAAATCCTATCAAGGGTATGCGGTTGTTCAGCTCTTTCTTGGTTAACGAAAGTGCATCGTATACGTAGCGAAGTTGGTCGCCCACATCCACTGCGAGCTTATCAACATCAACTGATGTTTTGATTGTATTCGGCAGCAGGGGGCCTTTTCCTTCTTCCATCAATACTTCGAGCCCCATCGCCTGCGGTATTACCAATATGTCGGAAAAGATAATGGCCGCGTCCACACCCACTATGTCTACCGGCTGCAGCGTAATCTCGCAGGCAAGTTCGGGTGTTTGCACGCGTGTAAAAAAATCATACTTATTTCTTAACGCAATGTACTCAGGCAAGTAGCGGCCGGCCTGGCGCATCATCCATACCGGTGGACGCGAAACTTCCTCTCTGCGAAGTGCTCTCAACAGTAAATCATTCTTAAGCATGGGTTGTATCTTTTGAATAGTAGGCTATCAACTTTTTCAACAAAAACTCTTCTGAGGGTGCATCAGCTGCAATGGTCTCTTTGTATCCTTTTTTAAGGGCGTGGTCGGACGTGGTAGCGCCAATGCAAAAGCATGGAACCTGGTGCAACGCATTCTGGCTGAGAAAACTATCTACCGCACTGGGACTGAAAAAGATAAGGCCGTCATAAGCTGGTGTGATCTTTACGGGTGTCCAATCTGTTCGATAAGCCACCAGATCGTGCACCCCTACACCGCTTTTACTGAGCTTCTCCGACAATTCACCTCGTCTTACATTGCTGCAAATGTGTGTTACGGATTGCACCTCTTTGTTTTCGAGCACAACATCCGCCAGAGCCGAGGCATGAGGCGCGCTCCCAACAAGGGTGAAGCCCACCGCAGTGGCATATTCTTTTGTGCCCCGCGAAATGCAAAACACAGAGAAGGCCGATTTGTCTAATTGGAGTTTGTCCAAAAGACCGGCAAATGCCTTGGCTCCGGTAATACTGGTAATCACTACATTTTTCTGAAGAGATGCCGCGGTGAGGGGATCGGGCAAATGAATGACCTTACTGATAAAATCATGCTGCACCAAAGTGCATCCGTTCGACTGAAGTATCTCTGCTGTGAGGGGCGCCAGCTTTCGGGTTGAGACAATGGTTCGCGAGCCGGTCATGACCGAAAGGTTTGAATGATCTCGTCTGCTCCCTGCTTGCGAATTTTCTGCGCAGCCAGCTCACCCGCTCTGCCTGCCTCGGCCAGATCAAATTCCATTTCTATCTCCAACTTACGGGCCGCATCCAGACTCATGATGTTGCCTCTAAAACACAGTTTTTCTTTTTCTATTTGGGCGTGTGCGGCAATGGGCACTGCACAACCGCCATGCAAAGCAGCCAGGAAGTCGCGCTCTGCGGTGATACACAAACTAGTTGGGGTGTGATTGACAGACTTGCAAATTTCCAACGCCCGGCCATCATCCTGGCGGCACATGATGCCAATGGCGCCCTGTGCGGGCGAAGGCAACATCCAATCGAGCGTAAGTGCCGTGTGCGAAGTAATGCCTAATCTGTTAATGGCAGCTTGCGCAAAAACGGCTCCATGCCACTGCGAGTCATCCAATTTTTTTAAACGCGTTTGCACATTGCCACGTAGGTTTTCGGTGCGATGGTGCGGGTAACGATGGAGCCACTGCAATTTTCTTCGCAGGCTGCTGGTGCCAATCGTTCCGGCCACTTCTAAAGGGGCGGAAGTTTTGCCCGCAGGCAATACCAGGCAATCGTGGGGTGTGGCTCGTTGCAACATGGCACACAACGTAAGCCCTCTGGCCTGTTTGGTAGGCACATCTTTGGTGGAATGCACTGCGATGTCGATGCGGTTCTGAAGCAGGGCAATGTCCAGCGACTTGGTAAAAATACCCTGTATGCCCATTTCGTAGAGCGGAGTTACCAGGTCTATGTCGCCATCGGAGGTAATGGTTACCACCTCCGTTGCAATTCCAAGTGCCTGTAATTTTCGCTGCACCTCATGGGCTTGATAGAGCGCCAGCGCACTTTCGCGGGTGCCGATGCGAATCGTTGGGGGGCTGTTCATTTCTCTGCGGGAACCAGGCTGTTCATGGCCTCGATCATGCGGCAGCCGGCAAAGCCTTGCGATCTTATTTCCTGCATCAGCAAAGAAAATGTCTTCTCCACTTTCCGTTTTTGATCGATGGACGCCACCTCTGAGGGTGCAGCCGGGCGTTCGTACATCAGCTTGATCTTCTCCTTGTAACTCATCACAATGTCGCGATGGTTATATAGCTGCTGCCACTCCATGAGCTGGCCTATGAAGTGGTCTAAGATTTTCTGTGCCCGCGGCACTTCCATCTTGCGCTGCTGTAGCAATTCGTTGTGGAAGGACGACACTTCATCTACCGAAAATAAACGAACGCCCTTTTCCTTTACAGCGGGATCTACCGCCTGGGGAACGCTGAGGTCGAGCAGCAGTTGATGAACACCTATGTGGGCTGGCTGTATCAGGTAATGCTCCACGCCCACGGTGGTAATCACCACATCAAAGCGGTGCAGTTGATCTTTAAAACTTTCGAAGTCAATTACTTCTGCCTTTACCTGGGCAGCCACCTTTTCGGCCTTTTCGCGTGTGCGGTTGGTAATGGCCAGGTTGATGACGGGGAAGTAGTGGCGCAAGTTGCGGGCCACGGTGGCCCCGAAATCGCCAGCCCCTACCAGTAAAATGTTGTTGAAAGTATGGGTCTGACTTTCGTGAAAAATCATTTCAGCCGCTGCATAGCTCACTGAGTATTTGCCACTGCTGAGATTGGTGTGTGCCTTCACTTTCTTCTGGGCCTGGTAGGCAAAGTTCGAGATGCGGTCGGTAATGGTGCCCACCAGGTTGTACTGGCGGGCCTTATCCAGGGAAGCCTTTACCTGGCAAACAATCTCATAATCGCCAATGATCTGCGAATCCAAACCCGACACTACACGAAAGAAGTGTCGCACCGCATCCTGGCCGCTGTATACGTAAAAGTATGTGTCGAACTCCTGGTCGGTAACGGATAACCGCGCGGCCACCAGTTTTTTCAGTGCGGAAAGCGGGGCACAAGTATAAAATTCAGTGCGATTGCAGGTGGAGAGCAGGAAAAAATCTGAAAAACCACTTGATGCGGCCTGTTTATACACCTCCTCCTCCATGGCTTGGGTAATCGCAAACCGGCTACGCGTCAGCGTATCGGCCTTGGTAAAGTTGGTACCCAGAACTACGAAATGCTCGGTATGCTTATAAAAGGAAGGTATAGCAGTCACGTTCAGACAATACTGAACGCAAATTTGGTCTCTGGGTTAATCAAAAAATACCCCGACATGGATAATTAATACCATCCAAATCTGCCAAATTCGATGAAATCGGCCAAAAATAACTCAATCCGCACAAACCAAACAGAAGGTGATAAAAATCAGAATCGTTAACCCATTTTTATCAGGAAAGCGGCAAGTTCCTGAACAACAGAGGGAAACGTTATTCAACTCCTCCTACTGGCAAAAAAGGAATACCAACTACCTGCGAGACGACCTTCTGGGCGTAGAACCGAACAGCATCCCAAACACCCCCCTCACCAACTCCCTCCCCACCTGTTTGGCTACGGGCGAAGTCAACACCTCTTCGAACGTGCTCTTCTCGGCCCGGGCCCTGCGCACTGCGGGCGGCTTTTCAGAATAACTCGTGTCTGCCTCCTGGCGGGCGTGGGCAGCCTCCATCTTCTCGCTGAGAATTTCGAAAGCACTGCGTGGGTCCACTGCGGCACTGTATTTCTTGTTCAACTCCGACTGGTCGAGGTGAGCCTGGTACAACTGGTCTGGCAACGGCCCCATCAACGAAGTGGGCGGCACCAGGTGGGTCACTACTGTTTCGGTGGGAATTCCTTTTTCATTCAACACGGTAATGAAAGCCTGGCCAATGCCGAGTTGGGTAAACTGCTGCTCCATGTCGTAAAAGTCGGAGCGTGGAAACGTTTTGATGGTTTCCTTCAGGGCTTTTACATCGTTGGGCGTAAAGGCCCGGATGACGTGGTGCACCCGGTTACCGAGTTGGCTCAACACAGACGCGGGCACATCTTGCGTTACCTGTGTACAGAAAAAAATACCTACACCTTTCGATCGAATGAGGCGAATGACTTGCTCGATCTGATCCATGAATACTTTGGGTGCATCTTTAAACAACAGGTGCACTTCATCCAGAAAAAACACCAATTTGGGCTTGTCCAGGTCGCCCGCTTCGGGCAGGGCCTGGTAAATTTCGGCCAGCAACGCCAGCATGAATGTGGAGAAGATGGCAGGTTGGTGCTGTACATCCGACACGTTGAGCAGACTGATTACCCCACGACCATCTACTTTTTCAAACAAGTCGTTAATGTCGAAACTCTTTTCGCCAAACAGTTGCGCTACTCCTTGCTGCTCCAACGCCACCAGCTTGCGCAGTATAGTACTGGCGGTGGCGCCAGAAATTTTTCCATAGTCGTTTTTGATTTCTGCGGCACCCGCCCCTTCGGTGAGGTAGTTCAAAACTTTCTTCAGGTCGTTCAGGTCTACGATGGGCAGGTCTTTGTCATCGGCATATTTAAAAAGAATCGACAGCACTCCGCTTTGCACTTCGTTCAACTCCAGCACTTTGCTGAGCAGCACCGGTCCAAACTCGGTTACGGTGGCACGCATCTGCGCACCCTTTTTGCCGCTGAGCGAATACAGCTCTATGGGAAAACCCGTGGGCGTAAATGGAATGCCCAGCAGATGGGCGCGTTCGGTCAGCTTGTCGTTCACCGCGCCTTCCACCGCCATGCCGCTCAGGTCGCCCTTCATATCGGGCATAAAAACTGGCACACCCGCTGCTGAAAGTTGTTCGGCTATCAGTTGCAACGTTCTGGTTTTGCCCGAGCCCGTAGCCCCCGTAACCAGCCCGTGGCGCGTCATCATGCGCAGCGGAAGGTTCACCCGGGCTTCGGGCACCACCTCACCCTGGTACACTCCGGCACCTAAAAAAATGGAAGCACCCTTGTCGGTATAGGAGCGGGTGATGCTATCAATGAATTTTTCCTTCGACATAAAATCGTTATTGTATTCTTTTTTTCATCAACCAATCTGTCTGTGCATCATCGCCCATCCAGAAAACATGTTCGCTGAATTTTTCAAAGCCCCACCGTTGGTAGAACCTTTGGGCTTTTTCATTCTTCTCCCACACACCCAACCAAAGCCACTCGTACTTTTTCTTGCGGGCGTAGTCGAATGCTGCTTCCATCATTTGGTTGGCAACACCGCTGCCCTGATAAGTGGCTTGCACATACAGCCGTTGCAACTCCACATGGTTTTCGCCAAGGTAGCCATTCACTTCGGGATTTTCGCGTAAGCGCAAGTAGGCCATCAGCCGTTGTTGATCGTAGGCACCTAAATAGACGGAGCGCGGCTCTGCCCATTCGCGCGCCAACTGTTCCACATTAAACGCTTCGGCCAGGTATCGCTCCATATTTTCCTTTGAGTTGTGGCGCTCGAAGGTGGTGCGGTAGATATCTACCGCCAGTTGCCGGAGCGTGTCCAGTTCATTGGCATCAATCGGTTTAATCAGAATCATGTTACAAACGTAGCGGGAACCGTACATTCGTCCGGTTCCCGCATGCCACCCTTTTCTTTACAATCGTTAGGGCTTGAAGTTCTGGAAGGTGTAGAGAATACCCAGGCTGAACGCCTGGCTCAGTTGTACATCGGCATCCTGATCGATATCGTAGATCATGATACCACCGAGGCTGACATTGATAAACTGGTTTACTTTGGCTGTGATGTTGAGGTCTAACCGGTGGTCTAAATTCTCCAGCGACAATGTTTCGTAATTGGCGAACAACACATAACGCCACTTCAGGTTCAGGTTGGTGGCTATGTCTTTGTTGAACTCTGCCAGCACTTGTGCCGACAGCCATTCGAAACGCGCGGTCTCACCGGGCTGCACACCGTAGGGCAGGGGATTGTCCACTGTTACAAATCGGTCTACATCGCTCACAATGGTAACACGGGGTGCAAAAGGCGACACGCGCACTTTGAAATAATCTACCGGATGGTATTCGAAACCCAAACCTGTGGTGATGAAAGCCGGGGCAAAAATGTCTGATATCAACTCAGCCTGCTCTACCCCGTTGGCATCTTTGGTGTATTTATAACCTTTCGAAAACTGCGACAGCAGGTTGAAGGATGCGGCAAAGTCCCACTTTTCATTCAGTGTTCTGCCGTACTTAGAGTCGAAGTAAAGCCGATCGAGGGTTTTGCGATAACCTTGCCCATCGTTATTCACCATGCCGTAGAGCATGTCTATCTCGTTGTTCCATGAGTTTTTGTCTTTTTTATAATCTGCCTTGTAGTTCAGAAAGGCGTTGAAGCCGAAGGAGGTAACGCCCCCGGCCTTCCAGTTGGAAGAAAAGCTGGCCTGGTTCAGGTTCAGCCCTGCCTTAAAGGCTTTGCGCCAATGGGTGGTGGAATCAATTTTAACTATTTGAGCTTCTGCGGCAACAGCCAGCATGGTGAGGAGAATAAGAAATGTCCTCCCTAGGGGTTTGATGTTCATTGCACGTTGGTTTATTCATCAGAAAGTTAATAAACCAGAAGCGCAACTATCAAATATTGTTTAGTTTGATTTCATCCAGGGCCACCTCGGTAAGCGGCTTGGTGATAAACTTGATCACGTGGTTGTTGTTCACAATCTTGTCAATGTCGCGTTTGTTATCCGAACTCGACAAAATGATCACTTTGCATTTGTTGCGCACCACTTCGTTGAATTTCTCGAACTCGTATAAAAACACGAAGCCATCTACAATGGGCATGTTGATATCGAGGAAGATAATATTGGGCAAGTTTTCGGGAACGTTCTGATTTTCTTTCAGGTAGTCCAGCGCACTTTTGCCCGAACTTTTCACCTCCACACGGCTTGCAAATTTGGTAATCTCTATAATGCGCTTACTGATAAAATTATCAGTATCATTATCGTCTACCAGCATTACCAGATCAATGGTCTTTGTTGCCTCCATCAGCATTCGCTACAATCTAAATTTTTACCCACGTTCAATCTCGACACGCGCAAAATTATCCTTTTTCACAAGATTTTGAACTTCCTTCTCCATTATCTGGCGCATCAAGTAAGGAATTGGATAAAAATGACGAAAAAAACCGGTTACCTTTTAGGGATGCGTAACCGCTCGCCAACAGCTATGGAAAGCTCTTTTTTGGCATTGCATTCCATCAATTCTTTGATGGACACTCCATATTGACGGGCAACACTGTAAAGCGTCTCCGAAGATTTTACTTCGTGAACGAGGGTATCGGTGGCGCTTGCTGCTGCCGACCCTTCAACCTCCTCAATCACAGCTACTTTAATCTGTTGTCCAGCCTTCAGGCCATCGGCTAACTGGGCACTATTCAGTAGCATCAGGTCGTTTACAGACCGGTTGTATTGTTTCGCAATGGCATACAAAGTTTCGCCCGGCATTACCACGTGAAATCCGGCATCGGCTTGTGGCCTGCTATCGTTGGCACCGGCCGGTTCGGCCCATTCCATCACTTCATCTGCTTCCACCTCCAACACCGTTTCGGTTTCTTCAAACAAAGCTCCTTCTTTGGGCTTTCCGGTGGAAAGCCACAGCATCGTTCCCGGACTTACCTGGTCGGATTGCAGGCGATTGAATTTTTTTAATCGCTTTACCTGCACCCCATACTGCTGGCTTACTTGCCACAAATTCTCGCCTGCACGGATTTTGTGAAATTCCGTTTCGGCTCTGGCTTTCTTCTTATCCAGGAAATAGTACATTCCCGCCACCACCCGATGGTCTATCGGCACCTCGTTGAACTTCATCAACTGGGTTATTTCCACCCCTGCTCTTTGCGATAGCTTGGCCAAAGTTTCGCCCTGCGCGGCCTGTATGGCAGGCACACCGTTGATGTGCACAATTTTTAAGTCAGCCACATCGGCTTGCTTCGTGGCAGGTGGGTTTTCTGCGGGCTTTGGCGTTTTGTTCTGGGCTACCAGTAAGGTGTTGAAATCATCTGCGGCCTGCCCTTTGGGAAGGATCACCATGTAGGTTTTATCGGCCGGTATGTATTCTTGGCGCACCCATTTGTTGTACTCTTTCAACTGATCTATGTCTATGGCCAGGTCTTTGGCTATCTTTTGAAGGCTGCCGCCACCGTTCACCTCCAACGCAGAGACTTGCAACTGGGCCTCCCCGCTCACGGCATGTTCGAAAGCTATTTTGTGGGCCAGGAATTTCCTTACATACCAATATGTTTCAGCCGTAATCGTCATGTGGCGAGAGCCATCGTGGTCATCGCCCACCAGGCGCTTCACACCGCCCGCACCCATCTGGTAGGCCTGCAAGGCATACACCCAGTTGTTGAACATAAAATTGTTTTGCTTGATGTAGCGCGCAGCCCCCCGTGTAGACGATACGATATTCATGCGCTCGTCCACTTCCTTGTCCACCCGCAAGCCCACCTCGCGGGCGGTAAAATCTTTGAACTGCCAGAAGCCTACCGCATCCGAAACGGACACCGCATCGGCAATCAAAGCACTCTCTTGCAGGCAGAGGAATTTAAAATCATCGGGTACGCGCTCTTCGGCAAAGATTTTTTCGATGATGGGAAAATACGTTCGCGCCCTTTCTACTTTGATGCCAAAGTATTTGGGGCTTTGGGTGAGCGCGTCCACATCTTTCTGTATTTCGCGTCTGGCATCATCGCGGATGGTAAGCGTCATGCCTGCGAACTGCATTTTGTGGGGCACTACGGGAGCTTGCGCCTTCGCGGCAAGGGCTCCGCAAAAAATAAGTGCGGCAGCAAAAAGTCTCATTTGCCTTCAAAAATAATACAAAAAGCTGACTTTCAAAGCTTTCGAATCATCAAAATACCATCGCGCACAGGCAGCAGCACATTTTCCACGCGCTCATCGGCATGCACCTTGTCGTTAAAGGCCTGTAAGGCGCGCGTATCTTTATCTGTCTTCTCTTCCAGAATTTTCCCGCTCCACAAAACGTTGTCGGCCAATATCAACCCGCCCGTTAGCACCCGGTCGATCACCAAATCGTAGTAGGTGCCATAGTTCTCTTTGTCGGCATCGATAAAAACCAAATCGAACGCTCCCTGCAACTGGGGAATCACCTGGCGTGCATCGCCTATGGTGTAGATTATTTTGTCCTGAAGCCCTGCTTCGCGAAAGTAGCCGCGCACGCGCGTTTCCAACTCTTCATTGTTATCAATGGTGATCAGCTTGCCCCCTTCGCGCAGGCCCTCTGCCAGGCAAATGGCGGAGTAGCCGGTGTATGTACCAATTTCCAGAATGGTTTTGGGTTTCACCATATGGCTGATCAACGCCAGCAGGCGTCCCTGTAAATGGCCGGAAAGCATGCGCGGCTTCAGCACCTGGGCATGGGTGTCGCGCTCTATCTTCGCCAGCAAAGCCGTGTGGGCAGTGGTGTGTTGCTCGGCATAACGCTGCAGTCTTGCATCGATCAATTCCATATCAGTGGGCTGGGGTCATGCGCAGGTAGCTCAACTTATCTTCCTCGAATACATCCACGGCCAACTCCTGCAGTTTGGCTGCCGATGTGTTCCTCACCCGGTCGAATATCTCTTCCAGCGTGGTTACTCTGCCCAAATCCAACAGGTTGCGGGCCATCATCATCATAAAACTCATGTTGTTTTCTTCGGCCATGGCAATATGGCCTAGTAACTGCTCTTTGGCAGCGGCCAACTGTTTCACGCCCATTTTCTCATCGCGCAGCTTGCGCAATTCTTCGTGTACCAGCGCAATACTTTTCTCCAACTGCCCCGGCTCGGTTCCGAAAGAAATCACAAAAAGCCCCACATCAGTAAACGGTACGTATTGGGCACCAATGGAATATACGTAGCCCCTCTTTTCGCGCAGGGCCATATTCAGGCGCGAATTCATGCCCGACCCGCCAAGTATGTTGGTGAGCATGTAGAAGGCGCCCCTGCGTTCATCTTTCAGGTTGTAGGCCAGTTGCCCCATAGCACAACGTGCCTGTTTGATGTTTCTGTGCAGGGTTACCTCATGCGGTCGATAGCCCACAAACTTCTTGCGCGCCCGTTTCGATTTGATTTTTGGAATGGGGCCGAGGTATTTCTCCGCCAGCTTCACTACTTTTTCCATCGGCACGTTGCCCACGCTGGTAAACACAATTCGGTGTGTGTCGAGGTGTTCTTTTATGAACTGCTGAAAGTCGCGCCTGCGGAAGGAACGCACCGTGCGCTCGGTGCCGAGGATGTTCATGCCCAGTGGGTGACCTTTGAAGACCACGCCATCGAACTCGTCTTGCAGTGAATCTTCCGGATCATCGAAATACATGCTCATCTCTTCCAGTATCACGTTGCGCTCGCGTTCTATTTGGGGCACCGGAAACACCGAATCGAACGTGATGTCAGTGAGTAATTCCATGGCACGTTCGAAATATTCATCGCGTAGAGACGCATAGAAAAGAATCTTCTCTTTGTCGGTAAAGGCGTTTAGCTCGCCCCCTAAAGACTCCAGGCGGTTCAGAATATGAAAGGCTTTGCGCTTGCGCGTACCCTTAAAGGCCATGTGCTCCCAAAAGTGGGCGATCCCCTGGTTGGTGGTATTTTCATCGCGGCTGCCGATGTCGAGCATGATGCCGCAGTGAACAATTTTGGAAGTGGTGATGTGATTATGCACCACCCTGATGCCATTGGGCAGGGTAAAAACCTCGTGATTCCTCATAAATTCCGATAACCGCAAAATTACATTTTAATAACCAGATGAAGCGGATTTGAGTTTCCCACAAGCGAACAAGGCCGACCGTCTACGGGCAAGGTGTTTGGCAGGCACAACGTTTTTTTCGTAAAATCGTGGAAAGTATTTGGCACATCAATTGTAAAAATTGAGTTACTATGGAAACTAAAGTAAAGACCTGTTTCACCATTACATTTACAGACGAGCAGTACAACCGCGCTAAAGCGTACGTGGAAGACATGCGCAAACACCCCAACCGGGTTTTCTGGCGTGGCAAGGAAGGCAAGAACAACGATGAATTGATCATTGAGCAGATTGCCCACCGGGTACTTTCCGGTTTCTACAATGACGATCCCCTCAATGCCAGCCGCCACATCATGCGTATGGACAGCATGACGATGACGTAGTGCACGTGTGTGTTACATTCCAGACGCTGCACTTACGGTGGCGTTTTGAATGCGCTAGATGGCATCCAGCACTTTCTTGATCAGTGCCAACACCACCTTCTGTGGGTCTTTGACAAATTTGTTTTTAATGCGGTTGGCGATGATGGCGTTTACACTCAACGCTTCGTGGCCCAGCAGGCGCCCCATGGCGTAGTAGGTAGCCGTTTCCATTTCGAAATTGGTGAGCCAGAAATCTCCTTTGTGATAATAGTTCAGGTCTTCCAACAGCTTAGGAAAGCGGATGGGAAGGCGCAGAATTCTACCCTGCGGAGCATAGAAGCCCGGACAGGTTACGGTGTTGCCCACCGTCATGTCGGCTTTGAGCAGATCGCGCAAAGGCTCTGACCCGCGAACTACGTAGGGCATGAAGGGCAGCCCGGTTTTACGTTGCAGATCGTGTGCAATGCCCGCTTCGAAATCGTCCATGGGCAGGTCGTAGAAATTCATCAGGTTATCCAACCCCACACCATAGTCGCTGATGAGGTGGGTACCCACGGGAATGTCTTCCTGCAAAGCACCTGAGGTGCCTATGCGAATCACCTTAAGTTTCTTTCTGCGCTGTTTGGGTTCGCGCGTTTTCAAGTCTATGTTCACCAGGGCATCGAGTTCATTGAAGAAAATCTCCACGTTGTCGGGGCCAATACCGGTGCTGATAACTGTAACACGTTTGCCCTTGTACTTGCCCACATGCGTAATGAACTCGCGCTTGTTCATTTCGAACTCTACCTCATCGAAATGTTCGCTCACCATGTACACCCGGCTGGGATCGCCCACGGCCAAAACCGTGTCGCCCACATGCTTGGGCAGCAGGTTCAGGTGATACACACTGCCATCGGCATTAAGGATGAGATCCGTATCGGCTATTCTGGCCATACTACTTTTTTATAGGCTGCGCAGGATTTCCAAATACCGTTTCGCCCGCAGGCACCGAGGCAATCACTACAGAGCCCGCTCCTACCCTTGCGCCTTTGGCCACGGTAACGCCCGCCACCAGGGTTACGCCCGACCCCACAAACGCTTCTTCCTCAATCACCACACCTGGGTTCACCACAGTGCCCGCACCCAACTGTGCAAAATCTTTCACTACGGCCTCCACGCCAATGTGCACTTTGGCATGCACCAGGCAATGGTTACCCACCTTGGCGCCTGGCGCCAGGTAAACACCCAGATCAACAAAATTGCCGTGACCCAATTCTGCTTTCGCGGAAACGGTAGCCCGCGCGTGAATGGCATTGACAGGCTGCTTATGCCGCACTTCCTGAAGCATCTTCACAATACTTTTCCTTAACCGGTTGTCATCTACTGCCACAAAGGCTTCGCACTTCTTGCCGATCAATTTCAGAAAACCGTCATCATCGGTGGCGCCCAAAATGGTTGCCTCATCTAACTCCGTGCCATGAAGTTTTTTATCATCGTCTAAAAAGCCATACACCACCACTCCGTTACTCTCAAAAATTTCTTTTGCTGCCCTGCCCAACACGTTGGCGCCAAAAATTATCACCGGATTTTCCATGGCACAAATTTAAGTGGCCCATTTCAACGGAACGGAGTTACCCGCTTAATTATTTTCTGCACGGTGCGTTGCCTCAGAAAAGGCACGTGCATCATCAACAGAAAAACAAAGTATGGCAGGAAGCCGATGCGGTAACGCGAGAGGGTGCCAAAATTGGGTGTAGACAATGCCAGGAAAATGCAGAGCACGGAAACATACGTTACCAGGCTAAAGAAAATCAACCGGTTGTTGCCCGAGGGCACCTGCACCCGAAAGATCTGGAACAGCAAAAGCACCAACAATATCAGGTTTTCCAATCCCCCTAACACTTGTAGTGACGTTCGGGCTTCAAAAAGAAAGGGTCGCACCAAACCCGATAACAACGCCCACGGTGCATTCATGACTATACTGGTCCAAGTTGCTTCCAAACGGTAAAAGTGTATATACAACGTTTGCTGTGAGAACGCTACAAATGCATCGTGGTTTATCTTAATTACTTCCAAAAAATTTTGAAAGTGAAAATTCGGATGTAAGCGAGATACCAGCAGACAGGTGGTAACAAACAGCGCCAACCAAATGCTTGTTAACTTTGTTATGCTCCAATACCTATGTTGGGGCCAAAACTTTACCAGCCACGCGGTGCCTACCGAAGGAAAAAATACAGCGGCCCAATAATATTTTAGATTCAATAAGAGATACAGTGACACGGCCGCCAAAATATAATCCAAAAATCGGGGACGACCTTTAGTAAAGAGTACGAGCAAAAATCCGCTTAAAAAACACAAGCCGCCAAAGGCTAGGCTCTCCTTAATTACACCCGAACTCCAAAACACCACTGAGGGGAAAAAAAGAAAGGAAATGGTTGCGGCCCACTGCAGTCGGGGAAAATGCAGCGTGATCATTCGCACCAGGTACCATGCACCGGCAAAAGAAAAGAGCGAGAGCCAGCACGATGTGAGCCAATAATTGCTGCCGGTGAGGAAGTTGATGCCCGCCACAATCCATATAAAAAACAGCGACCGTGGCTGGTTGTTGACAAGCGGTAAACCTGAATCCGCGCTGAAAGGAAACTGAAGAAAGAGTCCAAAATCACCGCGGCCCGCGGATGTGACCAGTGTGGCATCGTGGAAGAATAAAAAGGTATCGCCCTCGCCAATGTAATAGTAGGTATAAAGCAACCCGAGGGCTACCCCTGCTGCCAGCCGCGCGGCAACGGCCAAAGCAAAAACCAGGCGCTCCTGGGGCGGTAGTGTTCGGTGCCAGAAGCCAAGCAGAACAAGCAAGGTCACTATGTTTACCAACCAGTACATCATGGCGAAGCGGGCTTCACTAACGAAGTGCCAATGGCACAATGCAGGCAAAGGCGCGGCACACAAAATGCGTTGTGCAATTCAATCAACCCCTGCGAATCGAAAGCGTTTTTTACATCCCATCCGCATGCGCTCCACGCCTGCAGGATTCTATTTTTTTCCGGGCCTATGCTTTGCAGCCACCCAACAGCTTTGTCTACCATGGGCTGGTCATCGTGCAATTGGCCGTAAGCCACCAGCAGCGGCACCACCGAGTTGATAATCAGGTTATGGATGCTTTCTTCCCCCAGCGCGGGCACCTCTGCCTTCGCTGGTTTACCAAACCTGTAATGCTGCTGCCAGTACAAACCCTGCGGAGCCTGAAACAAACGCACTACTTCGTTCAACGCAGTCGCTTCCTTGATGCGGGAGAACAGATTGGCCGTGGCCCCCAGCACACCGACCCATTGGGCCACACGCAAAGTCGGGAAGTTGGCGGGTCGCAGTCGTAAAAAGCGCCATTGCGTTGCCTTCAACTGTACCGACTTCAAATCGTACTTGGCTGCCAGTAACCCATATTCGCGCTGAAGCAACCGAAAATAATCGTCAGGGATTTCTTTCTGCAACAAGCCGGCCGTGCCAAACAACAAAGCCTCCAATTGAACCGGTTGATTGAGGTGCTTCAATAATATCTTGTAGGGCAGCGCCTTCGCCAGCAAGGCAAAAGGATCTGCGTTTACTTTGAACCCAAAATTTCTTGACAGGGTTTGGTAGGTCGTTTCTTCCCAATCGCCCTTGTTGGCTTGCAGTTGCGCAGCAATTGCCTCTGCCTTTTTTTCCAGGCGTTGCATCAATGCTTTTTCCAGCATGCTGATGCGCGTGATCTCGTTAACAGACGGTAACATGCGCTCGCACGGTATGGGTTGTGCACTTTCTACCAGCTTTCTGTAAGACAGCAGCAACGCAGGAGCCACCCGCTGCCGCAACTCCAACGTTGGAATGGTGGCACCATCGCTGCGCAGCACCGGCTTATCATGTTGCCAGACAACATGTAGAATCACATTGTCGTAGGCGCCATCTGCCTGGTGGTTGTGCGCGTTCCAGTCTGATGATTTGATGTGCACTTCGACCGAACCTACCCAGTCGATGTTTCCGATTTTGATTTTGGCCTCGCTGAAATCGGGACCCGCGTGAGAGTTGGCATGACCCGGCTTCCGCACGGTCAGTTCATCGCCCTCTGCAGTGACCAGATTTTGCTTGTCGAAATATTGAAGCTGCCAGACATAATGTAGGAAGGACTCCTGCATGCAAAAGGGTTTAGTTAAGATGGGTTAGAAACGGAGCCATCTCTTCCTTCACCTTCCTTGCCTCCTCACCCGCTGCTTCCGCAAAATCTTCTCCGGCAGATGCGTAGATAATGGCCCTGGCAGAATTCACCAGCAAACCACAGGTGTTGTTCATGCCCAACTGCGAAACAGCTTTCAGATCTCCACCCTGCGCACCCACACCGGGCACCAGGAAAAAATATTCCTGCGCCAGCTTTCGTATTTCGGCTATTTTGTCGGCACGGGTAGCTCCCACCACATACATCAGGTTGTCGGGTGTGCCCCATTGCTGCGACTTCAAAATCACCTCTTCGTACAGTCGTCTTCCATCCTTCGATTGGGTCAACTGAAAATCGGCACTGCCGGGGTTGGAAGTGTGGGCCAGTAAGATCACCCACTTGTTTTTGAAAGCCAGGAAAGGCTTCACCGAATCTTCGCCCATATATGGTGCCACCGTTACTGAATCAAAGTCCATCTGCTGGAAGAAGGCCTTCGCATACAAGGTAGACGTGTTGCCAATGTCGCCACGCTTGGCATCGGCAATGGTGAAGCACTCTTTGGGGATGTACTCCACTGTTTTTTTCAAACTCTCCCAGCCGCTGGCGCCCAGTGCTTCGTAAAATGCAATGTTGGGCTTGTAGGCCACCGCAAAGCGATGGGTGGCATCTATGATCTGTTTATTGAACTCAAAAACAGGGTCTTTGTATTTGAGCAGGTGCTGTGGAATTTTCTCCAGATCGGTATCCAGCCCGACACACAAATACGATTGTTTTTTTTTGATCTGCTCGATCAGTTCACTTCGCGTCATGCCACGAAGTTAAACCCGGATTATGCAATAGAAAAATCTATTGCATAATTGACGAATGAAAATCACCAACTTAATCAAAGTTAGACGCAAACCGAGTTGGTGATTTTCATTATCAGGGTTTAACCTTGACAATCCTGTACTTAAGCCAGGATTCGTCAACTCTACGGGCAGATTATGCATTTCTAATGCATAATCTGGGTTAAAACAAACCCCAATTAGTCATGAGACCTTTTTTGCGCTACGCGCGAACGGATTGAACATGAATTCGGGCCAACGCTGATTATTTTGGCTAACCTTCATTTTCTATGTCGGGGTTATTCACCTGCGTGCCATTGCAAATAAAAAAAGCGAACCTGTTCAGATTCGCTTTCTTGTTATGTCCTTCCGCAGTTATCGTAAGTCAATTACCTCTACGCCCGGATATTTTTTTGGATCGAACGTAAAGAAGGCATCGTCTACCTTCAGGTTAGGATTGAACTTGCTAATGGTGTACTTGTAGCGATTACCTGCTTTGTCGTACATGGTCCAGCTTTGTATGCTCTTGTCTTTTTTCACGATCATCATCTTGATCTTGAAATACTGAGCATCTTTCTTATCGGGCACCAGGTCTACCTCTTCGCACATCACGCCACCTTCGGTCTTATCCGACAGGTAGAGGTACTTGAAACCTTTCTTGTATATCTCGTAGATTTTAGAAGGATTGATGTCGTCCGAATCAGGGTCGAAGTTGTCGATGTTTACTTCTTTGGCATCGGGCAAGTACGTCCACACCGTAGTGCCATTGTTGTAAACTTCCTGTTCGGGCAATGCCAGGCGGAATTTTTCGCCCTTCACGGTGATTTTGCCCTTAAATTCTTCATTGATTTTTTCTACATCGTTGCTGAGCGTGTAAGAAATGTCGGCCTCGAAGGCTTCAATGGCCTTGTATTTTTTGCTCATGGCTTCTAGTATCTCCAGCGCCTTGGGGTCGTACTGGGCCAGGGCAGAAAGGCTCAAAAAAGTAAAAAAGGCTAAAACGGCAGTAAAAATGGATTTTTTCATAGCATTAAAGGGAGCGCAAAGTTAAGATTGTCCGTGTTTTTCCCTCAATTCATTCAATAATTGTTCCAAACTCACCTCATCGCGAATTAATACTTCGCGTGCTTTCGAGCCTTCGAAGGGGCCCACAATGCCAGCGGCCTCCAATTGGTCGATCAGGCGGCCTGCGCGGTTATAGCCCAGCTTCAGCTTGCGCTGTATCAGCGAGGTGCTGCCCTGCTGGTGCCCCACAATCAACCGGGCCGCTTCTTCGAACATGGCATCGCGCTCGGAAAGATCCACAGCCGAGGCTCCGCTTTCATCTTCGCCTTCAAATTCGGGCAGCAGGTAGGCGGAGTCGTAGCCGCGTTGCGAGCTGATGAAGTCTACCACTTTTTCTATTTCAGGCGTGTCGATAAACGGGCACTGCAAGCGCACAATGTCCGACCCGGTGGAGAGCAGCATATCGCCCATGCCAATTAACTGGTCGGCACCGCCTGCATCCAGAATGGTGCGCGAGTCTACCTTGGCGGTAACGCGGAACGACAAGCGCGCAGGGAAGTTGGCTTTGATCACACCGGTGATCACGTTGACCGAAGGGCGCTGTGTAGCTACCACCAGGTGGATGCCGATGGCGCGTGCCAACTGTGCCAGGCGGGCAATGGGGGTTTCCACTTCTTTACCGGCCGTCATCATCAGGTCGGCCAACTCATCTATCACCAACACAATGTAGGGCAGAAAGCGGTGCCCCTCTTTAGGGTTGAGCTTGCGCGCCACAAATTTAGCATTGTATTCTTTCAGGTTTTTGGCGCCCGCATCTTTCAACATCTCGTAGCGGTTCTCCATTTCTATACACAGCGAGTTCAGGGTGTGCACCACCTTGCGTGTATCGGTAATAATGGCTTCTTCGCTGTTGGGCAACTTGGCCAGGTAGTGCCGCTCCATCTTGCTGTAGAGCGACATCTCCACTTTCTTCGGATCGACCAGCACAAACTTGAGTTGCGATGGATGGCGTTTATATAGTAGAGAACCTAGAATAACATTCAGGCCTACCGACTTACCCTGGCCCGTGGCACCGGCCACCAACAGGTGGGGCATCTTGGCCAGGTCGATCACCATTACCTCGTTGCTGATGGTTTTACCAATGGCAATGGGCAACTCCTTGTCTGTTTTCTGGAAACGTTCCGTGCTCATCACCGAACGTATGCTCACCATCTCGCGGTTTTTGTTGGGCACCTCAATGCCAATGGTGCCCTTTCCGGGGATGGGCGCGATGATACGGATGCCGAGTGCGGCCAGGCTCAGGGCAATGTCATCTTCCAGGTTTTTGATGCGCGATATTTTGATGCCCGCATCGGGCACGATTTCATAAAGGGTTACCGTGGGGCCGATGGTGGCCTTGATGCTCTGTATGCCAATCTTGAAGTTGACCAGCGTGGCAATGATCTTGTCTTTGTTCTGGTTCAGCTCTTCCTGCGTTACCTGCACCTTGCCGGTGTCATATTCGTTCAACAACTCCAGAGGCGGAAACTGGAAGGAACTGAGGTCCATCGTAGGGTCGTAGAGCCCTTGTTGTTCTACCAACTGCTCTGACAATACTTCGGTTTCTGTTTTGGGCTCCTCCACCGAAAACAACGGCTCGTCTCTCTTGTCTTGTTTGGCGGGCTTCACCACTTCTACTTCCAACTCAACCGATTTATCTGTCGGCTTGGGCGCTTCGGCTTTGGGGGTGATCAACACCGGCTCGGGAATTTCTTCTTCCTCTGCCTCTGCGGGTGGATTGGGAATAGATGTTACCCACTTGTCGCGGTCGTCTGTATAAGAGGAGGCGGTTTCCTCATCGGGCAGCAGCGCATCGTTGCCCATGGGTTTGGGGTCGCGCACCTGGAAGGCGGCAATGCTGGTAACGTTGAAGAAGAAGATGATGAAGATGAAAAGGGTGAGTATCAGGAAAAGAAAAGTACCCCAGCCCAGCAGCCCGTCAGCCACTTTCGCCAGTTGGTAGCCGAGGCCACCGCTCAAAAAGTTGATCTCATTAACACCGGCCATGCTGTGGGTGAGGTAGCCCAACAACAACGCGAGCCACAATCCCGCGAAGACGGTGAAGATGAAAGCAGAAAACAACGGTACCAACTGGCGCTGGAACACGATGCGGAAACCCCAGAAAAACAACAGGGGTGGAATCATGAAAGCAGACACCCCGAACCAACGAAATATAAAATAGTGCGACACCGTGGCGCCATAGAAGCCCAGCCAGTTTTGTGCTTCGCGCCCCGCCTCTATCAGCGACTCATCACCTGTGGCTTCCACCACGCTTTGGTCGGCCTTGCCTGTAAACAGGTACGACAAGAAGGCGGTGAAGAGAAACAGCGCGGTGATGATAAGAAAGAAACCAAATGCAAGCCTGAAACGCGGGTCGGTAAGGAATGCAAAACTAAACTTAGACGATGACTTGGAACCTTTTGCCTTTTTTTCTTTCTCCGGCTTTTTGAATGTGTTGGACTTGTAGGTGTTTTCGGCCATTTAGTTTAAAAAGTGAGGTAAAGCTAAAGAAAAACAGGGAAACCTATTGATTTTCGGCCCCCTCAAATTTAGGCGCTTAAACAAGGCAACGGTTTCGCCCTCCGGGTGGCTGGTGCCTATGGGGATTTTTTTTATCTTACTTAGATTAAATGTACTGCAGTACTCCACACACATGGCTTTCCAATTCCATCCCGCATCTAAACAGTTGGAACCTTATATAAAAGGTTACCTGGAGGCCGACTACCGGGGCGACACGCAAACCGGTGAACATACTTTATTTCCCAATGGCTATTCGGGTATCTTCTTCAACTTCGGCAACCTCGGCCGGTTGATTTTGCAGCAAGAGTATAAAACACCGCGTGTGAGTGTATTCGGCCAGATCGACCACCATTTTACGGCCATTAGCTACCCGGGCTATTATTCCCTGGGTGTATTGCTGCAGCCCACTACCCTCTCGTGGTTGCTTCAACTCAATATGTCGGGGTTTACCAACATGGCTTATGACGGGCAATTGATTGATGGTGATTTTAAAGTGCTGCACGAGCAGATGGAAGAAAGCAACTCCATCAAACAAAAGATTAAACTGTTCGAGAAATACTTTATGCGGCAGTTGGTGCGCAAGCAACAAAACACACGGCTAGCCGATGACGCCATCGCCCTGCTGCAGCACGAGCAGACCACCATACAGCACATGGCAGCGCAATTACAGGTAAGCCAACGTTACCTGGAAATAAAATTCAGGCAGGCAGTAGGCTTGCCCGTCAAAACCTATTCGCTTATTCTGCGCTTCCGGAAAATGGAGCAACAGCTAAAAAGTTTGCAGCAGGTTCATTGGCCACAGATGGCATTTGCCCACGAGTATTACGACCAGAATCATTTCATCAAAGAATTTAAACGCTTTACGGGCCATACACCGTCTGACTATTTGCTGCAAAGCTTTGACCTGGGACGTTCGTATCTGGTTCGGTAGTACACTTGTTCGGATTTTTACTATACCCGGTGTTGGCTCGCTGGTACCTTTAAAGGTTGATTGGATTAATCCACCATCACAACGCAAGGGAAGGCAGATTCTAAACAGTAAGGGGCGCTCATTTTATGGCAACGTATCTGCTTGTAAAGTTTTAGAAAATGAAAATTAACATTATCCTAATCATCCTGTCTGCTTTCGTGCTTGCATGCCAACCCACAAGTGACCCAGCAACTTTTTACATGCCCGGTGAATTTGAGCCGCATGAAGCGGTGTGGTTGGGCTGGGAAGAATATGACACCACTATGCACGAAGTTGCGTACGACATCATTCGAGGATTAAAAGGAAAGGTGCCCGTGAAAGTCGCTATTGATTCCGACAGCCTTAAACGCAATGCACAAAGTCGTTTGTCATTGGCAGGTATCGATACAACTGCCATTCAGTTTTTTACTACTCCGGGAGATCGGTATTGGATACGCGACCACGGCACAGCATTTTTAGTAAACCAGCGTGGTGAGTTGGCAGCGGCCGATTTTGGTTGGAATCTTTACGGGTATTACGCCTGGTGGAAACAGCGTGAACCCGAACGGGCGGATAGTATTGATTATTGGGAAAAGGAGGAGCTTAACGGAAAAACCAGCAAGGTGGATAGTTTAATGAGTGTTCTTACAGGAGCTCAACACATCAAATCCAATCTTGCTATCGAAGGTGGATCACTCGAGTCAAACGGAAAAGGCGTATTGATTCAATGCCAAGCCGTTACGCTTCAACGCAACCCAGGCTGGACGAAAGAAGAAATTGAAGCCGAGTACAAGCGGGTGATGAATGTGAAGAAGGTAATCTGGCTCAGGCAAGGTCTTGCCGATGATGAGCACATCTGGCATTTGCACCACCGGAAATATGTAACGTTGGGCACCGGTGGACATACCGATGAGTTTGTTCGGTTTGCTGACCCCAATACGATCTTGTTGGCGTGGATAGACGAATCAGAAAAAGATCTCCACCCCCTTAATCAATTAACATATTCAAGAATGCAGGAAAATTTAAAAATTCTGGAAGCCTCCACAGATCAGGATGGAAAACCCTTTCGCATTATTAAAGTCCCCCTGCCGAGCCCCATCGAACAACCGGCAGTGGTGGTTGAGAAATCCTCACCTACTGAATTTTGGAAATTAACACCAAAGGCATTTTTACCGGCTGAGCGCCCGGCTATTGGCGATAGTTTAATTCGCGTTGCTGCATCATCCTACCTGAATTTCCTGGTAAGCAATGGGGTGATTATCAATGCCAGCTATACCCAACATGGAACACCAACCGGACGCGAAGAAAAAGTAAAAGCCATTCTCCGCGAGGTATTTCCTGATCGGCAGCAGGTCTGGATTAACGCGTTGCCCTTAAACTGGAACGGAGGAGGTATTCATTGTAGCACCCAGCAGGAACCTAAACGGATGAGATGATACTATTCATGAATAATATCTGTCCATTTGTACCAACGTTGGCTTTCCAACTTTTACGCCCATGCGCTTCTTTCACTCAAGAAGAACAGCGTAACACGGAAGACACATTGAAAACTGTCGCTGAATCAGCCTCAGAACTCGCAGCACGAAAGCTGTTCAACATTTGCAATGTCGAACGCCAGATGAATCGGATTTTAAATCCTCCATATCAGCGTTCGGGATTACAAATCCCGAACCGTTTAGTTACCTTTTCCTAGCTAATGATGAATAAAATCTTTCTGCCAAATCTTGTTCTCAGGATTGTTCTATCAGCTGCTTTTGTAAGCGGCTTTCAACAGATTGCCTCTGCTCAATTTACGAAACTACACGATTTTGATGGCACCAACGGATCGGAACCCTGGGGTTCGCTGATTTCCGATGGCACTTTCTTATACGGCATGACTTCAGCAGGAGGAGTACATGATGATGGCGCGATATTCAAAATCATGCCCGATGGAACCGGCTTTGTTAAGCTCTTTGACTTTGAAGCGACCACAAGCGGCACATTCGCCCCTTCATCGCTTTATTTTGACGGCACCTTCCTTTACGGGATGACAAACTCGGGGGGAGCAAACAATAGCGGAACAGCCTTTAGGATAAGACCCGATGGCACCGACTTTTTAAAGCTGCTCGACTTTGATGGAACAGGTAACGGATCAGATCCCTATGGCACTTTTTTCTCAGACGGTACTTTTCTGTATGGCATGACAAGCACCGGAGGTGCCAACGACTTAGGAACCATCTTCAAAATATTTCCTAACGGGACCGGGTACACCAAGCTGTTAGACTTTAATGGGGCTACCAACGGCAGCTTCCCACTTGGTACGTTAATTTCTGACGGCACCTTTTTATATGGCGTTACCAGCGGAGGCGGCACTGCCAATCGAGGCACTATTTTCAAAATATTGCCCGATGGAACGGGCTACGTTCGCATGCATAATTTCAACAACACAAATGGCAGCGAACCATGGGGCAAGCTTTTGCTCATTGGCACCACGCTGTATGGAATGACTTCTGAAGGCGGCTCAGTGGGTGATGGAACCATTTTTAGAATAAATACCAATGGAACAGGTTTCTCAAAACTTTTTGATTTTAATAGCAGTACAAATTTTGCGGAGTTGCCATTTGGGGATCTAGTCACCGATGGCTCTTACTTGTATGGCCATACCTACTTCGGGGGTGTGGGTGGAACGAATGACTACGGAGTGCTTTTCAGAATACGTTCTGATGGTACGGGTTTTACAAGGCTACACGATTTTACAACGGTAGAGAATGGCTGGCTACTTTTTGGATCACCGTTGGTGGTGGGTACAACGCTTTATGGAATGACCCAGCAAGGGGGCGTATCTACCGGTGATGGCACCGTTTATAGCTTCGAGCTACCCAATCAAAACTTCATCACCCAATGGAACCTGGCCACGGCAGGTTCTGGAGCTACCCAACTCTCTTTTGGCACCGCCACCAGTGGTGTGGCAAACTACACCTGGCAGGAAATTTCACCTGGAAGTGCAACAGGCAGTGGTTCGTGGAGTGGAGCCACACTTACTATCACAGGTTTACCGGCAGGGTCTACTATTCGTTTACAGATCGCGCCCACTAACTTTCAACGATTCAACGTTAGCAGTGGACTTGATGAAGATCGGCTCACGCAGGTAGAACAATGGGGCACTACAGCATGGACAAGTATGCAAAATGCATTTCGCGGCTGCACCAATCTGCAGATCACCGCCACCGATGTACCCAACCTATCGGGTGTTACAGATATGTCGTCTATGTTTGAAAGCTGCCGCAGCTTGAATTCGCCCAGCAACATGGGGACGTGGAATACAGCAACCGTGACCAACATGACATTTATGTTCTATGATGCCACCGTCTTCAATCAGGATATTGGCGCCTGGAACACGTCATCCGTTACCAATATGAATACCATGTTTTCGGAAGCGCTCGCCTTTAATCAGGACATCGGCTCCTGGAACACCGCAGCGGTTACGGACATGAGTGATATGTTTGGATATACCACGGCCTTCAATCAGGACATTAGTGGTTGGAATACCGAAGCGGTCACCGATATGTCATTCATGTTTAGAGGAGCCAGTGCCTTTAATCAAGACATCAGTTCGTGGAATACTGCGGCTGTTACCGATATGAGAGGCATGTTTAGGAATGCAACTGCCTTTAACCAAAACATCGGGGCATGGAATTTAGGTGCCGTAAGTGATATCAGATTCATGCTTGACAATACGGGCATGGATTGTATTAACTATTCTGCAACATTGATTGGCTGGAGCAGCAACCCATCAACACCCAATGGCCGAACGCTCGAGGCAACGGGAAGGCAATATGGAACCAATGCAGTAGCAGCCAGAAGTAATTTAACTACCACAAAGGGCTGGACCATCACGGGCGATGCGCCTTCCGGCTCTGTATGTGCTTTAGCAGGCCCACCCACCATTTCCAGCTTTGCACCTTCTTCCGGCCCTGTCGGTATCACGGTCACCATCACCGGCACCAACTTCAGCAGCACGCCTGCCAACAATACGGTGACGTTCAATGGAACCACCGCACTGGTGACGGTAAGCACCACCACTACCTTAACGGTTACGGTACCCATAGGTGCCACCACTGGCCCGATCAGCGTAACAGTGGGTGGAAACACCGCCACAAGCGCTACTGATTTCACGGTAACCACACTCATCATCACCCAACAACCCGCCTCATCTACCGATGCCTGTACTGGCAGCTCTGCCACCTTGACGACTGCCGCCACGGGAACCACCAACATTACCTACCAATGGCAAAAGTTCAATGGCAGTGTATTTGTCGATCTTGTCAACAATTCAACCTATGCGGGCGTGGCTACAGCTACACTCACCATCAACAACATTACCCTTTCAGAAGCGGGCGACTATCAATGTGTCATCGGTGGCGACTTCGTAACACCTGTTATTAGTTCTACTGCCACGTTGGTGGTGAATGCAACTCCCGCTTCACCTGATGTTACAGGTGGCTCCAACTGTATAGGCAGTAGCATTACACTGACTGCCTCGGGTGGCACCGATGGCCAATACCGATGGTACCCGGCAGCCTCGGGTGGCACCGCCCTGCCCGGAGAAACCAACGGCAGCTATACCACGCCAGCTCTCTTCACGACCCAGAACTACTATGTGGCCATCCACGATGGCGTGTGCGAGAGCGGACGAAGCGTGGCTACCGCCACTGTACTCGGCCCCGCAGCCCCGGGCGTTACCGATGCGGGGCGTTGTGATGCCGGTACCGTTACCTTGTCGGCCACAGGCGGGGCCAGTGGCAACTACCGTTGGTACACCGTACCGTCCGGGGGAGCCGCGCTGCCCGGTGAAACGAACGACACGTTTACCACGCCATCGCTTACCGCTACCACTACTTATTATGTTGCCGTGAACGATGGCACCTGCGAGAGCGCACGCAACGCAGTAACCGCTACCATTGCTTCTCCCCCTGCTGCGCCCACCGTAACGCCCGTCAACACGTGTGGGCCGGGCATCGTCACGCTCGCGGCCGCGGGCAGCACCGATGGCAACTACCGGTGGTATACCTCGTCCACCGGTGGCACCGCCCTGCCAGGTGAAACCAACGCCAGCTATACCACGCCTGCCCTCACCGCCACCACTATATTCTATGTCTCCGTAAATGATGGCGCCTGCGAGAGTGTGCGTGTGCCCGCAACGGCCGAGGTACTGGCCGCCCCTGCACCACCCACTGCCGCTGACGTGCAGCGCTGCGAAGCCGGACCGGTAACCCTCACCGCCACCGGTGGGGCCGATGGCCAATACCGATGGTACACCACCGCCTCGGGTGGCACGCCTGACGCCAGCCAGCAAAACGGCACCTTCACAACCGCCACCCTCAACGCCACCACCGCGTTCTATGTGTCGCTGAACGATGGCAATTGCGAAAGCAACCGGACGGAAGTGGAAGCAGTGGTTGAAACACTGCAGGCTCCCGTTGTCACCTCATCTCAAACGCCTGCCGGGCAGACCATTACACTGTGTGATGGTGAAACCGTTACACTCTCTGCGCCCGGTGGCTTCGTGGCCTACGGCTGGTCGAATGGCGCGGACACGGAACAAATTGTGGTAAGCGAGGCCGGCACGTACGCGGTTACGGTAACGAGCAGTGCAGGTTGCCTCTCCCCTCCATCCGTTTCCTTCGTGGTGGTGCTTAACAACTGCACCTCCAACCAGCCGCCCGTTATCTCCACAGCCTCTGCGGCCACAGAAATTGAAGGCACGGCCACCATTAACTTGCAGGCTTTGATCTCCGACCCCGATAACAATGCAGACATCACTACACTCCGCATCATCGAATTTCCCCTCAGCGGTGCAGCCGCCTCCATCGATGCTTCCGGCAACCTGGTCATCAATTATGCAGGCATCTCCTTCAGCGGGCAAGACCAGCTCACCATTGAAGTGTGCGACAGCGAAGGCATCTGCGTGCAGCAGCAAATCTTCATTGAAGTTACGGGCGACATTGTGGTGATGAATGGACTCTCACCCAATGGCGACAATGCCAACGACTATTTCCAAATCAAATACATTAACGTGTTGGAAAGCACCCGCCAAAACCGCGTTACCATCTTCAACCGCTGGGGCGATGCGGTGTTCGAAACCACCAACTACAACAACCGCGACAATGTATTCATCGGTCAAAACCAAAACGGCAACGACCTGCCCTCCGGCACCTACCTGTACCGCATCGAATTCAGCGGAGGGCGATCACCCTTAACGGGCTACCTGGTGCTGAAAAGGTGACGGTAAACAGGTCGCTAGAATATTGAATTGAGTTTGTGAACCGCTTAACATCGTTTCTAGCAGGCTATTCCGGTTATTTCTTCATTCCGTCAGGTTAAAGTATCTTTCAAGTCAGTTCCCTGCTATCTTTGACTACTTAAATTTTTGAGTATGAAATATCCATGCTCTGCGTGCACCTACAAGTATGCGATCGAAGCATGGAGATTCCATACGTCCATAAAAACAAATATTAACAGATGAAAAAATTCCTCTTGTACCTGCCTGCGCTGTTGATGGCGGCCTGCGGCACCCCTGAAAAAACAAAAGACGACATCGCCCCGCCCGTTGCCGAGAAAATTCCCACCAAGCTGAGTGGCGACCGCACCGACAACTACTATTGGATGAAACTGACAGACGCGCAAAAAAATGCCGGGCAGAAGGATGAGCAGACCCAGAAAGTACTGAACTACCTCAATGCCGAAAACGACTACCTGAAGGCAAAGCTCCGACACACCGAAGCGTTGCAGGAAAAAATTTACAACGAAATGATCGGCCGCATCAAACAAACCGATGAGTCGGTGCCCTACCAGGACAACGGCTACTGGTACTACACCCGCTACGAAGAAGGAAAAGAATACCCCATCTACTGCCGCAAGAAAGGAACCCTGGAGGCAGCCGAAGAGGTGCTGCTGAACGTGAACGACATGGCCGAGGGGCACGACTACTATTCCATCACCGGCTTATCGGTGAGCGATGACAACAACCTGCTCGCCTACGCGGAAGACAGCGTGAGCCGCAGGCGCTACACCATCTATGTAAAAGACCTGCGCAGCGGCCAAATCATCGACACACCCATTGCCAACACCGAAGGCAACGCCACCTGGGCCAACGACAACAAGACCTTCTTCTACACCCGTAAAGACAGCGTAACGCTGCGCTCGCGCTGGATCATGAAACACAAACTGGGTACAGACCCGGGCAAAGACGTGAGCGTGTTCGAAGAAACAGACGACACCTTCTATACAGGCATCTACAAGTCCAAGTCGAACAAGTTCCTGATCATCTGGTCGGGCAGCACATTAACAAACGACTACCAGATTCTGAACGCCAACACGCCCGATGGCAAATGGCAAAACTTTAGCCCCCGCGAACGCGGCCTGGAATACTCCATCGACCACTACCAGGACAAGTTCTACGTGGTAACGAACCTTGATGCGCTGAACTTTCGCCTGATGGAAACCCCCGACACCAAAACAGCCAAGGCCAACTGGAAAGAAAAGATTGCCCACCGGTCCGACACGCTGTTGCAGGGCATTGAAATATTCAGGGACTATCTGGTGCTGAGCGAGCGTGCCAAAGCCAATTCGTTGATGCGCGTAATTGACCAGAAGACGGGGCAGAAACACTACCTCGACTTTGGCGAACCGGCCTACACGGTCTACCCTTCCATCAACCGCGACTTTGATACCGAGTTGTTGCGTTATGGCTACACCTCGCTCACCACACCCAACTCTACCTACGACTACAACATGCGGACACGCGAGCGTACGCTGCTGAAACGGCAGGAAGTAGTGGGCGGCTACAACCCCGATGACTTTGTAACGGAGCGCCTGTGGGCCCCAGCCGATGATGGCACTGAGATACCGATGTCGATTGTGTATAAAAAAGGAACGCACAAAGACGGCAACAACCCTACCCTTTTGTATGCCTATGGTTCTTATGGGTCCAGCACAGACCCTACCTTTTCCAGCCCGCGCCTCAGCTTGCTGAACCGGGGCTTCGTCTACGCCATCGCCCACATACGCGGAGGCCAGGAAATGGGCCGCCAGTGGTACGAAGATGGCAAGATGTTCAAGAAGAAAAACACCTTCACCGATTTCATCGACTGTGCCGAATTCCTGATTGCAGAGAAATACACCAACCCCGACAAGTTGTTTGCCATGGGCGGCAGTGCCGGTGGCCTGTTGATGGGTGCCGTGGTGAACATGAAGCCGGAACTCTTCAAAGGGGTGGTGGCCAAAGTGCCCTTTGTGGATGTGATCACCACTATGGAAGACGAAAGCATACCGCTTACCACGGGCGAGTTTGATGAGTGGGGCAACCCGAAAAATCCCGAGTCGTACATGTACATGCTGGAGTATTCGCCTTACGACCAGGTGAAGCCGCAGAACTACCCGAACATGCTGGTGACCACCGGCCTGCACGACAGCCAGGTGCAGTACTGGGAGCCCGCCAAGTGGGTAGCCAAGCTGCGCGAGCTGAAGACCGACAACAACACCCTGCTGCTGCGCACCAACATGGAGACGGGCCACGGGGGCACCACGGGCCGCTTCAAAGTGTACCGCGAGATCGCCCAGGAGTATGCCTTCATGGTAGACCTGGCGGGTATCAAAGAATAAGAGGGGCTGTTGTTTTCCTTACCAAAGCCGGGGCGTTGCGCTTCGGCTTTGTTGTTTTAGGGCGAGGCTGCACCCCCCCCAACGTGTCATACCGGACGGCTCGCGCGCAGGGCTTGCGCGTGATCCGCCTGCCGGACAGGCACGGTATCCCGTGGCGGTTCGAAGGCCTTTCAATATTGATATAATATTAAGCCGTACCGATTTCCGAACGACAGAATGGTCTCCCCTATATGATCCTATTCTCGAACGCGGCACGTACCAGCGCAGCCGTGTTTTTTACCTGCAGCTTCGAGAGCAGGTTTTTCCGGTGCGAATCGATGGTGCTGGCGCTGACAAACAACTTGTCGGCTATCTCCTGGTTGGTCAGCCCTTCAGCAATCAGCTTCAGCACCTCCACCTCCCTGCGGGTGAGCAACATTTCGTTGTGGCCTTTCAGTGTTTCGCGCACATTGTCGCGCCCCAGCCAGTATTCCGCGCCCTGCATCACCGCATCGAGGGCGGCTTCGATCTGGCCAAGTGAAGCGTTTTTCAGCAGGTAGCCTTTGGCACCGGCCTGCTGCATGTTCTGCAGGTACGTCAGCTGGTCGAAATTGGAGAGGGCGATGATTCGTGTGGCCGGATGTTGTTTCAATATCTGCCGGCATACCTCAATACCGCTTCCGTCAGGCAGGTTGATATCGAGCAACACCACATCGGCCGTGTTCTTCACAAAGTAACCTAGGCAGGAGGCCGCGTTGGTAGCATAGCCACACACTTCCACTTCCTTCATTTGGCGCAGCATGCTGGTAACGCCCTCAATCACCATGGGGTGATCGTCTACCAAGAACACGCGTATCATACGTGGTCGATGGTGATGTGCACGGAAGTTCCCTTGCCCGGTGTGGACTGCACATCGAGCTTGCCCTTCAGGTAGTCTATGCGCGACCGGATGTTGGCCCACCCCGCACCCCCGCTCTGTGTTACCTGGTCAGTGTCAAAACCCTTGCCGTTGTCTTCTACGGTAATGGCCAACTGTTGCCCATGGCGCGCCAACTGCACCAGCACATGGCTGGCGCTGGCATGGCGTACCACGTTGTTCAGCAACTCCTGTACAATGCGGTACAGCAATATCTCCTGTTGCGAATCCAGACGATCTATATCTCCCAACACCTGAAAATCGATTTTAAATACACCCGATTGATCCAGCGATTCGCAGTAACTTTTCACGGCCTCTGCCAGTCCGAACTTTACCAGCACTTCGGGCATCATGTTATGGGCCACCCGCCTGAGCTCGGCAATGGAATGATCGAGCATATCGAGCGAGCGCTCGAAGATCAGCGCATGGTCTGCATCTAGTACAACATGTGATTTCATATTTGCCAACGTATATTTTACTCCCGATAACAATCCGCCCAGGCCATCGTGCAGGTCTTTCGCCAAACGGCCACGTTCTTCCTCCTGCCCCTTGATCACCGCCTCACTGGCCAGCAGTTGTTTTTCATTTTCGAGCTCATTGATTTTTTGTTTCTGTAATTGTTCCTGCTGTTCGAGCAAGTGTTGTTTGTGTTTCAGGTTTCGGTACACAACGGACCCACTAAATGCCAGCATTACCATGATACCAGCCAGTGCATAGGTAATGGTTGTGTTTTGCTTCGCTTTCAGTCGTTGAATTTCGTTGTCTTTGGTAAGCTGAATAATTTCGTTTTGTTTCCTTTCCGCCTGGAAACGAGCATCGTTCAGCATGATACGATTTTGGTTTTGCCGCCTTATCAGGCTGTCGTAGTAACTGATCTGGCGGTCTCTATATTGCAATGCGCCCTCGAGGTTACCTTGCTTTTTCTCTGCGGCACTGAGGTCGGAGAAAATAGTAAGTACCTGAGGCATATAATTGAACGCTTGCGCCACCTCGAGTGCTGTCGTCAGAAACCTCTTCCCTTTGGCGTCCTGGCCGCGCGAAAGGTAAAACAGCCCCAGGTCGCGCGCCTGCACCGCCACCCAATACGGATCTTTTTGTAATGTGGCCTGCACATACGCATCGGTAAACATGCGGTCGGCCAACGGCATATTCTTATGATAGGCGTGGTATTGCCCCCAAGTTCCAAAGTACACCAGCTTTACCAGATGCTGGTATTTGGAATTGGGATCGAATGTTTGAAACGCACGTTCGGCTTTGCGCAGCATTTCTTCAGCTTCCTGCCACTTATTCAGCAACATACAAAGCGAAGCCACTCTGCAGTAGTTCACAATATTGTGATAGTAGCCTTTTATTTCGTAGGGCAAAGACTTGCGCGCATACTCCAGGCTTTTTTCCCACTCCTTCATGTCGGAAAAAACATAGCTGATGTTAAAGTAAGTAATGGCCAGAGACGTGGAGTCGTGGCTTTCTTCCTGCTTTGGTACCGACCGCAGGTAATAGGACTGACCCTCCTCTAAATCGTTGATGAGCGTAAATAATGCGCCCAGGTTTACCAGCAGACGGGCTTGCCCCAGGTTTCTTTGTTCAGGAGGTTCGTTAGAAATCTCAAGACTTTCGTAGGCGGCCTGGTAAGCATTGATAGACTTCACATAGTTGCCCATGTCGAAGTGAATGTTGCCCTTACCCCAATAAGCATCGGTAATAAGCTGCCCTGTTCCGTAAGGTGAAGCGAGCACCAACACCGAATCGAAAAATAGTTCTGCTTTGCGAAAATCACGCACCAGTTCCAGGTAGAAATTTGCCAGCATGAGGCAGCCAGCCGCGCGCAGGCTATCGTTCGCAGATTCCCTGATGATGGTTTCAATACTGTCTTTGGTTTGGATAAGGGACTCACTTAAAGCAATAGAAGCCGGAGCCTGATTAATCGATTTGATCAGGAAAGCAACAATGGTGTCTGATTCTGTCTGGGCGGAGCCGGCCCGGCCCAACAATAACAATATCAATATCGGCAAAAATGTTCGCCACTTCATACACTGTTGGATTCGGTAAAAGAGATACATGAAGTTGGGGCCACTGTCGTTATGCCTGTTACCCCATTGTTCAACAAACCTAACAGAAGCTACACAAAAAATTTCCCGATTGCGATACTTACTTAATAAAATCCCCTTTTTCGGGGAGGCGGTAGCACTGCCAAAGACGGAGCTTTGACTGATCAAAATCAAATCTATGAAAACCGTACTTCTTCTTTTGGTTAGCAGCCTGGCACCGCTTTTTTGCATGGGCACCGTGCGCACCGTGAGTAACGACCCCAACAACCCCGCGCAATTCAACACCGTGCAGGCAGCCATCAATGCATCGGTACATGGCGATACCGTGTATGTAAACGGCACCCAATTTCCTTATGCCGATTTTACCATCAACAAACGACTGGTCATGATCGGGGCCGGCTACAAGGTGGCGAACCAGTTGAACTTGATCAGTTATGTCAATCAAATATCCCTCTTCAGAGACGCTGGCGTGAATGACGCATCCGGGTCGATCATTATGGGATTTTATATTTATTGCCGGGTAACTACTGCCGGTGGTAGTATGCCCATTTCTAACCTGACACTTCACCGAAACGTATTGGGAGCTGGTGGCTGTGCACCGGGGGCATCCATTTCAAATGCCAACAATTGGCTTATCTATAACAATATCATGTATGGTGCTGGCCTTGATGCGGCTTCTACCAACATACTCATTCAAAACAATATATTCACGAGCTCCCTATCAGGCGGCAACCAAAGCAGCATCATCATCGATCACAATATCTTTCAAAACAGCGGTTTGAATAATATTCGCTTTGCCACCATTACCAATAACATCTTTGTACGCAATTCAGGCAACATCCTCGATGCCAACGTAACCTCCAACACCTTCAATAACAATCTCTCTATCCTTACCACCATTGGCCCGACCGCCCCCACCAACAGTTTTCTGGGCGGGCCCAACACAGGGGCCGGCAACTTCGTAGGGGTAGATCCGCTGTTTGAAAGTGTGGCGGACTTCAACACCTTTAACTACAACAACAACTACCGGCTGAAAAATACCTCCACCGTAAGAAATGCCGGCACAGATGGTACCGACCTGGGCATTTATGGGGGCTCCTATCCTTTTCCGAGTGGTGGTGCTCCGGGCAGCGGCTACGATACCAGCCCGTTGCCTCCCATACCTCAAATCACCAGCGCCAATATTCAAAACTCATCGCTGCAGCCGGGTGCGCAGTTGCAGATCAACATACAGGCCACCGTAAACAACTAAAGCATAGCCGTACCTGCGAAGTATGAAATGGCTGATACCTCTTTTGCTGTTGTGCGGTAGTGCAGTGTACGGACAGACACTGACCCGTGGCGAATATTTCTTCGACAACGACCCCGGACAGGGAAATGGCAACGGGTTGGCTTTCACCCCGGGCGCCACACTCAACCAGACGTTCAACATCAGCATTGCTGCGTTGAGTCCTGGGTTCCACACCGTCAACACGCGCGTACGCGATGACAATGAAGTGTGGAGCCACTTTGTATCGCGCACGTTTTACATTATGCCACCTCCTTCGTCTTTCCTGCCCGCCACCACTCTTACCAAGGTAGAGTACTTCTTCAACAACGACCCGGGGCCGGGCAACGGAACAGCAATCGCATTTACCCCGGCTGCGAATATCGACCTGGCGGTGCAGGTGCCCATCGCATCGCTCGGTACCGGGTTTCACACCCTGGCCGTCCGCGCGCAAGACAATGAAGGTCGCTGGTCGCTTTTTGCGCACCGCACGTTCTACGTTGTGCCACCCGTAACCGGTGTTGTGGCCACCACGCTGCTGCGCGCAGAGTACTTTTTCGACAGCGACCCAGGCCCCGGCAATGCCACGGCCTTACCCATCACCTCGGGCAGTGTGCAAAACAACCAGTTTGCGTTAGACATCAGCGCGCTCACCACTGGCTTCCATCAACTGGGCATTCGGTACCGGGACAACCTGGGACGTTGGTCGGTATTTACGCAGCGCACTTTCTACGTAATGCCCACACTGGCGGGACCGGGTACCCAGCTAACGAGGGTGGAGTACTTTATCGATGCGAATCCCGATGAAAACCCGAACCTGGAAGGAACCAACCTAGCCATTGCTGCAGTTGCACAGCTCAACGAAAACTTTGCCATCGACCTGGGTGGTGTGCCCAGTGGCGATCACGTACTGTACATCCGCACCAAAGACAGCAACGGATACTGGAGCAAAACCACAGCGGTTGATTTCACCATCTTGCCATGCAGCCCCCTGCCGCCACCTACTGTGCCCGATGTGAGCCGCTGCCACACAGGAACCGTTCAACTTACGGCCTCGGGTGCAGCAGGCACACAGGTGTATCGTTGGTTTGCCGATAACAGCACCTCCACTATTTTGTTTACAGGTCAGACTTTCGAGACCCCACCGCTTACGGCCAGCAGGAGCTACTTCGTTTCCATTTTCGATCCGGTAACGTTGTGCGAAAGCAACCGCACCGAGGTAGAAGCACAAATCATTGTGCCCGAAGTGCCGTTGATCAACATCAGTAGTATTACGCTCTGCAGCGGCACGTCTACACAGTTGACTGTACTCAATGCCGGTGCCTTTGATGCGCTGCAATGGCTGCCGGGCAATCAGTCGACCGCATCCATCAGCGTGTCAGCGGCTGGCAGCTATACCGTGCGTGGCACCTCCAACGGCTGTACAGCAGACGCGCTGCCTACCACGGTCGCTATTTCAGAAACACCGGCTGCGCCCACCATCCAGACGCCCGATGGAACGATTCTGTGCGCTGCCACTTCCCTGCGGCTGGAGGCAGTGGCACCGGGTGCCACCTCACTGCTTTGGTCAAGCGGTGAAACAACGGCAGCCATTGATGCCACTGCGGGTGCCTACTACGTGACCGCCCGCAATGCCTTGGGGTGCACGAGTGCTCCCTCCACACCGGTATTGGTTACTACCCAGGCACCCGCGAAGCCGGTGGTTACGGCCAGCGGAGGATCTGTTCTGTGCGAGGGAAGCACGCTCACCCTCTCGGCACCGGTCGGCTTTTCACAATACCTGTGGTCTACAGGCGAAACTACACAAAGCATTACCGTGGCAGCGGAAGGAACCTTTAGCGTATCGGTAGGCACAGCCGCAGGCTGCTTCAGCGAAAGCTCAGATGCATTTACCGTTACGATGGCCACACTGCCCGCCAGGCCTGCGATTACCGGGAACACCGTAATTTGCGAAGGAGCCTCTACCATTCTAACGGGACCTGCGGGCTTTAGCGGCTACGCATGGTCAAATGGTGCCACCTCACGGCAAGTAACCGTTACCACCACCACAACGCTCAGCCTGGTGGTTTCCGACAGCAATGGATGTAACAGTCCGGAATCTGAAGTAGTACAACTCACGGTTGCACCCAACCCTGCCGCACCACTGATTGCCCTGACAGGCAGTGCTACCTTGTGTAACGCAGCTACGGCCACACTCACTGCGCCCGAAGGTTTTGCCTCCTATAGCTGGTCGAATGGAGCCTCCACTGCCAGCATAGTAATCGGTGAATCGGGGATCTTTACCGTGCGTGTGCGCGATGCAAATGGCTGCGAGAGTCCGCTTTCTGATGCAACCATCATTCAGAAAGTAAATGCACCCGCAAAACCGATTGTGCAAATCATTGGCGACCCGGTGTTGTGTGGCGCGAATCAGTCGGTGGTTCTGCGGGCGCCTTTCGGATACGCCTACTACCAATGGTCGAATGGCGGTACCACGCAGGATATTACCGTGAGCGAAGCGGGCAGCTACGAAGTGATTGTGGGTTTGGATGAAGGATGCTTGAGCGCTGCCTCCGATGCCGTTGCCGTTACGGCCCGGCCTACGCCCTGTGCCGGAACGGCAGACCCCAACAACCGCCCGCCTGAGGTAGACTTTGTTTCCGCCAAAGGGGGTATCCAAACCGTTGTAACGATTCCGCTAACAGATATTTTGAGCGATCCTGACGAAAACATCGATCTGAGCACGCTTCGCATCCTGGGTCTGCCCGCCAGTGGCGCTTCGGTGTCCATCGATGCAGACCTGAACCTGGTGATCGACTATTCGAACACAGCTTTTGCCGGCACCGATCAAATTACCATTCAGGTGTGCGACCTGGCCGGCAGTTGTACCCAACAGGAAATTGAAGTAGAGGTATCGGGGGATATTGTGGTGTTCAACGGCATGTCGCCCAATGGCGATGGCAAAAATGAAGCCCTGATTTTCGAGTTCATCGACTTACTGCCAGAAACGGCTAACAACCGGGTGAACATTTACAATCGCTGGGGCCATGTGGTTTTCGAAATCACCAACTACAACAACACCACCCGCGTATTTACTGGTGTAGACAAAGACGGCCGCGATTTGCCTGCGGGCGCCTACTTCTACAAAGTGGATTTTACCAGCAGTAAAAAACCTAAAACAGGGTTCATCACCCTCAGACGCTAAATGAAAAAGTTTATTGCCTTGTTTGTTTTTATCTGCGCAGGCGCCCACACAGTGATGGGCCAGCAAGATCCCCTGTATGCCTTGTATCTCAACAACCCGCTCACCATCAATCCTGCCTATGCGGGCAGCAACGACCGCTTCCATGCCGGTGCACAATATCGCTCGCAATGGGCAGGCATTGAAGGCAACCCGGTTACACTGCACTTCAACACACACCTCAGCTTGTTCGATAACCGGGTAGGCGCAGGCCTGATGGCCGTGCAAGACCGGATTGCAGACGTCACGCTGACAGATGTAAGTTCTGTTTTTGCCTATAAGCTAAAGGTGAGCGAAGGCACGCTTTCCTTTGGTATGAATTTCGGCTTTACGCGCTATGCCACCAATACCAATCTGCTGCAGGTGCGCGATAGCAACGATCCGTATTTTGTGCCCTTCAACAGCAGCCAGTTTACCACCGGTGCAGGCTTTCTGCTGAAGCAGGAAAACTATGTGGTGGGGTTGTCGTTGCCGCGTTTGATCAAAGGCACTGTTACGCAAGGCCCCACTTCTATTCAAGTGTACGACCAGCACCTGTACCTGATGGGCCAGTACCGCCTTTTGCTGACGGAACGTTTGCGTTTGAAGCCTGCCGTGCTGATGCGCTACACGCCCGAAACACCTGTTGCGGTTGACATCAACGCCATGATCAATTTAGACGGCTTGTATTCTGTAGGCCTGTTTACCCGCAATCTCTCAACGGTTGGGTTGCTGGCGCAACTGATATTGGCAGAATACCGGTTGGGCTATGCATTGGAGCTTCCATCGGGGCCAGCCAGCCAGCAACGATACACCACCCACGAGTTTAGCCTGGTGGTGTCTGCCAGTCTGTTGAAGTTCCACAGCCGATCTCCGGAAGAGTTTTGAGTGTAGCCCACTGAAACCCCGAACCGTACCTCCTCTCAGTCGTTTCTTTCGCTGATTGTCACCTTTTCGACAGAACAATCGCCAGGCTAACTCTATCAATAAATAAGGGAATCCCTTATAAAAATGTTGAAAAAACAGCCCTTCTGACCATTCCTTTCCTTCCGAAGAGGCCACCTGCTGCATTCCCCTATTTTTATAAATCAGGTCATTCACCGATGTATGGCGGCCCGCGCCTTCAGACCTTTGATGCATCAAAACAACAAGAACCATGAGCATCGAATCCAGAATGAGAATGGCCGGGGTGAAAGCGATCATACTCGTGTCTTTAATCGCGTTAATGCAAATTTTTAACGGACTGAAACCACAGGGCACTGTGAGTGCTAAGGCTGGCAGCAGCGTGCAGGTGCGCGCATTCAATCGTTAAACTTTTTAACCACCACCGTGATGAACCTGATCAAAGAAAAAGAACGGATGGACTGTGAATTCTACGCAGAGTTGAATTCGCTCTATACTTTCCGGCAGGCTTTGCTGATTGGTGGCATTGTAGCCATTGCAGCCATTCTGCTGGCCGTTGTGTAGGCAAGTCCGATCACCCATTTACGGTGGCGCTTAGTGTGGAGGGGCGCCATCCTCCGCGTGTTTATTTTCATCCATCGCAAATGAACGCCAACGCAGAAGCGCAGATTGACGCATTTGCCCCGCTGTTTTGTCAGCTTTACAGGCCTTGCCAATACAAGTAGTCGCGTAATTTTGAGTTTCGGCTTCACAGGTTGAAACTCAGACTACCAGCGATGAACACACCCCAAGATGTAAATACCTATTTGCAGAATCTTTCTGCCGGTGAAAGAAAAGCCCTCACCACCCTGCGCCAACAAATTATACAAACAATGCCCGGTATGGAAGAACGCCTGAGCCGGGGTGTTCCATTTTTTTATTACCGGGGCAAGAGGGCCGTTGGTTTCCGGGCATCGAAAACCCACCTCTCCTTCTTCATTATGGAAGGTAACGTGCTGCATGAAATGCGCAACGAGGTAAGCGAATACAAAAACGGGCCAACCGTTATCCAATTCTCGCCCGAAGCGCCCCTTCCGAATCGGCTGGTTGAAAAACTGGTGCGCGCCCGGGTTTCAGAAATTGAGCAGTCGATGTAAAAGAAACAGTAGGAAGCCATGACCCAGCAAATCAGCACCGTGGAAGATTTTGATGGACACACCTGGAGCATGATCTGCCTGGACATGGATCTATTTCGCTCACGCAATGCAAGCCATCCATAAGCCGCTATCCGTTGGCCGTGCGTAGGTAATCAATATTGTGTATTTTCGAGTTAACGAGCGTGTCTCGGACAGCTTCATCTGGAACCCAGAATTTGAATGACACCCAAGACAAAAACCTATTTTGAAGCGGAGGTAGATAAAATTATTAAAGAACATTACCTGCCGGCCTACCATTATGTTCGGGTAAGGCAATCCCGGGCGTTTATGGAAAAATACCTTTCCGAACAGATTGAAGTGGAGAAGATTGCTTCAGTCGCCTGTATGTCGAGGTTTCACTTCATACGTATTTTCAAACGCGCTTACGGCCTCTCGCCCCGGCAGTATCTAAGAAACTTGCGCATGACCAAAGGGAAGGAACTTTTAAAGCAAGGCCTGAACGTATCCGAAGTATGCGTTGAGGTGGGTTACGATAGCCTGCCCACCTTCAGTCATGCTTTCAAAAGAGCCACAGGCTATTCACCAAAAGCATATCAAAACCTGTACAATCGCAACCTGGAATAACTACATCCCCCGACAAACCTGAATTTTTGTGATATCACAAAACAAAAAATATGATAAAAATTCATGTAACAAACGTTCCGGTTGACAATCAGGACAAAGCCTTAAAGTTCTACACGGAGAAACTGGGCTTCCTCAAAAAAACCGAAATACCCATGGGCGAGTACAAGTGGCTAACCGTTGTTTCCCCCTCCGAGCAAAATGGCGTGGAGTTACTGCTTGAACCGATGGCATTTGAGCCGGCCCGTGTGTACCAGAAAGCACTTAAGGATGCCGGCATTCCCTACACCTCATTCATGGTTGCTGACGTTAGCGCTGAATACCTGCGCCTGACGGAAATGGGCGTGCAATTTTCAATGGAGCCGAGAGAAATGGGGCCCGTGAAGATGGCCGTTCTGGATGATACGTGCGGCAACAATATTCAATTGGTACAAATGCTTTAACGGTGCGCCAACAACCTGCGGTTGATGCGCTTGACAAAACCAGGCCCTTCGTAAATGAAGCCGGTGTAGATTTGAACCAGATCGGCACCTGCCTGCAACTTGGCCAGCGCATCTTCCGGTGTCATAATGCCGCCCACGCCAATAATGGGAAAATCTTTCCCCAATTGTTTACGCAGGTAGGCAATCACCGCGGTAGATTTCTCGCGCAACGGCCGGCCGCTGAGGCCGCCCATGCCTATGGCGCTGATGTGTTCGGCAGCAGTGGAAAGGCCTTCGCGCGAAATGGTGGTGTTGGTGGCAATTACGCCATCGGTTTGTGTTTCTTTCAAAATCGCCACAATATCATCTAACTGTGTTTCGGTCAGATCGGGGGCAATCTTCAACAGCACCGGCTTGGGATTGGGCTTCGCCAGACTCAGGGCCTTCACGTGCTTCATCAGCTTTTTCAACGGCTCTTTCTCCTGCAACTCGCGCAAGCCGGGCGTGTTGGGCGAGCTCACGTTCACAACAAAATAATCTACATAAGGAAAGAGCGCTTCAAAGCAGTAGTTATAGTCTTCAAAAGCTTTTTCGTTGGGCGTGGCTTTGTTCTTGCCGATGTTGCCACCCACCACAACAGCAGATTTTCTTTTTTTCAATCTTTCTACCGCTGCCAGTACACCCCCGTTGTTGAAGCCCATGCGGTTGATGAGGGCCTGGTCTTGCGGCAGGCGAAACAGGCGGGGTTTGTCGTTGCCCGGTTGCGGGCGCGGTGTAAGCGTTCCAATTTCAATAAATCCAAAGCCGAATGTGGCCAACTCATCAATCAACTTAGCGTCTTTGTCGAAACCCGCAGCCAACCCCACCGGATTTTGGAAGGTAATGCCGAAAAGGGTGCGCTGTAATCTGGGGTCATCCAGGGAAAAAAAGAAGCGAAGCGCTGCCTTCTTCCCGGGTATGCGACCGATCAGTTGAAGAAAGCGGAACGTAAAATGATGGATGGCCTCCGGGTTGAACAGAAACAACAGCGGGCGAACGAGCGAGCGGTACATCTAACCTATTTCTTCTTTTTCTTTTCTTTCTTGGGCTTGAGCGAAAACTTCTTGAAGCCTTTGGACACTACTTCGCGGATCATGTTTTCGGCATCGGGTGTGGTGGTAGACGTTACTCCTTGTATGCGCCAAATCAAAATGTTGCTGCGGTCGTTCAGATCGATGATGAGGCTGCTCTGTTGAAAGTTGCGCGACCATGTCTGGTCGGTAGAGCCGGGTGCGGTGCCCATCGGCCCCAGGTTTTGCATGTCCGACCGTTGCAGCGAGCCGATGATGTAGGAAGCGGTGAGGTCGGCTTTGGCAGAATCAACAAACACCAGTCCCTTGCCGGTTAATTCTTCGCGGATGGCATTCTTCACCCACTGGTGCATGGTGACATCTTTGATTACGCGCTGGTCTTTAGGTGTAATGATTTCACCTTCGCCAAAGCGAAATGTTTTATAACCTGTCAGGTCACGGTTCTTGTCGTATTGTACTTCTATATCCTGCGCCCACAGCGAAGTGGTGAGGAAGAAAAAAACAACCCAAAGCCTCATGCACCAAAAGTACGAAAGAATTTTGCCCTAAAAGCTAACTTCTGGGATGAAACTCCTGTATCACCTGGCGCAGGTAGTCGCGGTCGAGATGGGTATAAATTTCCGTGGTGGTAATGGACTCGTGGCCCAGCATTTCCTGCACGGCCCGCAAGTCGGCCCCGCCTTCGATGAGGTGGGTGGCAAACGAATGGCGAAACGTGTGGGGGCTGATGGATTTTTTGAGCCCGATTTTGGCAGCCAGGTTTTTGATGATGGTGAACACCATCACGCGGGTGAGCTTCTTGCCCAGCCGGTTTAAAAACACATGTCCTTCATAGCCTTTCTGCACCGGCACGTGCACCCGTATCTCCTCCAGGTAGATTTTCAAATACTTCATGGCATCGCGGCCGCAGGGCACCAACCGTTCTTTGCTGCCTTTGCCAATCACGCGCATGAAGCCGATGTCGAAATACAGGTTGTTGATGCGCAACTCCACCAGTTCCGACACGCGGAGGCCAGAACTGTAGAGCACCTCCAGCATGGCGCGGTTGCGGGTGCCCTCGGGTGTAGAGAGGTCGATGGCCTCCAGCAGTTTCACAATTTCCGGGTAGTCGAGGGTGTCGGGTAGCTTGCGGCCCAGCTTGGGTCCCTCCAGCAACTCCGTAGGGTCTTGCTGCAGCAGGTCTTCAGTAATCAGAAACCTAAAAAATGCTTTTATGCCCGAAAGAATGCGGGCCTGGCTGTGCGCACTCAGGCCCATCTCGTTTACATAACCTACAAATGCCTGCAGGTGTTTGCCGGTAACCTTCATGGGGCTGAGGCCCCGGTGGTGCATCTCCACATACTGGTTCAGCTTTTCCACATCGCGCACGTAAGCTTCTATGGAGTTGCCCGACAGCGAACGCTCCAGTTTCAGGTAGTTGGCGAATTGTTTGATGTACGTAGTCCAGGTCACGTTCGCTCAACAAAATTCGTTATACTCCACCGTTCATTTGTTACAAAAGTGCCAAAGATTTTTCAATACCTGGGATACATCATCCGTTTCTAATCCAACGATCAACTGCCCATCCATGTTCATGTGGCGCATCAGGACAAGGAAATCAAGGTAGAATTCATGATTACGGGAGATTCAGTAACTTTGATTTTCAAAAAAGTTAAAGGCAAAAAGCCTTTGACCGCAGAACAAGCAACGGAAGTAGCCAGGTTTCTGAAAAAGAACCATGAAAAAGTGATTGAGAAATGGGAGCAAGTATTCATTTACCATCAAAGCGTAAAGTGCGAAGTGATCGGCAGAAAGAAATAACCTTGCCCATACAAGCACATTGGGTAGGTGGTTTCGAAATTGCCCTTGTTTTGCACGGAGGAAAAACAAAATCAGTTGATTTACTACCCTGGTTCAAAAACTATGTAAAGGGAGATAACCTGATCTACCTGCAGCCTGATCGCTTCAGAAAATTTAAACTGAAAGACGGTATGATTTACTGGGGACGAAACGAAGATGTTGCTTTCAGAGTATCCGATTTGCTGATGAAAGTAAACCGTTCAGAAGAGGAAATACTATACATGATTCTAAGCCGCTGAACGTTGAGGTTTTGAAGACAAAGTTATTCCCAGTCACTACCTAAAGTACGAATTTCTAATCATGCAGATTCAAATCATCAACGGCCCTAACCTGAACTTATTGGGTCAACGCGAAACCGGTATTTACGGCAATCAAAGTTTTGAAGCGTTCTTCAATACGCTGAGAAAAAAGTTTCCGGAGGCTGACCTTCATTACTATCAATCGAACGTGGAAGGCGAGCTGGTGAACAAACTGCACGAAGTAGGTTTTTCGTTCGATGGCGTGGTGTTGAATGCCGGTGCCTACACCCACACCTCCGTTGCGCTGCACGATGCCATTGGCGCCATTAAAACACCCGTGGTAGAAGTACACATCTCGAATGTCTACGCCCGCGAGGAGTTCAGGCACAAAAGCCTCATTACTTCCAAATGTGCAGGCATGATTACCGGCTTCGGGCTGGAAGGTTATGCCATGGCCATCGGTTACCTGCTGAAGAAATAACTGCACGCTTATGATTTCGTTTTACCCCGGGCCCTCGCGCGTGTATGACGAAGTGCCGGGCTACGTGAAAAAAGCCCATGCGAAAGGCATCCTGAGCATGAACCACCGCAGCGAAGATTTCATGGCGCTTTATCGCGAAACGGTGGCACTGCTAAAAAAGAAACAGAAGGTGCCCAAAACGTACACCGTTCTGTTTGCCTCTTCCGCCACCGAGTGCTGGGAAATCATTGCGCAGTCGCTGGTAGAAAAACAAAGTGCCCACTTTTACAGCGGTGCGTTTGGCGAAAAGTGGTTTCAATACACACAAAAGTTAAAACCGGCTGCGCAGCCCGTTTCGTTTCACCTGGAATTCAACCTGCCGGTGCAGACGATTGCCAGCGCAGACGTTATCTGTCTTACCCAAAACGAAACTTCGAACGGTACCCAGGTGGACACCGCGTTGATCGCCCAGGTTAAAAAGAAGAACCCACACGCCCTGGTGGCAGTAGATGCCACCTCTTCCATGGCGGGCATTGTGTTGCCCTTTACCTCGGCCGATGTGTGGTTTGCGTCCGTGCAAAAGTGTTTCGGTCTTCCAGCGGGATTGGCCATTCTGATTCTATCGCCTAAGACTATAGAGCGTGTTGCTGTTCAAAAAGAGTTAGCCCATTACAACAGCCTGGCGTTTATGAAACAGATGGCAGACCAGTGGCAAACAAACTGCACGCCCAATGTGCTGGGTATTTACCTGCTGCGATGTGTTTTGAAACAACAACCATCCATTGAAGAGACAAGTGAACAAACAAAAGAGCGCTACCAGGCCTGGGCCGATTTTTTTGGTGCATCCAAAAAACTACGGCTGTTGGTAGCCAACGAGGCCGTCAGGTCGCACACGGTTGTTACCGTAACCGGAGATCCCGCCTACCTGGCAAAAGTTAAGAAGCACGCACGGAAAGAGGGTTTTCTGTTGGGCGAGGGCTACGGGGCGCTGAAAAGCAACACGTTTCGCATTGCCAACTTCCCCGCCTTGCAAGAACGGGAGATCAAGAAGCTGAAAAAGTTTTTGGCTCAATATTTGTGAATCTATACTCAAAACGCATCCATGGATGGAAACAGGCAACCCAGCCGCTTTTAAAGCCGGTTACCGTAGGGCAGGTAATGCCATCCATTGGAAACTCGTTAGATTTACCACATTATTTCTTACAGCTATGATAAAAAAATTTCTGTCGATGGCCCTGGTGGCCGTGTGTGTTACCCTCCTTTCCTGCGATGAGGACGATGATCAAAAACTCACCAGTGAACAAAGTAAAGCCGTAGAAGACCAGTCAGCTACGGAAGCCTACTTCAACGAAGCGGGCGACCTGTCTACCCAGGCGTTATCGAGCCCGGAAGACGAACAAATAAGCGGAGGCCGAACGAAAGAAAACATCACCATTACGGTAGAAGGCGATACGCGCTTCAATGGAGCCACCATTACGCTGACGGTAGGCCCCAACAACAACGCCTTGAATCCGCAAGGCACCATAACCATCGACTTTGGTGCGGGACAAACGGACCCGAGCGGAACTGTGCGAAAAGGAAAAATACTCGTGGCCTACAACGGGTGGCGCTTTCTGCCCGGCTCCAAAATTGAATTAACGTTCCAGGGCTACGAGGTAAATGGTGTGAAACTGGAGGGTAAGCGCACCGTAACTACTACCGCGCTGGCGCAGAACTCCATTACTTTCGAAGTGAGAGATGATGATGGCAAAGCCACTTTTACGGACGGCACGTTTGTAACGCGTGAAGCTTTGCACACCAGCAAGTGGACCATCGGCAACTCAGCCGCCACCACCACGTGGACAATAGAAGGATCAGCCAACGGGCAAACGCGCGAGCGGCAACCCTATACCGCCACGGTTCAAAGTCCGATTATCTTTAAACTGGAGTGCGCACTGAGCAGCTTCGTAGCACCCGCGCAGGGTGTGCTGGCATTTACAGTAGGCACAACGGCCATTCAGGTAGACTATGGCACTGGCACTTGCGATAACAAAGCAACTGTTTCAGTGGGTGGGTTCTCTCAGGAGATATCAGTAGGGGAATAGTTTTTTTAGTTCATTAAGCACAAAGCCCTGGTTTAACCCAGGCTTTGTGCTTAATGCCCTTCCAGTTCTTGTCAGGAAGACCGATAGGCCATTTCATACACTGATTTGACGTGAGGCCCCAGGAACACGCGTGCATAGATACGAATGATTGCCAGTCCATCTACAATCAGGCTCAAAGAAACAAACGTGGCCAGCCAAACCTGGTCAGCATGAATGTGGCTATAGATCAAATCTTCTCCCACAAATGTGGGCGTAATTGGAAAGCCAGATGCCCCGAGGCTTGCCAATAAAAATAAAAAAGCCATGCGCGGATGCTTGCACACATGCCCCCGAAACTGATCGAGGTCGATATTGCCCTCTTTTTGTTTAGTGTAGTATAAAACCACATAACCCAATACACCCGATACGGCCACGCCTATCAAATAAATGTGCACTTCATCAAAGCTGAAATTTTCATTAAAAGCCACGGCCAGTGCCACCCAAAAATGGTTCATAATTGCCAACAGCCAACTCATACGGGCATGGATGCGCTCGGTAAATGCTTTGAGCACCAACACCAGACCAACGAAACTGAATAAAATTGGGAGGGCAGCAACCACATCAGGCGGCAGTATATTCTTATGATACACACAATAAAGCCCGACCAAATACGCAGGCACCAGAAAGAATAGCACCCTGTTCATAACCAAAAAATTCAATTTTTTCCCTGCCCACTTCATGGGGTTCCATAAATACCTGTACAGCCACGAATCGAGGTTCCATTCCTTCAGGCTCAACATATAAAGTGTGTATTCAATCTTTCTGGGAAAAGAGTCTTCAACAGAATGTTGCCGGGGAGTGAAATTATAAAACTGCTCACGTATCTGGTAGCTCACTACGGAAGGAGACACCAGCAATTGGTAGGTGCGCAAAAAGGCATTCCCAGCGAAGTGAATCAATGCCAGGTAGTGCCATCCCGCTGCTACCTCAATAAATATGAGGCCGATTTGTGCAATGGAAGAATAAGCAATTTGGCTTTTTACCGATGATTGCACACGGGCAATGGTGGTTGTAACCAGGCTGGTAAGCAGACCCACCAAACCTATCAATATACGAACAGAAGTCTGATGCTCCCAGAACGGATAAGTGCGCAACAACAGGAACACACCCATATGCACAGAGAGCGACCCGTAAAAGATGGCACTGGATGGCGTTGGGCCCTCCATGGCACGGGGCAGCCAGGTAGAAAAGGGAAGCTGGGCAGATTTACCTGCAGCGGAAATCAACACCATCAACGAAATAAAAATGCCAATCCAGCTATGCGAGACCAGGTGCTCGTGCACCAAATCATAATTACTTAGCTTCAAGAAGGTAATGTTCTCATGAAACAGGTGGTGTGCCATCCACATCGCAAGGATGATGCCCACATCGCCAATTCTATAGACAGAAAATACTTTTACTGCATTTTTTACAGGCAGGTATCGATCGCGGTAAAACGCAATCAGCAGGAAGGAAGATATTCCCAAAATCTCCCAACCGACAAACAACGTTTCAAGGTTGCCTGCCAATACCGTTATGTTGTAGCCAACGTAAAAAAACAAAATAGTGTTGAAGAAACGTTTGTAGCCCGCCTCGCGGTGCAAATAGTAACGGCTATAAACCGTTACTAAAAACGTAAGTACAGAGCCAACAAACAGATAGCTTGCGGTAACTTTATCGAAGAAGAAGTCTATAAAAAATTCGTAGGTATTAGATCGGTAAAGCACAACCTCCTTCACGTTCACAGCAGGATAGCCTATCCAAAACCAGTAGACTAAAAATACCTGTAACCCCAGCGTATGGATGCCGACTGTAAGAAATGACGTTTTCGAAATCATTTCTTCCTGCCGCGCGGGTAGCACCATTGTTAGCAGAAAACCGGCTAACGGAAGCAGAATAAAAAAGGGAATAACTTGTGCCATGACTGGTTAGTGGGGAATAGCAAGAACCTGAATATTTCCTTTTTCTTTTTCGATGATGGGTGCTGGATCAGCGAAGGCTACACCCGGTAACAACGGTTGATAGGGGTGGAGAGCGCCCTCCCTAAATACAAAAAAATCGCCTGTAACCGGATGTATTGCCACAAGATGTATCCACTCGTTGTGATACCACTCATACACTTCCGGGGTTCGCTGAATAGTGTGTAAAACCACCGCGGGAAAATGCTCAACGATCATAAGCAATCGCACTGGATCGTGAACTTCTATCATCTGGCTTGGCAGCCCAGGGCGCAGGTCTCCATCTATACCATTTGCTACGCCAATCAAACCCATTACATTATGGGGCAGTTTTGTGCCCGCTCCCAATTTCTGGTTATCAACCCGGGAGAAATAATACTCCAAGTTAATGCCTCCGCATACCGGGCCAAGCGGTTTCATTACATCAAATAAACGCGTACCATCCAAATCCAACTCATAGTTGTAAGAATTCAGGAAGGCCCGCCTGTCGAGAAACAAATGCCGCGTAAGGTTTCTGCGGCCTACCACACACAATGCATTGGTGGCGTGGTTAAGTTCTGGCCGCGGTTCAAATAAAGAAACCGACCGCAACTTTACTAACTCATGAACTTCTTCTGGGGGCAGATGTGTATCAACAGACATAAACCTGCGTGAACGTTCCTTAGCGTTATGATCTAGTGCAGTTGCAAAAACAGCTTTATGTCTGAGGTGTCTTTCGCGGTTGGCGGCAGTTAATTCAGCCTCATCAAAAAAAATTACTTCATCGCGTGTGGTGTCGTGCAGCCCACTCACAAACTGGGTTTCGTGAGGTATCGTTATTCCTTTTTGCACTAATAGCTCGCGCACTTGCGCATGGTTCGCCATGTGGCATATCACGCGGGCGTTCACAGACCCCGCGCGCCCCGAACACGCACCACAGTCGTAAGCGGCATAATGGGGATTATTTACACTGCTGGATCCGTGACCAATAATGTAAACCAGAGGGGCAAAATCTTTTATCAGGCCAATGCTCTTTAGAAGATGCTCTACGCGAACGGCCATCTCTTCGATGTTAAAACCAATCTGCAGGTTACTCTCTCTTCGTTTCGGATTACGGTTTTCAATCGTGAGGTGCGCTTCTTTCTCCATGTGCTTTAAAGAAGTTGCGGTGGCCGGCCCCATGGAAGGCCTGAAAATGTTTACAAACAACTTGAAGGCAGACCAAAATCCCAACGTTTGCGATATCAGCCAGCCGCGAAACAGGCCATGGGTGTGCTTGGTGAAATGGGCGTCTTTTTCATTCTTTCTCCTTACGCCCACCTCTTTTATCAGAAAGCCGGGCTCCACCGGGGCCGGGCAGAGTTTAGTGTAGAACTTGCCATGATCTGGCTGAAAGTAAAACTCGGCCCCAAAAAATCCGGGAGTGCCAAATGTTTCGCACGCCCGATTTTCGCGCTCCAAATGTCTTCGAAACGAACACTCACGGTCATCTATACAGAACAAAGCCTGAAAAGTTTTGGCTGCTGGCTCTGCACTATTGCCGTGTACCGTTCTCAGCCCGGCCAGCACCTCATCGTAATAAGTCCACTCAAACGCCAGTTGCCACAGTCTAAGCACTTCAAATAATTCTGTATTATCAACCGGCTGAAACAAATCTACCGGCTTCTGCTTCAGTTTATTTGTGAGCGGAGACCATGCACTCCTGAAATGCTGATCCAGGGCATCAATCTCTAAAAGTAATTCAAAAACAATCAGATCATGAAGCGTAATCTTTCTGTGATCGAGCAGGGTGTGTGGCTGGTCTTCTATGGTCTTTACCATGCCCGACCACCCCTGATGAGCAAACTGCTGATCGAACAGATATTGTCTAAACAACGTTTCATCGCCCAATACAATCTTTAACAGGCCTTTTATGGTAAGGTTTCCATGCAGTAGAAGGTTGCGTGCGCGCTTACCTCTGAAAAAACTTACATAGCTGCTCCTTTCCATACTGCGCAATGCGGCAAGGAAGCCTTTGTGGCAAACAGGAAAATTCCATATTGCAATACCTTGATCGAGATAGCTGCACAAAATTCGGAAGAGGAGAGGATGCACCATAGAGTCGAGATCAACCTGAAATTCCTTCTTCCAGTGTGCACGCAGTGCACCTATACGGGGCGAAGGCAGGTCCCCATAGATGGCATCTACCAGCTTGTGCCGCCAGGCCTGGGCGTGGGTACTCCCCTTTTGTTCTACCAAAATTCTTTCGAGTACATCTTCGTGTATACGCCCTTCCTTCAACAGTTTCCGGTATTCATTCAGCGAAAGGCTAACCCGATAACCCAACTTCACAGATGCCTCTCTGATGGCATCGAAAAACTTGAGGTACTGGAAGGCATGGAGTGTATTGTGATGGATGAAATCTTTAAGTGGGGCCTGAGCGGGCAGATGGTGTTTCAGTTCATGAAGCACCGCGTGTTCATCAAAACTACAATTTTCTGATTTCATGCGTGTTCGAGTGGGCTGGCCACTCAATTTTTATCGTAAAACAAAAAAACACCGCCACAGAAAGTGGCGCAAGAGGGCAAGACTTTTGAATTAAATGAGCAGGTATCTCTTTGAAAGGTAGATGGGCCGTCCATGAAAAAATTTAATACTTGGCGAATACCCGTAACAAAGACAAACCGTTGCCGTAACTCGCTTCGATGCGTTAGGCAGGCAGGCAAATAAAAGATGGGTAAGCTGCTTCTCGGCAGATTGCTCTTGTTCTTTCTCTTTTTCCTCGAAAGGCAATTGGCAATCTGTCTTTAAAGGTATCGAGCCTTTAGAATAGGTCGTTTCTGTCGAACTACCGATACTGGCCTGTAAAAAAACCAGCCTGCCCACAACTGTAAACAGTACCAAAAAAAATACCAGTTGCGTGGTTATCTGTTGCAGGTATTTTCGGGCTGGCATAAGGCAAAGGTACGAAATTCTATCACTACAACTACAGCGCACCATCCGTGCTGTATACCTAAACCGATGGTAAGGTTGCTTTTCGCGCAATCGTGCCCGGTGGCTTCACACTCTATTCAAAACAAAAACAGAAGCCCTATTGCCATTTGGCAAACGCCCCATGCTGTCTGCTTTTTGGGCATTGCAAACTATAATTCTCTCATTTTCGCTGGTAGCAACCAGGGATTTTCAAATGGATTTCTGTGAGCAGTCATTTACTTATGCTGCACCTGTAAACGCCCGATCTGTTTTTTTACAAAAAAATGCCAACTTTAAGCCGTTTTTCATACATGGCACTAAGGCATAGCACAATTTTGAGGCATTTTATCATCCTGCTTTTCGCCTTCGAGTTGTTTACGCCCGCTTTTCTAACCCCTCCGAAGGGCCTCCAGGTCGATGGTGTTTCGGTTGCTGCCTCTTCGCAAACGGTTGATCTGCTTTCGCACCTGGTATTTGAAGAAGTGAGCAACGAAGAAAGTCGGGAGGGCAAAGAGTATGGCTTTGATGTTCTCTGGTTTGTGGGGCTTTTTCATACCCATCAAAAATTTGAATCCAAAAAAATAGCGCGCGTAGTTAGCAAACGATGCGTTGATACGCAACCCTCTCTATTTACCCTTCACCGGGCTTTGTTAATTTAATTACGCTAAGCCAGGAGGCCCCGCTTGGGGCCAGATATTTTCTGTTGCGGAACTAAGCTTTCGCTTTCCAACCATTTTTTCAAGACTTAACCGGATTTATACAATCTGTTATTATGAATACAACAGAAGTTCCACACGATGGGCTAAAAGGTTTGATACAAAACTGGAAGACTGATGCATTGGCAGGCTTTCTTGTTTTTTTATTGGCACTGCCGCTCAGCTTGGGCGTAGCAAAAGCCAGCGAGTTCCCCGCCTCTATGGGCGTACTCACTGCCATGATTGGCGGCCTGATTGTAAGTTTTTTTGCCGGGTCGCGGCTTACTATTAAAGGCCCCGCTGCTGGCCTTATTACCATCTGTGCCGGAGCCGTTATGGAGATGGGGGGTAGCACCCAGGGTTGGCACTATGCATTGGGAGCTGTGTTTGTGGCGGCTCTCATTCAAATTCTACTTGGCTGGCTCGGATTCGGCTCGTTGAGCGACTTCTTCCCTCCCTCTGCCGTCCATGGCATGCTGGCCGCCATCGGGCTGATTATTTTCTCCAAGCAAATTCACATACTGCTGGGCATAGACCCCGAACTGCTAAAAGGCAAGGAACCCCTTGAGCTGTTTTCGATGATACCCGACTCTATTTTACACGAAGATGTGAGGGTAACATTTGTAGGCGTAGTGAGCCTCATCATTATTTTCGGCATGCCCCTGCTGAAAAACAAGTGGGTGAAAAAAATGCCAGCACCCATGGTTGTGCTGCTGGTAACCATACCCATGGCGTTGGTAATGGACTTCAAGCATACCGAACCGGCCTTCGATATGGTTAAGATTGGTGACTTTTGGCAGCACGTAGGGGTAAACATAGATTTTGGAATGATTGGCACATTCATTTTCTGGAAGTATGTGCTGATGTTTCTTTTTGTAAATAGCCTGGAGACAGTACTTACCGTTAAAGCCATCGATGGTCTCGACCCCTGGAAGCGTATTTCTAACGCCAACAAAGATTTGTCGGCCGTAGGTATAGGCAATGCGTTGTCTGCCGTGCTGGGGGGCGTGCCAATGATTTCGGAGGTGGCACGCAGCTCTGCCAACATTTCTTTTGGTGGGCGCACCGTGTGGGCTAACTTTTTCCATGGCCTCTTTCTGTTACTAGCCATGCTGCTCCTAATACCTGTTATCGAAATGATTCCGAACACAGCGCTGGCCGCATTGCTTATTGCAGTAGGGTACAGGCTGGCATCGCCTAACGAATTTTTTAAAACCTATAAAATAGGTTCCGAGCAACTGATGATCTTTGTGGTAACGATTGTCGTTACTATTGCCACCGATCTGCTTTTAGGTGTAGCGGTAGGGGTGCTCACAAAGCTTCTATTCAACGCCCTCAACGGGGCATCATTCAAAAGCCTGTTCAGGGCCCATTGTGATGTAACTAAGCAGGGCGAGGAATACGTGGTTACCATTTACGAGTCTGCGGTGTTCTCCAACCTTCCCGCATTTAAAAAAGCATTTGCCAAACTCGATCTATCTGGGCGAATTGTTGTTGACTTTACCAATGCGTATCTGTTAGATCATACATTCATGGAGTTCCTCCACCATTTTGAAGATCAATGCACACACCGCGGAGGATCTATGGTATCCGTTGGCTTCGATCGCTTCAGGCCATTTTCAAACCATCCGTTGGCTGCGCGCAAGGCAGCCAAAGATGCTGACAGTCGGCTAGAAATCAGGCTATCGCCCCGCCAGGCTAAATTGAGAAAAATGGCTGAGGTTGACCATTTTGCTTTTTACCCACAACGTGTTCGTAACCTGCTCAAGTTTAAGGCTTTTCCTATAGAGACAGGGCACCGCATTCAATTCGAAGAAAACTTACTCATCAAATACATAGAAAGCTGCCGTATTGAAGTATCGGATGTTACCCTTACAGACGGGGCCAGACAGGTGCAAAACGAAACCAGCGTTACCATTGTTTATGCGGCAGACATAGAGGTGCCCATTCCAGACTTTGCGCTGGAGCCAGAACATCTGTGGACACGCATGAGTGAGTTCGCTACCGGTAAAGACATTGATTTTTCTGATCAGCCGCAATTCTCTAAAAAATATTATCTCCGTGGTGCAGACGAAGCGGCTATCAGAGTATTTTTTAATGACGAACTGCTCGGTTTTTTAGCCAGCCATGATGACCTTCATATTGAAGCGCATAGAAATAAACTCATCCTCTACCTAAAGCGCGATCTGTTAACAACCGAAGAGATTAGAAACCTCTTGATGTTGACTGAGGATTTCCTTTCTGTCATCAGCAAAAAAAAACAGCCGTAGTCATATGAAGGAAGTTGCTGCCCAAACACGCTATTTTCATAACTTGTAGCCTGATTGTTGCCGCCATGTTAAACTTGAAGGAAATTTTCTCCGTTACCCTGATTTTGTTTTCCGTGATTGATATTTTGGGGTCTATCCCCTTTATCATTATCATCCGAAAACGCGAGGGGCGCATACAGGCAGAAAAAGCCACCATTATCTCAGCAGTGCTCATGGTGGGGTTTCTCTTTCTTGGTCAATCCATTCTGAAACTTTTTGGGCTCGATGTAGCTTCGTTTGCCGTGGCAGGTGCTATCGTCATTTTCATCGTAGCCATGGAAATGATTCTCGGCATTACATTGATTCGGGACGACCCGGAGGCAAAAGGTTCAGGGTCGGTGGTGCCCCTTGCCTTTCCGCTGATTGCCGGTGCGGGTACACTTACCACCATTCTCTCGCTGCGCGCTGTTTACCAGGAGGTAAATGTACTGATCGGTATTTTGGTGAACCTGGTGTTTGTTTATTGGGTGTTGCGCTCATCGGTATGGTTGGAGCGTGTATTAGGCAAGTCGGCTTTTGCGGTGCTGCGAAGGGTTTTTGGGGTGATTCTGCTGGCCATTGCCGTGAAGATTTTTAAAGACAACGTAAATTTTGCAGGCTGAGATTTGAATGAATGATTAAGATCTACACTGATGGTGCCGCACAAGGTAACCCCGGTCCGGGCGGCTACGGCACCATTTTGAAATACGGTGCGCACGAAAAAGAACTAAGCGAGGGATTCCGGCTTACCACCAATAACCGCATGGAACTCCTGGCTGTGATAGCAGGCCTCGAGGCCATCAAAAAAGACGGCATCGGTGTTACCATTTACTCCGACTCCAAATATGTGGTAGATGCCGTAGAGAAAGGCTGGCTATGGAATTGGGAAAAGAAGAACTTTAAAGACAAAGCCAACGAAGATTTGTGGAAGCGCTACATTCCCCTGCACAAAAAATTCAAGCCAAAGTTTGTGTGGATTAAAGGCCACGCTGGACATCCCGAAAATGAACGCTGCGATCAACTGGCGGTAGCCGCAGCCAATGGTGGCCACTTGAAGCGTGACGAAGAATACGAAGCCAAATAGCTATTTCGTTTCGCGCTCCTCCAGCTCGATGCCTATTTTGGAAAGTTCAGCAAGAACGGGCTCATAAATTTCCGGAACTATTGGAAGTGCTACTCCCCTTGTTTTGATTTTATCCTGAAGGAGGCACAAGGCAGCGATGCCTAACGGAAGGCCTACTGTTTTGGCCATGGCCGTATGGATGGAGTCATCACCCTTTACCACCAGCGAAGCCTGAATTTCTTTCTGCCTGCCGTTCTGCTCATAACCAAACCGGTGCCACATCACGATCATATCTTTGTCTGCAGGCGCCAGTTTCCACTTCTTGTTGAGAATATGCTCCAAAATCTGGGCGGGCGTACCTTGCTTCAATCCCACCGGCTCCTCGCTAAACAGTCCCGACCACTTTAATTTTTGCATCTCTGGCGAATCGGGCTGCCAGTCCATCACGGCAGCCAGTTTTTGTTCGACCGTTCGTTTGCCATCATCATCCAGAAAGGCATTCAGGAAAGCACGGTGTGTCATGGCCTCTACAAGTTCCATGGGGTAGGTGTCATCGCAGCAGCCCAATTGAACCAACGCATTCCATGCAGAGCAGAAACCTTCATGGCGCAGCGTGCCGCGCAGCATGGTTTGTATGCCCTGCAACCCATAGGCTTCTATGTACTTTAAAGAATCGCGGTTGGCATATCCTTCGTAGCTGCCATAACCGGGAACAGTAACGGAAGTGGTACGACTAAACAATTGCTGATAGGGTATGTACTTGTATTCGCCATTCAGCAGATACTTGGCCGTACCTTGCCCGGCCATTACCACGTTGCGCGCATTCCACGTAAACTTATAGCGCCATGGATTCTCCGGGTCGGTTTCGGGAGCTATTAACCCACCCGTAAACGATTCGAAGGAAGTAATGCGCCCACCCGCCTTTCTTATGCGGTCCATCACTTGCTTGGCGCTCATATGGTCAAGGCCGGGGTCAAGGCCGCATTCATTCAAAAACAACAGGTTGTTGCGCAGAGCGGCATCATGAAGGCCTTTCATTTCATCAGACACGTAACTGGCCGTAAGCAGGTGTTTTTTTTGTTTCAGGCAAAGAGCCGCTACGTGCGGGTGCAGGTTGGCGGGCAGCAGCGAAATCACCACATCGGCAGCAGCAATTTCTGCTTCGCTGGCCTGTGCCTGGTTAATGTCGAATGCAATGGCCTGGCCACGGGGATGGTTGCCCACCCTTTCGCGCGCGGCTGCCAGCGAAAAATCCCCCACAGTAATATTTAAGTGATGCGTTGCCGCCTCGTGCAACAGGTAACCAATCAACGCAGCCGAAGAGCGACCCGCGCCCAATACTAAAACACGCTTCATGCCGGCAAAATACATTTTATCTGCGTAACAGAATGGGGGCGGGGTTATTTATAAAGTCCGTGAACCATTTTATAAACCATCGGCCTTTTTGTAATTTTCACTCCGCTCAATTTCACAAGCATGCCGGAACCCCAATACTTTCACGACATTGAGGAGCTAGACTCCGAATCGAAATACCTGGTGCACAAAGCCAAAGAAGCTACCCACCATGCCTATGCGCCCTACTCCAAATTTCACGTAGGCGCAGCCCTCATTCTAGAAGACGGAACATTGGTCACGGGTGCCAACCAGGAGAATGCCTCTTACCCCTTGTGCATGTGTGCGGAGCGCGTGGCCCTTTACACAGCGGCATCGCAACATCCCGACAAAGTAATTAATAAGATGGCCGTGGTGGCCCACAAGAAAAACCACAAAGAACTGGTACCGGCCTCTTCGTGCGGAGCATGCGCACAAGTTATCCTGGAGTTTGAACATCGGCAAAAGAAGCCGATCGAGATCATTGTGCTGGCGCCCGGCCATCGGTGGATGAAGTGTCCTTCCTCTGCCACCTTCCTGCCCTACGGCTTTACCAAAGACAATCTGGAATAATTGAAATCGACCTTTAAAACTACATGCCCTCAGTGCAGGATGTAAAAAAAACTATTTTTGAGGGATGAGTGCTGGCTTAACCAAAGGAAAACTGAGTGGCTTGCTGAAACAGGTGTTGGCTGCCTTCGGCCTGGTATTGGTAGCTGAAGGAATTCTGGTGATCTATATGTGGGGCCTGGTGGCCCAGCGATTCAACCAGTTGCAGGTAGCCAAAGAAACACGGATGCAGGCGCAACAAACCGCCATGTACCTACAGTACTTCCTGCAGGGCGACAAGAGCACGTTACCTGTTCTTACGGCCGGTGCACAAAACACCCGCGAACTCCTTTCCACCCTGAAAGACGGTGGACGTTGGAAGAAATTAGACATTGTGCCCGCTTCATCTCTATTATTATTGAGTCTCAATAAGGGCGCCCAGGCCTGGAACGAATACGAAAACCATGTGCGGTTGCTTACCGCCAACCAGGTGTGGCGCGACAGCACATTAACAGGCAATCAGGAAATATGGGACGACTCTACGTACCGCGAACCACTGGTGATTCAGGTGATGGATCCGAAAGTAGCACAGGCACGGGCGCTGGTAGACGGTGGCTGGATGCGCGTGTCAGACTTGCTGGCGGAGTTTGAAAACGATGTGACCGACAGCCTGGCCCAGCGGCAACAGACATTTAGCATCACCATAGTTGCGGTAGCCGTAGTAAACCTGGCCTTCATTGCCTTGTTTTATATTCGGTTTCGCCACCGAATTCTCCACCGCCTGCGCGGGTTAAAAAAAGTGGTGGCCGACCGCGCGGTGTGGCAACCCCGATACCACGATGAAATTGACGAACTGGGGGAAGGAATGAACGCGATGACAGCCCAATTCCATCAGGCTTCTAACTTTGTGTTGAAAATTGGCGAGGGCAACTTAGATGAAAAGCTCAGTGTGGATGGCGCAGAAAAAAGTAAACTGGCCGAAGCATTGGAGGGCATGCAGGCGAAATTGAAAAGTATCAACGAAGAAGAACAGAAAAGAAGATGGGCCAATGAAGGCCTCACCAAATTTGTAGACATACTTCGTTCAGGCAACGACAACCTGCACCTGCTGGGCGATAAGATTGTGGCTACCTTGGTGCAATACACCCAGTCGAATCAGGGCAGCCTGTACCTGGTGGAAGAAGAACACGGTACTAAGTTTCTCGAACTGATCTCGCTCTTCGCCTTCAACACCAAAAAGTTTGAGCAACAAAAGCTGAAGCCGGGCGAGGGATTGGTGGGGCAGTGTTACCTTGAGGCAGAAACCATTTTTCTTACCGAGATTCCGCAAGACTATATTCGCATCACCTCTGGCTTGGGCGATGCCAATCCGCGCTCGATCTTGATCGTGCCGCTTAAAATCGACAAAGACATCTATGGCATTGTAGAGTTGGCCTCCTTCCAGGTGTATCAGCCCCACGAAATCGCGTTTGTAGAGAAGCTGGGTGAAACCATTGCCTCCACTTTGTCTTCGGTAAAAACCAATCAGAAAACACGCAAACTGCTGGAAGACTTCCAGCAGCAGACCGAGCAGATGCGGGCCCAGGAAGAAGAGATGCGCCAAAACATGGAAGAACTTACGGCCACCCAGGAAGAGATGATGCGCAAAGAGCAAAACTATATACTGAAAATCAAGGAGTTAGAGTCGCGCAAGGCCGAGGTGATAAAGGGCGATGACTGGCAGGCTGCCGCAGAGATGGAGAAAACCCTGCGCATACACCTCGATGCCCTGGAAGTGGCCCGCAAAGAACGGCCCTGACAGCGGCCAAAATCCCAAAATATAAACCCTTAAAAGGTAGAAAGCAGGCCGAAATTCTTAATTTCAAAGCCCTATTTGGCTGCTTCCGGGGAGATTTCACGTGTGTAATATTTCCCGGGCATTATGCCGTTTCGCGTAAGCCTGGTAGCCTATTTTTGGGAAATTTTTTTCTGGTTGGCCTAAATCAAACCCCGTGACGCAAGACATAGACATTGCAGATCTTAAGCGCATCACAGAACTCATATACACGCGGTATGGATATGATTTTCGAAACTATGCCATGTCGTCCTTCAAGAGGCGCATGTTGCGCATTCTCGACCTGAAGGGCCTTTCGGTTGAGAGCCTCCTTAAAAAGTTGAATGAAAACCCGCAGTTCATAGAAGAATTTCTGGATGAACTGACCGTGAATGTGACGGAGATGTTCCGCGACCCAAGCTTCTGGCGCATTCTGCGCGATGAAATCATTCCCGGTATTCTGCTGAACCACAAACAATTTAAGATATGGCATGCGGGCTGCTCTTCGGGCGAAGAGGTGTTCTCGATGGCCATTATGCTAAAGGAAATGGGCATTCTGGGCGATGTGCAACTGATTGCCACCGACCTGGACGTGAATATTCTGGAGCGGGCCAAGTCGGGGGCCTACCCCATCAAGAACATGGAGTTGAACGAGAAGAACTACATCCGCTTCGAGGGCAAAAAATCGCTGAAGGACTATTACCGCGAAGAGAACGGCCGGGCGATTTTCGACAAAGAGCTGGTGCGGAACGTTTCGTTCAGGAAACACGACCTGGTAATGGGCGAAATTTTCAACAAGTTCGACCTCATACTGTGCCGCAACGTGATGATCTACTTCAACCAGACACTGCAGAACGAGGTGTTGAAGAAGTTTCACGAAAGCTTGTTCAAGTACGGCTACCTGGCCATCGGCTCGAAGGAGTCGCTGATCTGGTGCGACATTGCCAACAAGTTCATTGTGGTGAACAACGAAGAAAAGGTTTATAAGAAAATAAAGGATTAGGGAAAAGCCGCCCCATGAATAAGTTCAATGTAAATAACAGCTATAAAGCCGTTGTCATTGGAGGGTCGGCCGGAAGTTTTCAGGGCATCGTAAAAATTCTTGCGCAACTGCCTAAAAACTTTCCTCTTCCCATCATTATGTGTCTGCACCGGCTCAAGCACGTACGCAACGGCTTTGTGGAGGCGCTGTCTATCAAAAGTGTAGTGCAGGTTACAGAACCATACGATAAAGAACCGATTAAAAAAGGAGGCGTGTACCTGGCGCCCTCCAACTACCACATGTCGGTAGAGTTGGGTAACCACTTTGCCCTTTCTACCGAAGACATGGTAAACAACTCGCGGCCGGCCATTGATATCACGCTGGGCACCTCTGCCTACGTGTACCGCGATAAACTGATCGGCATTTTGTTGTCGGGTGCCAACCGCGATGGCGGGTTGGGCATGAAGTACATTAAAGACAAAGGCGGGCTTACCATTGTGCAAGAGCCCAGTGAATGCATGATTGATACCATGCCGCGCGCAGCCATGCAGCTAACACAAATAGACCATGTGTTGCGCATAGACCAGATTGTAGAATTTCTGAAAGAACTAGATAAACAGTTTAAGTGATGAACATTTTGATTACGTTGAAAGACCCCGCCCGCCTCAGCCAACTACTGGCTGTATTCTTCTTTGGCGGCATTCTCTTTTCGGCTTATTCGCTTTATCAACTGCCCAACCAACTGAGCTTGGCCGGGCAAGATGTAAGCCTGGCGTGGCCTTACTTCACCAAATCTTTCCTGGTGATCGGGTTTACATTTCTCTGCGGCCTGGCTGCATTTGCGGTAGCGGCACAGGTAAAACGCGAGGTGGTGGTTTATCTTGAAAAGAAAAAAGAAAACGAACAAAATCAGTCTGGTGCCACCGATGCCGAAACGGGCGAATCGAACGATGTGTCTTCGTTTCGTCAGGCTCTTCAGCAAATCAAACCCAACGAGGTATTGCAAACCGGGCTCAATAACCTCTGCAAGCAAGTAGAAGCCGGTCAGGGTGCGGTGTACCTCGCTTCGCGCGATGACCATCGCAGGTTACTCGAATTAAAATATGGCTTTGCCTTGAGTATTGGCGAAAGTCAGACCATGCGGTTTGAATTTGGTGAAGGATTGGTGGGCCAGGTGGCCGCCTCGGGCAAAAGCATTTACATAGACGAAGTGCCGGAAGGTTATATCAAAATAGTAAGTGGCCTGGGGCAGTCGAGCCCACGGTACCTCTTTATCTTTCCGCTGCGCGTGGCCGATGAAGTGAAGGGTGTGGTGGAACTGGCTACCTTCCATATGCTGAAAGAAGGTACCCGCAAACAGTTGGAAGAAATGGGGCAAATTTTAGCAGATAAGATCAGTTAGTATTATGTTCAGAAATATCAGAATAAGCGCCAAAATTACGTTACTTGTACTGTTGCTTGCATTGGTGGCGGTGGCGGCCATCAGCTTTTTTACTTACAAGATTAATCTGCAGGCGCAACAAGACAAGATCAACACCAACCTTACCGTTATTGCCGATCACCGGGCCGCGTTGGTGGCAACGGAAATAGAAAAAATTACCAATGGTCTGAAGGTATTGCAGTCGGCAGAAACACTGCAGAACCACCTGAACGGGGTGCCTGTAGAGGAAGGTGATGGCGGAGGCATGGACCTGATGGCCCTGATGGGTGGCCCTGAAGAAACAGACTCTGCTGCCGTTGAAACAGACCCTTTTACCACCTACCTGGTTTCCTTACGCGATGCTTATGGCTATAAAGACTTATTAATAACCGACCGCAACGGTGCCGTGAAAGCCTCCACCAACCCGGAATACAAAACAGGGAACAACTTCCCCGCTCCTGACGGATTCTTTTTCGATAAGTCTGCCAACGACATCTACTTTAGCCATGTAAAGAAAGAAGGCAATAACTATACAGTGTTTGTGGGCGCACCGGTAGGTGGCCACCTGCTCATCGCCAAGGTAGACATGGGCCCTGTCTTCAAACCGCTCACCGTGTCGCAAGGCTTGGGTAAAACAGGCGAAGCTTTTGTAGCCAAGCAGGATGCGGGCACCAAAAAAATTATTGTGTTGAGCCCCCTGCGCAGCGAACCAGGAGCAGCACAAAAAGTTTTGAACCCCGAAGACCCGGCAGCCAAACCAGTGCTGATGGCGCTAGAAGGCAAAAACAGTGCGGGCGAGGCCATCGACTACCGCAACAACGAAGTGCTGGCAGCATGGCGAAAAATTAACAAAACAGACTGGGCGCTGGTGGTGAAGGTAGATCAGGACGAATTTACCGGGCAGGGCACCGCTCTGGTACAAAGCTATGCGTTGGCCGGAATTACAATTGTGGCAATGGCCGTGGCACTGTCCATGATGTTATCGCGTTCGCTCACCAAACCACTCAACACCATGCGCAACACGCTCGACATGGTGTCGAAAGGTGTGCTGCCCGAAAAAACGGAAGACTACTCACGCGATGAGTTTGGCCTGATGGGCGAAAAGGTAGATGCGCTGGTAAACATGCTAAAAACCAATGCCAGCTTTGCTCAGAAGGTGGGCGAAGGCAAGTTCGATACACAGTTTGCGCCCGCCAGCGAAAATGATACGCTTGGCCTCTCGTTGTTGAACATGCGCGACAACCTGATAGAGAACGAACGCAAAGACAAAGAAAGAAACTGGATTGTGCGCGGTGTGGCCGAGGTAGGCGAAATTCTGCGCGCGCACGATTCGCTGGATGCTTTAGGCGATGATGTGATTAAATTCATTCTCGAGAAGATTGGGGCCATACAAGGTGCCTTCTATGTGGTGAACGATGAAGGCGATGAGAAGTTGATAGAGATGCGTGCCAGCTTTGCCTACAACCGCAAAAAATACCTGCAGAAAACTTTCCGCTTTGCCGAAGGGCTGGTGGGCCAGGCGGCCATCGAACAAGATACCATTCTGCGCACCGAAATTCCCGATGACTACATGAGCCTTACCTCCGGCATTCTGGGCGACCAGAAGCCAGGTTGTATTTTGATTGTACCCCTAATTACCAACGAAGAAGTGTACGGTGTGCTGGAGTTTGCAGGCTTCAGAAAATTCGACCCCTCGCAGGTGAAGTTTGTGCAAGAACTGAGTTTGATCCTGGCCCGTACCATCTTCAACATTAAAGTAAACGAACGCACCCGCAGGCTGCTGGCCGAATCGCAAGCCATGAGTAACGAGCTGAGCGAAAAGCAGGAAGTGTTGCGCCAGAATGCCGAAGAGATGCAGGCCACTCAGGAGGAACTGAAGCGGACCAACCAACGCCTGGAAGACCAGATTGAAGAAGTAAACCGCACCCAGCGCAGAATGCAGTTGCTGTTGGAAAACGCCTCAGAGGTAATAACCATCTACGAAGAAGATGGAACGATTCGTTACATATCGCCATCGGTAGAAACCATTTTGGGCTATGGCCAACGCGAGCTCCAGGGCAGCAAAGACCTGGACATGGTGCACCCCGATTACCGCGAAGCCTACCAGAAACTGTTTGAACAATTGCACGCCAAACCTGAAGAGCGGGTTACACTGCAGTACGAATACAAAACCAAAGAGGGCAACTACATCTGGATTGAGTCCACGGGTACCAACAACATGTCGAACCCCGCCATCCACGGCTACATCATCAACTCGCGCGATATTACCGAACGCAGAAGGGCCGAGCAGGAACAACGCATGCGCTCCAAGATGCAGGCACTCTCCGAAAACTCACTCGACCTCATTACACGTATCGAGCACGAAGAATTCTCTTACATCAACCCGGTTATCGAACAGTTTACCGGCAAAAAGCCTGCTGCCTACCTGAACAAGAAAGTGCGTGAGGCCGATTTGGATACAGCCATTCTGGATAAGTGGCTGTCTATTGTAGAGCAGGTAAACGCTTCCAACGGGTTAGTGTCCACCGAAATGGATTTCCCCACGGAAGATGGCAACCGCATTATGCAGGTAAACGCCATTCCCGAATACGATGAGCAGCAGAACATCGAATCGGTGCTGGTCGTTTCGCACGATATTACCGAACGCAAGCTCATTGAGTTGGAGATTCAGAATAAGAACAAGAAAATCAACGACTCCATCAACTATGCCAAGCGCATTCAGAATGCCATTCTGCCGAACACGCGCCTCATCAACAAGGCGCTGCCCGATTCATTCATACTCTATAAACCGCGCGATGTGGTAAGCGGAGACTTCCCCTGGTTTGTACAAATCAAGAACGACATCTTCATTGCTGCCGTAGACTGTACGGGTCACGGTGTGCCTGGTGCACTTCTTTCTTTGATCGGTTACTTCCTGCTGAACGACATTGTGCGTAGCCGCAAAGTAACCGATGCCGGCAAAATTCTGGACCTGCTGGACGAAGGTGTTACACAGACCTTGCGTCAAGACCAGGACGACTCGGCCACCAAAGATGGTATGGATATAGCGCTGTGCCGCATCAATACCGAAACACGCGAAGTGGAGTATGCCGGTGCGCATCGCCCGCTCTGGATAATGAAAGGTGGCCAGATGGACGAAATCAAAGGCAATAAGTTTCCTATCGGGGGCGGTATCTTTAAGAACCAGACTAACTTCACCACCCACAAGCTGCAATTGGCCGAAGGAGATTCGATCTACTTCAGTTCCGATGGCTTCCCCGACCAGTTTGGCGGCCCCGAAGTGCGCAAGTTTGGCCCTAAGAAAACCCGCGAAATTGTGGAACGCGTGCACCAAATGCGCATGCAGGATGCAGCCACGATTTTCGACCAAGAGTGGGAAGCCTGGAAGGGCGACCACAAGCAAACAGACGATGTGCTGCTGATAGGAATTAAATTCTGATTGGCTGCGGAAAAATTAACCCAAGAAAACGGTAGAAAAACCAATAATTACAGACAAAACTCTAAATTCGAATTTCAAACTCAAAAGCAATGAACTTTATTTACGACCTGCATCGGACCATGATGGCGCAGAAACTGATCCTGGTGTATGAAGGAGACTTCACCCAGGAGACTACCAAGTCTATTCTCGCCATGGCCGAACGAAATCTCGACTCATCAGGAGAAGAATCGAGCATAAAGCGGAAGGTATTTAATGTGATGGTGGAGGCGCTACAGAATATAGTGAAGCACAGCAGCGAGCAGGGAACCAAAGCCGGTTCGCTCATTAGCAAGAGTGCCATCTTTATGATTTCTAAAGACGACAACCGCTACTGCATCTTAACAGGCAACCCCATTCTGAAAGAAAACGTGGCCAGCCTCACTAAGAGCCTCGAACAACTTAACAGCCTCGATAAAGACGGCCTGAAAGAGCTCTACAAGGAAATAATTAAGAACACGCAGATTTCTGAAAAAGGCGGTGCAGGTCTGGGCTTTGTAGACATGGCCCGCAAATCGGGCGAAAAACTGGAGTTTATGTTTGCCAACATGGATGCCGACTATGACTTCTTCTGCTTAAAAGTGAACATACCACGCGAAAAAGAATAATTGACTAACGTATAAACTGATCGATCATGGAAATATTAAATCTGGAAGGAACCGAGGATACCCCGAAGATCATCCTGAACAAACAAAACGGAATTTTTGAAATATCCGGTCGCTCGCTACCTGAAGACTCGGCCGAGTTTTACCGCCCGGTGCTGGAGTGGATTGCCAACTATGGAAAAGACCCCAACCCCACCACCGAATTTACCTTTAAACTGGAATATTTTAACACAGCCTCTTCCAAATTGATATTAGATGTGCTGTCTGCCCTGGAAGACATCAAAGGCATGAAAATACTTTGGTACTTTCATGAAGACGATGAAGACATGGAAGAAGCCGGTGAAGAGTTTTCTGAACTGGTAGAAATTCCCTTTGAGTTCAAAACGTACTAGTCGTTATTATCCGTCATACTTTAAAATTCAAGATTCAAAATACCGCCCGGATTTTGAATCTTGAATTTTGAATTTTAAAGCCGCCCGAATGAGTGAGGAAATTCTCAAAGCCCTGACCCAACTGTTCGCCATCATTACCAAACAAGATGGGGGCGTTACAGAAAACGAAAGACAGTTCGTTATCAACTTCTTTCAAACCGAACTCGACCACGATTCAATTAAGGAGTACCTGGAATTATACGACAGCTACTCCGGCTACAACAAGCAGGGCGATGACGATGAAAGAAACAAGCTTACCTCTGTAAAGGACTCGGTAAAAACACTGGGTATCTGCAAAAAGATCAATAAAACACTTACGCAGAAGCAAAAGGTGGTGGTGTTGATCAAGCTGCTGGAACTGGTAGGTTCCGACAAGAACTTTACACCGCAGCGCATGGAAATCATCAACACGGTTTCCACTGTTTTTAATATCGTTAAAGACGAATACAAGCTGATTGAAACCTTTGTGGTTTCAGAAAACCTGGCCGATCTGAACTTTACCGACATTCTGCTGGTAGACAAGGCCCAGGGTAAGATGGCCGAACTGCAGAAACACGCGCATGCGCACATAGAGGGGCAACTGGTGTTTATGCGGGTAAGCAGCGTGGAGATGTTCTTCACTAAATACCTGGGGCACGAGGCGAACGTGCTGAACGGCTTCATCATGCAGCCCAACCGGGTGTACCTGTTCTCGCACGGCAGCACCATCAAAACCCAGGCGGGCGATGCGCTTTACTACAGCGACTTGGTGGCCGATTTTAACGAAGAAATCAAAACCACGAAGCTCTCGTTCAATGCAAATGTAGAAGAATTTAAGTTCCCCAACGGGGCCATTGGTTTGCGCAATGTGCTAATTGCCGAAGGGCCCGGAAAACTCATTGGCATTATGGGCGCCAGTGGTGCGGGTAAAACCACATTACTCAACGTGCTGGCAGGTTTGGAAAAACCCAGTAAGGGTGAAATCCTTATCAACGGGTTCGATATCCATAAAGAGAAAGACAAGATACAAGGCGTAATCGGCTACGTATCGCAAGACGATCTGCTGATTGAAGAATTGACCGTTTACCAGAATCTATACTATAACGCCAAGCTTTGCTTTGCGCACTTCAGCGAAGAAGAGTTGCACCAGCGCGTAATGTCTGTGCTGGAAAACCTGGGCCTGGATCAGCGCAAGGATTTGAAAGTGGGTAATCCATTGGAAAAAACCATCAGCGGTGGCCAGCGCAAACGCCTCAACATAGCCCTGGAGTTGATACGCGAACCGGCAGTACTGTTTCTCGATGAACCTACCTCGGGCCTCTCCTCGCGCGATTCAGAAAACGTAATTGACCTGCTGAAAGAACTTTCGCTAAAGGGCAAGCTCATTTTTGTGGTGATTCACCAGCCCTCGTCCGACATCTACAAGATGTTCACCAAAATGATCATCATGGACACAGGCGGCTATCCTTCTTATTACGGAACCCCCGTGGAGGCCATTACCTATTTCAAAAAGGCCACCCACCAGGTAGACAGCAACCGCGGCCAATGTGAAACATGTGGTAACGTAAACCCCGAACAGATTTTCAACATCATCGAGGCCAAAGTGGTAGACGAATACGGACAGCCTACCAGCAAGCGAAAAATCACTCCCCCGCAGTGGCACGACATGTACAAAGAGCGGTTTAAAATCAACCGCGTAGAAGACATTAAAGAGGAGCCACCCAAAACCCTCAATATCCCCAACTGGCTCAAACAAACATTTATTTTCACCACGCGCGATTTCTTTGCCAAGATCAGCAACACGCAATACATGCTGATTAACCTGCTGGAAGCCCCGCTACTGGCCATCATTCTTGCCTTCATCATTAAATACAAAAGTGCACCGGGCGGACAAGAATATGTTTTTCGCTTCAACGAAAACCTGCCGGCCTTCATGCTCATGTCCATCATCGTGGCGCTGTTCATGGGGCTTACCGTAAGTGCCGAAGAAATTATTCGCGACCGGAAAATTCTGAAGCGCGAATCGTTTCTGAACCTGAGCTGGAACAGCTACCTGCTTTCCAAACTGGTGATTCTCTTTGCGCTGTCGGCCATACAAACCCTTACGTTTGTGGTGATCGGCAACCTGATTCTGGAAATCAAGGGCATGAACATGGCCTTCTGGCTGGTGTTGTTTACCACCTCGTGTTTTGCCAACGTGCTGGGTCTGAATATTTCATCGGCCTTTAAAAATGCCGTTACTGTTTACGTACTGATCCCCTTGTTGCTCATCCCTCAAATGATTTTGAGCGGCCTGCTCTTCAGTTTCGATAAGCTCAACAACCTCATCAGCACCAAGGGTAAGGTGCCCATTGTGGCCGACATGATGGCCTCGCGCTGGGCTTATGAAGCCATGGCCGTGCACCAGTTTATCAACAACAACTTTACGGCCCCCTACTATGAGTACGAACGCGAGCAAGCCAAAGCCGACTTCAAGGCGGCCTACCTGGCAGACGACCTGAAAAGACGTAACGCCTTTGTGTTGCAGAACTTCGAAAACAAATCCGATTCTGTGCAGAGGGTGGTGGCCGCCAACCTGGCCATTATCAGAGATGTGTTACGCACCGAGCCCGTAAAGCCTGGCTTCGAAAAAGTAGACCTGGACGCTGAACTGACTCCACAAACCTACAGCAAACTGCGCGGTATGGCCTTGGACAATGCCATTGAGCAGTACCGAAAGTATTACCAGAAAGTGTATAACGACAATGTGTTGATTGTGGAAAAGGCCATGGCCTATTATGAGAAAAACACACCAGGCTACACTGTAACCGGTTACAAAGACCAATACTTTAATGAGAGCCTCTCTGACCTGGTGAAAAACATTACCACTAAGGAGCGCCTGTTAGAGTACGATGGCAAGTTGATCCAACAGATCAACCCCATTTACCAAAGCCCTTCTCCCACCCATATTTTCGATTACCGAACCCAGTTTTTCTTCCCCGAAAAAAACCTTCTGGGAGCCACGGTAAGTACTTACCTGTTTAACCTATTGGTTATTTGGGTGATGACCCTGTTATTGTACCTGTTGCTCTACTTCGAGGTGCTGCGCAAGGGCATAGAAGCCTTCGGTAAGGTCAATATCCCGAAACGGAAGTAACAGATGTAAGGTTTTTTGGTAACCTAACGCGAATTTTTAATTTTGTAGACCCTAATTTTAGGCCATGAGATATTTGATTGTTCTGGCATTTGCCGCTTGCGTATTAGCCTGTAGCTCAGGAAAAAAGCCCGATGAACAGGCCTTTTTAAACAGCTTGGATTCTACCCAAAATCAGGGGCCAACCATTGATGAAGAAGTAATTGGAAGCATTCTGCAGCAAATTCCCAGCCCGCTGGAAATCTCTATGTTGCTGAAGCAATCGGGCACTAAATACGATTTTGCGCTGCTTAACTCGCCCGATAACCTGGCCAAATACAACAGCAATTATAAAAAAGCCATGAACCTGGGCGTTTATGGCACCGATTTAGGCTACACCAACATTTACGAGCAAAACCAGGATGGCATCAAATACCTTTCTTCCATTAAATCTTTGGCAGACGACCTAAATATTGGCCAGTTCTTCGATATCGAGACCATTGGCAGGCTGGCTACCAACAGCAAGAACTTGGATTCACTGCTGCTGATTACCACCCAGAACTTCAATAACATTAACCATTATCTGCAAACCCAAAGCAGATCTAATCTCAGCGTACTCTTTCTGATTGGCGGCTGGGTAGAGGCCATGCAGATTACCTGCCAGGTAGCGGCCAAAGACCCGGGCAATGCAGGCCTTCAGGAAACCATCGGTAGCCAGAAAATCATTCTGGAGCAAATTGTGCTGCTGCTTTCGTTCTACAGCTCTGATGAAAACATGGCATCGTTATTGACAGACATGCAACAGTTGAAGGAAGCTTTCGATAAAATAAACATCACCTATACCTACAAGGAATCTACCATGGAAATTGTAAATGGTGTGGCGGTTATCAAAGACAATAGCACCACCACCATCGACATTACACCCGAGGATGTGAAGAACATTCAGGGCCTTACCAATAGCATCAGGAATAAAATTATCAGCTAATAAATAGCACCGCGACCATGAAAAAAGTTTTTACTGCAGTATTGATCATTGCGCTTGCTACCTTCGGATCATCGAACTTGATTGGACAGTGCGATTCAGAAAATTTCAGCAACGCCTGCATACCTAAGCTGGCGGCCGGCTTCAACTTTCTGAAGAGTTACAAGATTGATGGTGAAGGCGGTGCGAAAGACAAAGTGGAATACAGCTATGTTTTCACCAAAGGCACCCAATACATGATTAATATCTGCGCTGCCGGTGCAGCCACCGATGGCATTGTGGTGAGCCTGTTCGACTCTAACCGAAACAAAGTGGCCACCAGCAAAATAAACGGTCAGTTTATTTCTGCCATTGCCTACCCCTGCAATGCTACCGGCATCTACTACATTCAATATACGTTCGATGGTGCAGGTGCCAAATGTGGTGGCAGCGCCCTCGGTTTTAAACGATAGTAGCAAAAAGCGATTTGTTAAAAGCCCCGGCCCAACACCGGGGTTTCTTTTTTTGAGATGAGTACACACTTCGAAGAACGCAATCTTTCATTTAGCTATAACGCGCGGTATTACCGGCTGGGCACACCGGCCACTGCGCAAAAGGTTTGGTTTGTGATGCACGGCTATGGGCAGCTTGCCCAGTATTTTATTCGCAAGTTCAGTGTGCTGCACGAACAGGGAATTGCCGTGGTAGCGCCAGAAGGCCTATCGAAGTTTTACCTGGAGGATGTGGTGGCTCGTTCGCGCGGAGGTAGCCAGCGGGTGGGCGCCACCTGGATGACGCGCGAAAACCGCGAAGCGGACATTGCCAACTACCTGCGCTACCTCGATGCGGTTTATGAAACGGAGTGCCCTGCACCGCACACCCGCCAGGTTACCGTGCTGGGATTTTCGCAAGGTGCCGCCACGGCCAGCCGTTGGGTGCTTCACCATGCGCACACGGTGTCTAAACTTATTCTATGGGCCGGCATTCTACCTCCCGATATGGACTTCAGGCACGCTTCAGAAAAACTGAAGGCGATGCAAGTGGTAAGCGTAGTGGGCTTGCGCGATCCGTTTGCCACCGATGAGAAACTGAAAGAGATGACGGAGCTATCGAAGAAACTGGGCATCGAGCCGGAATTGCAGTACTTCGATGGGGCCCACGAATTGAATGAAGAACTGTTGCTGCGGCTGAGTTAGCCGCCTGAAAGTTCACCTTCAAAAACTTCAATTTCTGTTCTGCGGTTGATTTCTCGCCCACCTTCCTCATCATCGTTCGAGACAAGGGGCCTTTCTTCGCCAAAACCTAAGGCTTGGATTTACTCAACTGGCCCAAACCTGGCCACGCCATGGTAGTAATAGGAAAAGAAGCAGGAAAAGCTTTGCCTTCCGCATAGAGGAAGGTTTGGGTTTGGTGATGCCAAGTTAAGAAACAACCTACCAACTGCAAGCCAATATTAGAGTTCTTTGTGCACTACTGCCGCGCTGGCCTGCGCAGTGGGCAACACCACCAGGTCTGCAATCACCACATGGGGTGGGCGGGTTACCGCAAACAAAATCAAATCGGCAATATCTGCGGCCACCAGCGGATCGAAACCTTTGTAAACGCTATCCGCCCGCTGTTGGTCGCCCTTAAAACGCACCAGCGAAAACTCCGTTTCTACCAGCCCGGGATGTATGCCCGTTACTTTTATACCGAATGGATTCAGATCAATCCGCATGCTTCTGGTCAGTGCATCCACCGCATGTTTGCTGGCACAATACACATTTCCATTGGCATAGGTTTCCTTACCCGCAATAGAACCGATATTGATGATGTGGCCAGACTTGCGCTCCACCATACCAGGAATGATCTCGCGCGATACGTACAGCAAACCCTTCACGTTGATGTCGATCATGGCATCCCAGTCTTCTACCTTCCCGGTGTGGATGGGGTCGAGCCCGTGGGCATTGCCCGCGTTGTTTACCAACACATCTATTCGTTGCCAGTTTGCCGGCCGCGACTGTAACTGTGCCTGTACCTCTTGCTGGTTTCTGACATCGAAAGATAGTGTGAGCACTTCTGTGAATGCCGCCAGTTCCGCTTTCAACTTTTCTAACCGGTCTTGGCGTCTGCCACAGAGAATCAGGCGAAAATCATTGTGGGCCAGCAAACGGGCGGTGGCTTCGCCAATTCCCGAGGTGGCTCCAGTAATAAGGGCTGTTCTTTGGGTCGTCATTGGAAGATGAAATAGACAGAAATGGTGTTGGTGTTCAGGCGGCTCAGAGGCTCCCTAAACACGCTGGGGTCTGTGCCTAACATATCACTCACCCCGCGCGAAAACCGAATCTCTTGCGAAAACTTAAACAAAGGGAAATAAAAATCGAAACCAATGCCCCCGTCCAGGCTGAAGTTGCTCTTCTTTACCGATAGGTTGGTGGTGCTGCTTTCCACATCATTTTTACCCGACAATTCAAAGGCCGGAGTGATGCCGCCCACCATATACATTCTTACATTGCCCCTGCGGGCGGATTTGTATTTCAACATCAGCGGAAACTCCATGAAGGTGGTTTCAATCAGCTGCTCCTGCAGGTCATCGTTGGTGTATTGATAGATTAATTTGTGATCGTAGAAGCCCGCTTTGGGCAACAGGCGCAAATCCAGGTCTTCAAAAATGCGCAGGTTTACCAGGAAACCCAGCGAAAAACCCGGAGAGAAGGGTGCCATGACCGAATGTACGGTGTCGAAGCTCTGCGTAACAAACTGATCGGAATATTTTACCTGATAGCCGGAGGTGTGCAAGCCAATAACGAAACCATAGCTGATCTGGCGTTGATCGTAGTCGGGGTTGTTTTCGCGCGCCCACTTATAGCGCTGGGCCTGTGCCGGAAGCGTAGCCACCAGCAAACAAACCAGTCCAAAAATTATTTGGTTGCGGTGTAAAGCGAACTGATGCCGAATGTAAGTGGCTTGCATGAAGTATTTTTATAACCTAAGCGACTCAGTATGTCTACAAATTGCTGCCCGTCAGGGAATGCCTCCACCGATTCGGGCAGATAGGTGTATGCTGCTTTTTCGCTCGAGACCCACCGGCCGATGCGGGGCAGGATGAATTTAAAGTAAAAGTTATACAATTGCTTAAACGGAAAGCGCGTGGGTTTAGAAAATTCCAATATTACTATTTTGCCTCCCGGCCTCACCACCCGCAGCATTTCGGCCAGCCCCTTTTCCAGGTTTTCGAAGTTACGCACACCAAACCCAACGATCACCGCATCGAACTTATTTCCCTCGAAGGGTAGATTTTCGGAGTCGCCACTGATCAGCTCCACACGGTGGTCTTCTCTCCTCGTGGTTACCTTTTTACGGCCCACCAGCAACATGCCTTCAGAAATGTCTACACCAACAATTTTCTCGGGATTCAGCGAAAGCGCCTGCAAGGCAAAATCGCCTGTGCCAGTGGCTACATCTAAAATTACTTTGGGTTGAAGGGAGACCAATTCTTTGACGGCCTTTTTACGCCAGCCTATATCGATACCCAGGCTTAAGAAATGGTTTAAAAAATCGTAACGGCCGCTGATGCGATCGAACATCGTGGCCACCTGCTGCTTCTTACCTGTCCGCTCTTCTTTGTAAGGTACTACCGTCATAAAAAATTAACCAACGATTTAAACAACCGTTGGTTAAGGAAGTTCAAAGGTAACGAATATTACTTACCCGTTATTCTAAATTCTACCCTGCGGTTTATCTCGCGCCCCTCCACTTCGTCATCGTTCGAAGCCAGCGGTTTGTCTTCGCCATAGCCCACCGCAATAATTCTTCGGGCGTCAATACCCTTAGAAGTAAGGAAGTTCTTCACGGCATTAGCCCGCAGTTGAGATAATTTTTTGTTGTACGCATCGGGGCCTACACTGTCGGTATGGCCGGATATTTCCACCTGCACGCCTGCATTTTGTTTCATCATATTCTCCAACTTGCTCAGTTCGGCATACGATTCTTCTTTAAAGGTAGCTTTCCCAAAATCGAAATAGATGTTGCGCAAAATGGAAGTAACGCCTACCGAAATTTTCTTCAGTTCAACGGTTCTGGCTACGGCTTGAGGCTGCGCACCGGCCCCCGCCAAGTTCACCGTAATATTCTGGAAAATATAGCCTTCGCGCTCCACCGATAAGCGATATTCTTTCGCGGCCGCGGCCGCTATCGAAAACTCGTATTTACCCAGTCCGGTATTGGTTACGCCTACCACCACATTATCGCGTGCGCCTTGCAAGCGCACCTTGGCATCGACTGGCGATTTGCTGGCCGCATCTACAACGGTAACGGTATACTTTAACGGCACCAAATCCTTTTTGGGTTCTTCTTTCTTTGGCTCCTCTTTTACCGGTTCTTCTTTCACGGATTCTTCTTTGGGTTCCTCTTCTACCGGCTCTTCTGCTACAGGTTCAACAGGCTTTGTCTCTGTTTTCTTTTCTTCCTGAAAGTTAATGCGATAGATATCGGTGTAACCGAGTCCATCTTCGCGCACCGAGGCATAATATCCGGTTTTGCCATCGCTCATCATTACAAAATACACGTCATCATCTGGTGTGTTAATGGGGTAGCCCAAATTTTCGGGGGTAGTCCACTCGTTTCGCTCGGCATTCACCAGAGTAGATTTGAAAATATCGTGACCGCCCATGCCATTGTGCCCGCGCGAACTGAAATACAGTGTTTTACCATCAGCATCTATAAAGGGGCCCTCCTCATCGAACTCAGTATTGATGGACGGGCCGAGGTTCTTGATTTTTGTCCATTCGCCTTTGGCATCTTTGGTGGCAACATAAATATCAAGCCCGCCCAGCCCCCCGGGGCGGTCGCTGGCGAAGTAGAGCATGCTTTCATCGGTCGTCATCGACACGGAATTTTCTGGGTAAGAGGAATTGATCAGGCCTGGCAGTGGCTCAGGGGCCGTCCAACGGTCGCCCTTGCGTTCGGAGAAGAAGATATCTCCTTTGCCCTCATCGCGGTAGATAAAGAGCGTGTTACCATCTTTGGAAAAGGCCACACTTGATTCATGAAAAGGGGTGCCTACCGGGGCGCCAATGTTCTGCGCGCGGGCCCAGGTTGTTCCGTTCTTCTTTGAATAGAAAATATCTTCCCACGGCTTGTTGTCTTCAAATACGTTTTCGTTCAGGTTGCCGTCTTTTCTGCGTGTGGTAAATACCACCTCATTGTCGCCATTAAAAACGGGGGCGTAGTCCTCGTATTCCGAGTTGATTTCGCGGCCTATGTTTATGATGGAGTAAGGCTTGGGCGAAGCCACAAATTGTTTTCCATTCTGGCACTCTACTATTCTGCGTTCTACTTCCTTCAGCGGCATTTTGTCTTTGCCCTGGTAGCTGGCGCGCTTCTGCACTTTTTCTTTGTATCGTGTATAAAAATCAATGGCCTTGTCGAACTCCATGCCGTACTGGTAGCTTTGGCCAATCCAGTATTCCAGGTCGAAGCGATAGTCGGGCATCTGACGATAGATGCGCAGGAAAAATTTGGTTGCCTGCTGTTTGTTGATGGTGCGTATGTACAGGTGGCCCGCTTCGAAGTTCGCCTTCACGTTGGTGGTGTCGAAATCGGCAGCGAAAACCATTACATCGCGTATGTCATCATACGCTTGCGAGGCCTCCATCATTAACTGGGCCGCTTCAAGGTATTGCCGGGACTGCTCCTTATCTTGTTCCTGCGCAAAGAGGCAGGCGGGGGTGAAGAAAAGGGCGAAAACAGCTAAAAAAATCAGTATTCTTCGGATACTGTGCATCTCAAAAAATGGTTTTACAGGTCAATAAACGATAAAACTGAAATTGTAAGTTTGGGCAATTTAACAAAAATCACCGATTTACAACCAGCATCTTGCGGTCATAAGTTACACTAAAATTACGTCATTAGGAGCATTGCTTCAATCAATACTTTAAGTAGAATGAAAATTCAATCGGCCGTTTTTGTGGTGAGCAACACCGAAGTTACCAAGTGCCCCGCTACCACCCAGCCCGAATTCGCCTTTATTGGCCGTTCCAATGTGGGTAAATCTTCGCTTATCAATATGTTGGTGGGGCAGAAAAACCTTGCCAAAACATCGGGTAAGCCTGGTAAAACGCAAACAATCAACCACTTCCACATCAACAACGCATGGTACCTGGTCGATTTACCCGGCTATGGCTATGCCAGCGTAAGCCAGTCGGCCAGGGCCAAATGGGGTATCATGATCGAGCAGTATCTGATGAAGCGCGAAAACCTGCATTGCACCTTTATTTTAATAGACAGCCGCCTGACGCCCCAGGCCATCGACCTGGATTTTATTAACTGGATGGGTAAAAAACAGTTGCCCTTCTGCCTGGTGTTTACCAAAGCCGACAAGCTGACGCGCAATGAATTGAACAAATCTTTGGCCGCCTGGCAAAAAAAGTTGAGCGAAACATGGGCCGAAATACCCACGCAATTCATTACCTCGGCCGAGAAAAAACTGGGGCGCGATGAATTGCTGGAATTTATCGAGAAGGTTTCCCGCACGGAGGCTTAATTCATTACTTTTGCAGCCTTAAAAATTTGAAACAGATGAAGCTGAGTGATCTGGCATCGGTATCGGGCAAGGGCGGGTTGTTTAAGGTTGTGGCGCCCACCAAAACAGGCGTTATTCTCGAGTCGCTCGATGACCAAAAAACAAAACTGGTTGCTTCTGCCAACCAGCGCATTTCTTTGCTTCACGAAATATCCATTTACACTACCACCAAAGAAGGCACCGTTTCGCTGGAAAGTGTGCTGCATAAAATCAACAAAGAGTTTGGCAACGATCTGGGCGTAGATGGCGAGTCGGATGGTACCGAACTGAAGGCCTTTCTGAAATCGGTACTACCTGAGTTTGATGAAGACCGCGTTTATGTGTCGGACATCAAGAAGCTGGTGAAGTGGTATGGCATCATTGCCAAATATGCCCCTGATGTTTTGAAAGCGGAAGAAGAGCCGAAAGCCTAAAGCTGCTCCGCCTTCTCTACCATTTTTTTCGAACCCACATAGAAGGGCACCCGTTCGTGCAAATTGCGGGGCTCAATATCCAACACGCGTTCGCGGCCGGTAGATGCCTTGCCGCCTGCCTGCTCGGCAATAAAAGCCAACGCGTTGCATTCGTACATCAGTCTAAGCTTACCGTTGGGGTCTTTGGCTGTGGCCGGATAGATGTAGATGCCACCCTTCAGTAGGTTGCGGTGAAAGTCTGCCACCAGCGAACCAATGTAACGCGCAGTATACTTTTGGTCTTTACAATACTGAACATATTGCTTCACCGACTCGCTGAACGAATTGGCCGACCCCTCGTTGATGGAGTAAATCTTTCCGTCTTCGGGCATGCGCATATTGGGGTGCGATAAAAAATATTCGCCCAGGCTGGGTTCGTAGGTGAAACCGTTTACACCAAAACCAGTGGTGTATACCAGCATGGTAGAAGATCCATACAATATATAACCAGCCGCCACTTGCTCGCTTCCTTTCTGCAAAATATCCATGTCCTGAATGGGCTCACCCACCGGGCTTTTTCTGCGGTAGATGGAAAAGATCGTACCGATAGACACATTCACATCGATATTCGAGGAACCATCTAGCGGGTCGATGGCGATTACATAGCGCCCCTCGTTGTTCAAATCCACATACGATTCGGACTCCTCGCTGATCAGTGCGCAGGCCTCTCCTCCTTTCATTAAGGCACGGGTAAACCGGATGTTGGCCAGCACATCGAGTTTTTGCTGGCTGTCGCCCGCCATGTTTTGCGAACCGAGCGACCCCATAATGTCGATCAAGCCGGCCTTGTTCACCTCGCGGTTCACCACCTTCGAGGCCAAGGCAATATCGCGCAGCAGCTGCGAAAGCTCGCCACTGGCATACTGAAAATGATCTTGGTTATTTTTGATGAAACGATCCAGCGTGGCACCAATGGGTTGCGCAATTCTCGACTCTTCCACACGAATATTCTGCATAACAAAAGGTAAACTGGACTGGGCCTTATAAATTCGGCCCTTTTAGTTCCAACCGCTGCAAATATAGCGCAATCGTTTGAAATGATCGAAAAACCGATGAAAGTTTTCAAATTTGGAGGTGCCTCCGTGCGGAATGCCACCGCCATTGGCCAGGTGGCCCATATTCTTTCACAAAATACCGAAGGCCCCTTGCTGGTGGTCATCTCCGCCATGGGCAAAACCACCAACGCGCTGGAACGCGTGCACGCGGCCTTCCAAAATCGTAAATCTGCTGAAGCAGAGATAGCACAAGTGGTGGATTACCACCGAACCATTGCAGAAGAACTGATGCCCGCATCCGCGGAAGCGAAAAAAATTATAAAGGAATTTGAAGACGCCCTGCACCACGAAGCTGCCAGGCAAGGCGGTTGGGATGAGACCTACGACCAACTGGTGTCGTGGGGCGAATGGGTGTCTACGCAATTGGTAAGTTGTTACCTGCGCGCGCAGGGCATCAACAACCAGTGGCTCGATGCACGCGCTTGTATTGTTACCGATGCCAACTACCGCGAAGCCAATGTAGACTGGGCCGCCACCACAGCACACATACAAAAGCTGCATTGGAGCGCTGCGTTAATTATAACACAAGGCTTTGTAGGCAAGGCTGGCAATGGTCTTACCACCACATTGGGTCGCGATGGCTCCGACTTCAGCGCAGCGATTTTTGCACATGGGTTAAATGCCGAATCGGTTACTATTTGGAAAGATGTGCCGGGAGTGATGAACGCAGACCCCAAACGCTTACCGGCCGCTATTGTATTTGAAGAACTGCCCTTTAAGGAAGCTGCAGAAATGACCTACTACGGTGCTTCTGTTATTCACCCCAAAACCATTAAACCGCTAGCCAACAAAGGCATACCCCTGTTGGTAAAAAATTTTGACAACCCCGCATTGCCAGGCACACGCATTACCGAGTGCAAGGTTGACCACTTGCCGCCCCTCATTGTGTTTAAAGACAACCAGTGCCTGGTTACCTGCAAGGTTACCGACTATACTTTTGTGAACGAGGCGCAAATGAGTACGATATTACATGCGCTGGCCGAACACAATGTACACATTAACCTGCTGCAGAATTCGGCTATTACGTTTTCTTTCTGTGCCGACTACCACGAAGAAAAAATAATGAAATTGATTGCGAATCTGGGCAAGAGTTTCGAAGTGTATTATAACACAGGGTTGACCCTGATTACCGTTAAGAACTACGATGCCGCCACCTTTCAGGAGTACCGCGCCCGGCCCGGTGTTTTGTTGGAGCAGTCCTCGCGTTCAACGCTACAAGTGCTGGTAAAATCCTAGTGCAATTTTTCAATCAGCTTCTCAACCGAACGATCGAGAATATCGAACACTTCCTGGAAATCTTTTTCATTGCCGTAGTATGGATCAGGTACATCGCGCCCCGGCCCCAGCGGGTCGTAGGTGCGCATCAATTGCACCTTGGTGTGGTGTTCTGGTGGGGCCAGCCGAAGCGCGTTGTGCAGGTTGCTCTGGTCCATCACCAGAATATGATCGAAGCGGCTGAAATCATCGCGCGAAAGTTGCCGCCCCAGGTGGTTAATGGACACCCCGTTTTTAGACGCATTGCGCAGGGTGCGCGGATCGGGCGGATCGCCAATGTGGTAGTTGGCCGTGCCGCAGGAATCGGCCTCAAACAGATCTTGCAAACCTTTCGCAGCCACCTGATGGTTAAAAATCGCCTCGGCCAAAGGCGAGCGGCAAATGTTGCCGAGGCAAACAAACAGCACTTTTTTCTTCATGCCCTAAAAATAACCACCGGCCGGTTACTATTTCATGCCGCACCGGTATTCACACCCGCATAGCACATTTTTTTATCCGCCTTTTGGTTAGAGTTGGGCCTTCATAACGTTGAAGGCCCTTCTTTTTTCCCTTCCGGGGATTCGGTTTAGATTTGCCTATTCAAAAAAAACGAACCCAATGGATTTCATAAAAGTAACCGACCAGAAAGAGCCCTTTGTTGCGCTGATAGAACTCAACCGCCCGAAAGAACTCAATGCGCTCAATATTCAATTGATGCAAGAGATGCGCGACACCCTGCAGCGTTTGGACAAAGATCCGCAAGTGCGCGCCATCGTACTAACGGGTAATGAGCAGGCCTTTGCGGCCGGTGCCGATATCAAACAAATGGCCGACAAAAGTGCCATCGATATGCTGGTGATAGACCAGTTCAGCACGTGGGATCAGATCAGGAAAATAAAGAAACCCATTATTGCGGCCGTATCGGGGTTTGCGCTGGGTGGTGGCTGCGAACTGGCCATGATGTGCGATATGATCATTGCTTCTGAAAGTGCCAAATTCGGCCAGCCGGAGATCAAAATAGGAACCATACCCGGGGCTGGCGGCACACAGCGCTTAACCAAGGCTGTGGGGAAAGCCAAAGCCATGGAGTTGATATTGACCGGCCGTTTTATGTCTGGCGAAGAGGCAATGCGGTATGGACTGGTAAACAAGGTGGTGCCGGTGGAAATGTACCTGCACGAAGCGATACAACTGGCCAAAGAGATAGCTCAGATGAGTCCGGTGGCGGTGCAGTTAGGCAAGGAAGCCATCAACCGCTCTTACGAAACACATTTGGATGAGGGGCTGGCGTACGAGCGCAGGAACTTCTACCTCACGTTTGCCTCCGAAGATCAGAAGGAAGGCATGAAGGCTTTTGTAGAAAAGCGAAAGCCAGAATACAAGGGCAAATAAAGAAAGGCCGGGCCCATCAAACAAAAGCCCTGACGGGTTCCGCCAGGGCTTTTGTTTATTTCAAAAGGTGGTTTGGTTTAACGCACGTTGATACCAAAACCCACCGACAAGGCATTGTACTTCTGCAAAGTGTAATCGGCATGGAAGGCGAATACGGCCAACTTTAATCTAAGACCTGCCGTTGCACGAGGGCCATTGTTGGCCACATCCAGCGTGAACGGATCGCGTGTTTCACGTGTTCCCGCCACATCCTGATCGAAATCGTAAGCACCCTTTACAGCCAGCTTTGTTTTGGCCAGGTTGTAACCCAAACCGCCATATACAGTAAGCACAGAAATCTTTTTAGAAATAACGCCCTGAATGGTAGTTGCGGTGGATTCGAAAACACCCCTTTGATCGGGATATTGTTCATCGAAACCTACGTCCAACTTCATTTTGGTAAAACCAACAAAGCCCGACAAATCGAACGGCAGGTTTTTGATGCCGGGGATGTATTGCTTCACATCATGCATTACCCCTACGCCAAACAAGCTAAACTCACCATCTACTTCGCCATCGGAAATATTGCCCAGATCGATGGTAGGTATGAAGCGGAATTTCAAATCGAAACCTTTGGGCAGGCCTATCCCTAAACCGGCCATGGGCACCGGCAAAAATTTCAAGCCTACTCCGGGAGGGCCATTGAAAGTTGGGTTGCCAGTTGAGTTCAACTCGTAGGTAGGCTCACGTTCGGGGCCGAAAAAAGTAGGTACCTGGCCTTTGCCATTAGTGATAGGGCCGCCACCGGGGCCTGTATTAATGAGTTCTATGTTTGATAGTTTGGAGTTGTCTACCTCAAACAGTTTGTCTGCATCGGGCACATACACAGGCGACACAGTGATTGTTAAATCTGCCCCTGGAAATTTGTGTGGCTTAGCCGTGTTGTACCACCCCTGGTTCAAACCGGCACCAAAAGCTTTCATGAACGGAGCAATATAGCCCTCAGAAATAATTTTGGCATCGTTGGCCGAGCCTTTGATTATTTCTCCCAAGTCGTCTTGGGCCTTGGTAAGGTAAGGAATCGCCATTACGGCCATGAATAAAATAATTGCGCGTTTTTTCATAGTTCGTGTTTTTTCAACAATCAAAATAATGGAAATTTTATCATACAACCTCGAAGTAGCCGCAATAATGCAAAACCAGTATACAGGAAAAAACTAATTTTGCGCATTAATAAATGTTACCTTGACGATCTACAACATAGCCTTGCACCTGCTGCGGGCAGGCATCTGGCTGGCATCTTGGATACATCCGAAAGCGCGCACTTTTGTAAGCGGTAGAAAAAATATCTGGAAGAACATTTCTGAAAAAATGAAGGGCCAAACCCAGCCGGTTGTATGGGTGCATTGTGCCTCGCTGGGAGAGTTTGAACAAGGCCGCCCGGTAATAGAAAGCATCCGCCAGGAATTCCCCCGCTATCATCTGCTGGTTAGTTTTTTCTCGCCTTCAGGCTACGAGGTGCGTAAGAATTACAGCCAGGCCGACTACATTTTTTATCTGCCACTGGATTTACCCGGTAATGCCAGGCGGTGGGTGGAACTGGTGAAGCCCCAACTGGCCATTTTCATCAAATACGAGTTCTGGATGAACTACGCCATGGAGCTAAAAAAGAAGAATATACCGCTCCTTTCCGTTTCAACTATCTTTCGTCCCTCGCAGCCGTTTTTCAAGTCGTATGGCAACTTGTTTCGGAAAATACTCAGTCAATTCGATCATTTCTTTGTTCAAAATCACCAATCGGCTACCCTTTTAAAATCCATTGGCTTTACCAACTACACCCTTACGGGCGATACGCGTTTCGACCGGGTTTACCAGATTACCCGGCAAGCGGAAGAAATAGCCGTAGCCCATCGGTTTAAGAACGATGAGAAGCTGATGGTGGTGGGCAGTTGCTGGCAGGAAGACATTGATGTGCTGGCTCCGATGATCAACGAAGGTCAATTGAAATTTATTCTGGCTCCACATGAGGTCACCCCCACATTCCTGTCGCATATTGAAAGGCAACTGGAGGTAAAGTACATCCGTTATTCGCAGGCCGTGGCCCTACCCCAACTGGATCAATACCAGGTTTTGCTTATTGATAATGTAGGCATGTTGTCGCGTTTGTATCGGTATGGAGAATTTGCCTATGTGGGCGGGGCCTTTGGCAAAGGCTTGCACAACATTCTGGAAGCAGCCTGCTACGGTGTTCCGATTTTCTTTGGCAATAAGAATTACCAGAAATTTAACGAAGCCAACGACCTGATTATGCGCGGTGGCGCGTTTGAGATTGGTGATTTTGCAGATTTGAAACAAAAGTATGAACAGGTAAATGTGCCGGAAACATTTATGCTGGCCTGCGAGGTAACCAAATCGTATGTGGAAGAGAACCTGGGCGCTACCGAAAAAATTATGACCTACTGCCGGAAAATATTGCAGGCATGAGAGGACTGGTTTTGAAATCGACTGGCTCGTGGTATGCCGTGCTGTGTGACGACAACCAGACCTATGCCAGTCGTGTGCGTGGCAAAATACGCCTCGATGGCATTAAAGAAACCAACCCCGTTGCCGTGGGCGATTATGTGGAATTGACTGTTGACGGTAACGAAGCTTCTATCGAAAAAATTCTTCCGCGCGAGAACTACATGGTGCGGCAGTCGGTAAAAAAAACAGGGCATACCCACGTTATTGCCGCCAACATAGACCAGGCCCTGCTGATAGTAACGCTGGCTTTTCCACGCACTTCGTTAGGCTTCATTGATCGGTTTCTGGTCGCTGCGGAAAGTTTTCGCATTCCCCAGGTGTTGGTCTTTAATAAGTCTGATTTGTTGGATGGTGAATCGGAAGCTGCTGTGAATGCTTTGAGTCGACTTTACCGAAGTATTAATGTAACCTGTTTCTTGACATCGGCACTGCACGCGGAACAAGAGGAGCTTCGAAGCATATTGAAAGGTAAAAAAACACTGGTGGCCGGGCATTCAGGGGTTGGCAAATCCACGTTGCTCAACAGACTTTCCCCCGGCATTATGCAGGCTGTAGGCGATGTATCTGCCTTCACCGAAAAGGGCACACACACCACCACGTTTGCAGAGATGTTTCGGATAACTGATGACACTTTCATTATCGACACACCTGGCATCAAAGAGTTTGGGTTGGTAGATATGAAGCCAGAAGAAGTATCTGACTATTTTCCGGAGATGCGAAACTTAAGGAACGAGTGTAAGTTTGGTGCCCGCTGCCTGCACCTGAATGAGCCTAAATGTGCCATACTGAAAGCGTTGGAGGCCGGCCAGATTGCACCCAGCCGCTACGAAAGTTATGTGAGTATGGTGAGGGGTGAAGACAACCGCAGGTAGGCTCGGCAGAAGATCGGGAACCTCGGGCCCGCCATTCATCGTATCAAATAATATTATCGAAAAGTTTTTTTCGATTCTTTCGCCAAAGAAGAATATATCTCCCTGCCAGCGACAAGTCACCGCGCTGAAGCGACTTTACCAACTCATAACCAATTCGCTTGTCAAGCGCCCGCTGTTCTTCGGGGGTTGTGTTCATTTCCAAAATTTTCAGGCAAACTTTAAAGGTAGCAAGTTGCTGGGGGCTGCCCCTCTTAAACTGAAGTTGAGACAAGGACCCGGGTAGTTTGCGATTCTTTACCAGTACATCTGGGAGGTAAAAAAAATAAAAGCTGCGCGAGGCCCGCACCCAAAAATCAAAGTCCTCGTATGCTAAAGTTTCATCATAGCCATTCAACTTTTCTAACACAGCCCTTCTAACCATCATGCTCGGACTATTGATAAAATACCGTTGGATGACCTCCGTGTAGACATCGCCTTGTGGAATGGTTTGAAATGGGTACCGGTCGCTGTGAAACCCCAACGAACGTCCTTCTTCATCAATCCATTCGGCATCGCCAAACTGAACTCCGAAGATTTCGCTTCTCTCCGCAAAGGCAGCAACCCCTTTCTCCACCCTTTCTGGCAGCAGCACGTCATCAGCTGCAAAGTCGATTATAAATTCACCCTTTGCTATGCGCCACGCCCGGTTGAAGGCACGGCAGTTCCCCTCATTCTTTGTGAGCGCAATGAACGTAATGCCCGGTTTGTTCTGCAAAAGACGGTCAATCACACGCTTGCTCCCATCGGTGCTGGCATCGTCTACAACAATCAATTCAATATTCCGATACGTCTGCGCCCATACCGACTCGAGTGCCTCTTGCACAAAACGGGCATGGTTGTAACACAAACAAACCACCGTTACCAGCGGACTCATGTCTTCAGTACTTTTTCGAAAGTGAGCTTAGAGGCAGGGTGGGCGCCCAGGTGCAGTTTAAAGTCCAGCAAGGGAAAGTTAGGTTCGCCATCCAGATGAGAGGTACCCAGGTCGATCCATTGAACGCGGTGTTTCTTGGCCCATTGATAAATAAATTGCATCAACAACACAACCGGACTTAATGCATCAAATTGGCGGGCGTGGGCATAGTAAAATGTGTACAATACATGATGGCTGGTGAGAATAGCCACCGCTGCCGCAGCCATGTCTTTACCTTTATAATTTGCAAACAGGTGAAAGTGCGAAGCATTTCTCCGGATAGTCTCCGTCAGTTCTTCCCCCGTCATACTCAACGGTTGATTCTTCTCCTGGCGACAGCGCGCTATAAACTGATAGATGTCTTTTTGCTTGGTTAACGGTAGGTGTTTGCTTTTTAAGCCTGCTTGCCGGGCCTGCTTTAGTTTTCTTTTTTCCCAGGCATGAAGCCCTCCCTCGAAACGTCTGGACGAAATAGAAATACCAGCACCTATTTCCGCCTGCACTGCTGCATACCCCCGATTCAACAACATGACCTCTAACAAACTCAAATCGGTGAAGGAATAAAATCGGGGTGGGTTTTTAATCACTATTTTTTTAACGCCCTGCGCTGCGAGCATTTGCTCTACTTTCTGTATGAAGTAAAACCGTTGCTCCATGCTTAGCGGGCCGTGGAATTGAAACGAACCAAAGGGCGCCTTGTATGGGCTTAGTGCCTCTTTGTTCAAGAAACAAAAATGCACTTCGGCCCAGGCATGATTCGATTGTTCTTTCAAAAGGTAGTAAGAATGCCAACCGGTGGCAGATTGCCCCTCGCGGTGCGAAGCAGCATTGAATAGCCACTGATGCGGCACAGGTTTATGGCCCGCAGGCAGTTCACCTTCATGAAAAAGAAATTTGCCGCTCGTCTTCACAAACGCTATTGCACTTTGGTTTTTACCTTCTGCCAGTCTTTAATCTGCCAGTGTGCTTTTCCGCTGGTCAGCTTATTACCTGCTTTATCCACAATTTCTACTTCCGTTACTACGTCAACGAATTCGCTTTGCTTCAGCGGCCGGTAAATATGATCGTCAAGCCAGGCGTCAGGCAACTGTAAGTAGCCGCTGGCCTCAGATTTGCCCTGATACAAGTAATCTATTTCCAAGCGTTTAAGAATAAGCCGATATTTTCTTGGATCCAATTTCAACGCCAGCAAAAAGCCCCCCGTAATTTCTGTGAGCGTAGCCAGCGCACAGGCATGAAGACCCTTCAGGTGATTCAGGTTATTGCGCGTATACGGTAAGCGGGTGCGTACCGAGTCATCACCAATTTCTACTATCTGGAAACCATGCGGCCGGTTAAAGGGCACAAACCGATTGAAAGAAAAGTTGAGCACCCACAGATAAAAAGAAGATGTTCTTGCTTTTGCCACCAGCGATACCAAATCCATAAGTCCATATCAATTAGCTGGGAAGTTAAATATTTTTCGCATCAGCATCAGCAAAACACCAAAAACGACTGCTATTCTAAAAAAAATGGTATTCTTGCGCGTACGAACACATTTCGCGTATGAAGAAAAAAATAATTGTATTGGGAGCAGGGTTAGTGGGCAAGGCCATGGCTATAGACCTGGCCAAAAGTTTTGACGTAACTTCCGTGGATTTGAACGAAGAAGCCTTGCACGCAGTGGCAGCGCAAGGCATCAAAACAAAGCGAGCAGACCTTTCCGATCTGAATGCCTTGCGGGCCCTGTTGGCGCCCTTCGATTTGGTGATTGGAGCCGTGCCCGGATTTATGGGCCTTGACGTGGCGCGCACGGTTATCGAGGCGGGGAAAAACATGGTTGATATTTCCTTCTTTCCGGAAGATCCTTTTCAGTTAGATGAGCTGGCCAAACAGAAAAACGTAACCATTGTTACCGACTGTGGTGTGGCGCCCGGCATGGGCAACATTATTTTGGGCTACCACAACCAACGCATGAAAATCCAAAACTACGAGTGTTTGGTGGGAGGCCTGCCCGTGGTGCGGGAATGGCCCTACGAATACAAGGCCGTTTTCTCGCCCATCGATGTGATAGAGGAGTATATTCGGCCGGCACGGTACGTACAGAACGGGTCGGTGGTAGTACGCGAAGCCTTGTCCGATACAGAACTCGTTCATTTTCCAGGCGTAGGTACCCTCGAATCGTGGAACTCGGACGGCCTGCGGTCCCTGATACAAACCATGCCCCATATTCCCAATATGATTGAGAAAACTTTGCGCTACCCCGGTTGCGTGGAGTACCTGCGCGTGTTGCGCGAAACGGGTTTCTTTTCTTACGAAGAAATGGAGGTAAAAGGTGTTAAGATTCGCCCTATTGATGTAACGGCCAAACTGTTGTTCCCCAAGTGGAAACTAAAACCCGGAGAGGAAGAATTTACCGTGATGCGCATTCGGATAGATGGCGAAGAGAATAACAAGCCCCGCTCGTACGAATACTTTTTGAACGACCGCACAGAAAAATCCACCGGCACTTTGTCCATGGCGCGCACCACAGGTTATACCTGCACGGCTGTAGCCCATCTTGTGCTGGACGGAAGGTACAATCGAAAAGGCATCAGCCCGCCAGAGTTTTTGGGCGATTCGCCCGATAACTTTGCCTTTATTGTGCAATACCTGAAAGCAAGAGGTGTAAACTACCACGTAACCGAAAAGTAAGGTAGGATCGGCCTGAAGTATTTTTCCTATCTTGCCCGGAAGTACTGTTTTAATTCGATTGATTTTTTGCCGATGACGTTGAAAAAAGAACCCACCCTTTGGTTGGCCTTCATCCCAATCCTTGCACTTATTGTTCTGCTCACGCTTAACGTCATCCTCTTTGGTGCCGATGCTACGGGTGGACCTAACCAGGTGGCCATGGTTTTGGCTGCGGGCGTAGCGGCTATCCTTTCTTTCCGGCTGGGCTACTCCTGGCACGATGTTGAGAAGAGCATTGTAAAAAGTATCAGCTCGGCCATGGGGGCCATGTTGATTTTGATGGTGATAGGTGCACTTTCAGGAACATGGTTGCTGAGCGGCATTGTGCCGGCCATGATCTATTATGGGCTAAAAATTTTGAATCCTACCATTTTCTTGTTCGCAGCGTGTGTAGTTTGTGCCATTGTGTCGTTGGCTACCGGTAGTTCGTGGAGCACGGTTGCAACGGTAGGCATTGCGCTTCTTGGCATCGGTAAAACACTGGGTATATCCGAAGGTGTGATTGCCGGGGCTATTATTTCAGGCTCTTATTTTGGCGATAAAATGTCGCCACTTTCTGACACCACCAACCTTGCCCCAGCCATGGCAGGCACCGATTTGTTTACGCACATACGCTACATGGTGTACACCACCGCACCCACGCTTATTATCACTCTGGTTATTTTTCTCGTTTGGGGCTTCACACTGAATACATCCGTTACCGCCACCGAAACAGAAACAGTATTGGCCGCCATCGACAAAGCTTTCAACATCAACCTGCTGCTTTTTATTGTGCCTTCATTGGTGCTTTTTATGATCATCAGGAAAATGCCGGCACTGCCTGCGCTGCTCATTGGCTCACTGCTGGGCGGCATCTTTGCCGTAATCTTTCAACCACAGATTGTCAATCAGATTTCGGGTATAGAGGGAGATTACGTTAAGTCGTCTTTCATGGCCATCATGAAATCCATGTCGGCCGACACCAGCATTCAAACAGAGAACGCCATGATTACCGAACTGCTTTCAGCAGGAGGCATGTATGGCATGATGAATACCATCTGGTTGATTATTTGCGCCATGATGTTTGGCGGAGTGATGGAATCGTCTGGCCTGCTGAAAGTAATCGCTGAACGAATTATTCAGTTTGCGCACTCCACCGGTTCGCTGGTGGCATCCACAGCCGCAACGTGCATCTTCTTTAACCTTACCGCATCCGATCAATACATGGCCATTGCCGTTCCCGGCAGAATGTATGCCGAAACTTATCGGAAGCGCGGGCTGAGGCCCGAAGTACTTAGCCGAACGTTAGAAGATTCGGGCACCGTAACCTCTGTGCTGATTCCTTGGAATACCTGTGGGGCCACCCAAGCCAAAGTACTGGGCGTTGCCACATGGTCGTATGCGCCATTTGCTTTCTTCTGCATCATCAGCCCTTTCATGACGGTGCTGCAAGCATACATGAACTATAACATCAGAAGGTTTACCGATGACAAATCCGAGCCCTCCTGATCGCAGAAATATCACCAAAGAAGAAATCAATGCCTTGCCGTTAGGCGCCTTCCCGGGTAAGGTAACGTTGATAACAGACCGCAATACCCTGAACGAAGCCTTCCGGGAACTGGCCGACCAAAAAGTTGTTGGCTTCGATACCGAAACAAAACCTGTTTTTGTTCGCGGCCAACGCCACCAGGTAGCCTTAATGCAGATTGCCCAGGAAAAGAAAGTATTTCTGCTGCGCATCAAATCGCTGGGCCTTACCGATGAAATAGTGGATTTTCTTGAAAGCCACCATATCGAAAAAGCGGGAGTTGGCATCCGCGATGACATACAGGCACTGCAGCGGATGAAGCGTTTCGAGCCGAAGGGTTTTATAGAACTGTCGGACATAGCACGGCAAGCTGGTTACGAAGTGGAAAGCGTGAAGAAACTAACGGCCTTGTTGCTCGGCTTTCGTATTTCGAAAAGCGCCCAAACCAGCAATTGGGAAGCAGAAAGGCTTGACGCCAAGCAAGTGAGCTATGCCGCTACCGATGCCTGGGTATGCCTGGAAATTTACCGGAAGCTGGCCAACTACCGGTAACTTATCTCGTTCCGCAATTATGCTGAGACTTTGCCCGCCTTTAACGTTCTGCGGGCCAGCCAAGAACTGATGATCATTAACACGGCTCCCAACAGCATGGCCGCACCGGGAAAATAAACCGGGGCAGCGGCATCAGTAAAGAAGGCAAACAAATTATTCATAATCAGCGGGCCGAAGATGGAAGTGACACTCATTAAACTGGTAAAGCCGCCCTGCAACTCGCCTTGTGCATTGGGAGGTACAATACCCGACATAATACCCTGCAAAGCCGGCCCGGCAATACCGCCCAGGCAATACACCACGGTAATGGCGTACATCATCCAACCCTGTGTGGCAAATGCATAGAATGTTAGCCCTACTGCATACAACCCCAGGCCTACATACACGCTTCTTTCATTACCCAGTCTGGGAATAATTACCCTGATAAGCCCGCCTTGCACCACAGCCGAAACAATACCCACCACGCCCAGCGAAATGCCAATGAGTGTTTCCGTCCACGAAAATTTTTCAATGGTATAGTAGGCCCAGTTGCTTTGCACGGCATGTGCCGAAATGTATACAAAGGCCAGCGATACAAACAAACCGGCAATTACCGGATAGTTGAAGAGTTTGGCAAGTGTACCAATGGGGTTGGCACGTTTCCACTCGAACGCGCGTCTGTTTTCGGGTTTCAAAGACTCAGGCAAAATGAAATAACCGTAGATGCAGTTCAGCAAGCTTAACCCGGCTGCCACCAAAAAAGGAATGCGTGTGCCCAGCCCGCCCAGCAAGCCACCAATTACGGGGCCCACAATAAATCCCAGGCCGAAGGCGGCTCCAATAATCCCAAAATTCTGTGCCCGATTTTCTGGCGTGCTTATATCGGCAATATAAGCCCCGGCCGTTGTAAAGCTGGCGCCTAAGACGCCCGCCACAATGCGGCCAACAAACAGCCAACCGATAGAGGGGGCAAATGCCACCAGCAGGTAGTCGAACCCGAAACCCAACAACGAAGCCAGCAACACAGGCCTACGTCCAAAGCGGTCGCTCAGGCCACCCATAATAGGAGCACACACAAACTGCATCACCGCATAAGAGGAAATCAGCCAGCCACCGTATTGGGCGGCATCGCTCACCGATCCACCTGTCAACTCCTGTATAAGGCGCGGTATAACGGGAATAATAATTCCCAGGCCGGCCACATCAATAAGCAACGTAATGAAGATGAAGCCCAGCGCGGGCGTTTTTTGTTTTGACATAGACAGAAGAGGAGGAAAGAATCCGAAAAATAGAAATAATTATGATGCCCGTTGATAGTACTCAGCTACATTCTGCTATTCCTTTTTCAGCGGTAACCCCAGCGCCATCAACAAATCCACCTTCATTACAAATGCTTCCTTGTTTCTCAAGGACAATTCCGCCTTCAGCAGGCAATCTTCTTCAAACCGTTGTTCGGTAATCTTCAACTCGTAGTCCTTCACCAACTTCATTACTTCGGGTGTGGATGGATAAGGATAACGCAATGTAATACCCTCCATTATCTCGCGCTCCTCTGTAGCTGCATTTCTTAAGGCTTCTTCGGCAGCAGCTTTGTAGGCCGTCATCAACCCACCCACACCTAGTTTGGTACCGCCAAAATAGCGCACCACCACAACCAGCACATTCGTTAAGCCACTTGCGCGTATCTGGCCCAGAATAGGGTCGCCTGCGGAGTGGTTGGGTTCACCATCATCGGAAGCGCGCGTACGACCTTTGTCTGCGCCCAGCATCCACGCATAGCAGTGATGCCGCGCATCGAAATAGGCTTTGCGTAGGTTCTCAATTTCGCTTTTGGCCTGCATTTCGTCTGCCACGTGCATAGCGAAACCCAAAAAACGCGACCCTTTTTCCTTGTAAAGCCCGCTTCCTCTTTGGGCAATGGTTCGATACGAAAAGATGGTTTTATCCTTTGCAGACATGCTTTAACAAAAATGTATCTGTTAGGTGCAACCTTTGCCAGATAACAGAAGTCTATACCTACGCAATAAATCAAAAAACGATGAAAAAGGCCCATACACTGATCCCCCTTATCCTATTGATTTTTAACGCGGCCGTGGGCCAAACCCGTGAAGAGCGTAAAGTATCCACCTTTACGAAGATTTCGTTCCGTGTGCCTGGTAAACTGTACCTGCGCCAGGGGTCGCCACAAAAGGTAGAACTGGAAGGAGATCGCGACTTTCTGGAAGAGGTGGAAACCGAGGTATCGGGAGGTAAGTTGACGATTGGCAAAGACGGAGGCTGGATGAACTGGAACTGGGGAACGGACGATCGCGTGAACGTCTACATCACCGTTGCCAATATTGAAGGGCTGAGTGTTTCCGGTTCGGGCGATCTGGTTGGTGAAACCCGCATTACCGCAGCCGATCTTGATTTGAACGTGAGTGGTTCGGGGTCTTTAAAGATTGAGGCCGATGCCAGCGGCAATGTAGAGGCCGATGTAAGCGGATCGGGCCGTATTGAACTGACGGGCAAGTGCAAAAATTTTAAGAGCGATGTGAGCGGCTCCGGCCGTGTACGCATGACGGAGACGATTGCAGGCAGGGCCTCTTTCGGTGTATCGGGATCGGGAAAAATTGAGGCCAGTGGAACGGCCGATGAAGTAAAAACCTCCATCAGCGGTTCAGGAAAAGTATACGCTGCCAACTTGGAGGCCAACCGTTGCGAGGTGCGCATCTCGGGTTCGGGCGATGTTGAGATCAATGTGAAATCGGAGTTGGATGCCACCATCAGCGGAAGCGGGAGTGTAAGCTACAAAGGCAACCCCTCGCATGTAAACAGTAACGCTTCGGGCAGCGGCAAAGTAAGAAAGCTGTAAGGAATGCTTATTCGTAACAAGGGCCGCCTATCTTGTAGGCGGCTTTTTTTATTCCTTGTGGGCGAGCAGCCCCTCCACAATCATGTATTGCGCAGTCATATAAGTACTCATAATCAGCAACCCACTGTAGGGCACGGGCTGCAAAAATTTGTTGATGGCCAATGTAGAGTCGGAAACAAGAAAAAGGATAGCACCTGTTAATACCCAGCCAAACGAACGCGTGGACGTGAACCCGAAGCGAAACAATGCGGCCAATGCCATGGCTACCAGCACCGCGGCATAGGCCGTAACCGGCACTTTCATAGGGCCCAACACGGGGTATAAAATGGTAAGTAAACCCGTGCCCACCAGAATAAACGGAAAGCTGTACCGCGCCTTCTGTACGCCCAGAAACCCTACACCATCGGTCTTTTTGTGTTGCCGGTAGGCCACCACGTAAAACACGTGTGACAAGAGAAATCCGGAGAGACCGAGTATAAAGAACAAATCGCCAGAGAACATCAGCAGCACATCGCCTGCCCAGGAAAACAACAACGCAATGATCAGCACCAACGACCTCTGTAGCGCAGGCTGAGCACTTAGATAATAAGCTAACAGGGTAACCATGATCAGAGGCTTAGATACCTGGTAGAGCAAAGTGGAGGAAATCAACTCTGCCAGCAGCACGAAAAACGCAACTGCAAAGAAAGCATAACGAAAGAAGGTTTTCATACAACCGGTTTACGTGCAAACGAGGAAAACAAAAACAATAGTGAGCAGAAGCAAAGCACCGCGCATACGCCAAATGTAAGCGGGAAGTTAGCCGTTTCGTTGGCAAACAAAAGTCCGCTGCCCAAGGCCCCTACCCCAATACCCAACTCCATAAAAATATACAAACTCGCTAACCCACGGCCTTTGTGCTTTTCATCGCTCAAATCAGTAGCCCACGCAAAAAGTGTGGGCGAGGTCATGCCGTTGGCCATGCCATACAACACAACACCCAGTTGCAGTTGCCACTTAGCCGATGCCCAGCCCATCACCAATGCAGCTATCACCATCAGGCTCATAGAAACTTTTAATACGGCCACCCTCCCAAAACGGTCGGAAGCTTTGCCGGCCAGCAGGCGCATCATCAACGAAGCAACTGTTAAGTAGGTAAACAGCAGTCCTTTGTTTCTAATGCCCACCCACTCGCCAAAATCAGGAATGAGGGTATACAACGTGCCATAAAGGTAAGCAGAGAGACCCATGACAATACAGGCGCGCATCACCCTCGGCTCCATCAAATCGCGCTTGTGTATTTTAAACATGGTGATTGAAAGCGGTTGGCGCACAGCCAGTGTTTCCTTTACTCCTATCAAGATCAACACAGAAGTAATGGCAAAGACCGATGAAAAGTAAAAGAGTACTTCGAGTGAGAAATGATTGGCAATTACTCCGCCAATGGCCGGGCCACCTGCCATGCCCATGGTGCTTACTGTTCCCAACAATCCCATGGCTTCACCCCTGCGTTGTGCGGGAACAATGTCGGCCAGAAAAGCGGTTTGCCCCGTAGGTGTAAAGCCGGTTGAAAATCCGTGCACCAAACGAAGAAAAAGAAAAGCCCCTACCGAAGAGAGCACCGGGTAGAGAAAGCCACAAACAAAACACACCACCGCCCCCACCATCATCACAGGCTTTCGCCCCCACTTATCGGCCAGCTTGCCACTGAAAGGCCGCGACAGCATTGCCGTAAGCGTAAATAATGAAATGATCAGTCCTTTGTATTCAGCTCCACCCAATGCAGTCAGGTAAGCGGGCAACTCGGGAATAATCATGTTGAAGCTCGCAAAGAAAAGCAGCGAGCTGAGACACGTTAGCCAAAATTGAAGAGAGTATACCTTCTCAGTCTTGTTCACTTTCTTTCAGAAGCGTGGCTATCAAAAAAGTCAAGGCTAATAAAATTCTCATAAAAAAACGGCCACCTTTTGGCAGCCGCTCATGTTTACTTACTCACCTGGGCTTCCTGCGCACCCAGCAGAAAGGCTTTGATGAAATCGTCCAGGTCGCCATCCAATACATTTTGGGCATCGGTGCGTTCTACCCCGGTACGCGCATCTTTCACCAACTTGTAGGGGTGCAGCACGTAGTTACGAATCTGCGACCCGAAGTCTATCTTCATCTTGCCCGCTTCAATTTTATCGCGCGCAGCATTGCGTTTTTCCATCTCCAACTGGTACAACTTCGACTTCAGCATCTGCATGGCCTTCTCGCGGTTGGCATGTTGCGACCGCTCCACCTGGCATACAATCACAATACCGGTGGGCTTGTGCGTAAGCTGCACTTTTGTTTCCACTTTGTTCACGTTCTGGCCACCCGCACCACCCGAGCGCGAAGTCTGTAATTCTACGTCTGCCGGGTTGATTTCGATGTTGATGGAATCATCTACTTCGGGATAAACAAAAACAGAGGCAAATGAGGTGTGCCTTCTGCCGTTGGAGTCGAAGGGTGAGATGCGCACCAACCGGTGCACGCCTGTTTCGGATTTCAGCTTGCCGTAGGCAAAGGGACCTTCAATTTCCAACGTAGCCGATTTAATGCCGGCCACATCGCCCGGCAGGTAGTCTACCTGCTTCACCTGGTAGCCGTTCTTTTCGCCCCACATAATGTACATGCGGTTCAGCATATCGGCCCAGTCCTGGCTTTCGGTGCCACCCGCGCCCGGGTTAATTTCTACCATGGCGCTCAGTTGGTCTTCCTCCTGGCTCAGCATCTTTTTGAACTCCAGTTCTTCTACAGCCTGAAAGGTTTTTTTGTATTCCAGCTCCAGCTCTTCCTCGCCTACATCGCCTGCTTCATGAAACTCAAAAAGCACTTCCAGGTCTTCGAGTTGCTTATTCACTTTTTCATAAGCATCTGTCCACACCTTCTTGATGCGGATGTTTTTCAGGATGGTCTCCGCCTGCTTGGGGTTGTTCCAGAAATCGTTCTGTTGGGTAATACGTTCTTCGTCTTCTATCTCTACTTTCTTACGATCGTAGTCAAAGATACCTCCTCAAAGCCGCGACACGGGCCTTCAAGTCTTTCAATTGGTCGCTGTTCATGTGAATATTTTTTTAAGAGTGGCAAATATACAGATAAATGACAAACCGGATGGATCGCTCGGCATTAAGTGCCTGAAAACCGATAGAATGGCGAGGTGTAATCGATGGTTCGTGGCCGGTACTTCCAGGTTTTTCTGTATTTCGGTTTGATAAACAGCATACCTGCGCCCACGGCTGTTAAAGCCAGCGATGATTTGACCACATCGCCATCTACTCCTTTTTGACCATCAACAAAAAGGGTATTGAACTGGTCGATGGTGAAATAGAGTATGCCACCCACAAACAGCGCTCCGCCAATGCCACTGGTAACGTTTACCGGCTGGTGCTTTAATCGCACCTTGCCAATCCGAATAAAGTCAAGGGTATCGTTGGTGGTAATAACCTGAAACTCCCGTAAATCGATGATCTTGCCTTCTTTGTGTTCGCCATTCTTCAGCTTGCACCGGAAATAGTCGCCAATTTCGTAGCGAGTGGCCACGGCCTCGTGTTTCAGAAATATCAGTTGCTTCTGCGAATACGCAGGCACGAAGCCTGCCAACAGCAGCGCAGCGAGAAAAAGAGAATGGAAGGTTGACCACCGCAAAGCGATACAAAGCTATTCAGAGTTGCCAAATAACGACAGGCTTTGCCCAGAAAGTATGCCTTCATTACATCTTCACAATCCAGCCGTACGGATCGGGCGCCAGGCCGCGCTTAATGGCATCTAATTCTTTGTATACCCGGTTAGAGAAAGGTCTTGTTTCCACGGCTGGTAACCGGTAATCGTTGCCCTCGTAGCCTATCAGTTCAATGTGTGCAATGGTGGCAGCCGTGCCAGCGCCAAACGCTTCCGTTACTGTTCCTTTTTTCAGGCCCGCCACCAATTCATCAACAGAAATGCGTCTTTCTTCTACCTTCATTCCCCACTTGCGCGCCAGTTGCAACACACTGTCGCGGGTAATGCCCGCCAGAATGGAGTCGCTCAACGCAGGAGTCACCAGTGTGTCGTTCATCACAAACATCACGTTCATGGTGCCCGACTCTTCAATGTATTGATGTTCCACACCATCCGTCCAAATCAGTTGATGGTAACCCTGGTCTTGCGCCAACTTGGCCGGATAGATGGCGCCTCCGTAATTGCCACCTGCTTTGGCGTAGCCGGTACCCCCGGCAACGGCACGGGTAAAGTGTGTTTCTATTTTCACCTTAACTGGCGTGGAATAATAGGCCCCTACCGGACTGGTAATGATCATGAATGTCCAGTTTTCTGAGGGGCGGATGCCAATGTATTCATCGGCCGAAAATAAAAATGGCCGGATGTAGAGCGAACTGCCCTCGGCTGTAGGTATCCAGTCGCGATCGAGGTTGATCAGGGTACTCATGCCCTCCATAAACAATTCTTCGGGCAGGGCGGGCATACACATGCGCTCGCCAGAAATATTCATGCGTTTCCAATTATCGAGCGGCCGGAAAACCAACGCTTCGCCTTCCGCATTTTTATAGGCCTTCAAGCCTTCAAAAATAGACTGGCCATAGTGCAGGGCGGGAGTAGCCGGACTGATGGGCATGTAGCCGTAGGGCATAATGCGAAAGTTCTGCCAGGAGCCGTTCCGGTAATCGGCCATGAACATGTGGTCGGTATAAACTCTTCCGAAAGGGATGTTTTTGAAATCAACCTCGCTCAACCGCGATTTCGCCACCTTCTGGATCTCAATTTTCATCGTGTCTACCATGATTCTGTGAATTTTGCAGGCAAGATATTCATTTCTCAACAATAAGGCTAACATCTGTTAGTTTTGATGCAATTGGTGTTATTATTTGCTGCCGATACCCCGAAAAAGTGGTAAGTTCCTGAACTGAAGAAACCGCCCATGAAACTGACCACCCAACAACAAGCCGCCTACCGCCAGGATGGATACCTGATTCTGAAAAAATTTTTTGGAGCTGCTGAAGTGGCCCGGCTTTACCAAACTGCGCTGCAAGATGATGCCATGCGAAAAAACGCACTCGATCTGAACGACCAGACCGGCAAAAAAACACGCTTATCGCTGTGGTTTACACCGGGCAACGATGTGTTTGGCTACATGACGCGCAGCCAGCGTATGATCGACCTGGTAGCGCCTTTGTTGGATAGCGACAGCCCCGTGTGCCACTTTCACTCGAAGCTGATGCAAAAAGAGCCACGCGTGGGGGGCGCCTGGGAGTGGCACCAGGACTACGGCTACTGGTACAAAAATCAATTCATGTTTCCCGACCAATTGATCAGTGTAATGGTGGCACTAACGCCCGCTAACCGCGAGAATGGTTGTTTGCAAGTCATCAAAGGGTCGCATAAACTGGGTCGCGTAAATCATGGTTTTGCCGGTGAGCAGGTAGGTGCCGATAGGGTGATGGTAGAAAATGCGCTGAAAACCTTGCCGCTGATTTATTGCGAACTGGAACCGGGCGATGCGCTGGTATTTCATGCTAACCTGCTGCACCGCAGCGAAGCCAATTTGTCTGACCAGCCTCGATGGTCCGTCATCAGTTGTTATTGCTCTCAGTCTAACCTGGCATACAACGAAACGTCTACCGCGTGGAAGGTGCCCGTGTCGGTTGTGCCCGATGAAGCCATTCTGAACTGGGAAGCAGAATCGTTATCGAAAGCAGACTTCCTGAAAAAAGAGAACGACCCGGCCTTGAAGGAAACCGGTTGGGAGAAGGAAGTAAAGATAAACTAACGGCAGGGCTACATGCGCGGGTGCCACGGTGTTTCCTCCACATGGAGTTCTTTAGCCATTTTGCGACATAGCACAAACAGATAATCGGAAAGGCGATTGAGGTATTGGATGACCAGCGGGGCCACCGGGTCTACTTGATTCAATGCAATCACCAACCGCTCGGCCCTGCGGCAAACCGTGCGTGCCACATGCCCAAATGAAACAGAAGCATGCCCGCCAGGCAGCACAAAAAAACGCATGGGCTCCAGCATAGCATCCATGGCGTCTATTTCCTTTTCCAAAAAAGCAATATCAGCCTCAACGAGGGTGGGTATTTTTACTTTGGTATTGCCAGGCTCCGTGGCCAACATCGAGCCAATGGTGAAGAGGCGATCTTGTATCTCTGCAAGGATTTCTTTTCTTTTTTGATTGACTTCCTGATCGCGCAGCAGACCTACAAAAGCATTCAGTTCGTCTACCGTTCCGTAGGTGTCAATCCGCAGATCCGATTTCGACACGCGTTTCCCACCGAACAAAGAGGTGGTGCCGGCATCGCCCGTTTTCGTGTATATCTTCATATTGTAAAGATGGGGCAATAAAAACGAAAGGTAAAGCGGTGTACACTTTACCTTTCGCATAGTAGTTAATCAAAAAAGATTACTTAGTGCGCTGCCACAGGCACACCGCGGTTTACATTTTCATTTTTACGATCCCACTCAATCAATCCGTCTTTCAAACGGATAATGCGGTGCGCATAGTGTGCAATGTCATCTTCGTGCGTAACCATGATAATGGTGTTGCCTTTGTCATGCAACTCCTGAAACAGGTTCATGATGTCGTAAGATGTTTTGGAATCGAGGTTACCTGTGGGCTCATCGGCCAGAATGATGGAGGGGTTGTTTACCAAAGCGCGCGCAATGGCTACGCGCTGGCGCTGGCCACCCGACAGCTCATTGGGCTTGTGATGTGAGCGCTCTGCCAGCCCTACGCTTTCCAGTGCCGCCATGGCCATCTCTTCCCGTTCATCGCGGCTATAACCGGCATAGATCAACGGCAGCGCTACATTTTCAAGTGCCGAAGCACGGGGCAGCAGGTTGAAAGTTTGGAACACGAAACCGATTTCTTTATTCCGCACCTCAGCCAGTTCGTTTTCCGTCATTTCGCTCACCATCTGATTATTGAGCATGTAGGTACCCCCTGAAGGCGTATCCAGGCACCCCACAATATTCATGAGCGTAGATTTTCCCGATCCTGAGGGGCCCATGAAGGCCACGTATTCGCCTTTATCGATGGAGATAGAGATATCCTGGAGGGCGCGCACAATGTTGTCGCCCATTTTGTATTCGCGCGAAATGTGGTGAGTCTCAATAATTTTAGGCATAAACTGATTTTATCGGTTAGATGGGGCCAGGTTTTGAATAGTTCTGTTACCATTTACTTTAAAACGACCGGAAAGTTTCAAAGTTGAGTGAATATGGGCAAAAATTAAGCTCAACGGTCATTTTTTTGATGATTAGACGCTTAATTACCTCGAATGTTACGCCTCAGTCTTGCTTTACAAAGGCAAGGCAACGGCTAATAACGGCATCGTCTTTCAGAATCCGGTTATGCCCCAGGCCCTTGGTCACCATCAGCTCGGCCGCAGGAAACACCTTCTTCAGGGCAAGACCGTGTTCTTTGGTTACCTCTTTGTCGTCTTCATCGTACCACAGCAGCAGCGAAAATGGCGTTTGTATCTGCCGGGCCAGGTGCAGCCCCGAAAACTCATCGAAGGTTTTGCGGTAAGTTGCCACCATCCATGCTTTGAATGCCTGCCCGGTGCGGGCCGATCCGTTGATGGCGCGCAGGTAGGTACTAATCACTTCATCGCCAATGGTAGGGCTCGCGATATTGATGAGCTTATGAACGGGAAGACCTTGCGCCATGGCGTACAGTGCTGCTACGCCTCCAAACGAGTGGGTAATCACCGCTGCGGGCTGGCCCATCTGCTGAAACACCTGACGTAACAGTTGCTCGAACTCCAGAATGTTGGTGCGCGTGCCCTCCGACAAACCATGGGCAGGTCCATCGAAGCCAACTACACCATAGCCAGCTTCATTAAAAACGGGAATAAATTTTCTGAACTGGGTAGCTCTGCCTGCCCACCCATGTACCACCAACACGTAGGGTTGCCGGGAATGGCCCCAACTGTACCCTTGCACACGTTTGTTATTTACGCGCCACTCCCATTTTTCTGCGGACTGCACAAAGGGCTTCTCCTTCTCGGGGCGCGGGTACCGAAAGGGTGAGAAAAAAATGCGGATAAAAAAACGGGTGGCCAGCCGGGGTGCTATGGATTCCAGTTTAGGAAAAAACCAGCGAATAAGCCTCAGAGAAAAGGGCAAAGTCATGGCGAGAATTTAGTATAAGCAAGATTCTGATTACCGAGTTCGCCCAAAAGGGTATTAATAGTTAATTTTGGGTCTGTCTGCCACCAATCTACCTGATTTTCTCGCTCCCAAGGGTTATTTTGGTTGCAAATGGGCTTTAATCAAACACCTTATGAGGAGAGATATCTGTTTGGGGATGCTGTGTGTTTCCCTCTTTTTTACCCTTCCAACCCATGCCCAGCGTTTTTGGGTGGGAACCGGGGCCACCAACAACTGGAACAATACCGACAACTGGTCGACCACATCTGGTGGCCCGGGAGGCGCGTCCGTTCCCGGGCCAACAGACGCAGTCACTTTCAACGCTGCCGGCAACATCGACTGTATTGTGGACATTGCCCCTACAGTGGCCGGTATAACAGTAAATGGTTATAGTTCTACCATCGATGTAAATGGTTTTGTACTGACCACCACCGGCACCAATACTTTTGCCTCTGGCACCCTGGCAGATGGTGTGGGTACAGGGGCGTTGACGCTCAACACTACAGGCACCACCACCTTCAGCGGAACTACCTTCGGTGCCGTTGTAAATGGCAGTACCGGCAGGGTATTCTTCAACGGTTCCACTTTTAGCAGCGGGGTAGACATTACCAAGACAGCAAACGCAACTGATCTCAGCACGGGAGGAAACACCTTCAATGGCGCTGTGTCGCTAACCAATAATTCCAATAACCCCTTCCGGCTTGGTGGAACAAACCCCGATATTTTTGGAAGCACCCTGGCGCTTACCGTTGGCGGAACAGGCACGCTGGAGATTGCCTACACAGCCGCTGGCACGCTGTTGAATGGCAACGTTACTGTTACTTATAATTCTACTGCCGAGGTTTCTGTGGGGGCCAATGGAGGTAGTGCCACGCTGGCCGATGGACGCACCATTTCAGTGGCGGGCTTTGGAGGTGCAGGGTGCGGAGACCTGACCTTGGCACGCCTCACCCAAATGGGTAGTACAGCCCAAAACATTACCCTCGCGGGCAACAACACAGCCACCTTAACGCTAGGGCCAGTCTCCACATTCAATGCAGGCTTAACAGCCACTACGCCCTCCATCATCTTTAATAGCAGCAGCTTTCAGGCCGTCACCGTCACCAAAACCGGAACACTCGCTGATAACTCGCGTGGGGGAAATGTTTTCAACGGGCTGTTTACCCTGAACAACCCGGGTGGCGACTTTGTAACCGGCAGCAACGCGGCCGATGCCGGTGATATCTGGATGGCTGACGCGATCTTCAACAATTCCGGGGGCTATCGCATTCGCATTGGTGAAGACAATGCGGGTAATGTATTTAATGGCAATGTAACCTTTACCAATACCAGCGTAACCGACATCCAAAATCGGATTCAAATTGCCCGCTTCGGCACAGCCGAGGTAACGTTCAACGGCACTGTAACCTTTGATAATGGAGGCAACGGCAGCGATGTACACATCAGCTACGCTGCCGGCAGCAGCACCACATTCAACGGCCCTGTACTGTTCCATTCTAACGCATCTAACGGAGCCCAGTTTTGGGTGGGTCAGGATGGAAACGTATCCTTTGGATCGGATGTGACGGTAACCAGTTCAACAGATGGTGTGATCTTCGGAAACAACAGCGGGCTTGTAAATATGACAGCAGGCAACACCGTTATCATCGGAGGAGCCGGCTTCAGCGCAGGCGAGCTTCGCTTCAAAAATTTTACACAAGCCGGTGCGGCTCCACTCTCCCTCCCGCTAACGGGCACCGCTATTCTCCGTTTCGCAAACGCCAACATTGGTGGTGCCGTTACGGGAGCTGCGACCCAGCTTTTCATGTCGGGCAGTACCTTCCAGAGTAGCGTTACACTCGAAAAAACAGGGGCCACTGACAACTCAAGTTCAGGCAACACATTTAATGGCCCCACCACCATCACCAACAGCGGCACAGCGGAGATATTCATGGGCAATGGTGCGGCCGACACGTTCAATGACGCTGCCGTATTCAACAACACAGGCAGCTATCGGATTCGCCTGGCCTATAACCACGATGGGCAAACCACCACATTTGCCAATGGGCTTACACTTAATTCTAACAAAACAGGAGGAGCAGATACGTGGTCTTTTCTGGTAGGCGATTTCAATAACAGCAGCATCACCATCCATGGCAACTTGGTGATCAATTGTGGCGGCACACTTAGGAGTGACCACCGCTTTATGAACGGAACTGGCACACTGACACTCAACGGGGACCTCATCATCAACAATACTAACACCCATGCATCTACCATCATCACGATGGGGGCGACTGGTACGTCACTTTACAATGGCAACATCACGCTCACCAACACAGGAGGGTCCAATGGTGTAACCTTCAACAGCGGCACTTCAGCCTCTTCGGTGCAAAGCACAGGTAATTTTTCCATTGTGTCGGGGTTTGATTCAGGGAGTCTGAATCTTTACCGATTTACCCAAATGGGAGGTGCCAGCGTTAACTTAGACCTAGGCGGCACCACTACCATTTTGAGAGTAGGACCCGCCACGGCATTTAGTGGCAATGTAGACCTGAGGGCGCCCCGCATTTTTCTGGATGGAGTTACGGTTAGTGGCACCGCATACATCGAAAAGGAGGGAGCCAACAATGACACCGGGGCCGGTAACAATGTGTTTTTATCCACCACTACCATTGTGAACAACGGCACGGGCCAGTTGCGCACCAGCGGAAATAATTCTTTTGGTGCCACAACCACCATTACCAACAATGCCACGGCCGATCTTCTACTTGAATTAACGGCAGGCAGTACATACAATGGTACCGTTACCTTTAATAACACCAATTCCTCTAACATTCGTGTGGCATATGCCGGAGATACCTTTTTTAATAACAACATTATTGTGAATAGTACGGGCGGCACCGGCATCATCTTTTGTGAATCCGGTGGTGCCACTGCCACCCTTGCAGACGGATATACGGTATCAATCGGAGGCTCAGGCTTTTCGGCCGGAACATTAACGCTTCAGCGCTTTACACAAATTGGCACCACTCCACAAGTACTCACTGCTTTCTCGGGCACAACAGCGCTAACAGTGGGGCCTTCGTCCGCTTTTGGAGGCAACGTAACCTTTACTGCACCCCGGCTTCAATTGAATGGCTGTACCTACAGTGGCATAGTTACTTTAGAAAAGACCGGAGCAGGAGATGATATTGGCAATGGCGGCAATATTTTTTCGGGTGTAACCAACATAACCAATTCGGGTACCGGTTACCTGCTACTTGGCAATGGAAGCCGTGATGAGTTTTTAAGTGCAACGACCTTCAACAACACGGGTGGCTATCGCATTTATTTCGCCCACAACCACCCGGGCCAAACCACCACATTCGCCAGCGACCTTACTCTGAACTCGAACAAGACGAGCGGAACAGATAGTTGGTCGTATTTGATTGCCGAGAACGGAACTTCCGCAATCAGTGTGGCGGGGAATTTTGCCATCAATTGCCTTGGCGCCATCGAAAGTGATCATCGCTTCCTATATGGCAACGGATCAAGTGCCGCCTTCGGAGGAACGGTCAATATCAATATTATTAACACCAATGCGGGTACTGCCGTGATTATGGGTGAGAACGGTACCGCGACCTACAACAACGGCATTTCTATCACTAACTCGGGCGGCTCCTCAGGAGTTACTTTCAACAATGGCACTAACGGTAGTTCTACACTATCGAATGGAGGGATCAGTTCTTCTACCTTCACCAGTGGTTCGCTCAACCTTTACCGTTTTACGCAAACGGGTGCCTTTGCCAATAACCTCACGCTATCGGGTAGTGCGATTTTGCGGGTGGGGCCCAACTCAGCTTTTGACGGAACCGTCAACTTTGTATCGCCCCGGTTACTGCTTAATGGGGCTACTTACAACAACACTGCCTATCTGGAAAAGAATGGAACCGGAGATGACAATGGAACCGGAGGGAATATCTTCAATGGCACCACAACGCTGGTAGCCAGCGGCAGTGGCTACCTGCTAACGGCCAACACAGCGGCCGATGTATTCAACGGACCACTTACGGTAACAAATTCGGGAAGCAACTATGTCTACCTGGCTCACAATGTTGCCGGAAATCAGTTCAACAACAATATCACCCTAAACAATACCGGGAGTGCTCTTGGGATTTTATTCAGTAATAGTTCCACGGGTGCGTCCACTTTTACCAATGCCAACCTCACCGTGGGCGCAGGAGGTTTTACCACAGGCGATCTTCGCTTGCGGAGATTCACCCAGGTAGGCTCAACCTTTAACCAGTCGGTAACGCTTTCCGGAACAGCGAGGCTACTCATTGGTCCCAACTCACTGTTTGAAGGCGAAGTTAACTTTGTTGCTCCTCAGCTTTTTTTGAATGGAGCTACGTACCAAAACACTACTTACCTAGAAAAAAATGGAGCCACGAACAATGACGGCACGGGAGGAAACATTTTTAATGCGGATGCTACGATTGTTAACTCTGGCAGTAGCTACCTGTTAACTGCCAGCACCTCTGCGGATATTTTTAATGGCAACCTTGAACTTATCAACACCGGTTCCTCCACTATAAGAATGGCCGACAACGCTGCGGGCAATCAATTCAACGGGTCGATAGAATTGAACTCCACTTTTGGCGGTGGCATCTACTTCGGCAATACGGCCGGTACTTCCACCTTGGCCGATACCCGAACAATCGGGGTGGGTACATCGGGCGTGATCAGCGGAGACATCCGACTATTGCGATTTACGCAAGTGGGCAGCACAGCTCAAGCGCTCAATCTCACCGGAATCGCCATCCTCACCCTAGGACCATCTTCCATATTTAACGGAGATGTTGACTTTAGGGCACCCCAAATACTCTTGAATGGCACACGGTTCGAAGGAACAGCCTACATCGAAAAAAATGGTGCTAATAACAATAATGGTAATGGTGGCAACATCTTCCAGGGCACCACTACGCTGGTCAACGCTGGCAGCGGTTACCTGCTTACTGCCAACACAGCGGCCGATGTGTTCAACGGCTCTCTTACAGTAACCAATACCGGGTCGAGCATTGTTTACCTGGCGCACAACGTACCCGGCAACGAGTTCAACGGTAACATTACTTTCAACTCTACGTTGGGAAGCGGTGGGGTTTATTTTGCCAATAATACTACAGGCAACGCCACCCTTGGTGCGGGGGCCTCGCTACTGGTAGGTGGTTTGGGTTATAGCAGCGGTGAACTTCGCTTCCGCAGATTCACTCAGACGGGCTCGGCTCCACAAACACTTCTGCTAACCGGCACTGCCTTGTTGCGGGTAGGGCCTGCTGTCACCTTCAATGGCACTATCGATTTCCGGGCACCGCAGTTTGCATTGGATGGCACCACCTTTAATGGTACTACCTACCTTGAGAAAACCGGGGCCACCAACAACGACAGCAATGGCGGTAATATTTTCAACGGACCCACCACTATTGCTAACTCAGGTGCCGGCTGGTTCAGATTCGCGTTGACTGCGCTTGACACTTTCAATGGCGATCTAACCTTGACCAACACAGGGTCGTCTACTATCCGCATGGCCGAGAATGTGGTGGGCACGGTGTTCAATGGAAATCTTGTCGTAAATTCTACTGCTGGTGGCGGCATCTATTTCAGCGAAAGCGGAGGAGGAACGGCTACGCTTGCCAGCGGAAGGACGATTTCAGTTGGAGGCCTCGGCTTTAGTTTGGGCGAATTACGCCTGAGGCGCTTTACACAGAGTGGCACAGCTTCCCAGACACTTGCATTTACAGGAACTGCCGGCATCACACTCGGGCCCAGCGTAACCTTTAACGGGCCGGTTGATTTTTCGGCTCCCCGTCTCACCATCAACGCAGGTACATATAACAATACCGTCTCCCTTACCAAAACGGGCGCTGGCGACAATGGAGGCACGGGCGCGTGTCTGTTCGAATCAAGCACAACCATCCGCAATAGTGGCTCAGGGTTTCTTCGCACCGATGGTGGACATACTTTTAATGGCGCCACGCAGTTGATTTGTAGTGGATCAAGCTACCTGTTGATGGAATTAACAACCGGCAGCACCTACAACGGAGCGTTGTCGATCACAAACAACGGAAGTTCGAACGTGCGTGTAGCATATCAAGGCAACACTGCTTTCAATAACAACATAGAGGTAAATAGCACGGGTGGAATTGGTATTTACTTCGGTGAAGCAACGGGCGCCAGTTCAACACTGGCCAGTGGTAGTGTCATAACGGTTGGTGGCACTGGATTTTCAGTAGGGGAATTGCGGCTGCAGCGATTTACTCAGTTGGGTGCTACCGCACAAAGTCTAACGCTAACTGGCGCTGCGACCTTCCGAAGCGGTGTCTCTTCCCAGTGGAATGGAAACTTAACAGTAGACGCTCCGCGCGTTTTTCTGGATGGCGTTACCCTCAACGGGGCCAACAACCAGATTACTAAAACGGGTGCATCCCTTGATGCCAGTGATGGAGGCAATACCTTTGGTGGAAATTCTACTTTTAGCAACACCGGAACCGGCATCTTTCGCTTTGCTAACGTGGCGGCAGACAACTTCACCGGTCACGTTGTCTTCAACCAGGCAAGCGGCACCCTACAGCCAGCCTTCAACAACACCAGCACCTTTCACGGCAACATATCCGTGAATGGATCTTCCTCGATTACGTTTGGCGCAAACAACGGTACGCTATCATTTGCCGGCAGTGCCAATCAAACGGTTAACCGTCTTGGTACCGCATCACCCACATTCAGAAGGCTGTTGATGAACAAAACAGCGGGCAGTGTTTCGCTGAATACCGATGTCAACATCTCAACCTCTGCTACGTTTACAACCGGGGTGCTCAACACCACGGCTACTAACTTTATCAATTTTGCCGACAACGCTACGGTATCCGGAGGCAGCAACACAAGCCATGTAGACGGACCGGTACGAAAAACCGGTAACGATGCATTCACATTCCCTACAGGAGATAATGGCATCTTCAGGGCCATTGGAATATCTGCTCCCTCGGTTGTTACCAATGCGTTTACAGCCGAGTACTTCTTTGCACCACAGGCATTTGGCTCCACGCTGGCGAGCCCGCTGCTTATTGTAAGCGGCTGCGAATACTGGACGCTTGATCGTACCTCAGGCACATCCAGCGTGGCGGTTACCATCGGTTGGAATTCGTCTGACTGTACGGGGGCCTACGTGGGCGACCTGGCCACGTTACGCGTAGCAAGATTTGACGGCAGTCAGTGGGTAGATCATGGCAATGCAGGCACCACCGGAACGGTTGCCACGGGAACCATCACCTCTAACGCCATTTCAGCCTTTAGCCCCATAGCACTCAGTACCACTTCATTGGCGAATCCGTTGCCCATTGAATTATTGTCTTTCACTGCTTCGCGGATATCGAATAGTGTGAGGTTACAATGGATAACCGCTTCAGAAATTAACAACGATTACTTCGAAGTGCAGCGTTCGGCAGACGGAATTGAGTTTGAAACGCTTACTACACAAAAGGGGGCAGGAACCTCCAGCGAGCGGATGGAATACAAATTCGATGATACTGCACCTATTACCGGCACAGCCTACTACCGGTTAAAGCAAGTGGATTTCGATGGGTCAGGTTCTTATTCTTCGGTAGTATCAATCTTTTTTGAACCGACCTATCAATTAACTGTTTGGCCAAACCCAGCGGTAAAAAATGAAACAGTGTTTCTGAGTCAGAAAGGAAATTTTGCTTTGATCAACTCGCAGGGCGTGGTGGTTAGGCAGGTAATGAATACCGACCATTTAGATTTAGCCGATGTGCCCACCGGTGTGTACATCATTAAGTCGGAAGGTGGTGTAACGAGGCGATTGGTGATTCACTGATCGATAACGAATTCAAAGGTCTGGTCTTGAAACGCAAAAGTTTCCAGATGGTACACCCTTTCCGTAAACAATACCCGGTTGTTTCTATCGATCAGTATAACGGTAGAACAACGCGAACCATAGTTATGGGTTTTGATGAACATGGAGGACAGTGCGCGCTCACGCTCAAGCCCGATACCCGTGTCTGGCAATTGCTCATCGGGGGGCCGCTCCTCGTCATAAAGCAAATCGAAAAGGTTCTGGGGTTCAATACGGTCTTGCGCCAGCGCGGCCTTCATTTTCTCTTTCCCGCGTTGCACCTTGGGCCATGGTGTTTCCAGCAGGTGATTACTCAGCCCATATAAGCCGTTGGTGAGTTTTTGCGCTCCCGATGCGTAGTTGGAAAGGTACCACAGTGCATCGGGTGTGCCGGCCAGTAAGTTGAACCCATTATATCGGGTAGATAGGGGCGCAATGGCACGCATGTATTCTTCAGCCGAAAGGCCGTTCTCCAGAAAATCGGACACGAGTTGGCCGCGCGAAGGCGCAGACGGGTTAATATGTTTCGGATCGCGGTAGTTGGTGAGCAGGCTGATCTTGCCACCGGTGGTGATGCCCAACCAGGTGCCATGCGCCTCAAGATCGCGACCGGCCAAAATATGGGGCTTATCAGACCAAAACGAAGCCGGTGCTGTTTTGCGATGGTAGAATTCATCGCGGTTAGCTGCAACCACCAGTTTGTAGGTGGGGTGGTTGTTGATGGAAAAGAAGATGAGGCACATAGGTGTAAAGCGTAACCCTATTGCCGGCAAAAATAGTTCTTGAGTTCCAATTCTTCTGAAAAAGAAAAGCCCGGTCGACCTTCTGCCAACCGGGCAATTTCACCTTACCCAAACCTTATGAGATGATGCAAAGATGGGGGCTGGCGGCCTTGAAAGCCACCGCCAATGAGCAAGTGGTAGTATTTACTGCGCATGAGGCGCCAAGCCCCGGGAAAGTGGGCCAAAAAACCCCTGTTACAAAGAAGACAACATACAAAGACACCCTTAGTAGCTCATTCAAACAGCTCTAACTGACTTGGCAACAATTGAAATGTTTTTCGATGGTAGGGTGTAATACCCAGTTGACGTATGCCATCGCGGTGTTCTTCGGTAGGGTAACCTACGTTGGTATTCCATCCGTAGCCCGGGTACTGCACCGCCAGTTTGTCCATCAACTCATCGCGGTAGGTTTTGGCCAGCACAGAGGCAGCCGCTATGGATAGGTAAACACCATCACCTTTAATGATGCACTCGAAAGGTACATCGCCATAGGGCTTAAACCGGTTGCCATCCACCAGCACCATTTGGGGGCGTATGCGCAACTGATCCAAGGCCAGGTGCATAGCCTTAAAGGAAGCATTCAGAATGTTGATTTGATCGATCTCTTCGCTGCTCACTTCTGCAATGGCCCACGCCAAAGCATCGCGCTCAATGTCGGCCTTCAGGCTGTAGCGCTCCTCTTTCGATAACTGCTTGGAGTCGTTCAGCAACTCATGTTGATACTGCTTCGGCAAAATAACGGCTGCCGCCACCACCGGGCCCGCCAAACATCCGCGACCTACCTCATCGCAGCCGGCCTCTACTAAATCTGTTGTGAAAGACGAAAGCAACATCTAACCCAAAAATCAAGATTCAGCAGTCAAAATTCAAGAAGGCTCCACGCAATTGTCGATTAAATTTTGAATCTTGTCCGCCAAAGATTTCTTTCTATGAAGAATCCGTGGCACACGCTATCGGCACAAGAAAAGTACGATAACACGTGGATCAATGTAACCGAATACCAGGTGCTGAACCCGGCTGGCAAACCGGGCATCTACGGCAAAGTGCATTTCAAAAACAAAGCTATTGGTATTGTGCCGCTGGATGCACACGGCAACACCTGGCTGGTGGGCCAATGGCGCTATACACTCAATAGCTGGAGCTGGGAGATTCCCGAAGGTGGCGGGCCATTGCATACCGACCCCCTTACTTCGGCACAACGGGAGCTCAAAGAAGAAACAGGCCTGGAGGCAGCAAAATGGACGTTGATACAGCGCACGCACTTGTCGAATTCGGTAAGCGATGAAGAAGGTTTTATTTTCCTGGCCGAAGGTTTAACCGAAGGCGACAAACAATTGGAAGATACGGAAGCCGATATGCAGGTGAAAAAAATTTCTTTTACGGAAGCCCTTCACCTGGTGCAACGGGGCGAAATTACCGACAGCCTCAGTGTGATGGGGCTACTGAAGGTAGCCTTCATGAAAGGATACCCGTTACCGCTCTGAGTTCACCTACACGCTGAACCCATTATTGTGACATCACTTCACACCTACCGCGCAGATATTCGCCAAAGCTTCTTGCTTGCCTACCCCGTTATGCTCAGCCAACTGGGGCATGTGATGATGGGCGTGGCCGACAATGTGATGGTTGGCCATGTGGGCGCTACTGAATTGGCGGCAGCCGGTCTCGCGAATGTAGCCTTCAACATGCTGCTGCTGTTTGGCATTGGCGTGTCTTACGCCATTACACCGCTGGTAGCAGCGGCAGATGGCGAAAAGAACGACCTGCAGGTAGTTGAGACGTTGCGCCACGGACTGGCTATCAACATCAGTACCAGCCTGGTACTTTGTGTGGTGGTGTTCTTTGGCAAAAATATTCTTTACTATATCAACCAGCCACCCGAGGTAGTGGCGCTCGCCATTCCCTATCTCGAAATCATCACCTTTTCGATTATACCGGTGATGGTCTTTCAGTCTTTCCGCCAGTTTTCGGAGGGCTTGTCGAACACGTGGGTACCTATGGTGGTGGTGTTGTGCTGCAACCTGTTGAACATAGGGCTCAACTATTTGCTGATCTATGGACACGCGGGGTTTCCCGCCATGGGGTTGAACGGTGCAGGCTGGGCAACATTTACCTCCAGGGTAGCGATGGCGCTGGGGCTAGCCGCCTTTGTTTACGGGTATCGCTCATTCAGAAAATACCGCGCAGCCTTTGTGCCCGGCAACTATAGTCGCAAACTTCTTAACAAGATGTTGCATTTGGGCATACCAGCCGGGGTGCAGTTTATTTTCGAGGTGGCCGCTTTCGATTTTTCGCTGGTGATGATGGGCTGGCTCGGCACGCACGCATTGGCCGCCCACCAGATTGCCATTAACCTGGCCACCATCAGCTACATGACCACCTCTGGCCTGGCCGCAGCAGCCACCATACGCGTGAGCCAAGAGCTGGGCCGCGGCAACAGGCAATCGATGCAACGAGCTGCCTATGTATTGCTGGGCATGGCCCTTGCGCTGATGTTGCTGTGGGGCATCGTCTTTATTGCGGGTCATTCTTTTTTGCCGCGGTTGTACATCGCTGATCTGGCTGTGCTGGAAATTGCAGGGCCGATCATCATCATTGCCGGGTTGTTTCAACTGAGCGATGGCATGCAGGTGGTGTGCATAGGTGCCCTGCGAGGTTTACAAGATGTAAAAGTGCCCTCGCTGCTCATCTTTGCTGCCTATTGGATCATCGGGTTGCCGCTGGGCTATGTGCTGGGCTTTCAACTGCATTGGGGTGCACCCGGCATCTGGACGGGTCTATTGATCGGGCTTACCCTTACGGCCCTCGCCATGCTGTGGCGCTTCCGTGCACTCAGCCAACGCATTCCATTAACATCCGTGGATTAAACCTAAAAATATTAGCGCGCCACAAAGCCAATCCCAAAGCGGCTTTTAGGCTTCTCAGAACCCGATTGGGCTCTGAGCGAGAGCAGGCAGAGCACAGCCACGGCCACACCCACCACAATGAGCGAGTAGCGCCATTTGCTTGTCCTCTTCCGTTGTTGTACCGCTTTCACGGTGCAAAGAAACGAAAGTGGTTACGCCTCGGACTAATCCAGGGCGTGTACAAAAGGTTAACACGTTAAAAAAATTTGGACAAAAGCCCTCTTTCTGTTGCATTTTTGGCTCCACGCCCGTTTTACTCGGCCACCACGGGGTCGTTCTCGATTTTAAACATGAAATCGAAAAGGGCCTCTTCTTTGGCCAGGTTGAGTTTTTTGCGCAACCGGTACCGGGCTGTTTTCACGCTATCGGGCGAAATGCCAAGAATTTTAGCCGACTCCTTCATGTTCATGTTCAGCTTCAGCAGGGCACACAGCTTCAGATCGTTGCCGGTAAGGTCGGGGAACCGTAGCTTCAGTTGGTCGAAGAAATCGGGATGCACCTTCTCGAAGTGTCGCTTAAAGTCCTCCCACTCTTTGTCTACCTGGTAGTTCGAGTCGATGATCTTGTTGATTTCAACGATCTTTTTCGATACTTCATGGGCGGGTGTTTCTTTCAGGTTTCTCAGGGTTTCCTTCATCTCCTCCATTAGCTTGCTCTTTTGTATGAAGTTCACCGTATACGAAGTAAGCTCGCGGTTCTTGTAGTCCAGTTCTTTCTTCAATTCTTCTTCGCGCAACTGGGCATTTACAATCTCGGCCCGGGCCAGCGCCTGCTGTGCTTCAAAATACAATTTGTCTTGCTTCTGCTTTTGCGAAAACCATAACCATCCCAAGGCAATGAAAGCAACTAACACCGCAATCAGGGCAATGGAAATGATTTGCCGCAGGTTCTGGTATTCGCGCTCACTCTCCAGCCTTTCTATCTCCTGCTCTTTCTTCTTTACCTGATATTTGGTTTCCAATTCTGCAATTTGTTTGCTTTTGGCTTCATTGAAGAGGCTGTCGTTCAATTCGGTCTTCTTCACATACCACTCCAGGGCTTTGTCGAACTGGCCCTGCTCACGATACAATGTTGCGTAGGCATCGTACACCAATAATAGGGGCTCGCGTGTTCCCATCTGCCCTACCAGCGTTTGGTTGTTGGCAATCAGCTTTTGTGCTTCGCCAAACTTCTTTTGCATCATCAGCAAATCGGCTTTTGTATCCTGTGCCTGCACCAGCCCCAGCTTGTCGGACAGCCTGGTTTTTATTTCAATGGCGCGGTCTACATAGTCAAGGGCTTTGGGTAAATCATTCAGCCATTTGTAAATCACACTCATGTTCTGGTACGTAGCACTTATGCCATTGTCATCGCCCAGTTTCTTTTTCGATTCCAACGACAGTTCATAGTACCGTAGCGCTTCTTTCAGATCGCCTTTCTCGCGCAGTATCAGGCCTGCATTGTTGGCGGCCCTGCCCGAAATATTTTGGGCCCCTGCCTCATCGGCAACGCGCATCGCATCTTTGTAATAATCCAACGCCTTGTCGAAGTCTTTTAGATCGTGGTAGACCAGGCCTATGTTGTTGTACACATTGGCCAAACGCACTTTGTTGTTCAACTCCTCGGCCACGCGCAGGGCATCGAGAAAAATTTCCAACGCCTTTTGGTAGCTGCTTTGATGGTAATACCCGAGCGCCAGGCCGTTCAACAAGGCTCCATATAATTCTTTGATGGTTCGGTTGTTCATATCCAACCGCTGCATCCGCTCCAGCCCCGCCTGGTTGGCTTCAATACCCTGCTGGTAATTGCCGCGTATGTCGTGTGCGATGCCCAGCACCTGGTAACCGTGCGCCACACCCCGGTGAAAGTCGAGCCGATCGGCCAATTCGATTGATTCGTTTGCCAACAATTCTGATTCGGCAGGCTGGGTGAACACCAGCTCGTAGGCCAGTTTGTTCAGCACAGCCACCCGGTTGGTATCTTTTCTCTGAAGCGTTGCCAGTACCTGGCGCAGGCTGTCTGCCTTTTGCTGGGCACAAAGCGGATGGAACGTAAGCAACACACCCGCCAGCGCGAGTTTGATCCAGTGCGTCATAGATGGTTGGGTAAGTTCAATGCATTACGAAATTCTGCACGTGGGGTTTAGGCAAAAGCCGAAGAAGTGCCCAAACCGTTGGAAACCGCCAAATCTATTTTTGGAGGGCCCACCAAAACAATTGGCTGGCGTAACTTTTTAGGTTAATTTTAAAATAACACTTGTTAGCCCATGCCCGAATCTGCCAAGCCCGTGCGCCAGTCGCAAACCACCATCACAGAATTGATGATTCCCTCCTACGCCAACTTTGGCGGAAAAATTCACGGAGGTATTTTGCTTTCGCTGATGGACAAGGTAGCCTATGCCTGCGCCAGCAAACATGCCGGAAGTTATTGTGTAACGGTAACGGTAGACAGGGTTGAATTTCTGCAACCCGTGGAAGTGGGCGAGCTGGTTTCGCTGCATGCTTCTGTGAATTATGTGGGCCGCACCTCGCTCATTGTTGGCATACGGGTTGAAGCCCTGAACGTTAAAACCGGAGAAACAAAACACACCAACTCTTCATTCTTTACCATGGTGGCCAAAGGCGATGATAACAAACCCACCATGGTGCCCAAACTGATTTTAGAGAATAACGAAGACATCAAACGTTTCATCGAAGCCATGCGCATGAAAGAGATACGCGGTAAGGTGCGCGAAGAAATGGACGATGCCCGCAGCAGAATACATCTTGAACAAGCAGCCGAACTCCTAAAAAATGAACGCTGTGTGCTTGCCACCACATCTGTTTAGTGTTTCTACCGGTCATCAAAATTGTATCCCTTTGTGAATAGACTTCCCATAGATTTCCATTTATTCTTACACTCTTTATGAAAAAATTACTCGTATCGTGCCTCCTTCTCTTTACCGTGTTGCAAAGCCATGGCCAGTTGATTCTTTCGCAACGCGACCAGGCCAAAGTGGTTGATGAACTATTGGAAGACCGGCTTCGGAATTTGCTGCCGCAGCTCATGCGCAGAGAAGGATTCGATATGTGGATCATCATTTCGCGCGAGTACAACGAAGACCCGGTAATACGCACGTTGTTGCCTGCCACCTGGCATGCAGCCAGAAGAACCACCATGCTCGTTGCTTTCGACCGTGGCACCGATAAAGAAATGGAATACCTGGCCGTGGCTCGCTACGATGTGGGCAAAGTTTTTAAACGTGCGTGGGACCCGGACGCCAACCCCGACCAGTGGGCCCAGTTGGGAAAAATCATTAGCGAACGCAATCCCAAAAAAATCGGCATCAACAAAGCACCGCATTACGGCCATGCCGATGGACTAACTTCCAACGATTTCGATAACCTGATGCGCGTGCTTCCCAAAAACCTGCAGACAAAAGTTACTTCGGCAGAAAAGCTGGCCGTTAGCTGGCTGGAAACCCGAACGGAAAAAGAGATGGCCATCTACCCGCAGATTTGCCGCATTGCACACGAAATCATACAGGAAGGCTTTTCTGACCGTGTGATTCAACCGGGGGTTACCACCACAGAGGATGTTGTGTGGTGGTACCGCGAGCGCATCAAAGAGCTAAAGTTAGATACATGGTTCCATCCTTCTGTTTCTGTACAGCGCAACGAACCCGATGCCATAACACTTAAGCGGCCACAGCCCCTGGTCATTCTTCCGGGCGATTTTCTGCATGTGGATTTTGGCATCACCTACCTGCGCTTAAATACCGACACCCAGCAGCACGCCTACGTATTGAAGGCGGGCGAAACCGAAGCACCTGTATTTCTTCGTGAAGCTTTCAAGAAAGGAAACCGGTTACAAGATATACTTACCAACAACTTCAAAGAAGGCCGCACCGGCAACGATATACTAAAAGCCAGCCGCGAGCAGGCCCTTGCAGAAGGCATTACTCCTTCCATTTACACACACCCCATTGGTTTTCATGGTCACGCGGCAGGCACCACCATTGGCATGTGGGATATGCAGGGCGGTGTGCCCCATACAGGCGACTATCCGTTGCATTACAACACAGCCTATTCCATTGAGTTGAATTGCACGGTGAACATACCCGAGTGGAAGAAAGACATACGCATACAGTTGGAAGAAGATGGTTACTTTGATGAAACCGGCTTTCGCTACCTTGACGGCAGGCAAAAAGAAATCATCCTGATTCCGAAGAATAGCGGGATAAACAGGCAATGAAAACCCGGGACACCATAGTTATACTAGAATTGTTGAATTATCTTTGACCAGAGAACTTTAAAAAGATTATCCTTAAATTTTCATGGTCAGCATTGTGCCAGAAAAGGCGATAAGGCTTCCCGTCACCTCAGTTAGGCGATAGCCTTTAAATTGATCTTACCCTGGCAACCCAAGACAGAAAAGGTTTCAAAAGAATAGACTCCCTACGAAGTTTTTCATTGTAAATGGCACCATTCCGCGCGCTCCATACCACCTACAGCGCCATTGTATTTTGTATTCTATTCATTTTCTTTTTCTGGCCCCTGCTCATCCCCATTCTTTTCCCTTCTCAGTTCCATTTAGTGGGCATCATTAATCGCTGGTGGGCACGTTTGTTTTTTACGCTTTCCTTTCTGCCGTTTCGGGTAGAGCTGCGCGGCTCCCTCGATTCTAAAAAGCAATACATCTTTTGTCCCAATCATTTTTCCTACCTCGATATACCCACCATGGGGCTCAATCCACACAACACCATCTTTGTAGGCAAAAACGATATGGAACGTGTACCCCTTTTTGGGTTTATGTACCGGAAGCTGCACATCACGGTAGACCGCTCCCGCTTGAAAAGCAAGTTCAATACCCTGTTGCAGTCGTTGAAAGCATTGGATGAAGGTAAGAGCCTGGTTATTTATCCGGAGGGCGGCATCGTAACCCACCACCCGCCACAGATGGCGCGCTTTAAAGATGGTGCATTTCGTGCTGCTATTGAAAAACAAATAGCCATTGTGCCCGTTACCATTCCTGATAATTGGATAATTTTGCCCGACAAGAAAAAGCTAAGATTGGCTTTTGGAACGGTGAGTGTGATTTTTCACCAACCCATTGAAACGAAGGACCTGGGCATGGAGGATATTGACTTACTCAAGCACCAGGTTTTTGAAGTAATCCAAACTGAATTGAACAAGCACCATGAACATAGACCAACAAACGCTGCATAAGATAGCCCACCTGGCCAGGTTGGAAGTGAAGCCTGAGGATGAAAGCAAACTACTGAAAGAGATGACAGCCGTAGTTTCGTTTGTAGAAAAACTCAATGAGGTAAATACAGACGGGGTAGAGCCACTTACCACCATGAGTCATGAAATCAATTCTTTGCGTGAAGATGAAGTGAAACAACATCTGCCGCACGAAGAGGCGCTGCGCAATGCCCCTAAAAAAAATGAAGACTTCTTTCTGGTGCCAAAAGTACTGGAGTAATAAGTCGGAATTGACACCTCATGTTGAATAAAGGTTTTTATTTCTGGAGTGACTGGTCCCCAGCCAACCGTTATGTACTGCTGGCCTTGGGATTCATGTTCTCATGTGCTTTTGCAAGCTTTTGGTTTTTCTACATTCCCTCGCCCGCCCCGTCCATTACGCCCCAACTCATCCAAGAGGTGGAGTTGATAGAAATACCCGCACACCGGTTTCAGAAAGGAATTATTGAGTTAGCCGTACCTGGCAACAACTATGTGCTTTTCGAACGATGGTTGGGTAGCCCTTTGCAGGTTCCGGTATGGAGTGGGTACGTCTATTTTTTCTTCCTGCTTGCCACACTCGTGGTATTCCCCGCGGTATTTACCACGTTGGGACGCTTCTATTATCTCATCTGCACAGGGTTGCTGATCTTGTTTATCGTGAGCCTGAGGCTGGAAACACTTCTGCTGTTCGGCAATACCACGAAGTTGTTCACCATCGTAACGCTTACGATATACGTACTCACCGGCTTTTATATTCATTACTTTGCGCGGTGGCTTACGTTCGCAACCAGGCTGGCAATTTTTGGCATCGTTTCGCTGCTATTCGGTGCTGTTGTTTTCTTATTCTCTAAGGCAGATTTGCCCGCACTGCAGTTGGCAGTGAATGGATTGCCTGCCGGCATTGTGCTAACAGTGCTATTAGCGCTTATGGTTGCGCACGAAATTCCGGCTTCCTTCATTTACATTGTGTCGCAAGGTGCGCGCACTAGCAAAAGCCTCAACCATTTTCTCATCATCAGTGTAATCTACCTGGTTAACCTCGGACTGGCCTACGCCATCAAGTTCCGCTTTCTCGAAACATCCATTCTGTCAGTAGATCTTTTTCTGCTTTTTTCTGTTTCGGTAATACTGGGCTTGTGGGGTTTGCGCCAGCGGCAGAAACAATTTGAGTCGATTCTGGAAATTGAACCCTACGGTATTCTTGCTTATTTAGGTTTGAGTGCTTTGTCTTTTTCCGCATTGGCCTGGCTTTTTCACAATGCTAACGATGCTGCAACCGATGCCTTGGCCGATGTAGTTATTTTCAGCCACCTAGGCTATGGGCTGATCTTTATTTTGTATGTCATCTCCAACTTCATTGGCATGCTGGCCAAAAACATGGCGGTATACAAAGTATTGTACAACCCCACCAATATGCCGTATTTCACTTTCAGGCTGGGTGGATTAATAGCAACGCTTGCCTTTGTTTTTTATAACGAATGGGAAGTGCCCGTGCAGAATGTAATGGCCGGCTATTACAATGCCGTTGGCGACTTACACCTGACTTCCGGCCAAACCGAACTCGCGAAAGCATTTTACCAACGAAGCGGCCGCTTTGGCTATGGCAACCACCATGGGCACTATGCCCTGGCAAACATAGAAGGCGCACGGATGAACACAACCATGGAGCGAACCTACTATGAGAGAGCTTCGCTGCGCAGGCCCACACCCATGTCGGTTCTAAACTGGGCCCAAACCTACCAAACCGAACACAACAACCTGCAAGCCTTGTTTACTTTGAAAGATGCCCTGGCCTTACAACCCGATGAGCCGATGATTCAAAATACCATTGGCTATTTGTTCATGAAAGGTGGCGCTCCCGATTCTGCGCGGGTATACTTTCAAAATGGATCGAAAAACAAAAATATTCCGATAGCCCAATCGAACCTGATGGGGCTGAGTGTCTTCAAAAATATTCCGATGCCGGTGGATACCCTCTCGCAAAAGGAACTAAAAAACTACACCACCTTTCGAAGCAACCTGCAGGCTCATTTAAATCTTTATCAAAAACAAAGTACGCTTGCTTTTACACTTCCGGCCGATACGGTACTAACCCGCTCGGAGGCAGCGTTTATTAATAACTACTTGGTGGGCCAGCCCGCCCGCCTTGACACAGCTACGCTCAGCTCAATTGAACAATTGGCCAGACGACCTGCCAATGCAGGACAACGTGAAGCGTTGCTGTTCGCAATTGCCCTGGCCTTTTACGAAAAAGGTGAAATACAAAGAGCTTACCGCCTTCTGGAAGAGGTAACCATCAACAGTAGCACGCCAGGTAAGTACAACAATGTGCTTACCCTTTGGACGCTGGAACAAAACGAAGCAACCCGGGCACTGGGTTATGCCGATTTTGCCATTCAGCAAGACTACACCCCTGCCCGCCTTACCCGTGCAGTGGTTCTTACAGAGGCGGGTAACCTCAATGAAGCCATTGCCGCCTGGGACAGCGTGCTTCATACAACGGATACCCTTAACGTATCGCTGGCATCGCGAATGAAAAACGTACTTACGTGGCCCGCCAACTGGCGGCTGACTTTGCCAGACGAGGATAAGTACATTTTTGGTCGCTACCGCATGCCTTTAACGGATTCTTTGGCCTTTGACGAACTGACACAGGCTATTGAGAACACAGACCTGCGCGCACGCGCATGGCTTGAACGAAGTGAAGCCTTGTTTGCCAAAGGCCGAACCAAAGAGGCCATCCATTACTTTCAGAAAATGGCAGGCCTGGCATTGGGCGACAAGCGCGTTTACGACCGGCTGCGGCTGCATGAACTCAAGCTCTTGGCTGAAGAGAAAAACTTTGCGCTGCTGGAAGAACGCATCAGTAAGCTGGCAGACCTGCCCATACCGCCCGGTCACAAAGCCTACTTTGGGGGGCTGCTGGCTGAAAACAAGGGAGACACAATAAGTGCCAGCCAACACTATCGGTGGTTACTTCGTTCTAATCTTTTTTTTGAAGAAGGCATAGTGGCCGCGGCCACCTTCTTTGCCAGGCAAAATGCCGATGGCATGGAAGCCTACCATGCGCTGGCCGAGGCGCTACAGTATCATCCTTCGGGGGTGAAGGTGAGAAAAGCCTATTGCCTGGAGGCCGTTCGTACTGGCTTTACCAGTTTTGCCGAAACTGCGTTAGAAGATTTGAAGCCGTGGGTAACCACCGCAGAATGGAACGCTTTTGCGGAACAACTGCGTGCATCCATTGCGCAGGCGGAAGATCCGGAATAGCATTCCGTCCACATGCTTCAAAGGCAAGAAGTTACAGCCCGCAGGCGGCCCAGCTTTCAAAATAATCGTTAGTTTTGCGATCATTTTTTAACACCATGGAACTGAAGAAAGTACCCCTGAACGACATACACGAAAAGCTGGGCGCCAAGATGGTGCCTTTTGCGGGTTATAACATGCCCGTGCGCTATTCTTCCGATATAGAAGAGCACATGGCCGTACGCAACAGCGTGGGTGTTTTCGATGTTTCGCACATGGGTGAGTTTAAAGTGGAAGGCCCGCATGCGCTCGATCTGCTGCAGCGGGTTACCACCAATGATGTAAGTAAACTGGTGAATGGACAAGCACAGTATTCTTGCCTGCCCAATGAAACAGGCGGCATCGTAGACGACCTGATTATCTACAAGATAAAAGACAACGACTACCTGGTGGTGGTGAATGCCTCCAACATTGAAAAGGACTGGAATTGGATCAGCAAGTTCAATGCCCAGGGTGCCGTTATGAAAAATATTTCTGACGACATCTGCCTCTTTGCCGTTCAGGGCCCTAAAGCTGCCGCGGTATTGCAGCGCCTTACTTCCGTAGATCTTTCAGCAATCAAATATTACCATTTCGCCATCGATACGTTTGCGGGCGAAAAAGACGTGGTGATCAGCAACACCGGCTATACGGGTGCGGGCGGATTTGAGATTTACGTAAATAAAAATGCCGCAGAGAAAGTATGGAATGCCATTTTTGAAGCTGGTAAACCCGAAGACATTAAACCCATTGGTCTGGGCGCACGCGACACATTACGTTTGGAGATGGGCTTCTGCCTGTACGGCAACGACATAGATGATACAACCTCGCCACTTGAAGCAGGCCTGGGCTGGATCACTAAATTCACCAAAACGTTTACCAACGCTGCCAATCTGAAACAGCAAAAAGAAGCAGGCGTGAAAAGAAAACTGGTGGGCTTTAAAATGGTAGACAAGGGCATTCCAAGACACGACTACCCTATCAAAGACGCGCAAGGCAATACCATCGGCAAGGTAACTTCCGGCACACAATCACCCATGCTCAACATGGGCATTGGCCTGGGATATGTTACTACCGAATTTGCCACCCCTGGCACAGAAATATTTATTGAAGTGCGCAACCGTAGCTTGAAAGCGCAGGTAAGCAAGTTGCCGTTGATCGAAAAATAGGATGAAGACGATCGATGTTTGCCTCAGTCCGGACCTGATGCATCTGTATGATGTTTCTAACCGAACCGTAGTGGTAGTTGATATTCTGCGGGCCACCTCGTGCATGGTAACTGCTTTTGCTCATGGTGTTGATCACATCATACCCTTTGCCGATTTGGAGCAATGCCGCGCCATGAAGAGCCACGGCTACCTTACCTCAGGCGAACGCAACGGTGAAAAAGTAAGTGGCTTCGATAAGGGAAACTCCCCCTTCGAATACATGGGCAACCAGGTGCGGGGCCAAAAAATCGCCTTCACTACCACCAATGGCACACAGGCCATCGAGAAATCAAAGGGTGCGCGTGAAATTGTGATTGGCTCTTTTCTGAATCTGAATACAGTGGCCAAACATCTTTTGCTGAACGAGAACAATATTTTGATTGTGTGTGCCGCTTGGAAGGGAAGGGTAAACCTGGAAGACACACTTTTTGCCGGTGCATTGGTTGAAAAATTGAAAGACTACCTGGGGCCCGACTGCGATGCCCCCCTGGCCGCGCAACACCTCTATAACCTGGCCAAAGAAGACATGGTGAGGTTCCTCAGCAATTCTTCGCACGTAAAGCGCCTGGGGAAATTAAGCGTAGTAGAAGATATTCGATTTTGCCTTACGCCTGACCAGTTTCAGGTATTGCCCAGAATGAAGGGCGACAGGCTCGTTATCAACTAACTACTACTACTTCAACAGGCCGCTTGTGTTTCCACCTGCGGTGACTCCACAGCCAATACGCGGGCACTTGTTGAATGTCGCGCTCCAGCAAACGCGTTGTCATGATTGTGATTTCGCCTTCCTCCGTGCCTGCCGAATTTTCGCACACCGGTTCCATTACAAATTCATAGTGGCCTCTTTGTATCTTGCGGATGCGGCCAAAAATCACAGGGTAGTTGTATCGCCTGGCGTATTTTTCGGTGCCCGTTAACACGGCCGTTTCCTGGTTAAGGAAATTCATCCAGAGTGGTGGCGCGTGTTGTGTAGGCGATTGGTCGATGGCAAAAATAGTGGCGGTTGGTTTGTCTTTGTCTGCCTCGAAAGACTCTTTTACTTTTCTGTGGTGCACCAACTCCAATCCATATTTGCTCCGCGTTGCCTGCATCTTTCGATCGAAATATTTATTGGAAAGTGGTTTGTAAATTCCTTTGGCCTGGTGCTTGATTGCTTCATCGATAGCTACGGCAAACAATTCCCAGTTATTGTAGTGGCCTCCGGCTATAATGATACTTCTGCCTTCGTTAAAAAATTGATTAGCCAGCTCGGGGTTTCGTATCTTCATGCGCTGGTGTACTTGTTCGGCCGATATGGTGAATACCTTCAGGCTCTCGAAAATCAAGTCGCAAAAATGCCGGTAAAATTCCTTTTCTATAGCTATCCACTCTTGTTCGGTTTTATCGGGGAAACTCCTTCTGATGTTTCCGCGAATTACCTTTTTGCGATAGCGCGCCACATAGTAAAAGAGTATGTACAAAACATCTGAAAAGAAATACAAAGCAGAGAAAGGCAGCCGCGATATAGGAAGGATAAATCCGTAGTAAAATAATCGATTCAAAATGTTCATGCAGTTACGTTCGAGGCCGACAAAGCTATTATTTCTTTTCGAATACCGTACGGCCACCCACCACAGTACGCAGCACGCTAACTTCGTTGATTCGTGCGGGATCAATGGTCGTGATATCCTCTTCAAGCACTACAAAATCGGCCAGTTTGCCTTGCATTAACGAGCCCTTCCTGTTTTCCTCGTAAGATGCAAAGGCACCATTTGATGTGTAGGCAACAAGAGCCTGTTCAACGGTTATTTTTTGGTGGGGCACCCAGCCTTCCGGGTTCTTGCCGTCTAAAGTTTTTCGGGTTACTGCCGCATAAATTCCTTCCAATGGTGCGGGTGGCGCCACAAACCAATCACTTCCAAAGGCTACCATCGCACCCGCATCCATCAAAGATTTAAAAGCGTAGGTTGTCTTTATTCTTTCTTTACCAATCAATTTTTCTGCCCACCGGCCATCGTCAATGGCGTGGTAAGGTTGCATACTGGCAATGATCTTCTGACTGGCGAATCTGCCGATATCGGCAGGGTGGATGTGCTGGGCATGTTCTATGCGGAACCTGCGATGGGAGCTGCCATTTTCTTTCTCTACTTGGGCAAAGATGTTTAGCAATGTGCGGATGGCCCGGTCGCCAATGGCGTGCACCATGGGGTGAAGCCCCGCGCTATCGGCTGATTTGATCAACTGATACAGTTTGTCTTTTTCGGTAACCAAAAACCCCGAGTCGGTGGGCGCATCGGAAAAGGGTTCCATGAAAGCGGCCGTGTGCGAACCGAGCGATCCATCCACAAATGCCTTCACGGCTCCAAAACGGAGCCAGTCATCACCTTTACCATTCGTTCTAATTTCGTCAGCTACTTCTTTCCACCGTTCAATGGACTGGCCCGCATAGATCCGGGTGATCAACCGGTTTTGCTGGCGGGCGCGCTTCAGCACATCCCAGTAGCCACTCATGTTATGTACGGAAGTTACTCCCAGCGAAGCCACGTAGTTCATGGCAGCATCCAGCGCGGCATCTTCCTGTGCGGATGAGGGAGCGGGCACCGCCCGATCGATGTAGGCCTGGGCATTGTCTTTAAATACCCCCGTTAGTGTACCTCGCTTGCGCACAATAGTTCCCCCAGGCACATCCTTTACTTTTTCGTTAATGCCTGCAGCGCGTAACGCGGCAGAATTGGCCAGGGCCATATGGCCATCCAGTCGATTGATCCACACCGGGTGATTTTGGGTTACGCTATCTATCCAATCGCGTGTCGGTAACTCACCACCCCAATTTTCATGATCCCAGTCGCCACCAGTAATCCACGTGCCATCAGGTTGGGTAGCTGCGTACGATCTAATGCGATTGATAAACTCTTGTGGAGTCTTTGCATCGCGCAACTGAACGGAAGAAAGCCGGAAGCCACCATCTACAAAATGAGTGTGGGTGTCGATAAAGCCGGGTACGATCAGTCCCCCATCGGGGGCTGAAATTATTTCGGTATGCTCGCCCTCGTAGTTTACCATCTCATTTCTACTCCCAACTGCAATGATGGTATCGCCTTGTATGGCCATGGCTTCGGCATAACCATGCAATGGATTGCCGGTCCATATCTTTCCATACACCACCATATCGGCCGGAGCTTCGGGGGTGCATGCCACAAGAAATACAAGTACCGCTAAAAGAAGGGTGTATCTCATTTTAACTTGGGGTTTTGTTGGTGGCGATTGATATCGCGTTGACTTTTCTTCTCCATGTTGCGATGAAACGCCTCGGTCAGGTTTACACCCGTCTGGTTGGCCAGGCAGATCAACACCCACAATACATCGGCCATTTCATCGGCCAGGTCTTTACTCTTATCCGACTCTTTTTCTGATTGCTCTCCGTACCTGCGCGCCATGATGCGGGCTACTTCGCCCACTTCTTCAGTAAGTATGGCCATGTTGGTAAGCTCATTGAAGTAGCGCACACCTGTGGTGTTGATCCATTGGTCCACTTTCTGCTGCGCTTGGTTAAGGGTTATTTCCATAGCTGTTTCTGTAGGTACCTAAATTATTAAAAAAAGAGCAGACCGGTAGATCTGCTCTTTTTACAATGGTTGCTAAGATGGTTAAGCTGCCATCGGTCGTTGCCCAAGCTGTTTCAGCAAGCGGGCATGCCCGGCCAGGGCCCCGACAAACGTTCTGGACGTTTTGTAAGGCAGGCCAAACTCATGTGCCGTAGTCTTCACTATATCGGCAATCTTGCGGTAGTGTACATGGCACACGTTGGGAAAAAGGTGATGCTCAATCTGAAAATTCAGGCCACCTACGTACCAAGAAAACCACCTGCTTTTGTTGCCGAAATTGGTGGTAGTAAGCAATTGATGAATAGCCCAGTTATTTTCCAATTGGTTGTTATCGTCTGGTAGCGGAAACTCGGTGCCTTCAATTACGTGCGCTGGTTGGAAGATGATGGCTAAAATAAATCCGGCAATGTAGTGCATCATCAATACACCCAGCACCACCTGCCACCACAGCAAATCGGTAAGAGCAATTGGTAAAAGGGCAATGTATCCAACATAAATCACCTTGGTCGTTAGCAGAATGATCCACTCACGCACCACATTCGCCTTCTGTTTTTTGATCAATCCATTTTTTTGGTAACGCACCAAACGAACAAAGTCTTTGAATGTAAGCCATACAATAGTTAACAGGCCGTATAAAAACCATGCGTAGATAAACTGGAAACGATGCACCCTTTTCCAAGGTGTGTGTGGCGTAAGGCGCAAGGCACCCCGCGGGCTGATGTCTTCATCTTCTTCGTGCACATTGGTGTACGTGTGATGGAGTACATTGTGCTGCAACTTCCAGTTGAAGGCATTGGCGCCCACCATATTGATGGAGTAACCCAACAATGTGTTGATCCAGTTTTTGCTGGAGTAAGCACCGTGGTTGGCATCGTGCATAATAGAAAGACCTATCCCCGCCAGGCCCAGGCTCATTACCAATACTGCCGCCAGCAATGCCCATGTACCGGTAACCACATTGCCCAGTATCAATCCATAGGGAATAAAATAGAGGCTAAACATTACGATGGTTTTGATTACCATCTCGCGGTTGGCGTATTTGCTTAAACCCTTCGTTTTGAAATATTCGTGCACGCGCTTGTTTAGTGCGGCCGAAAAATCTCTTCGTGCTGATGAAAAGGAAGGAGAATTAGTTGTTGTCATTAATAAATTCGGTTAAGCTGAACGTCTTCTGAAGTTGTTGAATCTGCGCTTCTTGTTGTCGAAAGCGGCCACCGGTGCAACTGTATTCACCGTTTGTACCGATACAAAGGGATGGTCTTGCACTACCTCGATCGAGCTCTTCGATATTTTATGAATGCCCTTCAGGTAATCTTTCTCTTCCACATCGCAAAACGATAGCGCTATGCCCGATGCGCCTGCCCTGCCCGTGCGGCCAATGCGGTGCACATACGTTTCTGGAACTTCCGGCAGCTCAAAATTGATAACGTACGGAAGGTCGGTTACGTCAATACCACGAGCAGCAATGTCGGTAGCAACCAACACGCGGGTGGTTTTATTTTTAAAGTTGGCGAGCGCCCGTTGGCGGGCGCCTTGCGACTTATTTCCGTGAATGACTTCTGCCATAATTCCGGACCGATTCAGCTCTTTCGCTACTTTGTCTGCACCATGTTTGGTACGCGTAAACACCAACACGTTCTCCATGTCTTTCTCGCGGATTACATACTGCAACAGCGCACGCTTGTTGGTGCGCTCCACAAAGTACACCGACTGATAGACAGACTCTGATGCAGACGATACGGGGGCCACTTCAACCTTTACAGGATTGCGAAGAATGGAAGCAACCAGATCTTTGATCTCTACCGGCATGGTGGCCGAAAAGAAAATGGTTTGTCTCTGCACCGGCAGGCGGGCAATAATGCGCTTGATGTCTTGCACAAAGCCCATGTCGAGCATGCGGTCGGCTTCATCGAGAACCAGCGTCTGCAGTGCACGTAAGTCTACAAATCCCTGGTTCATTAAATCGAGCAATCGGCCGGGAGTAGCAATTACCACTTCCACGCCCTGTTTTAACTTTTGAACCTGCGCGCCCTGAGGCACACCTCCGAATATCACGGCATGTTTTAACGGCAGGTGTTTGCTGTAGTAGTGAAAATTTTCTGCAATCTGCAGCGCCAGTTCGCGGGTGGGTGTTAACACCAACGCCTTCAGTCCTCTGGTTTTTTGCTTGCTTAACTGCTCAATAATAGGAAGACAAAAGGCGGCTGTTTTACCTGTACCCGTTTGTGCACTCCCTAATACATCTCTTCCCTTCAGAATTTCAGGAATGGCCTGGGTCTGAATGGGTGTGGGTACAGTGTACCCCTTTTCTTCGAGCGCCTTCAAAATGGGCGCACTCAAATTCAAATGTTGAAATGACATTTTATAATGGTTATAAAAAAATACCAGCGCCATACCTTATGGCCTGCGAACATCGCGATTCCTGCAAGATGATTTTTTGAATCTTTTGAAGGCAGCAATATAAAATCAGCGTCTTTTCGCTGCACACTGAAGTTAATTGAAGAAATGTAAAAAGCTGCTGCGTAAACGGAAGAATACCGGCAGGATAATTAATATCCTCAATTGATGACTCAAAGGTACGTGGAATTATTGGCTAATCCTACGGCACCCATCAAAACCCTTCATTTCGGGCTGCAAAGTCGGTTATTGGAAGGCTTAGGAAAAAGAATATTCAGGACTTTGTTCATTCGGCTGCGCTGTTTGTCTTCTGGGTGAAACAATCATTTCATCAACATTCATCACAAAGCTCAGGAAAGAACTGTACTCCCGACCTGACGCATTGAAGAAGAGTATGTTAATCAGGATGGTCATTAGTTTTTCGTCTGCCACACGGATCTCATCTCCCACGCGTGCCAGCTCAAAACGCCATCTGGATTTGGTAGCACCATATTGTTTTCGTCCGTTGGGAATACCTGGCTGGTGATGGTGGCCGCGCCTTTATTCACAAACAATTCCAGAACGGATTGATCGATCAACAACCTCAAATGAACGGTATCGCCCACAACTGCTGCACAGTCGATACTGACAAAATCTTTTTGAAAGTCAACCCGCCCGGACCGCGTACGGTCTACAAATATTTGATTACCTTTTTTACCAATAACTGTTTTTTCATTTCGGTTTGAGAAAAGTTCGAGAATATCGCCTTCGCCCCCAGCCCAGGTCAGTTCGACTTCCAACGATCCGCCTTTAAAATCCGACAAGGATTTTATTTCGGCACCACGCAGTTGCGCGACTTCTTCGATGGGCTGTTGATGCAGGTGGTAACGGTCATTATCCTGTTTGTGCAAGGTCAGCGCTCGCGGCAGCGACATGGCTCCCCGCCAGGGTGATGTGGGTATGTCGTTGGCATACGTCCAGTTATTCAACCAACCTACCATCAGCGTTCTGCGAGGCACATTGTTAAAAACAATGCCGGCATAATAGTCTTTGCCGAAATCAACATACTGCGGCTGTGTTTGTGCCGAAGTAAAAGAGGTGCCATCGAACGAGCCAACAAAGTACTGCATACCTACAAAGGTGGGGCCTGCCGGGTGCCCTCCCGACAATGACAACACCCATTTGCTTTCGCCTGGCTCGTTCTCAACAGGCAATTCGTACAAGTCGGGGCATTCCCAAATACGCGTGGTGTCGCCCACCTTGCCGAACTCGCTCATAAATTGCCATTGCAGCAAATTTTTCGATTGATAAAACTGCACCACATACAAATCGGGAACCACCAAGGCCATTACCCATTTTTGCTGCGGCTCGTACCAGAACACTTTAGGATCGCGAAAATCTTTGCGCTGAATATCCAATACCGGGTTCTGATGGTACAATTTCCACGTACGCCCTTTGTCGTTACTATAGGCCAGGCTCTGGTGCTGGCGTAACCCCTCATTGTTTTTATGCAAATGGCTGGTAAAAAGGGCTACCAGGCAGTCATTTCCTTCGCACAGGCCGCTGGTGTTGTTCTTGTCGACCACGGCCGTTCCGGAGAATATCATGGTGCTGTCACCGGTAAGCCGATCGCTGTACTCTGCGATGGCCACCGGCAGATGTTCCCAATGAAGTAAGTCTTTACTTACAGCATGGCCCCAACTCATATGGCCCCATTTATCCCCGTAAGGGTTGTATTGATAGAACAGGTGATATTCGCCCTCGTAAAACACCAGGCCGTTCGGGTCGTTTATCCAGTTCTTTGGTGGCGAGAAATGGTATTGGGGACGGAACTTTTCGGAGTAGAGGGTATTTGATTTTTCGGATGGACTGGTACATCGCAACAAAAGGAGCGCGAAAAGTGCAAACCAGGTTAGCTTCAGCATACTATTTCTTTTCTACTAATTTAATGGAGGCAGAATTGATACAGTAACGAAGTCCGCCTGGCGCGGGGCCATCGGGAAAAACGTGGCCCAGGTGGGCATCGCACACATTGCAGGTAACTTCTACCCGCACCATGCCAAAGCTTACATCTTTGTGGTAGGCCACCACATCGATGCTGTACGGCTGGGTAAAGCTGGGCCAACCGGTTCCCGATTCGAACTTGAGCGAACTATCGAACAACAAAGTGCCGCAGCACCGGCACGCATAAAGGCCTGGGTCATGTGCTTCACAATATTCGCCAGTAAAGGCTCGCTCAGTACCTTTTTTGCGCGTAATGTAAAATTCCTCATCTGTAAGCAGGTCTTTCCACTCGGCATCTGTTTTCACCACTCGGTTGGGCGGCACCGGATTGCCCTTACCGGCAAACTGCAATACGTCATTCCATTTCAGCATAAATATCTTTTAAAGTAAAACACAAAGGCGCAACGGGTGGTTTAGAAGAACCACAATTTAATTGCCATGCCCAATACAGAAACTACCATGATGCGTTTGATCCACACCTCGCCTGCCGTAACCGACCAGCGGCTGGCAAACCAGCCCCCAAGCGCATGACCAATGGCCAGGATGAAGCCCGTGTACCAAAGTATCTTACCTTCCCATGCAAACACCAACACGGAGACACCGGTGTATACTATGGCCACAAACACCTTGATGTAGTTTATTTTTACCAGGTTAAAATTGTTCACCAGGCTCAGTACGCCAATCACTAAAAAACCGATGCCTGCCTGCACAAACCCACCATAAATACCAATAAAGAAAAACAAGAATGTGCCCAGCCACTGGTGTTTGGATTCCATTCTCTCTGCCGCCTGCTTTGTTTTAAACGGATCGTACAGCACCAGCACCAGGGAGAAAATCATAACCACCACAAACAAACGCTGGAAGAGTATATCGTCTATGTGGGCAGCCAGAATGGCTCCAATAAATCCACCCAAAAGTGAAGATATGCCCAACAATAAGCTGTAGCGCAATGGCAGCACCACCTTCTTACTTGCAAAGCCACCCACGGCAAAAATATTCTGCGCCAATATGGCCACGCGCGAAGTAGCATTGGCAAACGTAATGGGCACGCCTAAAAAAGTAAGAATGGGTACGGTGAACAATGAGCCACCGCCCCCTACCGTGTTGAGGAAAGCCGCAACAAAACCAACTACAATTACCAGTATGTACTCATACCAATGCTGCATAGAAAAAAATGTGCAGCCAAAGATGTATCAATTCAACTTGAGAATACGCAACTCCACGCGTCTATTTTTTGCGCGGTTCTCATCGCTGTCGTTCGGCACCAGGGGTTGGTTTTTACCAAACCCTACCGGTTTCATGCGGGCCACGGCCGATCCTTTTTTGGCCAGGTAGTTCACCACACTGAGCGCACGCTTTTCAGAAAGGCGCAAGTTGTAATCATCATTGCCCACGTCATCGGTATGTGCGGAAATTTCTATGGTTACCTGTGGGTTGATCTGCATCAACTCGATGATGCGGTCGAGTTCAAGAAAAGAAGATTGGTTGAGGTCGGCTGAGTTGGAAGGGAACGTGATGTGATTGAGTGTGAGCTGCGCACCTTCCGCAATGGGTACCATGGTTAAGCCTATGGAGTAGCCACCGTGTCCATCGGGTTGCCCCTCCCCTGCTATTACCGTTGCAGACGAGAAGAAGTAGCCCTTGTCGCTGCTGGTCATCACCTGGTAACGGTCGCCTTTGCGTAGGTAAACCACATCGCCTGCATCGGCTACTATTACTTCGTCTACCGATTCGTTGTTGAAGTAGACTTTCACTTTCGCTTTTTGATTAGATACTACGTTGGTTACATCGGCCGTGTATTTTACCTTCTCATGAACAAGTTCGAGGGTGTGATCCATGGTTGGCGAAAACGTTTTGGCGTTGAACTTCCACGGCTCTATTACTTGCGGAAAGGAAGCGGCTGATGAGGTGAACTGATAGTCTTTGCCTGCCTGAAGTTGTAATACCAATGGATTTTGCGCTGCCTTCAGTGTGTCATTATAAAGGCTCTCCGATCCACTAATCTGCAACCTGGCCGTTTGGGGCTTTTTCAAGTCGCGATCCACCACGGTGAGGTTAAGCGTATATTCTGATTTTAGCGTAATGTCGCGTTTCACTTCCATGTACTGTTCCTGGCCTACAAAGTCCAGTGTAATGCGTTCTGGTAGGTGTTGATTGTGCCAGAATAAAATATCATACTTTTTTCCTGCTGCCAACACCAGGCTGTAAAGCCCGTCTGTACCATTGCTCTCATGCATAAATTTATTTTCTGTCCCCACTTCATGCACTTCAATCTCAGCCTTTAGTGGCGATTGTGTCTTTCCAGACTTCACAAAACCCTGAACCGTTACGTTGATCATCTGGCGATACTGCTGCGGAATGGTTACCGAGTAAATGTCGTTCTGGCTGTAGAAAAACATCACGTTACCCGCTGCTGCAATGCAAGGCGACTGGTCGTTGTCTTCGGCATTGATAAAGTCCAGCGCCATCGGCTCGGCCCACGAACCGTCAGGCTGAAGGCGCGTTTGGTATAAATCGTATTTACCTTTCCCTCCTGCACGGATGGATGAAAAAATAAGTGTGTGATTGTCGGCCATTATTTTGGGGTCGCGCTCGCAGCCCAGGTTAATGGGGGCCGGAAGCGCCACAGACTCTCCCCAGGTTCCATCCTCATTGCGGTGAGAAACATAAATGGCAAAACAGTTTTCTTTGTTCTTGCGGTCGTATGGATTTTCCTCGTTCACCCGAATGAAATACAAGTCGTTTCCATCGGCTGAAATAGAGGGGAACCCTTCGTAGCCTTCGGCCGTATTAATCGGTGCACCGATGCTCTTTGGTTCGCTCCAGTTGGTTCCATCCAACCGTTCGGAGTAGTAAATATCTTCGCTCTCGGTTACGTCTTCAATAAAAGCCGTGAAGTATAAAATGTTGCCATCGTAGCTCAAACTGGGGCCCGCCAGGAAATTGCACTTATCGTTGATGGCTTTCAGCGGCACGGGCGGTGTCCAGTTGCCATTTTCATCGAGCTTAGACTCAAACAAACCCCATTCGTTCTTTTTGTTTGCGTCCGATTCAAAAATCATCACTTTGCCATCCGCACTGATGGTGGGTGCAAACTCCGTATTCTGGGTGGTGCTGATACCCGTCACCACTTTACGGTCGCTGCCATCTTGCGCGAGCGATACAAGTGAGACAAGAAAAAAAATGCCAGCTATAGTGAATTTGTTCATGCGTCAGGGATTAGCACCAATCATAATAAAGCTACCCCAATAGTAGGGTGAGTTATATTTCTTCTTTAGTTCCAGTTGCGTATTACGAAATGCCTGCGATTTGTCTTTCAGCTTATTCCATTGCGAATAGAATTCCACCATCAGTTCCTGGGTGGCTTCATCGTCTACCTTCCACAAACTCATCATCAGGTTGTTGGTGCCCGCTAACAAGAAGGCCCGTTGCAAACCGTACACGCCTTCGCCATTCTTAATTTCACCGGCCCCGGTTTCGCAGGCTGATAAAATGACGAGGTCGGTGCGGTCCAGGTTCAGGTTGATGGCTTCATAGGCTGTAAGTATGCCATCTTCTGCTCTTTTGTTGTCAGGCTGCAGCAAGTACTTCTCTGCTCCACTTAATATTAAACCAGACCGCAGCAGCGGGTTATTCTCAGCCTGCGCCAACTCCTGGCTTAGTACAATGGGTTGACCAGTTTCTGTGCCCTCTATGAAAAATCCATGAGTAGCTATGTGCAACACGCCCGTATTCTGTTGCGATTTAATGGCCGCCTCCGATGCTTCTGCCCCGGTATATAAACTGGCGGCCCACTTGTTGGCTTTCAGCAAGTCGCTGATTTTGCTCACCTCTTCTTTGGTGCCGGGCAATTCGGGTATTCCATCACTCACAATGGCACGTGCCGTGGGGTTAATATTTCGAGTAGCTTCTGCTGAGAGATCAGTGGGAGACATGGTTGAGCCAAGTCTATAATCGGGGTAACCGAACAAAGATGCGGTCTGTATAGTGGTAGCCGAACGACCGGTCTGTGCCAACTCGCGCAAATTGCTCAACAGTTTTACTGTGAACTGTTCTACGAGGTATTGATTGGTGGCCGTGTTGAGTAGCGTCATCACATTCACTTTATTGTAAACGCCATCAGCCGAGAAATAAATGGTCTTTACGCCTTGCAATGATTTTTCCAATGGCTTCCAATACACCTGGTAAGAGCGTGGATTATCGGTTTGAAATTGGATGCTATTGCGGTAGAAGCTAAACTCACGACCTTCCATTTTTCTACCATCAGGAAAAATAACCAGTTCGGGTTGGGTAGAAGTGGGCTTCAATACCAATGCTGCGTAGATAATGGAGTCGTTCTTCAGGTTGAGGCGCAGGCGAATCATTTCTATTGCAGCTTCATCGGGCGCCAGCCGGGTTTTCAATTTTTGCCAGTCAATTGCCTCACTTTGGTTATCGCGGGCAAACAACTCTGATTGAGTTGAGAGTTGTTTTTCCAGGTCGTTGGCTTTTTGTTGCAGGCTTTGTATCCGGGCCTTGTTCAGGTTTTTCTCTTCGGCATTCAGGGTATACAGCTTCCCTAATTCCTCTTTGGTTTGCAGCCACTCGGCAAAACGCTGCAACAATACAACATCTCCGCTGGAGAGTATGCGGTTCCGGACTTTGGTAGATGCATTGAGCAGCAGTGCCTTGGTAGCCAGGCGAAAGTTGAGCAAATCGCCTGGCAGATCATTTTGTTTTGATGCGTTTTCCACCGCAAAATCCTGGTAGGCCAGAATCACCTCATTGATCTTATTGAAAAAGGCGGTCTTTTCTTTTTCGCTCATAGCCGGGAAAAGTTCGCGTATCTGCCCCAGGTAAAAGCCCGACACATGTTTGAACAACGGAGCGGCTTGCTGCCACTCGCCCTTTTGCTGGTGCAGCACGGCCAGATTGTATTCATTAAAAACATAGTCGGGGTGATCTTTCCCCAACTTCACTTCCCGGATTTTCAAGGCCTGCTCCAACAGCCGTTGTGCCTCATTCAGGTTTCCCATTTCCTGGTAAACCACGCCCAGGTTGGCTGCTTTGGTCGCGTAAGCGAGTGTGTTATCACCTCCGCTTTCTTTGTCTATCTGCAAAGCCTGGTTGTACAAACGGTTGGCCTTTTCCAGTTGGTTGGTTTTTTGGTAAACTGCAGCCAGGTTCTGTAAAGAAACTGCGTAGTCGGGGTGGCGTTCGCCCAAACGGGTTTTATCCTGTTCTACCACACTTTCTAAAAGTTTCTGTGCCTCATCGTAACGCAATGTTTCCTGGTAGACGCCCGCCAGGTTTTGCTGAAGTGTGGTGTAATAACCAGAGAATGTATCGGTCTGTCTGAGTAACTCCACATACAATCGCTCTGCCTCGGCATAGTTACCCAACTGCAAAAAAAGTATAGCCAACGAATTGTAAACCAACAACAGCTCATCAGGCTTGCCAGGTTGCAGTTGCTTATAGGTTTGAATGGCGCCACGGTAACTTTTTTCTGCCTCCGTATAATTGCCTAACTGTTGGTGAAGGCGTGCCATGCGAAAAGAATTACTCGCCCTTAAATCATCGGGAAGGGTGGGCGTTAGATCAATGGCTTGCAGAATCTGTAACGAGCGCCTCCACTCCCCTTTGCTTTGCAGTGCATCTGCCAGCACCATCTCATAACGGTTTTTGGTTTCAATGGATGAAGCCGCTACCACCGACTTGCTTAATACGGATATGGCCTGATCGTTTTGGTTAGATGCAATGAGTGCCTCACAATAGGTGAGTGTGGCGTCCATCACATCGTGATTGGACACGTTGCCTTCGGCTACTACAGGCTGCAAAAGCATCACGGCTGGTTCTGCCTGGTTTTGGTTCAGCAAGTGCCGCGCGGCAGTTGTTAGCATATGGAGGCGCAATGCCGGGGCCATGGCGGCAGAGTTCTGGGCTGCCCTTTGAAAATAGGCAATGGCTTCGCGCGTACGCCCCTGGCGCACAGCCAGATCGCCTTGGGTGAATTGCACAAAAGCATGTTCGGTGCTATTAGGCGGAAAAAGTTTCTTCGCCAACTGATCGGCTTTGATTAGTTCAGCCCATGCCCGCTCGGGTAGGTTCAGTTCAACCAGGGTGCGGGCATAGTTCAGGTAAATGGAGAAGGCGGTGTTGTTGCTCAGAGAGGCTTCAGCCGCAGCTGCGGCCGCCTGCACGTAGGTTTCGTTGGCTTTCTCTAACTGCTGGTTGTTTTGGTACTCAATGGCAATGCGCAACAATTGTTGGGCCTTCTGCTCTGCCCCCACCGCGGCACCTGCCAGCATTTTTTCTGACTCGGCCGTTTGCCCTTTGGCCAGGGCTATCTCGGCCAGACGCACTTTGGCCTCATTGTATTCGGGCAGGTTTGTCAGTTGGTTTTGCTCCAGCAGGGTTACCAGTTTTTTAAACTTGCCTTCTGCGGACGCTGCCTGATTCATTTTGTCGTCTACCTGAGCGGACAGGCTCAGCGCGGAAAGGTACGTTTCTTCTTCATCGGGAAATTTCACCAGCCTTTCCAGGCTCTGATCAAGGATGGCCTTGGCGTTGGGTAAGTCGCCCGTAAGGGTAAGCAACTGGCCATAGTAGGCCTGGAGCGATGCATAGCCCGCGGTCTCCTTTCCTTCGCTTGCCTCCAAAGCGGCCAGCGCCTCTGCACATTTGGCGGTTGCCTCTTTCGCCTGTCCTTTTTGCTGTAATAACAGGCTGTGTTTGCGAAGTGCCTCCGGATAGGTTTTGCTTTTCGGTCCTTCCGTTTTCAGGAACAGGTTGGCTTCCTCGGCAATCCATTTCAAACCTTCATCGGGGTCGTTGCCATCCAGGCAAATAACCGTAATGAGTTGAAGGGAATAAACCTGGTTTTTTACATCTAATTGTTTGGACGAATTGTAGGCCTTCAACGCAGCGGCTAATGCTTCCTTGTAATTTTGCGCCTGATAACTTGTAACTGCTTGATCGTATTCGGTTTTCCAATCCTGGCCAACAGCGGGTTTGCTAAAAGCCAAAAAAGCAATACCAATTAACCAACAACCTAAAGATCTATACATAACGGGGGAGTTCCATGAATAAGATAAACCCGCCTTCTTTAAAAACCAAGCTGGGTTTACACAAGCGAACTGAAATACCCCGAATGCGGTATGTCCGGTCGCTATTTTACGGTGGCATTGCGCAATATTCGCGAAAAAATACCGGGAACCCAACGCTTCAGGTAAATGGCCAGCGTTTCCCTGGGACCGGCAATGTATACTTCTTGCTTTTTCTTTTGAATAGCGGTTGCCATTCTGCGGGCTACGTACGCGGGCGACAAACCCTGCGAGGTAGTGGCATCCATCTTTTCGTGCTTAGACCCATCACCCGAAAGGGCATTGACAGAGATATTTGTCTGCACCCAGCCAGGCAGAAAAAGGGTAACATGAATATTATCTTTCCACACCTCTGCACGCAGCGAATCGAAGAAACCGTGCAGGGCGTGTTTGGCAGCCGCATAACCCGTGCGGTAAGGCGTGCCCACAATGCCCGTTACGCTGGTAATGGTGGCATAGTGGCCCGCTTTGCGTTGAATGAAATGTGGAAGCAGGTACTTGGTAAGCGCAATGGTGCCAAAGTAGTCTACCTCCATGATTCTCCTGTCTACCTCCAGCAGGGTATCTTTGGCTAAACTGCGCTGGCTGATTCCCCCATTGTTAATCAACACATCTATGTGGCCAAACATCTGAATGGCTGCTTCGGTGCACAGTTGCAACGTTTCGGCCTGCGCCAGGTCAAGTGGTAAAATGCGCACGTTGGCCTGTGCGCCTTCCGGGCAATTTCCTTTTACGCGCTCCAGTTCATCTTTTCTCCGCGAAGAAAGAATCAACCTTGCACCCCGGTTGGCAAATTCATACACCAATGCTTCGCCTATACCAGAAGATGCCCCGGTAATCCAGATAACTTTATTTTTGAAATCACTCATTCCATTTAGTTTACGACCGCACGGGCCAGCTTCTGATCTTCAGAATAAATCCAGATGGCATAAATGCCAATGGCCGTGCCGATGGGAAAAGAAAACAACTTGAGGCAGCCGATGATGAGCGCCAGAATGGTAGCCCAGCTTTGCCGCGACAGCAACCCGACACCCGCAATGAGTGTGGGAAGCGAGAATACAAAAATGACAATACCCGGCACATAGCGCACAATGGCCATCACAAATTCCATAATACGCTGGTCTTCGGGGTTCATCTCGTCAAGGGCGAAAGAAAAAATCAGCGAAAGCAATGCATTGAGCATCAGCATGCCAATGATGGTGAGCAGCGAGGAAATGACATATAAAATGCCCAGCACTTTCTTATGTCCGTCTAAACGTTGTGCGTCCATAGGGGTAGTTTGCAGCAAGTTAGCAAAGAGTTTTAACTGTTGCGCTCGTACACCACAAAATCGAAAGCATGGGCATGGCGTTCGTCTGCCGGGTGGGTTTTACGCGATGTTTCCTTCCACAAAGATTTGTCTACCTCCGGAAAGAACACATCGCCCGGAATGTTCGACTTGATTTCGGTGAGGTAAAGGCGATGGGCCACGGGCAAGGCTAGTTTATAGATTTCTGCACCACCAATCACAAACACTTCGTGCTCGTTGGCAGTCTGGGCTCCGCGCAGCGCTTCTTCTATGGTAGCCACCACCCTGCAACCGGGTGCCAGGAGGTTTTGCTGCCGCGTAACAACCCAGTTGGTGCGATCGGGTAGCGGTTTGAACTTCGCAGGCAAAGAATCGTAGTTTTTTCGACCCATAATAATGTGATGACCTTTCGTGGTTTGCATGAAGTACTTCATGTCATCCGGCAATCGCCACGGCAAATCGTTGTTCTTGCCGATAACTCCGTTTTGTGCCACCGCTGCTATCAGGGAAATGATCATGGGCCAAAGATCAGATTTTATTACCTGCCAGGAACTCCTGCGGCCGCATTTTTCTCTTGCCTTCGGGCTGTAGTTCGTCTACTTGCAGCCAGCCGTCTGTTGCCTTCACCCTCACGTACGATTTTTGATCGGTGTCTATGTCGCCCGGGTGGCCGGGCATTTTACTATCCGTCAGAGATACTGCGAAAATTTTATATGTCTTACCATTCAGGTTTGTCCACGCAGTGGGGTAAGGGCTGAGCCCGCGAACGAAATTACGAACGGCCTCTGCCGGTTGGTTCCAGTTGATCTGACAAGTCTCTTTGAAAATTTTGGGCGCGTGCTTGATGGCAACACCTTCTGGCTGTGGATTGGACGGATGTTCGCCCCTTTCAATGGCCTGCACGGTTTTTAAAACTAACTTTGCACCTTTGTGCATCAGCCGTTCGTACAGTGTTCCAACGGTATCGCTATCGTGTATGGGCTCTTTCTCCTGAAAAATAATGGAACCGGTATCAATTTCATGCTTCAGGAAGAAAGTGGTAACACCGGTTTCCTTCTCGCCATTGATAATAGCCCAATTAATGGGTGCAGCACCGCGGTATTGCGGCAATAAAGATCCGTGCAGGTTGAACGTGCCCAATTGTGGCATGGCCCAAACCGCCTCGGGCAACATGCGAAAAGCCACCACGATCTGCAGATTGGCATGGTAGCTTTTCAATGTTTCCAAAAATGCTGGCGACTTGAGGTTAGTGGGCTGCAGTACCGGAATATGATGCCTGAGCGCACATTCCTTTACCGGTGATGGCACCAGCTTTTGCCCACGCCCCTGTGGTTTATCGGGTGCGGTAATAACAGCGACCACATTATACTTGCTCTCCACCAGTATTTCCAGGCTCGGCACAGCAAACTCGGGTGTACCCATAAAAATGATACGGAGGTTATTGGCAGATGTCATCGGGTTCGTCATTTGTATTCAGTATCAATCAGCATATCTATGAGTTGTTGCCATGGAGAAATGGCCAATAAAATCTTCTCACTTACAGGCTGGTTCCTAAATATTACAAAATTCAAACCCCGCAAATTGAAAGTTAAACTTTCAATTTGCGGGGTTTATTTACTTAGCTTTTTCACCAGGTCGGCAATACTTATGGCTGTAACTCTTTTACTGAGCGCAAAAGAATCTTCAATATGACACGCCACATAAGCTTCCTTTATCTTCAAGTCGTTCAAAAGGTAATAAAAACCTTTCGTTACCACCGGAGCTTTGGAAAGTTTACATTCCACCGCCACCAATCGCTTTCCTTTCTTTAAAATAAAATCTATTTCCGCCTGATCTGCCGTGGTGGCATAATAAAACTCCCAATCAGTCAGGCAAATGGTTAATTGACTCAACACAAAACCCTCCCACGAATAACCAGCCACGGGGTGAGAAAGTAAATCGTTCGCACCCGATACGTTCAATAAGGCATGTAGTAGTCCGCAGTCCGAAAGATAAATCTTGGGACTTCGCTTCAAACGCTTGTCGATATTTACATAATACGGTTCCAGCTTTCGTATCATATAGGTATTCGACATAATGTCTACATAAGCCTTTACTGTAGAATGCGAAATACCAAGTGAGTTTCCTAACCCCGATAAATTTAAAAACTGCCCGTGAAGGTGTGCACACATCATCCAGAACCTGCGCATATTTTCCGGGGCCACGCCTATACCCAACGCAGACAAGTCCCTTTCAAGGAAAGTCCGGATAAAGCTTTTGCGCCAAACCATGCTCAACGCTTCTTTTTTGGCAAGGTAGCTGCCCGGATAGCCGCCACGTAGCCATAGCTTCTGCATGGATCCCTTTGCATCGCTCACTATTTCCTGCAAAGAGAAAGGAGCTAACTCCATGTATACTACTCTGCCTGCCAGTGTTTCGGAAGTTTGGCGTAACAACTCCGGACTGGCCGAGCCCAACAACAAAAACTGTCCGTTCTTTTTCACCTTGTCGATGGCACTTCGCAACACCTGAAACAACTCAGGCATAAACTGGATTTCATCAAAGCAAATCAGTCTTCCATTTTGCTGTGATAAGAAAAGCGGAATATCGTGTAGCTGTGCTCGATGCTCCGGGTCTTCCAGGTCGATGTAGATCGCTCCTTTAATAGTACTGATAATAGCTTTCGCCAGCGTAGACTTGCCACACTGCCGCGGGCCGGTTATGGCTACTGCAGGGAAGTGCTTGAGATACGTTCGTATCTCTTTTTCTTTTGTTCGAGGCAGTACCATATCACAAAAATAGCGAAAATACGAACCCCGCAAATTGAAAGTTAAACTTTCAATTTGCGGGGTTCCTAAACTGCCGTTTCTAATCCCTCAATCCCTTCCTCATATACGTTTTGCAAATGGGGCACTGTTGCCAATCGTGGCCACGGGCGGGGCAGTACTTGCGCCCGAAATAAATAATCTGCAAGTGTGCCTTGTTCCATTTATCCTGCGGTATCAGTCGCTTCAGGTCGCGCTCGGTTTGTTCCACACTTTTTCCATTACTTAACCCCCAACGGTAGGCCAAACGGTGAATGTGTGTATCTACCGGAAAAGCCGGATGGCCAAACCACTGCGTCATGACCACCGATGCTGTTTTATGACCCACAGCTGGCAGCGCTTCTAACTCATGAAATGTGGAAGGCACCGACCCATTGTACTTCTCAACCAGAATCTTGGAAAGCCCGTAAATACCCTTCGATTTCATGGGCGACAACCCACAGGGTTTGATGATCTCGCGAATTTCCTCCACGGTCATCTTGATCATATCGAAGGGATTGTCTGCCTGTTTAAAAAGCAGGGGTGTGATTTTGTTCACCCTTTCGTCTGTGCATTGCGCTGACAGCAGCACGGCAATTAGTAGCGTATAGGCATCTTTGTGGTGAAGCGGCACTTCTACTTCCGGGAAATGTTTTTCCAGAATGTTTAGAATGTCTGTTACCTTTTCTGCTTTGGTCATCAGGAATTTACGCTATGATTCAAAAAAAGCATACGCCCCAAAGCAATCACTTCCTCGTACCCCAACACCCTCTCGCACCTTCATCCAACTCATGGATACAATAAATACTTCTTGCGTTTTTCCTTGAATGCCTCCAGGTCCTTTTGCCAGGTTTCGCGTATTTGTTCCTCGGTCAGCCCCTGCTTAATCTGTTCTTTCAGTTCGGCATTGCCCGCCAGCTTATCAAAATAAGGTGTAAAAAATTTCTCCTTGTCGGGGAAGAGATTGTAAAAATAGATCAGGTGCTTCAACGATATTTTCTTTTCCGGCTCTTCGTTGCGCAGATCGATACCAAAACACTTCTGGTTTTCAAGGGGCGGGTACTTCGATTTGTCGGGAATAGAAACCGGGGTAAATTCAAAAGGCTGGTCTTTCAGATCGGGATGACCCAACACCTCGAACGGCATGGCTGTGCCACGACCCAAACTCATTACGGTGCCTTCGAACAAGCAGATGTAGGGGTACAGATTCACCGCATGGTTGTTAGGCAGGTTGGGCGAGGGCGCAATGGGCAACTTGAATGGGTCCTCATGCTTCCAATATTTTACCGTAATCACTTCCAGTTCGCATTTATTTCCACCCGCCAGCCATCCTTCGCCATTGATCATCTGCGCTAGTTCGCCCACTGTCATGCCATGCGCAATGGGTATGGGGTGCATACCAATAAACGATTTGAACTCCGGCTTCAACACCGGACCATCAATAAAACTGCCGTTGGGGTTGGGGCGGTCCAGAATGATCACTTTCTTTTTGTTCTCGGCACAGGCTTCCATCAGGTAATGCAATGAACTGATGTAGGTATAAAAACGGGTGCCCACATCCTGTATATCAAACAACACGATGTCTACATCGGCCAACTGTTTGGCGGTGGGTTTTTTATTGTCTCCATACAAAGAAATAACCGGCAGGCCCGTGCGGGGGTCTACGCCATCTTTTATCTGCTCGCCATCGGGCACGTTGCCACGAAAGCCGTGCTCAGGGGCATAGATTTTTACCAGGTTTACTTTCAGGCTTTTCAACAGGTCGGCCAGGTGGGCGTGGCCCAGGGCCGCGGTGTGGTTTGCCATTAACCCCACACGCTTACCTTGTGTTTTGGCTACCATTTCATCTAACTGCTCGGTGCCCACCAACACACGGGGCTGCGCTTGCAAAACGGCTACACAAGCGGTTAGCAGTAAGGTGCATATTCTAAACATTTTTGCTGTATTTTGCTTCGGCATAAATCCAAAATTAAGCCAAACTGATTGAACCTTTCTTATTTCATTGCTAAAAGAATTGCACGCGAGCAACCCGGCACCTTCTCGGCTACTATCAACAAAATTGCGGTGGTAACCATTGCCGTGGGGCTGGGTGCCATGATTGTTTCTTTTTTGGTGATGCTGGGCTTTCAGCAAACGGTAAAAAATAAAATCTACAGCTTCAGCTCGCACCTGCTCATCACCAAGTTCACCATGAACAACTCCATTGAAGAGCAGCCCTTCTTTTACAACATAGACCTTTTCAAAAACCCGCAGCAGTTCCGTTGGGTAGACCACGTGCAGGAGTATTCGCAGAAGCCGGGTTTGTTAAAAACGGACGATGAAGTACTGGGTGTGATCTTCAAAGGCGTGGGCAAAAGTTTCGATCAGGCGCGCTTTCAGGAGAATATGCTGGAGGGCTCGTTCATTCACTTTCCTGATTCAGGTTATGCGCGCGAAGTGGTACTCAGCAAAATCATCAGCGATAAAATCAATGCCAATGTAGGCGATGACATTGTGATTCACTTTTTTCAGAACCCCCCGCGCTTTCGCAGGCTGAAAGTAACCGGCATCTACGAAACCAACCTGTCGGACTATTTCGACAACCGCATGATCATTGGCGACCTGCGCCTGGTGCAGCGCCTGAACGACTGGGCCGACAGCGTGGCCGGTGGCATTCAGGTTTACATCAAAGATCCGGAGAAAGCAGAAGAAGCCTTAGTTGAAATTGGCGAAAGCATGGACTACGACCTGTACATTGAAAAAACCAGCGACACTTACCTGCAAGTGTTTGAGTGGCTGGGCCTGGTGAACAGGCAGGTGCTCATTCTGCTGGCCGTAATCTTAACGGTGGTGTGTGTTAACATGATTTCGGTGGTTTTGATTTTGGTGATGGAACGTACCCAAATGGTGGGCATGCTGAAAGCCCTGGGCGCAGCCAACCGTACCATTCGGGCTATTTTTGTTTACAACGGGCTGCACCTGGTGGCGCGCGGTCTCCTCTTTGGTAACTTGTTGGGCCTGGGTGCTTGCTACCTGCAGTATCGTTTTCAGTGGATTAAACTCAACCCGCACGACTATTATATGAGCTATGTACCCATTCACTGGAACTGGGAAGTGGTGGCGTGGCTCAACCTGCTGGTGCTGGCGGTGGTAACGGTTGTGCTGCTGTTGCCCACGGCCATGGTGGTGCGCATCAACCCCATCAAAGCCATCCGCTTCGACTAAAAATCAAGAAGCCGTTGTAACATTTCTGCTGCTGTAAACGCCTATGCTTCATGTTGAAGAAGTTTACAGGCTCGTTTCTGCTCGCTCTGCAAAACATTCGTTCTCATTTCTTCCACACGCTGCTGTCCATTCTCGGCATTGTGATTGGTGTGGCCGCACTGGTCATCATTCTATCGCTGATCGATGGCATGGAAGTGCTGGCTCGGAAACAACTAAGCGCCAAAACCTCCGTAAAAGCGGTGAGCATTCGCACCGAGCCAACCAAATCAGTGAACCAGGTGCGAATCAGAAAAGATACTTTCGCCCTACTAACGCCACGGGTTTTCAAAAACCTCGACAGTCTGACTCGCCATCAAGGAAAACTGTATTTCTACACCGTCTTTTCCAGAGAAGTGCGGATGAAGGGAAGCGACTCGTGGCGTGGTGCGAATATTTTTGCAATCTCTGCCTCCTCGCAAGAAAAACTTACCGTCAAAGCAGGCGGTTTTTTACAGCCATCTGCTTTCGAACACGGACAGGCAGACGCACTGATCAATCATCACCTGGCCTTAAGCCTACAGCCCGATTCGTTGAAGTGGTCTCAGCTACTTGGCGATACGCTGACATTCGCGCAACACCACGTGCGAGTGATCGGTGTGGTGGACTCGAAGGCAACTGCGCCCGAAGTTTTTGTACCCATCACTTTTCTTACGGAGAAAGAGTTGCAGATGTACCCGCCACAGGCTGTTATTGAGGCGCACGAGGTAGAATATGTTGCTTCGCTGAAAGAAAATGTGGTGCGTATGCTTGCTATCTACGCCATCGATCCTACCGACTTTGTGGTAGAGACCAACGATTTCTGGGTTGACGAAGTGACCAAAGGGTTTTTATTGTTCCGCATTATAATGGGCTTGATTGTGGGTGTTTCGGTTCTGGTTGGCGGCATCGGAGTGATGAACGTGCTGTTAATCAGCGTGACGGAGCGCACCGTAGAGATAGGAGTTAGAAAAGCCGTGGGCGCCAATCGTAGGGATATTGTGATGCAATTCCTCGCTGAATCCATCACCGTTTCTATTTTCGGAAGCGGGCTGGGCCTGTTGCTGGGTTTCGTGGTCACGGTGGCCCTGGTGCCTATTGTGAAAATACTCGTAAACGTGCCCTTCGAGGCGGCCTACACCTGGAATACATTTGTGGTGGTATCCGTTATTGCCGTATTGATTGGTGTGATGTTTGGAACTTACCCTGCACTGCGAGCCTCGCGCCTGGACCCGGTAGAGGCCATTCGAAGAGAATAATGGGAGGGCGCCTCCCAAAAACTTTTCTTCTGTGACCGTTTCCGTTCCGAGCCAGACTTATTCTGTGGCCGGAATGTATTTCCTGAACCAGCTTTGCACCGTCATCTGTATCACACCAAAGAAAGCTTCTTTAAAAATACCGGGCGACATTTTACTTTGCCCGCGGGTGCGCTCGGTAAATATAATCGGTACTTCCGTCAGTTTAAAGCCGTACTTCCAGGTGGTGAATTTCATTTCGATCTGAAACGCGTAGCCAATGAATTTTATCTCATCCAATGGTATCGTTTCCAGCACCTTTCTGCGGTAACACACAAACCCGGCCGTTGTGTCGCGTATCGGCATGCCGGTTACCAATCGCACGTACGTGCTTGCAAAATAAGACATCAGCACACGGCCCATCGGCCAGTTCACCACATTAACCCCCGTGGCATACCTCGACCCGATAGACAGGTCGTGGCCTTTTTCAGCACATGCCAAATACAAGGGTATCAGGTCTTTGGGGTCATGCGAAAAATCGGCATCCATCTCCAGCAGGTACTCATAGCCATGCTGCAAGCCGTACTTAAAGCCGGCAATGTAGGCAGTGCCAAGACCCTGCTTACCCGATCTCTGCAATAAATGAATCTTGGTTTCCGTAGTGTTGAATGTCTGTTGCAGTTCTTTCACCAGTTCAGCAGTCCCATCGGGCGAGCCATCGTCTACTATCAGAACGTGAAAATCTTTGGGCAGGGCCAATACGGCCTCCACAATCAAGGTAATGTTTTCTCTTTCGTTATATGTAGGGATAATAACGAGTGCGTTGCTCACTTTTCCGCTTTTGGTGAACAACAAATCTAAAGAAAAATGATTCTTCGTGAAATAGCTTCCCGGTAGAGGGGCAATTGTTGATATTTACTGAATGAAGCAGGTGTACTGCTTGCCAGCAAGTTTACAGCGCCTGAATTTCACCGGCCTGTCAGCAAGCGGGTATCTCACTTTAAATAAAGAAATTGCCAAAATGAATCGTTGCATTTTTCTGGACCGCGATGGGGTTTTGAATGTAGACAACCCACAGTACACCTACCTTACCACACGCTTTCATATTATTCCCGGTGTGCCGGAGGCGTTGTACTCGCTGAAGCAGGCAGGCTACTATCTGGTGGTAGTAACCAATCAATCGGGTATTGCGCAAGGCATTTACACGCAGCGCCAGATGGAGCTGTGCCACCTCTACCTGCAAGATGCCTGCGAGCACGTCATCGATCACTTCTATTTCTCGCCCTATCATCCTTCTGTTACGGCCTCGCTGGCGCGCAAGCCGGGCACGCTGATGTTCGAAAAAGCTATTGCCAAATACAACATTGATGCACGCCACTCGTGGATGGTGGGCGACCGTGGCCGCGACCTGATACCCGCCAGGGCTTTGGGCATACGCACCATACAAGTGGGCGATGAAGTAGAACCCGAAAATAAGGGAGATTTTAAAGTAGACAATCTTTGGGAGGCCGCCTCGTTGATTCTAACCAAAGCGGCCGAAGAAAAGAGCAAACGCCAGCGTTGGGTGATGCAATAAAAAGAGAGGCTGCCCGAAAGCAGCCTCCCATATTTCTCTCGTTCAGGCATTGGCCGTTTCCAGCACCGCCAGCTCTTTGGAAAGTTTTTGTTGCAGATCGTAAGGCACGGGTGCAAAGTCTGCCAGTTGCTGGCTGAACCTGCCGCGGCCCTGCGAAAGGGAACGAAGGGTGGTAGAATAGCGGTCGAGTTCTGCCAGTGGAGTGCGCGCCTTGATTACCTGGTAGTTGCCACGCGTGTCCATACCCATGATCAACGACCTACGCGTTTGCAAATCGCCCATCACATCGCCCATCATTTCTTCGGGCACCATTACTTCCAGGTCGCAGATGGGCTCCAGCAGTTGAGGTTCTGCTTTCAGAAAAGCATCTTTAAATGCCATCATGCCGGCAATCTTAAACGATATGTCGTTGGAATCTACCGGGTGCATTTTGCCATCAAACACCATCACGCGCACATCGCGCACATACGATCCGGTAATGGGGCCCTCTTCCATCTTTTCCATCACGCCTTTCAATATGGAAGGAATGAAACGTGTGTCGATAACGCCTCCCACAATGCAGTTGTAAAACACCAGCTTGCCGCCCCAGTCCAGGTCTATCACCTCTTTGCCGCGTACGCTGTATTCGGTTGGTTCGGGCATACCTTCATAATAGGGCTCTATTTTCAGATGCACTTCGGCAAACTGCCCTGCGCCACCCGACTGTTTTTTGTGCCGGTAGCTGGCCGTCATTGGCTTGCGAATGGTTTCCCGGTAAGAAATGCGGGGCGACACAAAGTCTACATGCAGCTTGTACATGTTTTCCAGCAGCCACTTGCACACCATCAAATGCAACTCGCCTTGCCCCGCCACAATCAGTTGTTTCAACTCGCGCGAATAGGCCACCTCCAGCGTAGGGTCTTCCTGGTGTATCTTTTGCAAAACTTCGCCTATCTTCTCGTCATCGTTTTTGCTGTGCGCCACCACGGCCGTGCGAATGCGCGGTTCGGGAAAGTCGATGGGTTCGATGGTTACATCAAAACCTTTGGCGTGCAAAGTTTGGTTGGTGTAGGTGTCTTTCAGTTTAAGGGTGGCACCAATGTCGCCTGCCACCAGTTTTTCTACCGGGGTGCGCGTTTTGCCATCCATGATAAATAGCTGATGCAGCCGCTCCACAGAACCAGTCTGGCTGTTGATCAACTCCGAGGTGCTGGTTACTTCTCCCGAAATCACCTTGAAGAAGGTAAGCTTGCCCAGGTTAGGTTCGAGGTGGGTTTTAAAAACAAAGAGGGCCGTTGGTTGTGTCGGGTCGAACGATAGTTCTTTGCCCTGGGTGGTGCGTTCGGGATGCGCCTCGCGCGGGCACGGAGCCACGTTGTCAATAAAGCCCATCATGCGGCCATTGCCCATGTTTTTGCGGGCCGACATTACAAACACGGGAAACACATCGTGGTGTATCATACCCAGTTTAAGGCCTTGCCGCATCTCGTCTTCATCGAGGGTGCCCTTCTCGAAATATTTCTCCATCAGCTTCTCATCATTCTCGGCCGCCTTCTCTACCAATTCATTGTGCAGTTCGTTGGCTTTCTCCTTCTCCGCTTCGGGTATCGGCAACTTTTCGGGTTTGCCGCCTTCTGTCGGAAACCGGTAGTAAACCATTTTAAGTAAATCGATGATGCCATTGAATCCTTCGCCCTGATTAACGGGATACTGCATCTGTGTAACAGCCGAACCAAAATTGTCTTTCAACGATGTTAGTGCTGCATCAAAGTCCGACTTGGGGTGGTCTGCCTGGTTGATGGCAAAAATGACAGGCTTGCGGTACCGCTCCGCATAGTTCCAGATCAATTCGGTGCCCACTTCTACACCATGTTGTGCGTTGATCACCACCACACATGTATCGGCCACGCGCAGAGAGGCAATCATCTCACCGGCAAAATCATCGAAGCCGGGGGTGTCGATGATGTTGATTTTATAATCGCGCCATTCGGTGTGCAGCGGGGTGGCAAAAACGGAGTTGCCCCGCTCCTGCTCAATCTCGTGGTAGTCGCTTACCGTATTTTTTCCTTCGATAGTGCCTCTTCGGTGAATGATACCTGCTTCAAACAGCATGTCTTCGGCCAGCAAAGTTTTGCCGGCCTTGGGCGCGCCCAACAGTACAATGTTTTTAATGTGCTTTTCATCGTAGACTTTCATAACGGTAAATGGTTAGGGTTGGCGCACTTTGTACAGACTCCGGCCGGAATAAAAAAGATGCGCTGATAAATCCCGGAGTACATATCATAGTGCAAAATGAATTGAGTGATTCCGGAGAGAAAGGGAGATGAATGTACCAAAAAGAACGCAAAAGAAGAAGTGAAAATAAATTGTATTTGGAAACGTGTTTTCTACGCTTTTTACGAATACACACATACGCTTCGCCCGCCAAATTGAGCTGCCCGAGCATCAAAAAAACTGACAAAAGTAGATTCTCATGCTGACCAAGGTCAGTACTGCACGCAAGGAGTATCATGTGTGCAGGAGGAGGTGCGGTCTACTTTTACATCGTTTTAAACAACAAGCATATGGCAACCAACAGAACCCCCACACTCATCTTAATAGTGCTGCTCGCCCTGCCTGCCATGGCACAGGTTGACTATAAACCTACCGCTACCAAAATGACTGTATCTGGGACTTCTACCTTACACGAATGGACATCGGAGGTAACTCAGGTAGACTGGACAGGCATGATAGCCGTAAACGCTGACAACCTGGTGGACCTTAAAAACGTGTCGATCAGCATTCCGGTAAAAAGCATTAAAAGCACGCAGGGACGAATAATGGACAACAAAACCTGGGATGCATTCAACGCAGAGAAAAACCCGACCATTACTTACAGAGTAACTTCTTACCAAAGCAAAGTGGTTGGCAACGAAATCGTGATTGACGCCACAGGTTCGTTAACCATGGCGGGTGTAACCAAAGCCATTCCACTGCAAGTGAAAGTGCGTAATGCCAATGGCCAACTGGTGCTTACCGGATCGCGCAAACTGAACATGCCTGAATTTAAAATGGACCCACCCAGCGCCATGATGGGCACCATCAACATAGGCCCCGATGTTACCGTGAATTTTGAAATCACTCTTGTTCCCAATAAAATCTAAAATATGACCCTGTTAAAATTAAACTTTATGAAAACGATCAACTACCTGAGATTATCGAGCATGGTGATGCTTGTTTTTCTCACCAACTTATTGATGGCGCAACCCGCTGTTCAATATTTCCGCCCCTACGATCAGCGTGGTATCAACACGTTCGAAACAACCAAAGATGACACTACCGTGTATGATGGTTTCAAATTCCGCATCGGTGCTGGCTTTGCACAGCAATACCAAAACCTGAAACACGAAAACGACTACAGCCCCTCTGGTGAAAATACCAACCGGTTGTATGATCTAACCCGCGGTACCAACCTGGCCATGGCCAACCTGAACATGGATGTGCAACTGGCAGACGGTCTGCGCCTGAACTTGGTGTCTTACATGTCGTCACGCCACCACAACGAGTTCTGGGTAAAGGGTGGCTATTTCCAAATCGACAAAGTGGGCTTTCTGAACAACGAGCTGTTAGACAAGCTCTGGAAAAACCTGACGCTGAAAGTAGGGCACATGGAAATTAACTATGGCGATGCGCACTTCCGCAGAAGCGATGGTGGCCACACGTTGTGGAATCCATTTATCGAAAACAACATCATCGATGCATTCACCACTGAAATAGGTGCAGAGTTGTACTGGCAGAAAAACGGCTTCATTGTAATGGGCGGTTTAACAGATGGCGAAATTCAGGGCAGCGTAACCCGCAAAGACGACCGCAAACCTTCCATCTACGGTAAACTGGGCTACGACAAACAATTGAACGAGGATTTGCGTGTGCGCCTCACCGGTTCTATGTACACCACGAAGTCTTCTATCAGCAACACCCTTTACGGTGGCGACCGCACCGGCTCGCACTACTACTATGTAATGGAACCCGTTACCGCAACCTTAACTGCCAATTATACTTCTGGCCGTGTGAATCCTGGCTTCCGCGACAACGTAACTGCCTTTATGGTGAACCCGTTCGTGAAATTTCAGGGCTTTGAACTGTTCGGCACGTATGAAGTAGCCAAAGGCAACACTGCAGTAGAAAATGGCGAGATACAATCCACCAACCCGGCCGCCCCGGCTTTAAGCAAACAAGACGAACGCGAATTCACACAGTTGGCTGTAGATGCACTCTATCGCTTTGCCAACGATCGGCTGTATGTAGGTGCCAAATACAACACGGTAAATGGAACGCTGGCATTTGGCCAAAGCACCACACAGCCTAACATCAACCAGGGCACACGTGCCGATGTAACCGTAGACCGCACGGCCATTGCAGCAGGCTGGTTCATTACGCGCAATGTGCTGCTAAAGGCCGAGTATGTAACACAGAGCTATAAAGACTATCCCGGCACCAACATCCTCAGCAATGGTAAATTCAATGGTTGGGTGCTGGAAGGTGTAATCGGGTTCTGAGTGATGAAGTGAAAATCGCCCCGATGTGTCGGGGCGATTTTTACGTTGTGCCAAACTTTTAGGTCTTAAACAGGTATCTTCATACAGCAATCGGGCAAAGTATGCGCAACTGGTTAATACTCTCCACGCTTTTACTAACAGCCCTTTCGGGGAAAGAAGAGGCCGTACTGGTACATAGACTGATTGTATTACCCACCAGCAAACTCACCATAGACGGGCGCACGAATGTAAACCAGTTTCAATGCGCCACCACCTACTACACACGCAACGACACGCTGGTGCTGATTGAGGGAAAATCCAGGCGCCCCTTTTTCGAAAAGGGCTATGTAGGCCTGGAGGCTGCCTCTTTCGATTGTGGCATGCAGGTGCTTACCGCAGACTTTGGTAAAACCATTAAGGCAGCAGAACACCCCGCCATCTTCATCGAATTCATTTCATTCGAGCGTGCACCCGACTACCATGAGAAAGAAGACAAGTTCAAGGGCAAAATGAAAATTTCGTTGGGTGGCGTAACCAAAACATTTCAGATGGATTGCTCCATCAAGGCCCAGGCGGGTGGGCAAATACACCTGCGGGGCGGAAGAGATTTTACTTTCTCGGACTTCGAGTTGAAGCCTCCTCAGAAAATGATGGGCCTCATTAAAGTGGAAGACGCTTTCAAGGTAAACTTCCACCTCATTCTACTGCTCGATCGCAACGCCTGACTTCTATTTTCGCGAGGGAGCTAACTCCATATTAAAGCTCACCGTAATCACATCTCCAGTTTCAACAGTTCCAAACATAAAAGTGGGTGGCTCTATACCGAAGTCGCTCATTTTCATTTGCTGTGTTCCCCAAAATAAAAAGGAATGATTGGGCATCAATTTGTATTGCGCATCCAGCGTAATAGGTTTGCTCGCGCCCGCCACTTTTAAAAAACCTGAGCACTTCACCTTCTTGTCTGCCACAACCGCTTCAGTCATTTCAAAAACAATCTGCTTGAAGTCGCTTGTATTTAAAGTACTGTAGGCGTTTTTGTCCATGGCGCTGTGGCCGCTTTTCAAACTTTCGCTGCGCACCTGCAGCGTAAGCGATTTTATCTTTGTGGGCAACCCGTCAGCGGATGTTTCTATTTCTGCATGGCACTTACCCTCTTTCGAAGTCATGGTCCAATCGTGCAGTGTAGAGGTGCCTGTTACCGATAGGTAGGAATTTTCGGTTTGCCTGAAATGCTGAGAATGGGCTTGCAACGACACCAGGCTGAGCCAAAAAACAAAGCGTTGCAGTTGGCCCCTCGACATGGCAAAAGCTATTTTACCGGTTGCAGCACGTTTGTTTCGTAGCCCAGCAGCTTCATCATGCTTTCGCTGGATTGTTCGGGCGCAAAAAGGCGGGTGGAGATTTCACCATCTTCATTGCGGTCTATCAACACGTGTTTGGGTGCGGGTATCAGGCAGTGTTGAATGCCGCCATAGCCACCCAACGATTCCTGGTATGCGCCTGTATGGAAGAAACCAATGTAAAGGCGCTCTTCATCGTTTATCATCGGCAGAAAAACCTCACCGGTGTGGGCCTCGGAGTTGTAATAGTCGTGGCTGTCGCAGGTAAGGCCGCCTATGTTCACTTTGTGGAAGGGGTCGTCCCACTTATTCACGGCCAGCAAAATGTATTTCTGGTTCAGTCCCCACACATCGGGTAGGTGGGTAATAAACGAACCATCGATCATATACCACAGTTCCTTGTCGTTCTGCAACTTCTGGTCTACCATGGAATAGAGCACGGCACCGCTTTCGCCTACCGTATAACTTCCAAATTCGGTAAAGATGTTGGGCACCGGCACGTTGTTCTTCTCGCAAATCCACTTGATGTTTTCCACAATCTGCTCGATCATGTACTTGTAATCGTATTGAAACGTTAGTGAGGTTTTGATCGGGAACCCACCACCGATATCAATAGAGTCGAGCGTGTCGCAGATTTTCTTCAGTTCGCAGTACTTGAAAATAAAACGGCTCAACTCACTCCAGTAGTAAGCTGTGTCTTTAATGCCCGTGTTAATGAAGAAGTGCATCATCTTCAACGATGCCTTGCTGCTGGTGGCAATTTTCTCTTTGTAGAGGGTTACAATATCGTTGTAGCGAATGCCGAGGCGCGAGGTATAAAACTCGAACTTCGGTTCCTCGTCTGCAGCCACCCGTATACCCACCTGAAACGGAGTGTTTACATTTTTCTCGTAATGGTCTATTTCGCTCAGGTTATCGAGAATAGGAATGCAGTTGCGAAAGCCATCGTTCAACAACTCGGTAATGTATTGGGTGTACAGCGGCATTTTAAAGCCGTTGCAGATAATGTACGTTTCCTTGTTGATCTTACCGCGGTCGTACAAACTGCGGATGATGGGAATATCGTAAGCTGAAGAAGTTTCGAGGTGAATGTCGTTCTTCAACGCTTCTTCTACCACAAAGGAATAGTGCGAAGATTTGGTGCAATAGCAATACGTGTACTTGCCATTGTACCGAAAGCGCTCCATGGCGTTGTTGAAGGTAGCCTGGGCAAACCGTATGTTCTCGCTGATGCGCGGCAGGTAGGTTACCTTCAGGGGTGTGCCATATTGCTTGATTACGTCCATTAACGGAACGTCATTAAAAAGCAATTCATGGTCGCGCACCTTAAATTCTTTCTGGGGGAACTCGAAGGTTTGCTCAATCAGCTCGCGGTAACTCTTCATCTGCGATACGCGTTGTTCGTTGTTATTTTTTCGATGCCGGCCTGTTTTTGATCTCCTAATCTAACAACGATCAACGAATAACCAACAAGGAAAAATAGGGTGCAATATTGAGATAAATTTGCCATCTTTGCAATGCATGGCACATCGCTTCTACAGCCTCATTTTTTCGGTAGCCCACGGCTTGCCCGATTTCTAATTGTGCCGTTTTTGGGTCGTTTTGACCCGATTTTTTCCGGTTCCGCTGTCAGCTAAAAAGGTTTTAAAATTCTGGTTTTGTGAAAGAGATAAAGTTCATTGAGGTTAAGTCTGAGATAGGCGCAGGTACGCGTGGTGCAAGCCTGGGTGTGGAGGCTATTAAAATTGCCAGCCTCGATCTGAAGTCTGACCTGTTCCGCCAATACGATTCGGTGGAGGTAGAAAACGTAAACGAATTACTTTTTGACGGGGCCGAGCACGCCCATGCCAAATTTATAGACGGGGTTTTGATTATGGAGGAGCGCGTGTGCCTGGAAGTGTACGAGCAGCTTTTCGATGATTTCTTTCCCTTGGTTATTGCTGGCGACCATTCCACCGCCTACGGAACCATTGCCGGCATTAAAAAAGCGCACCCTAAAAAAAGACTGGGCGTAGTTTGGATAGATGCCCATGCCGACATCCACACACCCTACACCACGCCCTCGGGCAACATGCACGGTATGCCGTTGGCCATGGCTTGCGGCATCGATAACCTGGAGTGCAAAGTAAACGACCCGAAAGGTGAAACCATCGACTATTGGGAACAGATTAAAAACGTAGGAGTACCCGGCCCCAAAATTTACCCGGAAGACATTGTGTATGTTTCGGTGCGCGATTTCGAAAAGCCCGAGAACTACCTGATGAATAAACTCAACATCAACTTTATTGAAACCGAAGACGTGAAGAAAGGCGGCCCCGTGGCCATTGCGCAACGTATTCTTCAAATGCTCGACCATTGCGATCTGATTTACGTTTCTTTCGATGTAGATAGTTTAGATAGCCGCATTTCTACCGGCACGGGCACCCCGGTACCCAACGGCCTTACCGTAGACGAAGCCAAAGCGTTGAATGTGGCCCTATGCAAAGACCCCAAAGTATGCGCCTGGGAAATTGTAGAAGTGAACCCCACACTCGACACAGAAAACCGCATGGCCGAAAGTGCCTTCGAAATTCTGGAAGCCACCGCCAAATCGATTGTGGCGCGGCCGGTACTGGCCGAGTAGTTTTCTAGAAATCATTTGGAAGATTCTGCTTCATGGCGAAACGCAGCCATGCCATCTCAATTCTGAGCAGGCCGAGGTAGGCGCGGTGGTTCCTGCCAGGCAACTACCGTGCCCGTGCTTATTTTGCCGATACCTTCTGGTCTTCTTCCGCCAGCCGGGTAAGCGCCTTGATGGTGCTCATCAGGTTGCTGCGTATTACCGGGTCGGTAAAAATGCGCGGTATGCCAATGGGCATGGAGTAGATACGATAAATCACCAACACTTCCGTTGGCGTAAGCTGCCTTAACTCCCAACTGCCGGTTAGTTGCATGCGGGTAACATCTTCATCCACAGGTGCCAGCTTATCGTTTACCTTCGATTGAAAGGTGATGAAAAAAATTTCGCCCGGCTTCTTTTCGGTGAGTTGGTATTCCAGAAAATGATCCTGATCGCTTACCGGCCAGGGAATATCATGGTAAGAGTACTCCAGCCAGTATGTGGTATCGGGCTGGGGGTATACTTTGAATTTGCTGACGTGCTTTTGCCAGTATTTGATCTTTGTTTCGTCTTTGATAATAGAGAGTATCTCGAAGATGGTGGAGTTGATCCTGAATTCTCCCTTTACCTCGCGTGCTTTAACGGGTGGGTTAGTGCCAGGGTAAAACACCCACCGCTCGTAAATGGCAATGCGTTCTTCTTTTTTTAGTAGTTGAAAACCTTCCGGATCATTTTGCGCAGCCACCTGCAACTGCCCAAGCAAAAACAGACAAGAAAACACCAATCGGGCTGCCATCAAACACCTGTGCATTTAGTTCACTTCATTCGCCTTACCAAACGAAGATTTAATCTATTCCAATATAGTCAGGTAATCGCAGGATACACAATACCGCACTGCCTTTGAATTTCATCGCTCACCTCGGCCATGAGCAAACTCATGTTCCACGGCATATACGGACTCTCAGTTAGCCCCGCATCGAGGCAGCGGATCACCTCTTCCGCCTGAAATTGCAAGCCATTGGATTCGTAAGGAAGTTCTTTGCGCGTAGTGGTGCCATCGTTCTTTTTAAGCGTAAGTGCCTGCGCTTTGTGCCAGGGGGTGTGTAGGGTAATGGAGCCCTCGGTGCCCATAATAACCGCCTCTTTGGGTGAATCGCTTACCACCGAAGAAAGTATATGGGCAATGGCGCCCGATTGAAACTTGAGCAAAGCTGTCGTGGTGGCATCGGCTCCGGTGGGGGCCTTGTTGGCAAACGCCTTGATGTCGGTGGGCTTGCCCAACATCAGTAAAGCCAAAAACATAGGGTAAACGCCTACATCTAATTGTGCACCACCGCCCAACTGCAGGTTAAACACGCGGTTATCTGGATTGTACGGTGCGGCAAATCCAAAATCGCCTTGCAAAAACTGAACAGGGCCAATTTCGTTCGCGTCTACCCATCGCTTGGCTTCAGCCACTGCAGGAATGAAGCGCGTCCACATGGCCTCCATCAAAAACGTGTTGTGCTTTCTAGCCGTATCAACCATCTCAGCTGCCAGTTTTCTACTGAGTGTGAGCGGTTTCTCGCATAGCACCGGCTTTTTATGTTGCAGGCAAAGCAGCGTATGTTGGTAATGAAAGGTGTGCGGAGTAGCCACATAAATCACCTCTACCTCCGCATCACTCACCAAGTCTTGATAGTTGGTATACACTTTGGTGGCGCCAAACTTTTCGGCAAATGCATGGGCCCGATCGCCATCGCGCGAAGCCACCGCATAGACGATGGCACGGGGAAGCGTTTGCAGTGCTTCTGCAAACCGATTAGCAATTTTACCCGGGCCAATTATTCCGAATTTGTATTTTTTCATCGAGTGAATTTCAAAAAAAAATAAGATGAAGTTATTTGTTTGTGATCTTATTAAATGGAACGCGCAACGCCCGCGACTGGCTTACCTCCATCGCTACAACTTTACCACTTTTGTTTTTCTTAAATTCATAAAGTGTAAAATCTTCATCGCAAAAGCCATCTTTAAAAGCCGGTGTTAATTCAATAGAAGGATGTGGAGCTCGGTGAATCCATAAGTTGCCCTCTTTGGATTCCACCTGGTAGGTCATGTCGGCTTCGGTGCTATAAAAAAAACCTTCAAACGTCTTAAGATATGTATCGCTCGCTTCGTACATAGGAACACGCACATAGCTGATGGTGTCGCTGCTATTAGTTAATAATATGTTGTTTCCGCGCAGCGCCCATTTCAAGCGACCATCCGTCAGTGTATCTCTATGTAGCGGTGTAAGTGCAAAACCATTCGATTCCACCCGGCCACCCTTGTATTCCATCGAAAAGAAATCGAAGCCCCGAATGCTTCTGTAGGTGCCCTCCCAACGCTTCAATGCTTCTTTGCTCACCGAAACCGCTTTGACAGCCACCGGTTTGGGCTCTGCTGCTTTACCCAAAAACACCTCAGCAATTTCATAACCTTTGGCCACCGGATTAAAACCAGCATCGTTGCTCAAAATGGCTATCGATAATTTTTTGTCAGGGTAATACGCCAGCCAGGCACGATAGCCAGCCGTTGCACCACTGTGGCTTATTTCCTGGAAGCCATTGAAGTTTTTTACATTTACACCTGCGGCATATTGAATGCGCGTGCCATTATTAAGTTGGCCGGGGGTTATTCGCCAGGCAGCCGCTTCGTTTCCTAAAACTTCATGTGTGTCCAACAATTGGTTCCAGCGAATCAAGTCGGTAGTGGTGGTGAGCAAGCCACCATGACCGTGGATGTGTTCGAAAGGCATCAACTGCTCGTAGCGGCCATTGCTCAGCTGATAGGCAATGGCTCGATGAGGAACCACTTCTCGGAAATTGTCGCGCCACTGTGTACGCGCCATGCCCAGCGGCCCGAAAAAACGTTGGTGCGTAAACTCCGCCAGCGTTTGCTTCGACACGCGCTCCACAATGCTTACCAGCACAGAATAGTTGGCATTGCTATAAGAATATTCATTACCAGGAACAAAGTTGGTAGACTTTTGCCTGCTCATAATCTGTAGCGCCAACTCCTGCGTGTACACGCGCGTGGTACGCGGCCAACCAGTAAGGCTGCCCACCACACCCCAATCTTTTAAACCGCTGGTGTGATTTAATAAATGTTGAATGGTGATGGGCTTTTGATACACCGGTATTTCTGGTACGTATTTTCTGATGTCGTCATTCAGAGAAAGCTTGCCTTCTTTAGCTAGCAACAAAATGGCTGCCGCTGTAAACTGTTTGGCCACCGAGCCACTTTCAAAAATGGTTTCGGTAGTGTTGGGCACGTTATGTTCTAAGTCGGCTAATCCGATGGCCCGGTTGTAAACAATTTTAGCACCCCTGGCAATGGTAATGACCGCACCCGGTGTGGCAATGTGCCAGCGGGCAAAGAGTGCATCGATTTGCTGTACCGTATCGGCCGAAAGGCTTTGCGCATACAATGGACGATGGACGCCAACGATAAGTACTAAAAGAAGAAAGCAACAGATTTTTTGCATCACCAAAATGAGGTAGTTATTAAAATTAAAAGTAACAGTACTGCTTTACAATGGCTAACGGAATTGGTAAGTTTATTCTCATTGTGAGAGAGAAACTGCCATCGCTACGGGGCCTTGACCTTGATAGTGCCGCGGTGGAACGGATGTTGGATTTACTTCCTTACCCGTTTCTGATTGCGCGGCTCATCAATGGTGAGAAACATAACGTTTTCATGAACGAGCGTTTCCTGGAAGAAATTGGCTACGACCAGGCCGATATTCCTACCATTAACGAATGGTTTGAAAAAGCCTATCCGGATTTGAACTACCGCGAAAGTGTGCGAAACAAATGGCAGGAGTTGTTAGAAGAAGCGCGAATGGAAGGCCGATCGAAGGCCACCTTACAAGTGATGATTCAAACCAAACACCGCGGGCCGCTGTGGTATGAAGTTACCTCAAGCTACCCGAGCGAGGTGGAGGTAGTAGCCTTTGTAAACATTCATTCGGTAAAGGCCAACGAAGTGCGGCTGGAATTGGAAAACGCCAATCGCGACAAGCTGCTGTCGGTACTAAGCCACGACCTGCGTGGACCCATCCGCAACCTGGTGCAACTCACCAAACTTTTTCGCAACGAGCAACTCACATCAGATGAACTGCGGCAGGTCATGCTGGGCATGCATGCCGATGTGGTGCATACCCTCGACTTGCTAGAAACTTTGCTTACATGGACGCGCTCGAACTTTGCGAAAATTACAGTGAAACACGAACCGCTTGACATGCGGAAATTGGTATTGGAAGTGGTTGATCTGCTGAAGCCAGCGTTGGATGCAAAAGGCCAACGGGTAGAGATAAATGTATCGACTGCACCGGTACATTCTGACGAAGCCATTCTTAGCCTGGTGATACGCAACTTGCTATCGAACGCCATGAAGTTCAGTTCGCCCGGAGGCAAGGTGGTAATAGAATCGCTGCGTGCCGGGGGCGAGTTACGGCTGAATGTAGTAGACGAAGGCGCGGGTATGAGCGAAGAGGCCATTCATTTCATCACCACCGACCAGCCATTTACCAAAGCCGGCACCCAACGCGAACAGGGCTTTGGGTTGGGCCTGCGCTTGTGCCGCGAATTTCTGCCACTGATCAACGGGCGGCTGGATATTGAGAGCAGCGCAAAAGGCACGAAGATGACGGTGGTGTTGTTGCCGGTGGGTTAAACCAAAGAATTCTTATAATCAAAGATTAGTAATGTCATTTTGATTCGGAAGGTAGCCCCACAGCCTTTTTATTTTCCAGAAACTGCTGTACCTCCAACTAAAATGTATTCAACACCATTCTTCTAAGATTGCACAAACTTTTTGCAGGGTTTCGCGCAGTTCATTGGCCAGCATGAAATAATTTATTTTTGGGTGGTAATATTATCCACTCAATATCCTCTATAGCTGTAGCAGGCCTTTTGGTCTGAAGTCTTGCATAGAAGTCCATCAGATCGAGGGTTCGTATAAGTGCCTCTTGCCCAGACAAGCGTACCCGTTCTTTCTCTGCTGCAAAACTCTTTTCCTCAAACGAGCTATAGGAAATGACCTTCATAGCAGGTAAAGTTAATTTAAAACAGCTTTCGATGAAGGATCCGCTTTGCGGCAGGGATTGCAGCGGAAAGCCCGGAGCGCGCGGGCCGGTGGCAAGCCGGACTTGCAGCGGAAAGCCCGACCCTGACTTTGCCTGCGCTGGGCCTGTGTGATGGGGGCAAACGTCAGGGGGCCGCCCTGAAAATCCTGCTTGTTAACATCCGCGAACTACCAACTAATTGCCTATTTTCGCACCCAAATCAGCATAAAGAAAATGAGCCAAAACAGACCGATTTCAGCCTTTCTGGAAAAGAATTTTTTACACTTCAACGCGGCCGCACTGGTGGATGCCGCCAAGGGATATAAAAAGCACATTGCCGAGGGCAAAAAAATGATGGTGACACTGGCCGGTGCCATGAGCACGGGCGAGCTGGGCATCAGCTTTGCCGAGATGATTCGTCAAAACAAGGTGCACATCATTTCTTGTACAGGGGCCAACCTGGAAGAAGACATTATGAACCTGGTGGCGCACTCGCACTACAGGCGCATACCGAACTACCGCGACCTTACCCCGCAAGATGAATGGGGCCTGCTGGAAAACCACCTGAACCGTGTTACCGACACCTGTATTCCGGAAGAAGAAGCGTTCCGCAGGTTGCAAAAGCACTTGTTTAAGGTGTGGAAGGATGCCGAAGACAAAGGCGAGCGTTTATTTCCGCACGAGTTCATGTTCCGCATGATCAACAGTGGCGACCTGAAGCAATACTATGAAATAGACCCCAAGAACTCGTGGATGATAGCCGCGGCCGAACGCAACATGCCGATGGTGGTGCCGGGTTGGGAAGACTCTACCATGGGCAACATCTTTGCCAGCTACGTGATAACGGGCGAACTGAAAGCCAGCACCATGAAAAGTGGCATAGAGTACATGGTGTGGCTGGCCGACTGGTACACCCAAAATGCGGGCACCGAGGGCATCGGGTTCTTCCAGATCGGTGGTGGTATTGCGGGCGACTTCCCGATATGTGTGGTGCCGATGTTGCACCAGGACCTGGAACGGGATAATGTGCCGTTCTGGAGTTACTTCTGCCAGATCAGCGACAGCACTACATCGTATGGTTCGTATTCTGGTGCCGTGCCGAACGAAAAGATTACGTGGGGCAAACTCAGCATCGATACGCCCAAGTTCATCGTGGAAAGTGATGCTACCATCGTGGCGCCTTTGATGTTTGCGTATATTTTGGATATGTGATCGTTGGTTGTTCGTTTTTGGTTGGTAGTTCTTGGGAATACACCCACAACGGACAACAAACAACTAATCCGTACCTTTGGAAAAATGAACTTGAAATATGAATTACAAAGTATCATTTCAGGAATTGGCAAAAATTCAACAGGAAATCTTATTGAAGCAGCAGCCAACCACCTTGGAAAAAGCAAAACAGCAAGTGGAGGCTTTGAAGCGAATGAGTTCACAAAAGGTGAGGAAGCAACGTGGCAAGTGGATTGGGCTGACCAATCTGGCAAGTGGTTCCCCGCGATTGACGAAACGAGATTTATAGCGAGAGGGGCAGAACAGCGCGTTTACCTGGATGTAGATACACGGTTTGTCCTCAAGTTAAACGATTCAATTTTTTATGAATTTTGGCTTGACTACTTTCATAGTCTTTTGATTCACAATTTTTTGTTTCCCCAAACCGCTAATGAGCTGCTGGGTTTTTATTCAGATGAGAATGCATTGCACGCAATAGTAAGGCAACCCTTTGTTGAAGTAACAGAACCTACCGACCCATTGTTGGTTAAAGCGTTTTTAAACCACGGCACCCTGTTCTTCATTGATACGGCTATTTATCTGATGCCAAATTTCTTTGAGAAGAATCATTAAAAAAGAATCGACTACATGAACCTGGATCTTCAACTACGAACGGAAATACAAAAAGCAATGACGAATCTGTTCGGTCAATCGGTCGAGCAGCTACAAATTCAGCCTACGAATGCGGAGTTTGAGGGCTCGCACACGCTGGTGTGTTTTCCGCTGGCTAAAATATCGAAAAAAGGTCCGGAGCAAACCGCCACGGCTATTGGCGAGTACCTGGTGGCCCACTCGGGCCTTGTTTCGCACTTCAATGTAGTGAAGGGTTTTCTCAACCTGGTGATTGCCGACTCCGTGTGGGTGGAAGTTTTCAAGTCTATTTATTCAAACAGCAGTTACGGGTCGCTTCCTTCCAATGGTCGCGAGCTCATGGTGGAGTACTCCTCGCCCAACACCAACAAGCCCTTGCACCTGGGCCACCTGCGCAATAATTTTTTGGGGTGGAGCGTGGCCGAAATCTACAAAGCCATTGGCTACAAAGTGCACAAGGTGCAGATCATCAACGACCGCGGCATCCACATCTGTAAGAGCATGGCCGCCTGGCAACTGTTTGGCAACGGTGAAACACCACAGAGCAGTGGCCTGAAAGGCGACAAGCTCGTGGGAAAATATTATGTGGAGTTCGATAAGAACTACAAAGCGCAGGTGAAGGAGCTGGTGGAAAAAGGTGCCTCGGAGGCCGAGGCCGAGAAGCAGGCACCGATTATGAAGTTGGCCATTGAGATGCTCCAGAAATGGGAGGCCAAAGATTCCGACACTGTGCAGCTCTGGAAAACCATGAACGGGTGGGTGTACAGTGGATTCGATGTTACCTACCAACGCATGGGCGTTGATTTCGAGAAGTTGTACTACGAATCCGATACCTACCTACTGGGTAAAGAAGAAGTGTTGAAAGGATTGGAGAAGGGCATCTTCTTTCAAAAAGACGATGGCTCCGTTTGGGTAGACCTGACAAGCGATGGACTCGACCAGAAAGTTTTGTTGCGTTCGGATGGCACCTCGGTGTACATGACGCAGGACATCGGCACCGCCATTTTGCGCTTCCGCGATTTTCCGAAAATTGAAGGTCAAATCTATACGGTGGGCAACGAGCAGGAGTACCACTTCAAAGTGCTGTTCCTAATTCTGAAAAAACTGGGTTACGCCTGGGCAGAAAAATGCTATCATCTATCGTACGGCATGGTCGATCTCCCCTCTGGAAAAATGAAGAGCCGCGAAGGAACCGTGGTAGATGCTGACGACCTGATGCAGGAAATGGCCGATGAAGCGGAGAAACAAACCCGTGAATTGGGAAAAATAGACGATGCCTCTGATGCAGAGATCAAACAACTGTCGGAGATGGTAGGCCTGGGCGCTCTGAAATTTTTCTTACTGAAGGTAGACCCGAAAAAACGCATGATGTTCGACCCCAACGAGTCGATTCAGTTGCAGGGACACACAGGTCCTTTCATTCAATATACCCACGCACGTATCTGTTCTATTCTGCGCAAAGCGGAACAGTTGGGCGTGGTGCCTGCCGTGGCTGCCGTGCCCTTGCTGGAGCCTGCCGAACGCGAGGTGATCTTTCTGCTAAATAGCTATCACCATAAACTGCACGAAGCCGCGCGCGAGTATTCGCCCGCCATCATTGCCAACTTTGCCTACGACCTGGCCAAGGAGTATAATCAGTTTTACCAGTCCATTCCAATTTTTAATGAGGCCGACAAGGCCAAGCTTCAGTTCCGCATTGCCTTCTCGAAGGTGGTGGCCACGGTGTTGAAGAAGTCGATGGGCTTGTTGGGCATACAGGTACCGGATAAGATGTAGTATGGGTGCGGGCACATTCAAATGGAATTGGTTTATTGCCGACTTCGATAAACACTTCGCGCAATGGAAAGAAATATTACCGTGGCACCTGGTCGGCAGTCTGCCTGAACAAATTACGCAACTGCAGCCTTCATTGGGCGAAGGCTATACCATTACAGACGGTGTAGCTGTGCACGCTACCGCGCGCATCGAACCACACGTGGTCTTAAAGGCACCGGTTATCATAGGCCCGGCTTGTTTCGTGGCTTCGCATGCCTATCTGCGAGGTGGCGTTTATTTGTTGGGCAACAATGTAGTGGGCCCTGGCTGCGAAATAAAGTCTTCACTTATCTTCCCTCACACCAACCTGGCCCATTTCAACTTTGTGGGCGATTCCATTCTGGGTACGGGGTGTAATTTTGAGGCGGGCGCTGTCATCGCAAATCATTTCAACGAGCGCGAAGATAAAACCATAGTTGTAAAAGTTGCAGGCCAACGCATCAACACCCATACCAATAAATTTGGTGCCCTGGTGGGCGATGGCGGCAAGGTAGGCGCCAACGCAGTACTTTCCCCCGGCACCGTGCTGGAGCCGCGTACGGTTGTGGCGCGCTTGCAGTTGGTATAGTCACCCTCATCGTTTCACAAGAACTTACTCTCACAAAACGAGCCAGGCATACAGATTGACGCATTTACTTTTTGAAAGCAAATCGTATCTTTAAAGAAACGTTGGTGGATGAACGAAATAGTAATAGACCGGAAGCGCTACGTCTTATTGAGTAAAAAGGAATACCAGCAACTCAAGAAGAAAGCAGCATTAAAAACCCGATCCGAAAAATTGTTTTCGGTAGAGGTGGCCCGAAGTCAATCGAAAGAATTGATAAGAAAATGGGCCAAAGAAATGTAAAGATCAGAGAATCTGTAGTTAAGCAGGTTGCCGGTGTTGCCTGGTTTATAGAATCTAAAGGTTTAGTAGCAACTGCAGAACGATTTACAGACGATGTTTATGACTTTATCGAAAAATTGGGTGATACCAGAAAATCCTATCGTGTCTGCCAAGATCCCAAAAGAGGCAGAATGGGGCTGAAATGTGTTTCATTTAAAAGAAAGTACACCATCGTCATTCTTGAAGACGATGAAGAGTTGACAATATGTGAGTTTATTCCATCACGGTTGATAAAATGGTAATAGAGTCCGCGTATGAACAACTTTCTTTAACTATTGTTGTTGTTCTGTAAATCAAACGGATATGAAACCCTTATTATTTGTCGCCTTATCAATTTTTACTATGGATGTTGGCCTTTATGATTTCAACCTCACCGCACTAGATGGTAGTACGGTCGATTTTTCCCGCTACAAAGGAAAGACCTTGCTGATTGTAAACACCGCTTCGGAATGTGGCTACACGCCCCAATATGCAGACCTGCAAAAGGTGCACGAATTGTATAAGGACAAAATAACCATACTCGGCTTCCCAGCCAACAACTTTGGCGGCCAGGAGCCGGGCACTAACGCGCAGATTGCTTCATTCTGTCAGAAAAATTATGGTGTAACATTTCAGATGTTTGAAAAAATATCGGTGAAAGGCGCAGACCAGCACCCGCTGTATCAATGGCTGAAAGAGAAATCGGGGAAAGAGCCCACGTGGAATTTCTGTAAATACCTGGTGAAGCCAGATGGTACCGTGAAATTTTTCGCTTCGGGAGTAAACCCCATCGAAATTGTGGACGAAATATAAATATCACATTGCCATTGTAATGCTGAGTATGGGATTGGCCTCATTTCTATCGGGTAAGCTGGGCAAGGCCAAAAGTGCGCCTTTGCCAGAAACCATCTATGGTTTCAAAATGAAAACACTGGATGGCAAAGAAATCGACTTCTCGCAATTCAAAGGGAAGAGGTTGTTGATTGTGAACACGGCCTCGAAGTGCGGCAAAACACCCCAGTATGCCGACCTGCAAAAACTGCACGAGCAGCATGGCGACAAAGTGAAGGTATTGGGATTTCCAGCCAATAATTTTTTGTGGCAAGAACCTGGATCGAGCGTAGAAATTGCCGAGTTCTGCGAACGCAACTATGGTGTTACGTTTCAGATGTTCGAAAAAATTTCGGTGAAGGGCAGCGACCAGCACCCACTGTACCAGTGGCTGGAAGCTAAAACAGGCCACCGCCCCGATTGGAATTTTGGGAAGTATGTGGTGGAAGAAGACGGAAAGACAGTTACCTATTTCAAATCGGGTATCACTGTTTTCGAACCGGTTGTTTTTGACAAGTTGGTCAATTAAAGGTCGAGCCATTTAGTGCCGTTAGAATTGGAACGCTTTCTGACCATTTTTAATAACTTTGCTATATGGAAAAAGATCTGTTAGGGCGCATTGTCATTGATCAGAATGTTTGCCATGGCAAACCCGTGGTGAGGGGCATGCGCTATCCTGTTGAAAATGTGTTGGAGTGGCTGAGTTCAGGGATGACCTTTCAAGAAATTCTGTCCGACTATCCAGATCTGGAAGAAAATGACCTGAAGGCCTGCCTGCTGTTTGCGGCACGCCTCTTAAAAATTAAGAATATTTATCAGGTAACATAGTGAAGTTTTTATTGGACGCGCAACTTCCTGTCTTTCTTTGTCATTGGCTCACCGATCAAGGATTTCCGTCTATCCACACCTCTTTCCTGCCCAACAAAAATAGATCGTCCGATGAACAGGTACTCGCGGTGGTGGAGAAAGACGAGCGGGTGCTCATTTCTAAGGATGGCGATTTCTACGAATCGTTTTTGGTTAATGGACGTCCGAAAAAATTGCTATTGGTCACAACCGGCAATATAAGTAATCTGGACCTCAAAAAACTTTTTGAAAGGAATATCAACCAGGTTGCACAGCTTTTCAAAAGCAATAACCTGATTGAGTTAAACCGGGATCGTATTATTGTACACGAATAATGCTTATGAAAGCCTGGATTTCCGCCTTCAGACTCCGCACCTTACCCCTGGCGTTATCGTGCATCGGCATGGCCGGCTTTCTGGCGGCAGCCGATGGCAGTTTTCACGCGGGCATTTTCGCCATGTGCTGCATTACCACCATTTTTTTGCAAGTGCTGTCTAACCTGGCCAACGACTATGGCGATTCTGTAAATGGTGCCGACCATGCGGGCCGCAAAGGCCCCTCGCGGGCAGTGCAAACTGGGGCCATTACACCCTGGCAAATGAAGATGGCCGTTATCATCTTCGTGCTTCTCTCTCTTGCCAGTGGCATTTACCTGCTGTGGCTGGCTTTCGGCTGGAATGCACAGGCATTTTTATTTTTCCTGGCATTGGGGTTGCTGAGCATTGCGGCCGCCATTGCCTACACGGTGGGCAAAAAGCCTTATGGCTACGTTGGCCTGGGCGATATTTCTGTGTTACTATTTTTTGGCCTGGTAGGTGTGCTGGGTTCACTGTACCTCTTCAAAGGCACGGTTCAATTAGTAGAAGTGCTGCCTGCCCTTAGCTGCGGTTTCTTTTCAATAGCTGTGCTCAACATCAACAACATCCGCGACATCGAATCCGACAGGGCCGCAGGAAAATATTCCATACCCGTTCGTATTGGCAGAGACACAGCCATTATTTACCATTGGTTTTTGCTGGCCGCGGGATTTTTCGCGGCAGTCGCGCACAGCGTGGCTACCTACAGGTCGGGTTACCAGTTTTTGTTTTTGCCGGTGGCTTTCCTGCTGTTTCGCAATGGCAAGGCCATTGCCTCATTACCGTCCGAAAAATTGGATCCCTACCTCAAACAAATGGCACTCACCACGCTGCTGTTTGTGATATTATTTGGCACCGGGCTTCTGCTGGCCTGAAAATCCGTATGTACTGACAAATGTCATGTTTCCCTTTGAGGGGAATCAGTAGCTTCCACGCCCTGGTTAGCCTACATTTGGTCAATCAAAAAATGCCACCCGTATGAAAAAAATTCTGGTTCCCTGCGATTTTTCTGACCCATCGGTACAGGCCTTTAAGTTCGCTGTAGATATTGCGCGCGAAAGCAAAGGAGAAATATACCTGTTGAACGTGGTAGAACTGCCCGTTCTTCACGATTCCGTGCTGATGCCCACACTCTCGTTCGAAGAGGCCTTCATCAACGACCTAAAAGCCAATGCAGAGAAGAATTTCAAAAAAATGAAAGAAAAGTGGGCCGCCAATGGGCCTAAAATTCATGCTTTTGTGGAATACGGGGGTACCAGCCCCACCATCCGGCAATTCATTGAAGACCAAAAGATAGACTTGGTGGTAATGGGCACCCACGGTGCATCGGGCATAAAAGAGTTCCTAATCGGGTCCAACACCGAAAAAATTGTGCGTCTGTCGCCAGTGCCGGTACTATCCGTTAAAAAGCAGGTGAGGCAAGTGAAGGAGATCGTGTTCCCGAACGTACTCAGCCGCGAGCAGGAAGACCTTACCATGAAGGTAAAAGCGCTACAGAATTTCTTCAAAGCGCGATTGCACCTGCTTTATGTGAATACCCCTGCCCTTTTTAAGCGCGACTCTGAAACACGCGAGGCTATGAAAGCTTTTGCCAAAAGGTATATGCTGAAAGACTTTACCATCAACATCTACAACGACATCAGCGAAGAAGAAGGCGTGAGCAATTTTACCAGAGAAATGAAGGCCGACATGGTAGCCATGGGCACCCACGGCCGCAGGGGCATTAGCCACCTGATGATGGGCAGTGTGGCAGAAGACGTAGTGAATCACCTGGAGTGCCCTATTTGGACCTACAAATCCAGATAGAATTTTTTTAGTTCCTTCACCAAGTTCATGCAGGTACTTGAAGAAGTAAAGTGTTACCATTGCGGCCAGCCGTGCAGCAGTGAAAGTTTTGAAAGCGATGGCAAAAACTTTTGCTGCTACGGATGCAAAACCGTTTTCGAAATATTGAATGAAAACGATCTGTGTACGTACTACAGTTATGAAACGGCTCCGGGCGTTAACCGCAACCAAGTTCATGAAGCATCGTACGCATGGTTAGATGAACCGGCTATCCGCAAAAAATTGCTGCTGTTCGAATCGGACACGTACGCCAAAGTAGAATTGTTTGTGCCTGCTATTCACTGCATTTCCTGCATCTGGCTGTTAGAGAATCTGCAAAAACTCAACAAAGGCGTATTGCGTTCGCAGGTAAACTTCGCCCGAAAGAAGGTAGTTATTGAATTCAACCCATCGGTAGTGGCCCTGGGGCTGTTGGCGCAACTAATGGATAGCGTTGGCTATGCCCCGCAGGTAACACTGGATGACAAGAAAGCCGATAGCGTTTCAAACAAGGCATTGGTAACCAAGCTGGCAGTGGCCGGCTTTTGCTTTGGTAATATTATGTTGCTCAGCTTCCCCGAGTACCTGGGGTTAGACGGCAGCGAAGAAAAACTGAAAACGCTTTTCTCTTACCTTAACCTGCTGCTGGCATTGCCCGTTACCTTTTATGCCGGTCGCGATTATTTTGATAATGCGTGGCAGAGTTTCAGGCAAAAACAAATCAACATAGATGTGCCGATAGCCGTGGGGTTGGCAGCACTTTTCCTGCGCAGCGCCTACGATATCATTAGCCACACCGGTCCCGGCTACCTCGATTCATTGGCGGGGCTTGTTTTCTTTTTGCTGATAGGCAGGTGGTTTCAAAGCAAAACCTACGAGAGCCTGGCCTTCGACCGCGATTTCAGCGCCTACTTCCCACTGGCCATTCACCGCAAAGAAGGTGATACCTGGAAACCCACAGTGATCTACGATCTGGAGCGTGGCGATACCATTCAGGTTCGCAATTGGGAGGTGGTGCCAGCCGATAGTATTCTGGTAGACGAGCAAGCCTTTTTTGATTACAGTTTTGTAACGGGCGAATCGCGGCCGGTAAAAGTAAAAGCGGGCGAGCTGGTTTACGCGGGCGGGCGGCTGGCAGGTCAACCTGTTGCGCTGGTGGTCGATAAAAAAACTTCGCAAAGTCACCTCACCAGTTTGTGGAACAACGAAGTATTTCGCAAAGCAGCAGAAAATCAGTCTCAGAAAATAATAGACCGTGCGGCCCGCTACTTTACGTGGGTAGTGCTGTTTATTGCGCTGGCCACGGGTGTGTATTGGTATGTTGCCGATGCCTCGCAAATGTGGCTGGTGCTCACATCGGTGCTAATGGTTGCTTGCCCGTGCGCCCTGGCATTGGCGGCACCCTTCACCTACGGCAGCATGGTGCGTGTATTTGGTAAGCATGGCTTTTATCTGAAAAATGCAGATGTGGTGGAGCGCATGGCCGGCATCAACGCCATTGTATTCGATAAAACCGGCACCGTAACCCAGGGGGCCAGCCGCCTGGAATTTGTGGGTGAACTGGATGATGTGGAACTGGGATGGGTAAAAAAACTCACGGCCTCATCCTCGCATCCGCTCAGCAACCTGATTACGCGCGCGATTGAAAGTACCTACGAAGGCACGCTGCTAGATTTTACGGAGCAGCCGGGCCGGGGGCTGCAGGCCTTTGCCGATGGCCGCCTGATACGGGTAGGTTCAGCCCTATACGTTGGTTTCACCGGCAAAACGGAAAATGTGGCATCGAAGGTTTTTGTTTCTATTGATGGGGAAGTGCGGGGCTATTTCAAAATCGAAACGGCATTGCGACCGGGCGTTGATATCCTCACACACCGCCTGAAACAATATGATCTTTCTTTGCTTTCGGGCGATGGCGCCACCGAGCGAACAAAGATGCAGGAAATTTTCCCGGCTGGAACAACCCTGCGCTTTGATCAAAACCCGCACGAAAAACTTAATTACATCGAACAACTGCAGGCCAAAGGAAGAAAAGTGATGATGGTAGGCGATGGCCTGAACGATAGTGGCGCGTTGAAACAAAGCGATGTAGGTATTTCCGTAACCGATGATACAGGCTTCTTCACACCTTCTTCTGATGCCATTCTGGATGGAAGAAGTCTCGCATGCTTGGATCGTTTTCTTCAGTTGTCGAAAAAAGCAACCTTTATTACGAAGACCGGCTTTGGCATCTCCTTCTTTTACAACATCATTGCCTTGTCGTTTGCGGTGAGCGGGCACCTTACACCGCTGGTTGCTGCCATCCTGATGCCCATCTCCAGCGTCAGCGTGGTGGGTTTCACTACCTTAGCCGTTAATTTCAGTGCGAAACGAATACTCCGCTCATGACCATCATTGTCGTTTTGATATCGATTAGCTTAACCCTGGCGCTCATTTTTCTGGGTGCTTTTTTATGGAGTATGAAGTCAGGACAGTACGATGATACCTACGGCCCTTCAGTGCGCATGCTCTTTGAAGACGAAAAGAAGAAAAAATGAAACTGATACCAGACGATCTGGCATTGCTTTATGGAGGCTCCTGGCTTAAGCTTAAAAAAGATGATGTTATCTTTCACGAAGGTGATGAGGCTTCTTTTTTCTACCAGGTTGCCGATGGAGCGGTAAAGATGGTTACATACAGTGAGGATGGCGATGAGTTTATTCAGGGCATATTTTATGCAGGCGAAAGTTTTGGAGAACCGCCCCTGTTTTGTGGATTTGAATACCCCAGCACCTCATTTGCCATGGGCCCGGCCCGCGTGTTAAGACTTCCTAAAGATCGGTTTTTCGACTTATTGAAAGACAACTTTGCCATTCACCTGAAGGTAGACCGTGTTTTGTGCGAAAGGCTGAAGTACAAAAACATGGTCCTGTCAGAAATTTCATTTTACGATCCCGAGCATCGCATCCAAAGTCTGCTGCAATACCTGAAGTCAAAGTCTACAGTTGCGGAAAAAGACTTTCTGGTGCCCCTCACGCGCCAGCAATTGGCCGATATGAGTGGCATGCGTGTAGAAACCGTGATCAGAACCATCAAAAAAATGGAAGAAAGTGGCAAGCTGAGGCTTCAGGATCACAAGATTTTTATTTAAATTCAATTCATCATTTGCCCCCTCAACGAGGGCACCAGCAATTGCCGAATCTCGCTTTGCAGATTCACGCGTGGCATTGTGCAGCAAGAATAGTTCAGACCGTGTTAAAATCAGTTTTTTCTTATGATTAACGTCATAAGGAAGGTTTTGTGGGTGCTCTATTTTGCACCGACAAAAGGAATAGGGCAACTTATTAACCTTTCACATAAAACGTAATCACTATGAAAACCCTCATTGCCATTCTCTCTCTATCACTTTTCTCTTCGGCTTGCGCACCCGACAAGCCCCAAAACCTGGAAGAATATCCTGAAGCCCAAAAATCCGCACCTGAATCGGTCATCACCGACCCTACCAAGGGAATTGGTGCGGTAAAAAATGTTACGCTGAATACGCCCCTGGAGCAAGACCGCGTGAAGCGCGGCATGGCCATTTACGAAATGAAGTGCCAGGCCTGCCACCGATTGGACGATCAGCGCGTGGTAGGCCCGGGTTGGAAAGACGTTACCAAAAAACGGAAACCCGAGTGGATCATGAACATGATTACCAACGTAGATGTTATGCTTGACCAGGACCCGGAAGCGCAGAAGTTGCTTGAGCTGTGTTTAATGCGCATGCCCAACCAAAACGTTTCCATTGGCGATGCGCGCGATATTCTGGAGTACATGCGCCACAATGACGGAGAGAAATAGAACCTCCCCCAAACTAAATCCTATTTTATGAAAACTGTTTCATTTCTGATGGCAACGCTGCTGTTGTTTTCGTGTGGGCAACCTGCTGCAACCACCGAAACACCAGCGGCTGCACCGGATGGTGGCCAATCTACCGTGCAGGACGATGTTTCGCAACAAGACGTAGTACGCATTGCTACGAATTCGCCCGACCACACTACGTTGGTAACGGCCCTTAAAACAGCCGAATACGTAGATGCTCTTTCCAACGCAGGCCCGTTTACCGTCTTCGCCCCCACCAATGCTGCTTTCGACAAGCTACCGGCCGGTACGGTAGAAAACCTGCTGAAGCCCGAAAGCAAAGATGCACTGCGCAACATACTGGAATACCACGTGTTTGTGGGCGTGCTTACCGAAGACCGCATACAGGATGGCATGACCATTAACCAGGTAAACCTGGACGATGTTACCCTGAATAAAAAAGACGGCAAGCTGACGGTGAATGGTGCCAACGTACTGGGGAGCGCCCGCGGCTCCAACGGCATTGTTTATATTATTGATGCAGTACTGTTGCCCCCGCAGAAATAGAAACCAAATAATCAAACTAAGTAAAATCCAACAACTATGAAAACGAAATCAATGTCGCGAAACTTATCGGTAGCGGCCCTGCTGTTGGCAACCGTTGCCATTTGGCAAGGTTGCAAACCCAAGGCGCCTGCCCATGCAGCGCTGGGCGATGCTGCTGCGAAAGCCTACGTGCCGCCCGGCAAACACGATGAATTCTACAACATCGTATCGGGCGGGTTCAATGGGCAAATTGGGGTATATGGAATTCCTTCCGGAAGGCTATTCAAAATCCTTCCTGTGTTTTCTGTGTTCCCGGAAAACGGCTATGGCTACAGCGAAGAGTCCAAGCCCATGCTTAACACATCGCACGGCTTTGTGCCGTGGGACGACCTTCACCACATTGCACTTTCTACCACCAAAGGCGAACACGATGGCCGCTGGGCATTTGCCAACGCCAACAACACACCGCGTGTGGCACGCGTAAGCCTCAAATCTTTCCGCACAGAAGAAATTCTGGAAATACCGAATAGCGGTGGTAACCACTCCTCTCCTTTCATTACCGAAAACACCGAGTACCTGGTGGCCGGAACGCGCTTCAGCGTGCCGATGGGTGGCAAGGATGTGCCCATTTCATCGTACAAAGAAAATTTCAAAGGCTCCATCAGCTTCATAAAAGTAAACCCTACCGATGGCCACATGAGCATTGCCTTCCAATTGCGCACGCCTGGCTTCAACTACGACCTGAGTCGTGCCGGCAAAGGGCCTTCTCACGGCTGGTTTTTCTTCTCGTGCTATAACACCGAACAAGCCTACACGTTGCTGGAAGTAAATGCATCGCAGAAAGACAAAGACTTTATCATGGCAGTGAATTGGAAAAAAGCGGAAGAATACATTGCACAAGGTAAGGGCAGAAAAGAGAAAGCGAAGTACGCCCACAATGTGTACAACGAATCCACCCACACGGCCACGTCTACCATCGAAAATGAAGTAACCGTATTAGACGTAACCGAGCATCCCGATATTGTTTACTTTATCCCTTGCCCTAAGTCGCCACACGGCTGCGATGTAGATCCTTCCGGTGAATACATAGTAGGCAGCGGCAAACTGGCGGCTATGATGCCTGTGTTCTCGTTCGGCAAAATTCAAACTGCCATCACCAACAAAGATTATGAAGGCGATTTTGAAGGCATCCCTGTTATCAAATACGAATCTGCGCTGCATGGAGAAGTGAAGAAGCCAGGCCTGGGCCCATTGCACACCGAGTTCGATGAGAAAGGAAACGCCTACACATCATTCTTTGTATCTTCTGAAATTGTGAAGTGGAATGTAAAAACCCTGGAAGTGCTGGATCGTGTTCCCACCTATTATTCCATCGGCCACTTGAGCGTGCCTGGCGGCCCTACGGCCAAACCCCATGGCAAGTATGTAATTGCCTACAACAAAATCACGAAAGATCGCTACCTGCCTACAGGCCCCGAGTTAACGCAGTCGGCACAGTTGTACGACATCAGTGGAGATAAAATGCAACTGATACTGGACTTTCCCACCACGGGCGAGCCCCACTATGCAGAAGCCATTCCGGCCAGTCTTATTTCTCCCAACTCCACCAAAATTTACAAGCTGGAGGAGAACAACCACCCGTATGTAGCCAAAGGCGAAGGTCAGACCAAAATTGAACGCAAAGGCAACGAGGTGCATGTGTATATGACGGCCATCCGCTCGCACCTTACACCCGACAATATTGAAGGTATACGCATGGGCGATGAAGTGTACTTCCACGTAACCAACCTGGAGCAAGATTGGGATGTACCACATGGTTTTGCCATAAAAGGTGCTGCTAACGCTGAGATTCTGATTATGCCGGGCGAAACACAAACCTTGAAATGGACGCCAACCGAAGTAGGTGTAGTGCCCTTCTATTGCACCGACTTCTGCTCAGCCCTGCACCAGGAAATGTCGGGCTATGTCCGCGTATCGCCTAGAGGCAGCAATACACCTTTGAATTATTCAACCGGAAAAATCGAAGGCACACCAGGTGGCGGTGGCCAATAGATGCCTGCCTTGGCAGGAAGTGTTTTCATAGTTAAGGTTGAAAGACCCCGGCACCTTTTGAAAGGGCCGGGGTTACTAAAAAGGAAGAAAAATGAAAAGTTTACAACCCCTTTCGCGATGGCTGGTTGCAGTGGCGGCCCTGCTGATGGTAAGTGCCTACTTCGTTCCCCTGTGGCAGATACTCATGTGGGCACCACAATATCCCGAAGGCTTGGAGATGGACATCTGGATCAACAACATTAAAGGCGATGTAAAAATCATCAGCGCGCTGAACCATTACATTGGCATGAAGCACATTGAAGTGAGCATGTTCCCTGAGTTTCAATACATGGTTTACATTGTGGGCTTCCTCATCGCCTTCGGTTTGATGACCGCACTGGTAAATCGCAGGTGGTTGCTCTGGGGTTTCTGCATGTTGCTGGCAACTACCGGTGTAGCAGCCCTGGTAGACTTTTACCTGTGGGGTTACGATTACGGGCATAACCTTGACCCAACGGCCGCCATTGTGGTGCCTGGCATGTCCTACCAACCACCGCTGATAGGTACCAAGCAACTGCTGAACTTTACCGCGTTCTCCGGGCCCGACATAGGCGGTTGGGTTTTTATATTCTCTGCCCTGATAGCCATAGGCACGCTGGCTTATGAACTACTTTTTGTGAAAGCGAAATGAAGAATTACCTGTGGATATATGTTTTGGCCGCAGTGGCACTGCGGTGCACACCCAAGCCGGAGCCCCTTGCTTTCGGTCAGGATGCCTGCCATACCTGCAAAATGACGTTAATGGATAACAAGTTTGGATGCGAACTGGTGACCAAAAAAGGTAAAGTGTACAAATTCGATGATATGAATTGTATGTTGAACTTCTACCACTCAGGTTATGAAGATCCGCAGAACTTTGAATTTGCACTGGTAATAGATTTCGCAAATCCGGGAAAGCTTCTTGATGCGAGGCAGTCGTGGTACGTAAAGTCAGAAACAATTCGTTCGCCTATGGGCAGCGGTATTGCCGCGTTCGAAACAGAAGAAGTACTGCAGAACCACAATCAGCAATGGAAAGGCATATTAATGAGTTGGGGCGAAGTGAACACCCAATTTAAGTGACAAACCATGCGGATAGCTTGTCTTTGTATGTGTTTCTTGATTGGGAGCACACTTGCTTCTGCGCGTGCACTTCGCGTAGGGGCTAACGCTTCTATTCAACGTATTAAGGATGCCGTTACACTGGCCCAACCTGGCGACACTATTTTTGTTGCGTCAGGAACCTACCGCGAAGGGAACATACTCATTCAAAAAAAACTTTTCATCATCGGTTTGGATTATCCTGTGTTGGATGGAGAAGATAAATTCGAAATTTTTACCATTCATGCACCTGGAGGGCTCGTTAAAGGATTTCATTTTCAAAACACCGGCATCGCCAGCATTAACGATCTGGCCGCCATCAAAGTGCTCGATTCGCACGGCATTGCCATACGCAACAACTGGTTTACCAACACTTTCTTTGGTATCTACTTGTCCAATTCAACAGGTGCCATGATCGAAAATAACGAACTTCAGTCGGACGCGGACGCTGAACACCAGATTGCAAACGGCATTCACCTTTGGAAGTGCGATGACATCGTCATCCGAAACAACCGCATCAAAGGTCATCGCGATGGCATCTATTTCGAGTTCGTAACAAATTCAGTCATCGAAAAAAACCACAGCGAAGCCAACCTGCGTTATGGCTTGCATTTTATGTTTTCGCACAACGATGAGTACCGCGAAAATACTTTTTTGAACAATGGTGCAGGCGTAGCTGTAATGTATACCCAGGGCGTTAAAATGATACGCAACACCTTTTCGCACAATTGGGGTTCATCTGCCTACGGCCTCTTGCTAAAAGATATTCGCGACAGCTTCGTTACAGACAACCTGTTCATTGCCAACTCGGTGGGTATTTTTATGGAAGGCAGCAGCCGCAACGAAATGAAGAACAACCGTTTCATACAAAATGGCTATGCCATTAAACTACAAGCCAGTTGCGATGACAACACCTTTCGTGAAAACAATTTTCAGCAGAATACCTTCGATGTGGTCACCAATGGCCACACGGTGCTGAATACCATCGAACGCAACTATTGGGATCGCTACGAAGGCTATGACCTGAATCGCGACCAGGTAGGCGATGTACCCTACCGACCCATTAGCGTTTACGGTATGATTGTAGAGCGCGTACCCACCGCCATTTTATTGTGGCGTAGCTTCCTCGTTTTTCTGCTCGACAAGGCCGAGAAGGCCATGCCCGCCATAACACCCGAAAATCTGAAAGACAACTTTCCATCCATGCAACCCTATGATCTCCATTGAAAGCGTTCACAAAAAATTCGGTAGCCTCACCGCACTCAACCACATAAGCCTGCTGTTGCAACCTGGCCACAGTTATGCGCTGATAGGCCCCAACGGATCGGGTAAAACCACACTCATTAAAAGTGTGTTGGGATTGGTGGTGCCCGACAGCGGTGAAATACGCTTTGATGGCAAAAGCATACGCAACGACTGGCGCTACCGCGAAAAGATTGGCTACATGCCGCAGATTGGCCGATACCCGGAAAACATGCGCATTGGCCAACTGTTCGACATGATGAAAAACATTCGGCAAGACGAGCCGCGGATAGACGAAGAACTACTCGATGCTTTTAAACTTTACAAGATATTTGACAACCGTATGCATGCCCTGTCGGGTGGCACCCGGCAAAAGGTAAGTGCATCGCTCGCATTCCTGTTCAGTCCGCCTGTTTATATTTTCGATGAACCCACCGCGGGGCTTGACCCGGTATCGGTTGAAATTCTGAAAGAAAAAATACTGCACGAAAAGCGAATGGGCAAATTGCTCATTATTACATCACACATCCTCAGCGACCTGGACGAGTTGACCACTAATCTTGTTTATATGCAGGAAGGCCAAGTGCAGTACAACAATGCCATCGACCAATTGAAAGAAGAAACCAATGAAACCCGGTTGAACAAGGCCATCGCCACCCTCATCAAACAGAAAGAATTAATCGCCTCCGTAACCCACTGATGCCATGAGCCGCGTAATCAAATATGTTTTTTACGATATACTGCGCACGCGCTTTATTCTCTTTTATACAGCCTTTTTATTGATTTGCACCTTTGCCTTGTTTCAGGTAGACAGCGATTTTGGAAAAGTGGTGCTGAGCCTGATGAACATCATGCTGATGGCGGTACCGCTGATCAGCGTAGTCTTTACGACCATCCACTTTTACAACTCCTACGAGTTTATTGAGCTGATGCTCGCACAGCCTATTCACCGAAGAGCTGTTTTCCTGAGTGAGTACCTGGCGGTGGCTTCATCTTTGTGCTTAGCCTACATCGCAGGTGTAGGTATTCCATTTCTGCTTTATGGTGCGTGGCAGGTGGTGGGTTCCCTGCTGCTTACCGGTGTATTTCTCACGCTGGTATTTGTATCGTTGGCTTTTTTTGCTTCCGTACTTACCCGCGATAAGGCAAAAGCCATAGGCATTGCGTTGCTTTTTTGGCTCTACTTCTCACTGATTTACGATGGATTATTATTATGGGTGATTTATAGTTTAAATGACTACCCTTTCGAAAAAATTACGCTGGCGCTGATTGCCTTCAACCCTGTAGACCTTGCCCGCATCATCATGCTGCTGCAACTGGACATTTCTGCATTGATGGGCTATACGGGTGCCTTCTACAAAGATTTCTTCGGCAGCAGCTCGGGCATAATCTTTTCAGGTGGCCTTTTGGCTATCTGGGTGGTATGGCCGGTGGCGTGGGCCCTGCGTATTTTTAACAAAAAGGATCTTTGAGAATGGACATTGCTTCCCGTGCGCACATCGAACTATTGGTGAACACCTTCTATGAAAGGGTGCGAACGGACAACGTGCTGGCGCCCCTGTTTGCACATGTAGACTGGCCGCATCATATGCCGGTTATGTACAACTTCTGGTGTTCCCTGATGCTGGACGAAAAAAGCTACCAGGGTAATCCATTTCAGAAACACATGCCTCTTGCTTTAGAGGCCGCGCATTTTGAAAGGTGGTTGACGCTGTTCCGCGCCACGGTAGATGAACTTTTCAAAGGAGAGAAGGCAGAAGAAATCAAGATGCGGGCGCAAAGCATTGCCATGGTGTGGCAACATAAACTGGGGTTGCTTATTCGTTGAGCGCACTCAAAGGGCTGAAATTTTTATCATCAGCAAATTTTGCTCAGCCTTGGCTTTGGTTAGATTCAATGCTGCCTCCAAATACTTTCTGGCCGCCTCCCGATTACCGATGCGTGCGTAGAACTCGCCCAGTGTAGCCGGCAATAAATAATAGTTACTTAACTCGCCTCCTTCTTCCATCTTCTGCAAATCTGCCAGGGCAGCTTCCGCGCCCGCCACTTCTCCCCGGGCAATGGCGCGGTTCAACGCAACCACTGCATCGGGTTTGGATTGATACAACCAATTATATAGTTGAAGGTGTCAGGAGTTTTTGTAAAGTGGCCCCCGCAGCATATTCAGATTTTAATAGTGGCGACAGCGCTGCCTCAAACTCGCGTTGATGGCGCTCCCTGCGCACAACATCCAAGGCTTTGTTGCGTGCCACTGTAAATAGCCATGCCGTTGGATTTTCGGGTATGCCATGAAATTTCCAGTGCTCCAGTGCTTTCAGCAGCGTATCCTGCATTACATCTTCGGCCAATTCCAGGTTGTGGGAGCCAAATACCTTGGTGAGCACGCTGTTATTTTAGCAGCTTCACGTCTGAACAGGTGATCGACAATAGGCCTTACATCCTCGGGCATCTACCAAAGGTACGCAAGGCAACCCAGGAAAAACATTGCCTTTGCCGCATTAGATAGGTCACTCCTGAGAATTATCGTAATAGGTTGCATCGCGCACGATCAGACCGTTCTCTATGGTTAACACCCCTCCTATCGGCAAATAGAATTTGGAACCATCGGTGCAGTGCCGGTGGCAACAAATTCTACAAATACCTTATTGCCGCTGGGATAAATGCCCTTCAATTCATCATGTATATCAGGGAAAATTTCTCCCATTTCACGGTATTTCGTAGCAATTTCCTGGCGCGACTTTTTTACATACGTCTTGCCATAAGATGGATCAAGAAAGTCGGCAGTTTCGGAATAATAACTAGCCATTTTATCCCAATCGTGCGCGTTGAACGCATCGAACATACCCTGTACCACGGCAACATTTTTTTCGTTGCCGGAATTTTGCTTGCAGGCAAACATGCAGGCAAGCAACGAAATATAAATCAATGCTCTCATGTGTTCCGGGCTATTGTGCTCCAGGGAGTATCTCACGTATTTCAACAGAAGCTTCATCACTGTTCAGTACAGGGCAATCTCCAGAAAGCTGCACAGCATCTTCATAATCAACAGCTTTAATTAACATGTAACCACCCACTACATCCTTTCCCTCTACAAAGGGGCCATCAGTTAATTTTTTCGCTTTTCCCTTCAACACTTTTCCATGCGGCAACAAAGGCTGTCCGCCCACCAGTTTACCTTGCCGGGCCAGGCCATCCATCCACTTTTGCCAAAGTGCCATTTCTGCCTGCATTTCATCAGGTGATAGTTGCCGAAGGCTTCTTCGTTGGCCAAAGTATTGCGAAACACGAGCATAAAGTCTTTCATAAAATTTTCATTTTTGGGTTATTGAATTGTTTTATGCCTCTATGACGAACGGCATCTTACAATCCGGACAATCTTCCTGAAAAAAATTTTAATTCTAATTTTAGAGATTTTTTACCAATCAGCGCAGGTTTTTAACCTATCTTTCCTTTTCAGGAAGATGGAAACATTCTGGACAATAGTGGCAAGCATTGTGATGTTGGGTGGCCTTGCCGGCTGCATTGTGCCGCTTTTACCCGGACCGCCTTTAAGTTATGGTGCCTTGCTGCTGTTGCAGTTGCGCACGGATCCGCCCTTCACTTTAAAGTTTCTCGTTACCTGGGGAATTATTGCAGCAGTGGTTACGCTGCTCGACTATTTCATACCCATTTGGGGCACAAAAAAATTCGGGGGCTCCAGCTATGGCGTGTGGGGCTGCGGCATTGGGTTGCTGTTGGGATTTTTCTTCGGCCCCGTAGGCATTGTGGTGATGCCCTTTTTGGGGGCGCTGGTGGGTGAATGGATGGCGAACCGCAATTCAGACCAGGCATTGCGGGCTGCGTTTGGTTCTTTTCTCGGTTTTCTGGCGGGCACTTTGCTGAAGCTGGTAACCTGCCTCGTCATGCTTTGGTATTTTGTAGGTGCTTTATTATAAATCAGATGATGACTCGACTCAGCTTGCTCTTGACCTTGTGTCTGGCGGTAATCACCGCTTCTGCCCAAAATAAATATGGCTTGCGCGCAGTAACGCTCGAAGAATACCGGAAGTCGCTGCGCACACAACCTGAAAAGGAATTGGTGAACCTGGCCACTTACATACCGGGCATTGTGCTCGATATCCGTTATGCTACCTCCAACAACTTTACCGGTGAGGTTATCTACCAACTGCCCCGCGCCTATGCCCGCAAGCCGGTAGCCGAAGCGTTGAGAAAGGCCCAGATCGATTTCAACAAACACGGTGTGGGCATTAAAGTGTACGATGGCTACCGACCCTACAAAGCCACGGTAAAATTTTATGAGGTCTACCGCGATACCACCTATGTGGCTTCTCCCTACAGGGGCTCACGCCACAACCGCGGCTGCGCCATCGACATGACGTTGGTTAACTTAAAGACAGGCGAAGAACTGCCCATGCCCACTGCCTTCGATTCATTTCAAAAGGAAGCCTGGCCCACCACACCTGTTAAAGACCCCGTTATCAAAAAGAACCGCGATCTGATCATCAGCGTGATGGAAAAACACGGCTTTAAAGTAAATGCCTCCGAATGGTGGCACTTCGATTTTGTGGGATGGCAGAAATTCGAGGTGATGGACATTGATTTTGAAGCATTGGAAAACAACTAGTCCGCGCACCTTGCCGATGCTGCGGTTCTTCAAAGATCTTTTCTGTTTAGCCGGTACACATAACAATCATCTTCGCCAAACATTCTGCGTTCTATTTGTTGAAAGCCAAGGCGCTCATAAAACCGGATGGCTTTGGTGTTGCTCACCAGCGGGTCGATGAGAATAGCCTTTACTGCAGGATTTTGAAAACAGCGCGCAATGGCCTGTTGCATCATTACCGTACCATACCCTTTGCCAATGTCGTTGGCCTCACCCATCCAGATGTCGATGGCACGCAGATTGGGTTCCACCGCACCCCAATAATGCGTTTCTTCTTCCAGCGGGTCGATGATCTGCAAAAAACCAATCGGCCGTCCATCGAGCTCAGCTATCAATTGTTCGCGCCAGGGCGGCTCGCGTTGCAATTCCACTTCCCAATTCCAGTCATCGTTGGGGTCTGCATCAATGTTGTGGGGTTGTTCGTCCCAGTGGCGTAGCACGTCTAAATCTTGAATGGTAGCGGGTCTGAGTGAGATGGCCATTTTCAAAAATAACTTTTTTCACTTGATGGCCAACTCTTGCCTTTGGTAAAAAGCAGAGGCTTCAAAATTATGAAGCCTCTGTTTTTCGCGAGAATATTTAGGAACCCGTAAACTCAAAAGTAAACTCTCCGGTTACGCTTTCGGTGCGCCCACCCAGAGCATCCGCATCGTACAAAAATTTTAGCACCAAACGATTGGCGGCAGGCTGTGTCAACGTCATCAATACGCCATCATCGCGCAGTAGTTGAAAACTATTGCCCGCGGGTTGAAGCTGGAAGGCGGCACTGCCCTTCCATATCGGGGGTACTGCGTTTTGTACCGTCAGTTGTTTTGTGTCCGAAATAGTTATTTGCAATCCGGGGAACGACTTGCTCACATCCTTTCCGTCCAGCGTCACAGAAGCTGCCGTCCACCTGCCGGAAATTTGTTCCATAAAAATCTCTTCTTCCGTCTGCTCAATTACTTCATCTTTCTTGCAGCCGCTGATGCCCATCAGTACAACCATTATGAAGAAAGGATAAAAAAATTGTTTGCTCGTTTTCATTGCTTTCAGATTTAGGCCACTTAATTGATTTTGATAACACGCACCATCTTCACCTGGCGGTCGGCCGGTAGTTTGAAAATGTACATACCTTGCGCCAAGTGGCTGATGTCTGCCCGGTAAAGCCCTTCGCCTACCTGTTGCAAGTCAATCAAGGTATTCACCCTGCCCAATTCATCAGTAACCATTACCTGGCTGCTTTGCGGTTTGTTTATTTCAAGTGTAACCATTCCACTGCTTGGGTTGGGGAAGGCGCGCAACGTACGCAGGCCGGTTGCATCCTCAATGGCCGTAACGGTTACCGCACTACCCGCCACGTTAATGCTACCATTGCCCGAGGTAGCATTCGAGGTAATCACAATGGTGCCATTGTATTCTTTTGCCTGCGTAGGCGCAAAGGTTACCTGCACAGTAAGCGAACTGCCGGCAGCAATGGTTGTATTATTTGCGCTACCACTGTAACCTTCGGGATAGGTAATGCTATTTATCTGCAGTGCTTGGTTGCCACCATTTTCTATGGTGAAAGACCTGGTGGCCGTTTCCGGAAGTATCAATTCACCAAAAACCAGGTTGCCGCTTACGGTGATGATGCGCGTGGGTGTGTCATCTACAATGGTAAGCGCCTGAACAACATCCTCAGCCGCATTATAGTTATCGTTGCCTGCCTGCGAAGCAGTGATGGTTACTACACCGGCCTTTTGTGGCGTTACCGTATTACCCGAAACAGAAGCAACCGATGCATCGCTGCTGGTGAAGATAACGGTTAAGCCGGAACTGGAAGCAGCCGTTAAGTTGAAAGGCCCCGCTGTTAATCCGCGTTGTTCCAGGGCTGCAAAGGTTATGGCCTGGGAAGCTTTGTTTACAGTAAGCGTTTGGCTTACGGAGGCAGCGGGATCGTACGCTTCATTTCCTTGTTGCGCTGCTGTAATGATGGTGCTGCCAGCGCCCACCACTGTTACTGTGTTCCCACTGATAGTGGCGACTGCCGTATTAGAACTGGTGTAGGTAACTGGCAGGTCTGATGATGCGGCAGCCGTTAACGCAAAGGGTCCATCACCAAATGTTTTTTCCTGCAATGGTCCAAATGTAATAGCCTGCGATTGTTTGTTAACCGTGTTCACGATCAAGGTTCGCACTACGTTTTCCGCAGCCAGGTAATTTTCGTTACCTGCCTGGCTTGCCGTTATCTGGGTAGTACCGGCACCTACCAGGGTTACAGTATTTCCGCTAACGGTGGCTACGGACAAATCTGAGCTGACAAACACTACAGCCAATCCCGATGAAGAGGTAGCCGAAAGGTTGAAAGCAGCATCCGTAACCAACTTTACCTCCAACTCAGCAAATGTAATGGTCTGAGCAGCCTTGTTCACAACCAACTCGCGCGCCACCGTCACTGCAGGATTAAAGTCGTCATCGCCACTTTGTGAAGCCGTGATGGTTGTAGTACCAGCACCTACAATAGTAACGGTGCTACCATTTAGGGTGGCCACATTCTGGTTAGAGCTGGTATAAACAATCGCCAGGTTGGACGAGGCAGAAGCCGTGAGATCGAAAGGAGCATCGCCAAAAGTACGTGAGGCTAAGGATGCAAAGGTGATGGTTTGGCTCTGCTTGGAGTTAACCGTGAGCACGCGCTCTACCGGAGGGGCAGCATTGTAGTTAGTATTTCCCAGCTGCGTTGCAGTAATGGTCGTTTCGCCTACCCCAACTATGGTTACGGTTAGTCCACTCACCGTAGCAACAGCGGGGTTGGAGCTGCTGAAACTAACTTCTAGTCCTGAAGTTGCCTCCGCTGTCAAAGAGAAGGGAGGATCGCTGATACCTTTTGCCACTAATGGTTCGAACTCGATGAGTTGATCCGCCTTATTCACCGTAAGTGCACGCACAAGTGGTGTTGCAGCATTATAGATCGCGTTTCCTCCCTGTGTCGCAGTGATGTCTGTAGTGCCCGCACCCACTATGTTAACTATGTTGCCTGAGATAGTTGCCACAGATGTATTGGAGCTTGCAAACGAAACTGGCAAGCCAGCATCAGAACTTCCTTGCAGAATGAAATCAGGATTGCCAAAAATCTGATCAGACAAGGCATCGAAAGAAATGATCTGGCTGGCCTTATTGATGACCAGGTTGCGGACCACATTGGCTGCAGGTGCGTACGCCCCATCACCCGCCTGTGCTGCAGTGATGTCAACCGTGCCCGAACCTTTTAACAATAACAAACTTCCCGCCACTTCTGCGATGTTGGTGTTTGAACTGGTGTAGATGATCGGTAGCCCTGATGTGGCTTCACCATTAAGTTCAATTACATCCGTAGCCAACACCGGAGAGGCAAGTGTAAAGGTGATGCTTTGCAAAATTTTGTTTACGGTAATGGCTTTGGTACGCGCGGTGCCAACTCCACAGGTATTGGAAGGAGTTACACTTAGCGTTGATGCACCCCCTTCACTCCAAAATACAGAAGCATTATTTCCTGATGAGTTAAGTATACCCCCGGCAGGTAGCGACCAGGCGTACGTTACGCCATTGATCCCCGTTACTGAATACGACTCTGAACTTCCCACAGAAACAGTAGCGGCACCTGCAATAGCAGATGGCTGTGCAGGAACCGTAATCACTTCAGGGTAGGCCATACGAGCCACGCTTGTACCACATGTGTTGGATGCTGATACTTCAAGAATCTTAGAACCAGGAGTTGACCATGAAATAGTGCGCGAGTTACCCGTGCCCGTTACCGTGGAGTTGGCCCCGGCATCCCAGGTGTAGGTTACTCCGCTTACGTTGGCCACGGTATACACTGTTGAAGTATTTACACATAACTCCATGCTTCCAATAATTTCAGAGGGTTGGGCAGGTGCTGCATTTACTGTAACAGCGAGTGTTGTTTCCGGACCAAAACCGCAAGCGTTGGATGGCTTAAACCGTACGGTATTCACACCGGTATTAGGCCAGTTGTTTATTGAAATATTATTAGTGCCCTGTCCGGTTATGGTTGCACCGGGTGCTTCCCACGAATAGCTTACTCCCCCCACGTTGGCCACCCCAAACGCTTCAGCTGTACCCTGACAGGCCGTAGCGTTGCCGGTGATGCTCAACGCGGCCGGTGGCGTAGAAATGGAAATGCTGGTTTGTTGCGTACCCGAAGTGCCACATGCGTTAGTGTACGAGGCAATGATATCTTTATTGCCAACGGTACTCCATTTAATGAGCACTTGATTGCCCGTTCCGGTAATGGTGGCGTCAGCACCGGCACTCCAATTATACGAAACTCCTTCTACGTAAGGAACGGAGAATGCGTAGGCAATATCTTTACAGATATTACCACCGTGCAACCTTGTTACCGATGTGGGAGGATTAGGTACACTGCAAGGTGCAATGGCGTTAACTGTCAATGTTCTTGCCTCACCCGATCCACAACTATTAGATGTGGAAACAAAAATCGTTTTTGCACCTCCGCCAGACCACCGTATTTGTTTCACATGCTGATCGGCCGTTGGCGTAATGGTAGCACCAGCGCCTGCATCCCATAAAAAATTAACGTTGGGTTGTGCCGCAACAGAATAGGTTCCATCTACATTGATATCTATGGAAGTGGGGCCCGCGATCGGGCTTGGCTGCAGCGGAATGGGAAATGCTCCACCAAAACCAATTGTATTTACTGAACTATTAATGAAGCACCCATTGGATCCGAATACATCAATAGATCGTGCTGAGGTAGTCGCCAAAATAGTGGCGCTTAGATTGTCGCCAGCTACTGTTCCTGGCCCTTTTAAATCCCAGCTATAAGTTACACCACCTTGAGGGTTCGTAATGGTGTAGGTAATGTTGCTCCCTGCGCAGTACGGAGGCGTTGGAGAAGTTGAAATAGAAACACTGGAGGGAGGGGCCACCATGGCAATAGATAAACTCGCATAGCTGCTGACGTTGTTACATGCATCGCGGGCACGCACGCTTATACTGGGTGCACCCGGATTGTTCCAGGTAACTTCCACCTCGCTTTTACTTGCATTCAGATATTCAAAACTGCCTTCTGTACCCAGTGGTGCCCATTCGTAAGTTAAACCCGGCAACGCGGTAACCGTGTATCTTGACTTTGAAAATTTACATACATTGGAAGTCGGCCCTGCTAAGCCGGTAGGTGTTGCAACTGAACCGGCACAAATAGATACCGGTAAAGTAATGGGCGGCCCAGTGGCGCTTCCGGTACCTGTTCCGTTGTCGCAACCGCTTACTATGCCTACGGCAGACACAATAAATTCTCCTGCCGATGTGAAATTAATATCCCATTGGTTGGAACTCACGGGTGTAATAGTAACCCCTGTTGTTGGCGTTACCGCAATAGAGAGTGAGGTGGCTCCACTTGAAGCGCCCACAGTATATCTTCTTGTCTGATTCAGGTTAAATGCCACAGGACCATCCAATGACGCGGGCACACCGGGAATAACACAGGGCACTGAAACGTCCACATTGAATGTTCGGGGGGTTCCATTTCCGCAATGGTTACTTGGTGTAACCGTTACTGTTTTTGTTCCGGAAGTAGCCCATGTTATTTGAACTGAATTACCGGAACCAGCAACTAACCCCCCACTTGCCGACCATGCATAAGTTACACCGGGCACATTGGTAACACTGTACGGGTGTGTAATTCCGGCATTAACATTTACACTGCCTGAAATAGTACTCGGTTGTTCCGGAGGTGCTGTTACCGTTACATCCAGGGTTCTTACGGCCGCACTACCACAAGCATTGGTAGGCGTAAGTTGTATGGTTTTTACTCCGGGCGTAGACCAACTAATCGAAACGGAGTTTCCAGATCCAGTTACAACGCCTCCACTTCCGGCATTCCAAACGTAGGTAACACCGGGCACATTGGTAACCGAATAGGTTCCTGAAGCATTTGTACACGCAAAATTTGATCCGGTTATTGCGCTTGCCGGTAAGGGCACATCGTTTACAGTAACGATTGTTGTTCTTGCCATCCCGTTGCCGCAAGCGTTAGAAGGCGTAACCCGCAATTCGTTATCACCGGTTGCTGTCCAGAGAATATTGACACTATTTCCACTTCCTGTAATCGTTCCTCTTCCGCCCGTATCCCATGTGTAAGTAACACCGGGTACATTCGTTACGTTGTAGGTGCCAGAAGTGCCTTTGCAAACCGCAGTACTTCCACTTATCGCTGCGGGTTGATTGGGAAATTGATTGACCGTTACGTTCATGGTTTGGGGAGTACCTACACCACAACTGTTGAAAGGTGTAACGGTGATGGTTTTAACACCTGTGGTAGACCAACTTAGCGTAACACTGTTGCCAGACCCAGTAACGCTTCCTCCACTGCCTGCATTCCATGTATAACTTACCCCGCCTACAGCAGTAACACTGTAAACCCCTGTGCCGATACAGTTTGTTGCACTACCTGAAATGGAACTGGGTTGTGCGGGTACAGCGCAATCAGTAACAGTTACTGGCAATGTTCTTACCGTTCCGTTTCCGCATGAATTTGAAGGTGTAACGGTAATGGTTTTACTACCAGCAGATGACCACGAAATATTCACTGAATTACCACTGCCTGTTACGGTCGAACCTGCGCCTCCATTCCATGCATAGTTTACGCCCGCTTCGGCCGTAACACTGTATTGCGAGGTTGCTCCGGTTTGCACCGCATTGGCACCCACAATTACGCTGGGTTGTCCAGGCGCTGCACTTACTGAAACACTAAGCGTACGAGGGGTACCCGCCCCACAAGCATTGGAAGGAGTTACGGCTAATGTTTTTTGACCGGCAGAATTCCACGTTGCCGAAATGGAGTTACCGCTACCTGAAATGGTGCCTGCGCCCCCAGTATCCCAGGAATAAGTAGTGCCCGCCACGTTGGTGATGCTGTAGGCGGTGCCTACTCCAGAACATACGGTTGTCAACCCGCTTACAGAAGAAGGTTGTGTCGGCACTGCATCAACGGTAACGTTTAGCATCCTTGCAGTTCCGTTTCCGCATGCATTGGAAGGAGTCACTGTTATAGTTCGGGATCCTGTGGTCGCGTTCCATATTACTGTTGCTGAGTTACCTGAACCGGCAATCGTACCACCTCCACTTAACGACCAGGTATAGGTTACGCCCGCCACCGCTGTAACAGAGTAGGTTGCCGAGGCATTGGTACATTCACTGCCCGTGGACCGAGTGATCACTGATGGCTGAACAGGTGCTGTACATGATATGACGTTTACCGTTGCATTACGAGCAGCCGATGTTCCACATGCATCCGTAGCAGTAACTGATATCGTCTTCGATCCAACCGTGCTCCAGCTAATCTGAACTTCATTACCGGTTCCGGTAACAGTTCCTCCACTGCCAGGAGACCAGTTATAAGTTGCACCCGGGATGGGCGAAACGGAATACGTGGTGGCCACATTCTGCGATGTCAAACCCGGACCAACAATGGTAGAGGGTTGCTGAACAGAATTAATGGCAACGGTTATGGGATCAGATGTGGCTGTTCCACAAGGGCCGGTTACTTCCATTACATAGGAACCGGCATCGGTAGCCTGTAAGTTAGTTAAAGTAATTGATAAAGGATGTGTGGTAGTACTCGAACCAACATTCAATGCTACACCGTTTTTCTTCCAGACGCGTTTACCAACGGTGCCTGATTGGAGGCCAGACAACGTAACGCTACCTCCAATACAAGTCGATACCGTGGCAGTCGATGTACGTGTGGCCGTTGGTGGTGTACATGTAGTTGTTAGATGAGTAGATGTGAAATTACCTTTGCTTCCAACTGCCCAGAGTCGGATTTCGTTTCCACCTTCCAACCTATAAGCAAGAGCCGTTAAAGATTCGAAAGTACCCGACTGAATCGGGGACCATGAACCATTGTTGATTGAACGTAGTATCGTACCAGAAATACCGATGGCTATGGTGACGTTGTCAAAGTTGTCAAAACGTACAATATCTGTTAACGTTAATGTAGTGCCACTCGGCATGGTAATCCATGATTGACCATTATTATTTGAGCGCAGAATCGTGCCTCCTTCGCCTACAATATAGAGAAAGCCACCGCTGGTACCTTCAGCCGCCCTTAGCAAAGCAGAACCAACGGTGGACACTGACCAGGTGGCTCCGCCATCCGTACTTCGGCATATTGTTCCATTTTCACCTGCAGCTATAATCAGCGAGGTGCTGATTATCTTTATGTCGTACAAATCTGCCGTGGTGTTTACCGTTACTTGTGTCCAACTAGCTCCTTCGTTAGTAGACTTGTAAATAGTTCCATTCGAACCTGCCACCCAAATGGTCTGGTGTATGGCATATCGATCGATGGCATTAAAAGTAACTCCCGGAAAATTGGTTGCAGACCACGAAGTCCCTCCGTTGGTAGTCTTCAGTATCACGTTTTGCCCAACTGCAAAGCCGAAAAATCGATCAAGGAAGTGCACGTCATTCAATGTGCTTGACGTACCCGATGTTAAGGTTGTCCACTCAGCCCCTCCAGATATTGACTTGCGAATCATTCCATTTGCACCTACCATAAAAATAGGCGCATCATTGTTCTGATCTTCGGTCACTGCAAAGACGCCAATTGGGGTATTTGGATTAGTCTGAGGCAGCAATGTCCAGGCTTGTTGCGCATAACCCGTTTGCTCAGATAATAACTGACTCATCCAAACAACAGCTATAGCTGCCGTTCGAAAAATGGGGATCATTCTTGACTTCATGGGATTTGGTTTTGATGAATAAGGCGCTGTAAAAGTGCCACCAAACCCAGTAAGAGGGCATGAGGGGTTTCCCGTAAAGGTGATGAGGGGATTTACTTAGTTGGTGGTTGTTAGTTCCTGGTTATTGGCCGGTATTCTAACAACTACCAACCGCTTACTAAAGACTCGAAAGGCCTTCTCGAATGGCAAACTTCACCAGGTCAACATCTGATTTGAAGCCCAGCTTATCCATGCAGTTCTTCTTATGTACTTCCACCGTGCGCGGACTGATATTGAGATAATCAGCTATTTCTTTGTGCGACAGTCCACGGGCAAAAGCTTTTACAAAATCGATCTCTCGGTCGCTAAGCAATGCCAACTTATCGCTTTTGCCTTGGGTGGCCTTTACCAATAACTCGGTAAACTGACCTGCATAGAAAGTTCTTCCGGCTTTTAATGCCTCCAGCGCTTCCAGATAGGTGTCTTTTCCAGAGTCTTTCGAAATCATTCCCTCCACACCCAGATCGCGACACTGCTTTACAGGCGCATTGTCTTTCAGTGCGGTAAGAATCAGAATTTTTACCTGCGGATGATCGCGCTTCAGTATTTCTGCAATCTCTACTCCACTCTTCCCAGGCAGTTGCACATCCAGCACGCAAATGTCAGGCAGTGCCTCATTCAATTTTTCGAACAACTCATCGCTGTTGCCTGCTGTAGCTACCACTTTAAAGCCTATGTTGCCCAACAACATGGCGCGTATGCCATCGCGAATGATCTTATGGTCATCCACCACAAAAATACGGGTGGGGTTGCTCATGCCGCCATTTCACGTAATGCTTTCACAAACTGATCCAGCTCATCGGGCGTGGTGTACACATTGGGTGTAATGCGGCAGCCCTTCACACCCTGGCCGTCAATGGCTACCGTCCATATTTTATATTTCTCTAACAAAACCTTGGCCATATCTCCGGGCTTCATACCCTCAATGCCCACGTTGGCAATGCCACATGCCCGTGCCGGGTCGGTGGGCGTGTTAAGTACGATGTTTTTGGTGCCCCTCACCCGCGATGTCCAATATGTTTGAAGGTAGCGCAAGCGTGCTTCTTTCCTTTCTGCACCAACCTTCTCATAAAAATCTATGGCATCCAATACGGTAAGGTCGGTCGCTACCGGATGCGTGCCCGTGTGCGCCAGGTGGGTAATATCATCCTTCATCGCCCAATCTGCCATGAGCGACCACAAGCCGGGGGCCTTTCCCTCCTTCACATACAATATTCCCGCTCCCAGCGGCACGCTTAACCATTTGTGAAGACTGGCTGCATAGTAGTCGCAACCAAGATCGGGTATCCTGAAGTTTAAATGGGCAAACGTGTGAGCACCATCTACCGCCACGTCTACATTCAGGCTGTGCGCCATGTCGCAGATTTTTTTGATCGGCAGAATTTGCCCGGTAATGTTAACCATGTGGCTCACCAGCAACAGCCGCGTTTTGGGTGTAATTGCTTTGCGATACATGTCCACCACTTCCCCGTCCGAGGTGGGGTGGTTGGGTACCGAAAGTATTTTCGCCACGATGCCAAACCGTTTCTCCATCAGCTTAAACTGATTTACAATCGAACCGTAGTCCTGCTCGGCCATGATGGCCTCATCGCCTGCCTGCCAGTGGATACCATTGATCACGGTGTCGAGCGACTCAGTTGTGTTGCGCGTTAGTGCAAGTTCGGTTGGAGCGCAACCAGCTACACCAGCGAGGCGCTCAATCACTTTCTTTTTGTTCTCGGTTTGTACGGTGCGCATGTAGTACGAACCCTGGTAGTTTACTTCGCGGATGTGGTTCAGGTATTTCTCCAACGTTTCTTGTGGCAGAAAGCAATAATAACCGTTCTCGAGGTTGATGTACTCCGGCTTCAGCCGGTAACCCTGCCTGACGCCAGCCCAAAAGTTCTCGTCTTCGGCTAACACACCAGAAGGAATGTGTTCGTGCTTCTTCAGCCACAATGCCAGCGATTCGAATGAAGTGAGGGTAGCCAAGCCTAATGCGGCCGTGTTCTTTAAAAATGTACGCTTATCCATGCTTACAAGATAAGCATTAGAAAGTTTACGCAGCCGGAAGTTCCACCAAAAAAGTGCTTCCTTTGCCAGGCTCACTTTCTGCCCAAATACGACCCCGGTTTCGCTCCACCAGTTCTTTGCTTAACAACAAACCAATGCCAGCACCCTTCTCTGGCGAATTGCCAATGGCGTGGGTACTTTCTTCCATCTTAAATAGTTTACCAACGTCTTCGGTTTTCATGCCAATTCCTTCATCGGTTACCGAGATGGTTACTGATCCATTCGAGCGCTGTGCCTGCAAATGAATGTTTTTTCCCTCGTGCGAGTATTTGATTGCATTAGAAAGCAGATTGCGCATTACGATGGTTAACATGGATACATCGGCCAATACAGTTTCACTACCTAACTGATGATGAATGTTGATTTTCTTGGCGGTCGCCATGGTCTCTACATGGCTTGCGCTTTCGCGGATAAGATTGGAAAGGTTTACCGGTTGCGGATTAAATGGCAGCTTTCCAATCTGCACCAAAGACCATTCTAATAGGTTGTTGAGCAGGCTCTTCAAATCTTTAGCGGATTGCAGAGCAGTAGCTAAAAAGTCCTGCACCTCTTCATGGCTGGCGTGTTGCAGATTTTGATGCAGGCTTCCAATCAAGGTATTGAAGGCCTCTACCGGGTTGCGCAGGTCGTGAGAAATAACAGCAAACATTCTGTCTTTAAATCCATTGAGTTTCTGCAGTTCGTTATTTTTCTCATCCAAAGTCTTTGCGGTGCGCTGTTTCAGTTGATAGCGGTTATACAAAACACCCATCAGGGTTGCCAGCAATATTAAAAAGATAATCAGGCCATATTGCCACTGGCGTGCGGTCTGCGCTTCTAACTCCTGTATCAGGTTTTGGTTTTTTAGATCTTCAATTTGTGCTTCCTTTCTCTCCAGGTCGTATGCAGCACGCAAATCCCCCATAATCTTTTCCTTTTCTTCAGAGAAAAGAGAATCGCGATACTGCATTTGCTTTTCATATGCCAGCAATGCCCCCGCTACATCTCCTTTACCCTTCAGCGCCTGGTAGCGTGCCTTGTAGGCATCATGCTGATGTTTCCAGGAGTCTCCACTCAAAGCAATTTTCATAGAGCGGTCCGAGTACGACAATGCTTCATCAAATCGCTTCAACCCAATCAAAGCTTCTGCAATATTCTGATATACAAAAAACTGGTCGTACTCAGAGCCCATCTGTTCATTAACCTGGCCTTCTTTCTGGTACTTCTCTATGGCCGCCAGGTAATTGCCGCTTTTGTGTTCATTAATACCCCATTGCGAATAACTAATGGCCATGCAACGCAAGCAATTTATCTTTTCGGCAAGCAAAATCGCTTGTTCCATCAGCGGCCCTACTTTTTTGAATTGCCTGGTGTCTGTGTAGATGCTTACAATTGCATTCAGACCTCTGATGATATTGAGCGTATCTTTCTCTGATTCAGCAATGGTGATGGACTCCTGGTAGTAGGGAAGTGCCTGTGTTAGATGTGCTTCGTCCTGGTAGTACACATCATCTCCCATGCGCTTCAGGGTACGCGCCAACATTTTGCGGTCGTTCAGCTTACGGAATATTTTCTCTGCTTTCCTATCGTAGGCGAAAGCCTCTACAAACTTTGATTGGTAGTTCATAATGTACCCGGCCCCAATGTAGGCCCTGCCCAGTATGGGTTCATCATTCTCTTTCTCGAGCCAGGGTAGGGCCAGTTGCATGTAATGGCCTGCACTGTCGTATTGTGCCTGGCTCAAAAACAATTCACCCGTCCAATAATAAAGTTGCCCGATTTTATAATTACCGTTAATAGTTGTTTGCCTGATTGCCTGTGCCAACTGATCGTGCGCTGCCGCTTTATCCGATTTAATCAACTCCGGCATACGTTTTAGTAAGTCAGTAATTGCGGTTTCAATAACTAAATCCTGTGCAGGCAACAGAAAAGCAACCAATATCAGGATGATGGTTAGGAAAAATTTCATCGCTCAAGTATGGGAACCCTGAATTTACCAAGACTTTAGTAAATTCAAAAGGCGAACCGTAGTGGCTCGCCTTGCACGCAAACTTCCAGCCGGCTCCTCAACCTTTCTTATAGAAGCGCGTGTTGAAAATGGGAAGCACCCGCAACCCTCTCGGGTTTTCTTTCACAATGTTGATGAGTCCGAACTGTACCCCTTTGATGCGATGCGTATAGTTTACCACGCCAAAGGTGGCACCTATCTGGTCGCCTTTTATCTGGTTGAAAGCGCTTACAGAAATGCCGCGCATCACTCCTTCCAGATCACCATCGTACTCTTCTGCATCCATTTTTTCTCTTTTGCCCTCGCCCACACGGAAGTAAGCCGGTGCTATCATAATTCCCTCTACGGTAGCACCACCCACCGCAGGTGCAATGGCAATACCTGTAACCCGCTCCCCGCCAATGCCTACACCTGCCACCGAAAGCCCCTTCACTTCTTCGCCTCCACCAATACCAATGCCGGCTACTTGTATGCCACGCACCCTTCCGCCTGCACCAATACCTATCAGGCTGGCCGAAATTCCCGTAAGGTCATCACCTGCGCCAATGCCAACGCCACCTAAGTTGATGCCCGTAACCTTACCGCCCGCCCCAAGACCCAGACCACCAAAGTTGAAACCACTGAGGTTGCCACCTGCGCCTATACCCAGCCCACCAAAATTAAAACCCGACACGTTGCCGCCTGCCCCGGCACCCAAGCCCCCCACGTTAATGCCGCGCAAATCTTCACCTGCGCCCACACCTAAGCCTGCCACACTGATGCCACGCACCGATTCGCCCGCACCTACTGCCAGGCCAGCCAGGTTAATGCCCGACAGGTTTCTTCTTGCGCCCACACCACCCACGGCAAGCCCCAGTCCGTTCTGCTCTTCCGCGCCCATGGCCAGCGGCAAACCAATGGCTATGCCGTTTACGGTGCCGCTCTGGTCCTCCTCGTGCCCCTGCCATACCGTAACGTTGATGCCATTGATGCGCTCTACCTCTCTGTCTTTGAAATTAAACCGTATGCCGGTGAAATGAGAGAGGTTGCCAAAACCGATGCCACCTCGCTTGGAAGGGATGCCAAAGCCTTGACTGAAAAGCTGGGAGGCTGATAAAACCGCAGCCAGAAAAAATACAATTCGCTTGTTCATAGAATTTGTTTGTGCCTCTAAGACTATAGGTGGGCCGAATTGGTTGCGTAGGCTGAAAAAAATTGGCTACTCCCACCTGAGTAAGAGTAGCCGACACTCTGTTTATAGATGGCGGACTGATTCTAGGCCGTCCTCTCCTTCATTGACGTGACATCTGTAGCAAATTTTACCACTTTCACCACCTCTCCATTTGCATTTCGAATTGGGTTGTAAATGGCATTTAGCCACACTGTTTCCCCTTTGGAATCAATGCGCCTGAAAACTCCCGTATTAGAATTTCCAGAAGCCAACTGGCTCCAAAAGTTTGTGTAGTCAGGAGAATCGTGCAATTCTTTTGGAACAAATACCTTATGATGTTTACCTTTTATCTCCCTCAAATTATATTTTACGGACTTAAGAAAATTATCATTGGCGTTAAGCACGGTACCATCAGGAGTGAACTCTATGGTTGCCATCGTTGCATTGATTCCGCCAAGCACATCCTTGGTTTCAGCTATCAATTGCTGCTGTGCTGTAATGTCGGTGGCGAATTTTATCACTTTAACAATTTTACCACTTGCATCTGCAATAGGATTGTAAATGGCATTTAACCAAACAATTTTTCCGGAAGAAGAGACACGCTTGAACACTCCATCAATCGCCTCTCCGTTACCCAACCTTGTCCAGAAATTTTTGTATTCATCGGTGGCTAAAACATCCTTCGGTACAAACATTCTATGGTGCTTGCCCCTAATTTCTTCTAATTGATATTCTACCGATTGAAGGAATTTAGCGTTGGCATCAAGAATTCTTCCGTCTGGCGTAAATTCTACGGCTGCCATAGAGGCATTTATTCCATTGAGTATGCCTTTCATTTCTGCCATACTTTGTCTTTCAGCAGTTATATCGGTGGCAAACTTTACCACCTTTATAACGCGCCCTTGCGCATCCTTAATGGGGTTATAAATGGCATTCAGCCAAACTATTTCACCTTCTGATGATTCTCGTTGGAAAACGCCTGAAATCGATGCGCCTTCGGAGAGTCGCTTCCAAAAATTTGCATAGTCGTTAGTCTGCTGAATTTCGCTTGGAACAAACAGGCGGTGATGCTTACCCTTTATGTCTGACATTTTATACTTCACCGATTTTAAAAAGTTCGGATTGGCATCTACTATTATTCCATCGGGAGTAAACTCTATGGTAGCCATGGTTGCATTAATACCCGCTAATATTCCCGACATTTCAGCCGAGGCCCTGCTTAGTTCATCACCCTTGCGTTTCATTTCTTCTTGTGTAGCCTGCATTTCTTCCATGTTCTGCCGCATCTCTTCTTCTTGCGATCGCAATTCCTCTGCCTGCTGCTGACTTGCATTAAGTAGTTCAAGCGTACGTTCGCTGTCTTTCACACTCTTAATGGTTGCCGCTATATTTTCCGACAACTTCTCAACAAACTCACGATGATGGGGCAAAAACTCGTTTAGGGTAGCTAACTCTATTACGCCAAAAACACTTTCATTAATAATCAATGGCGATATAAGCACTTCTTTTGGGGTAGCCTCACCTAATCCAGAAGTGATTTTTATGTAGTTGGCAGGAATCTGCTTGAGGTAGATAACCTCTTTTTCCAAAACACACTGACCGGTTAGACCTTCGCCCAAAGCAATTTTTTTATCCAGATATTTCTTCCGATTGTAAGCATAACAGGCCAGCATGGACAGATGATCTTCTGAGGCTCCACTATTCTGCAATACAAAAAGCGCTCCCTGGTTGGCCTCGATATACTTCACCAGGTTCACTAATATATCATCAGCCAAATCTTTGAGCGAAAGAGATTGCTTATTCCTTAATATATCTGAAAAGGTGGCAAGTCCTGCGTTAAGCCAGTTTCTTATCTTCTCTTGTTCAGCAATTTTTGCCAGATGCTCTTTCATTGTAGTGAGCGATCTGCCCAGTTCGCTTTCAGCCAACTTCTCTGAGGCAGCATGAACAAAATTTCCGTTCTTAATTTCTTCTATGAAGCGAGTAGCTTCAAGGAGTTGCTCCTTAAGACGAAAGAGCTCTTCTTTGGTAAGGTCAAAATCCCTCCTTGATTTCAACTTTTTTAAAATTGAAATACACATTAAAATTTGCAGTTACATTTCTAAGTAAAATAGAATGCCACAAAACTCAAACCCTTGTTAAATGCCAAACCACTGGCTTGAAGGTAGAGTAGTCCATTTTTTGGGAAATTATGGTTTTTAGAGGCATTAGAATAGGATAAATGGCGGTGAGAGCAGCTAAAAATCGCGTTAAACAAAATAACCCATTGCGTAGTACTTACCCATTTTGGGAATCTTAGAACAAAGATCATGTTTTGTGGTTATTGGTAATCGTAACTGATTATTAAATGACATCAACTACCGTGAAGTTTGAGCTTTTGGAGTACCTGAAACTAAAGCATGCCACCATCTTTACCGTGAAAGACGTGGATGGCGTTGCCATTGTGCAGGCAACCTCTACTTATATCCCCATCGATCAATTCAAAGAAGTATTCAATTCTTTGGAGCCCTGCATTCGCAACAAGCAAATAAAAAAATTGATCTTTGATAAAAGGAGCCTTTCTGTTTTTCACCAACCCTCTATGGAGTGGTATTTCACTGATTGGAAAGAACGCATGTTTCAACTTGGGTTAACTACGCACATCAAGATATTACCGGATGATATGGTGTTTCGGCAAAGCGTGAAAATTGGGCGCGAAAAAATAAGCCTTGCCCACCCGAACGGAAAATTCCACCAGATGGACATTCGCTATGCCGACAACCTGGACGATGCCATTGTGATGTAGCCAAACAATGAGTGACGTGAATAGCGAAATGGGTAGCGAGGTGTTGCAGGCCAAAATCGATCAGACCATACGCCATCTGCAGGAAGAAGTAGCCCTGCTACAGAAAGCCCACCTGCTCGAAATGGAGCTGATGAAAATAGACAGCAACCAATACCTGCAAAGGCTGCGCGAAGATTTTGACCAGCGCATTCAAAAAGCAGATGAGCAGCACAGAAATAAAATCTCCGTGCTGGAGGAGGAAATTCAGTACTTGAAAGAATTGAACGATTCGCAACGCCTGATGATGACCGACAACGCGAGCTACATACGCGCGCTCGAAGAAAAGTTGGGTCAGCCCCTTACCTTTCCTCCGGCTGCTGATGCGGAAGGTAGAACATAAACCGCGTTTCACCGGGCTTGCTCACAAAGTCCACACGGCCTCCCAGCCGATCGAGTACTTTGCGCACAATATACAAACCGAGCCCGTTGCCCTGCGATTTCTCAGATCCACGGTAAAACATGTCGAAAATTTTGGGTTGAATGTCGCGGGGTATTCCCTCCCCATTGTCTTTCACTTCCAGATACCATTCCGTGGCAACGGTTTCCCAGATCACTTCGATGCGGCTGCCCTCGTGCGGGCCGAACATGCGCGCGTTTTTCAGCAACTCCCCCAAACAATGCCAATAGTAAAGACCGATCGCTCGTAACCACATCGGTGCCAAGGCGCGTATTCAGTGCAGGGCTGGGTAAACCAACAAGCTGCTGGGTGCCCTCAAAGGCCTCTGCCAACAATTCTTTCAACGAGAAGGAAGTGAATAGTAAGGGTCGCTCATGACGCGCGCCAGCGTGGTGAGCGACTCGAGCAGACCATCCATTTGCCGAAGGCGGGTATTGAGGTGCTTGCCGTACTCCTGGCAGGCAGGCGTCTGCAGCTCGGCATTCATCAACATCATAATGCCTTTCATGGAGGTTACGGGCGACCGCAAGTCGTGGGAGGTGCGGTAGAGAATCTGATCGAGCTCGAAGTTTCGCTCTTTCAACTTACCCAATGCGTTGTTGAGTGACTCGTTCTTGCCCATCAATTCCTCAATGGCGGCCGTCAGCTCTTCCTTTTGCGCCATCAATTCCTCGCTCCTGTCTTCTAACTCGCGTTCGCGCTCCAGCAGTTTGGCATTTTTCTCCTCCAGTAATCTAACCAGTTGGCCTACTTCTTCCTGACTCAATTTCAATACGTGTTAAACAACAACCTTTGCTGGCTCGCGATGCCCCACCCACGTAAAACGCTTCGTTACATACTCAGGGTTTGTGAAGGACGCATTGCCTGCCGGATTTCCACCCGTAACGTGAAAATCGGAGAAGGCAGCATTTTGATTCATGTAAATTCCACCAACGAGGTTAAATGATACAGGCGTGGCTGCCAGCGCCATTTCATCGGCAATCTTTTCGCGCACATCGGCCTGAGTAGTATATGCCCCGCAAGAAATAGCACCGTGCTCTCGGGCCAGCTTCTGCGCCAGCGCAATGGATTGATCCGTATTTTTCGTCCTGATTAAAAGTACAATGGGTCCAAAAAGTTCTTTGCTGAATATTTCTGTCTTGTCGGCATCTACCTCTACCACCACCGGTGTAACCACCCGCGCATTTTTAAACTGAGGGTTTTCAAACGTGCGCGACTTTAACCACACTTTGCCGGGCAACTTTTCCGCCTCGGCCACACGGTCGCAAGTTTTTTTGTTTTGCACAGCGCCCAACACAAAGGGTCCTGCCTTCGGGTTATCAATCAAACCATTGATCTGCGCTACCAGTTTTTCTGCAAACTGATCGAAGCTCAGCGTGCCCGCGGGCGTAGCCACCCCTGCTTCCGAAATAAAAAAGTTTTGCGGAGCGGTACACATCTGCCCGCTGTAAAGGTTCACAGAAAACGCAAGGTTGGCAGCCATCTTGTCTGCATCTTCGGCAGAATCGATGATGACAGAGTTGACACCTGTTTTTTCGGTGAAAACCACTTTGCCTGGCAACGCTTCGAGGTAAGAGCCAAAGGCAGAGTTACCGGTATAGTCAATCAGCTTCACATCGGGGTGCTCGGCCAGTTCTTTGGTAATCATCTTATCAAAAGTATCAACAGCCAACTGACAAACATGGGCGTCAAGGCCCTGTTCTGCCAGCACGTTCTGAATTTCGGCTACAAAAATGGCGATGGGCAGTATGGCGCCCGGGTGCGGTTTCACCAACACGGTGTTACCGGTTATCAAGCTACCATAAATTCCGGTAACCGAATTCCACGTAGGGAAAGTGGAGCATCCGATAACCAACGAGATGCCTTTGGGTACAGCACGCCACTCCTTGTTCAGTTGAATGTTGAACTTGCCCATGGGCTTATCCCACAGTGCTTTCTGCGGAAAGCGGTTCAGTTCTTCATAGCCAGCGGCTATTGCCTCCAGGGCGCGGTCGGCTGCGTGTGGGCCCGATGCCTGAAACGCCATCATATAACCCTGGCCCGTGGTGTGCATGGTGGCATAGGCCACTTCAAAAAATCTTTTCTTCACCCGCTCCAGGCTCTCCATTAGTATTCCAGCGCGGTCGTTCACAGAAACTTTTCTCCAAACAGAGAAAGCCTTTTTAGAACGGTCGATGAGTGTGGCCGTTGAGAACACGGGATAGGAAATACCAAGTGGTTCTTGCAGGTAAGGCGACTCCTCTTGCCCGACCCAACCCTCGGGGTTTGCTTGTTTCAGCTCTTCAAATTTTTTTCCGGTAGTGCCTTTGAATTTGGTTTGCCCATCGGCATCGGCCGTTTCGCCATAAACAGCGGGTGCGGGGTGCTCGGGAAATGCAGCATAGAATGTACGGCTGTGCAAAGCTTCGATGGCTTTGTTTAGTACGGATTGGTGTTTTTGGAATAATGACATTTTAATTCAAAGTAAAATCTAAGTGGTTTTTGAAGAAACTATCAATTCTGCTGACCAAACACCCGCTTTAATAGTTCGGTGGTGCGTGCCACCGGGTTTTCACGAATGTTCTTCTCTTCTTTGGCCACCATGGTAAACAACCCCTGAATGGCCAGGTCGGTGGCGTAGTCGTCCAGGTCAGGATTGACTTTTTCTACCAACGGAATTTTGTTGTAAGTGTTCACCAGGTCGCCATAATATTTGGTAGCCGATACTTTGTTGAGTGAGTTCTGAATAACGGGCTTGAACTTTTCTTTCAACTGCACGCTCGTGGTTCTCTTTAGAAACTGTGTGGCGGCATCCGGCTGGCCCTTCAAGATACCGAAGGCATCGTCAATGGTCATCTGGCGGATGGCGCTAATAAAAATCGGCTTCGCTTCTTTGGCCGCATCTTCAGCACCGCGGTTCAGCGTCATCACAAATTCATCTACCTTGTTGCCCAGGCCGATCTGGCGCAACCGGTCTTCCACCTTTTTTACATCGGGAGGGAACGGTATTTTGATCTCCGGGTTTTTGTAGTAGCCATCGAGTTGCGAGGTAAGATCGGCCCCTTTCGAAATGCCTACCACCAGTGCTTCTTTCAAACCCTCGGCCACTTCGGCCGCGGTAAGCGGTTTGGCCGCACCTTTGTTAAGATCGGAAAGTGCCTGGTTTATCTGGGCGCTGGTACAGCCCAGCATCAGAATGGAAATTGCTATTGCAATGTATTTCATACGATTGCAAAGGTAGCGCTCAATTGCCAATTATCAATTGGCCAAATGGTAATGAATTACTTCCACTTTTTCTTTTTCGATTCGAACCAGGCATCGGCTTTCTTCTTTTTGGAAGGTGACTTGTGCCGCCCGCGGTTGCTTTGGCCATTGTCTGCCTCGCCTGTAACTTCTACGCGCACCATCCTGCCTTTGTACTCGAAGCCGTGCAAATGCTCGCGCGCAGTGGCAGTGAAACTCTTGTCCACCTCAAAAAACGAGTAGGCACCCTTTACATCAATCTTGCCAATGTCTTTTCCTTTCAGCCCGGTGCGGTCGCAGATCAAACCCAGCAACTTGCCTTTATCCAGGCCATCCATTTTGCCCAGGTTGATAAACAACCGGTCGCCAGTAACAAAACGATCGCCCCCCCCCGGGTCTGTGTCGCCTTTACCCGACTTATTCAAGTCAGGCGCACCACGGTAATAGTCCAGCAGGTGGTTGAACTCGAGCGAAGTAAATCGTTTAATAATATCTTCTTTGCTCAGTTCCATCAACTCATCGTAAACGGCCGGCAGGAAAGCTTTGATCTCATCTTCCACCACATTTACCTGGCGCAGGCGCTGCACCAACTGCAACAGTCTGCGTTGGCAAACCTCTTCGCCCGTAGGCACCTGCTTTTTCTCAAACTTGGCATGGATTACTTTTTCAATCTGCCTGATCTTGCCAGATTCTTTTTTGGTAACAATGGCGATGGAGATGCCCTTCTTACCGGCCCGTGCCGTGCGGCCACTGCGGTGGGTATAAAACTCTATTTCGTCTGGCAGGTTCAGATGTATTACGTGGGTGATGTTGCTTACGTCAATACCTCGTGCGGCCACATCAGTTGCTACCAGCAACTGCAGGGTTTTGTTTTTAAAACTCGCCATCACCTTGTCGCGCTGCTGTTGGGTCAGGTCGCCATGCAGGGCATCGGCATTGTACCCATCGCGCATCAGGTTTTCGGCTATGCGTTGCGTGTCGAGCTTGGTGCGGCAAAACACCACTCCAAAAATATCGATGTTATAATCTACCAGGCGCTTTAGGGCTTCGTAGCGATGCCTTTCGTCTACCACCACATACTGGTGTTCTATGTTTACATTGCCCTGGTTCTGCTGGCCCACCGTCAACTCGTGGGGTTGGTTCATGTAGGCCTGGGCAATGGCACGCACTTCGCGCGGCATGGTGGCCGAAAACAACCACACATTCTTAGATTCAGGTGTATCGGCCAGTATCTGGTCTATGTCGTCTTTAAAGCCCATGTTAAGCATCTCATCGGCCTCGTCCAGAATCACAAACCGTATCGTTTCAATCTTCACCACCCTGCGTTCCATCAGGTCCATCAGGCGGCCGGGTGTGGCTACTATGATTTGGGCACCCCTGCGCACCTTCCTGATCTGTTCCGAAATGCTGGCACCGCCATAGACGGGTACAATGTTAAGGGGCTTTACCTGGTTGCTGAACTTCATCAGATCGCTGTTGATCTGCATGCACAGCTCGCGTGTGGGTGCCAGAATCAAAGCCTGCGTGGTGGAGTCATCGCTGTCGCAAAGTTCGATAAGGGGCAAGCCGAAGGCGGCCGTTTTACCGGTGCCGGTCTGTGCCAGCGTCACTATGTCGCGGTTGGCCTGCAGCAAAAGCGGAATGGCCTTTTCCTGCACGGGTGTTGGGGTCTCAAAACCTAACTTTTGAATGCTTTCGAGCAGTGCCTGAGAGAGCCCCAGGTCTCGGAATGATAACATGTATGATGATTAATATGAAGCACAAAGATAGCGATAATAAACGAGCGTTGCTGCGCCCTAATCTTCTGCCGCCTTTACCCGTTTTGGCCCAATTATGTTAGGCATCGCCCTGCCTACGCCATATGTTTACAGCCTGCCATGCCCTATTGATAACCAAATGCCATTCACCTCGTTTATATTGCGCAGTTTAACACCATATGAAAACCATAACGGCAGAATTATTAACCATAGGCGATGAAATACTCTATGGTCAGATTACCGACACCAACTCGGTATGGATGAGCACCGAACTGAGTAACATCGGAGTAAAGGTGATTCGCAAAACAACCGTGGGCGATGTAGAGCAGGAAATCCTTACCGCCTTTGCGGAAGCAGAAAAGCGTGCCGATATTGTGTTGATTACCGGTGGGCTGGGCCCCACCAGCGATGACCTTACCAAGCCGTGCCTTGCCAAATATTTCAACAGCGAAATTCGGATACACGAAGAGGCACTTGCCGAAGTAACGGAGTTCTTTAAGAGCCGTGGGCGCGAGCTAACAGAGCTAAACCGGCAGCAGGCTGCGCTGCCCGTAAAGTGTGTAAAGATCACCAACGCCATGGGCACTGCCCCTGGCATGTGGTTTCACGAACGCGGAAAAGTGTTTGTGTCGATGCCGGGCGTTCCGCACGAAATGAAACGCATGATGACCGACACGGTGCTGCCCAAACTGAAAGAAACCTTTCAAACGCCAACCATCTACCACAAAGTAATTCGCACCATAGGCTTAGGTGAGTCTTTCCTTGCCGAGAAAATTTCAGGGTGGGAAAAATCTTTGCCCCCGCACATTAAGCTGGCCTACCTGCCCAGCCTGGGCGAAGTAAGGTTGCGCCTTACCTGCATGGGCCATTCGTTGGATGCCCTTCAAACTGAAGCCGAAGAGTTGACAAGTAAGCTTCAGGAACACATTGGCCAATTTATTTATGGCTTTGGCGAAGATCCTATTGAGGTAGTGGTTGGCCGTACCCTGCGCGCACGCAAATTGACACTGGCAGTGGCCGAAAGCTGCACGGGCGGTTATCTTTCGCACATGATCACCAGCGTGCCCGGCAGCTCCGACTATTTTTTGGGCAGTATAATACCCTATGCCTACGACATTAAAATGCGGCAACTGGGTGTAAAGCCAGAGACACTGGAAAAGCAGGGTGCCGTTAGCGAGCCCACCATTATTGAAATGGCCAATATTGTGCGCGCGAAATTCAACACCGATATTGGTGTGGCCACCAGCGGCATTGCAGGCCCCGGTGGTGCCACCCCCGAAAAGCCCGTGGGGCTGGTATGGATTGCCTACTCCGACAAGCACCAAACGGTAACGCGCAAATTGCAGCTTGGCAAAGACCGCATGGTTAACATACGCCTGGCCTCTATGGCCGTCCTTAACCTGATGCGACAAAGTTTGCCAAAATAAATTGACTTTGAAATTTATACACAGAATTGTCCTTTTTAAGCGGGATAGAATAAAGGAACCTCTTTAGCCATTCGAAAGCAAGAAGGAACCATACTTATCTTTTTTGTATCTTGTTTGGAAATCGCTTTGCTATCTTAGTAAGGATGTGGCATATTGGGACGGCTTCAAACTTTCTCACGATTACACGTATCTTTCGTCAATCAATCTAACGATGACCACACGCAGGAAATTTCTGAACGCTTTGTCGTTCTTAACTTTTGGACTACTAACCCCCGCACTTGCCATGCAAAAAAAACCACAACTCGTTCACCACGTTTTCTTCTGGCTAAAAAACCCCGCGTCTGCCGCAGACCGCGATAAACTGATACAAGGCGTAAAAGCCCTCGGAAAAATAGAACAGGTGCGCCAAATACATGTAGGCGTGCCCGCCAGCACAGAAAAACGCGAAGTGGTGGACAACAGCTACCACGTATCGGAACTACTCTATTTCGACAGCACGGCCGACCAGAAGGCTTACCAGGACCATCCTCTACACCAGAAGTTCATTCAAGAACACGCCATGCTGTGGGAAAAAGTGTTGGTGTATGATGTGATGGAAGTCTAACCCTCCATCCACTTTTTAAAGGCCGTGGCCTTCTCCCGGCTGATATCCAACTCTAAATGAAAGGGTGGCTTGAGCTGCACACTCAACCCCTTGTGTGTGGTTTTGATGCGCGCCACCGACTGTATATGTATGATGTATTGCCGGTTTACGCGGTAAAACCTGGCCGGGTCTACCAGGCTCTCGATTTCATCCAACGTCTGGTGTTCGCTTATCAATTTTTCGTTAGCAAGCGTATGGATGTAAATAAGTTCTTCCTTGTGAAACAAGCCTATTTCGTCTTCCACCACGGGCACCAGGCTGTTTCTTTGTACGCATAAAAAGCGGGTTTTATATTTCTTTTCATCCTTACCCCAGTTCTGAAGCAGCGTCTTTAGCTGGTCGCCCAGCACCTGCTCGCTGGTAAGCGACTTGTACTTGTGCAGTGCCCGTTGCAGTTCTTCTCCGTCAATTGGTTTCAGCAGGTAATCGATGCTATTTAATTTGAAGGCACGGATGGCATAAGCATCATATGCAGTGGTGAAAATAACGGGGCAGGTAAGGTGCAACGATTCGAAAATATCGAAGCTGATGCCATCCGAAAGCTGTATATCCGACAAGATAAGGTCGGGCGAAGGGTTAGTCTGAAACCATTGCCGTGCCTCAGCCACGCTGCTGATGGTTTCCACTACCTGCGCATCGGGCGCGATGTGGGCGATACGGTTCTGCAGATCTTTGGCCACCAGGGGCTCGTCTTCAATAATTACCAAACGCATGACTCATCAGGGTTGATCAAATTCAAAAGCCGGGTTCTGCCAACTCAGGGCAATGTCGGCCTCGTAGGTGCGGTCAAGGTTTTTCCTGCGCATCTCCAGGCGGCCTTCAATCATAAAATCTACTGACTGCAGCAGGTGAATACGCTTCGCCTCGCTTTCACAGATCATCAACTCTACCTTTCCTATGTCTGGCCGGTGTTGCACCACCTCATCGAGGAAGAGTACCAACATGGCACGCTCCAGCTCCGTGAATGCAGGGTGTACCACCAACAAAAACTCGCTTAAGACATGCCGTTGTGCCTGTCTTCCGTTCTTCAACCCACACACCACCCCAGCCAGGGCTCCCTCCTTGTGCGGATGGGGCGCTACTATCATTAACCCCTGCCTCAAGCTTACTTGTTCAATCAGTTGTTGGGCCCACTCATCGTTCACCTCATCTGCAAAAAAGGGAAGCCGGTGAGATGCTGCCACCTCGCGAACCAAGTCAGCAAGGGCCAGTGAGTCGGAAAGTTCAGCTGTGCGAAAATGCATGACGGCAAATTACCTATACCAGCGGAATTTTCACCGCAAAACGTTCATCCGTTTTTTCAACCAACACCGGCCTGTCGGTTAGAAACCGATACAGCGACTTCAGATTTTCTAACCCAACCTTGTTCGATGTTTCCACCAGCTTGCGCGGCTGCAGGTTGTTGCTCACCACCAGGTAGTCGCCTACTGTTACAATATCGATGCGCAGCGGCCGGGTATTGTCTACCACATTGTGCTTCAGGGCATTTTCAATCAATATCTGCAGGGTAACGGGTACGATGGCCTTGTCACCCAACTCCGGTTTTATGTCTATTGATATCTGTAATGCTTCTTTGAAGCGGGTTTGCAGCAATTGCACGTAGTGGTGGATGAAGTCCAGTTCGGTTTGCAGGGTAACAAAATTTCGTTCTTTATTCTGAAGCACATAACGGTAAACCTTAGAAAGCTGCTGCAAAAATTCCGATGCCAGTGCCTGGTTTTCGAAGATCAGACTGTTGAGTGATGTGAGTGCGTTGAACAAAAAGTGAGGGTTCATCTGGTTTTTGAGATTATCGAACTGCACCCGCGACTTCTCTTTTTCCAACCGTTCGTTGCGCAACATGCCCTCCTTCCACCGGCCTATGAAGTAAGCGGTAAAAAAACCAAGGTTGATGCCCACGGGCAGCACCACATATAAAAACCAGGTGACAGCCAGAAATAATTCATCGAGCCGGAAAGGAATGTAGGGCTCGCCAAAATAATAGATACACGCGCGCGCCAGTGCGCCAACCAATGCCCCCAATACAATCTGTATGGTCATGCGCACCCCCAAACTTCTTTCGTAGGGAAAAACTTCATCCAGTTTTCTATCGATAAATCGAAGGCCCTCCCATATAATGAGCACGGAAAGAAGCTGAACAAAAAACAACAAAATCTGAAAGTTCCAGCCAAACAGGTCGAACTTAGCCATCCGAATCAAAAAACCAGCGATGGAAAAACTCCCAATGATGGCATAGGTGCGCAGCAACGAGCGCCAGTTCTTATACCCCAGAAAAGTTTTTCTCTTTCTCAAATTGCTTTGGTTTTATTCTTGCCGGAACAAATAAGACAACAATCTGCTCAATTTCTTCCGTACCGAAAATACATCTGTGTTTTCTTTTCAGCCTGCCAAAGAATACAAAAGCCAAAGCGCTTGCAGATAATACCAGGCTTGCACTCATTCATAGGCCTTTGTTTTTCGCTTTGATAGTCGGCCCGTGCGTTTGCCCTGGCGCTCTTCGTTTAACACCGTTTCAAAATTCATCAGGGCCACGTAAAAATGCTGCAGGTACCGCTGCGGAGTGGGAATGGTGGATATAGTTTTCATTTTTTTCTTTTAAACACAAGACACTTCAAATCGTCTTTACCCTCATTACCTCGAAGAAATAATTTTCCCATCGCTCATTTCAATCACTCTGTCAGAATTGCGTGCAAACTCCTCATCGTGGGTAACGGCAATTAAAGTCTGATGATAGGTGTGCGTAAGTTCGCGCAGGATGTCAAATACCAGCTTTGTGTTGTACGAATCGAGGTTACCGGTCGGTTCATCGCCCATAATAATGTCTGGGTCGTTGATGAGTGCCCGCGCAATGGCCACCCGTTGCTGTTGCCCGCCCGAAAGCCTGCTGGACGCCTTGGCAGCATGTTCGTGCATGCCCAGCATCTTTAACTTGGCCATGGCCCTGTCTTCAATTTCGTCTTTACTGTACTGACCCAGCTTCAGGGCGGGTATCATTACATTTTGCAGCACGGTAAATTCGGGCAGCAGAAAATGAAATTGAAAAACAAAGCCGATGTGCTTGTTACGAAATTGTGCCAACTCATTCTGTTGCTTACCCGTTAGCCTTTGCCCGGCAATTTCCAAGTCGCCCTCGTAGTCAGTATCCATGGTAGAAAGCACGTACATCAGTGTAGACTTTCCGCACCCCGATTTGCCCACCAGCGAGAGAAATTCGCCCCGTTGCACAGTAAGGTCTATCTGCTTCAGCACCTGAAACTTCTCAGGCTCGTAGAAATATTTTGTGATTTTACGTGTCTGCAATACGGTCTCCATAATATCTCAGGTTGCCAAAACTATAAGCCTCTTAATATTTCTATTGGATCTATGCGTGCTGCTTTACGCGAAGGCATATAACCTGCGAACGCAGTGGTGAGCACGCCAAAAACAATTCCAATTACATAGTAGGTGGGGTCGAAGTTTACCGGAAAGTGATCAAGGCTTATAAAATCACCACCATCAAAAGGGGCCTTCGAAATAAGAAACGACAACACATAACCAATTACCAGCCCCAACAAACTCCCCATAAAACCAATGGCCAGCGATTGCATCATGAAAATGGTGCGTACGTCCATACCGGCAAAGCCCATGGCTTTCAGAATGGCAATGTCTTTCATCTTGTTGTAAATGGTCATGTTAAGAATATTGTAAATACCAAAACCCGCCACAATCAAAAGGGTAATGGAAACGGAATAAGAGATAATGTTTCTGATTTTATTTCCGGTAAGGAAGGTGGCGTTGGCTGTCTCCCAATCTTCCACTTTGTAGGATATGTAGCCGCCCATTTCCAACGCCATGGGTTTGGCCAGATTGCGATCGAACAACTTGACGTTGATGTTGGTAATGTACGAACTGTTTTGCTGCATGAGCGTTTGCACCAGCGAAAGGTTGGCATAAGCACGCACATTGTCTACGGCACCCAGACCCATCTGAAAAATGCCGGTGATCTTTAGAATCCGTGTGAAGCCCTCGGGTGTTGTCATGGTAATGCGATCGCCCACGGTAACGTTCAGCTTGCGCGCCAGGCCGCTGCCCATAATAATACCATCCCGGTTTGCCAGCAGGTCTTCAATGCGGCCCCATTTCATTTTCGAGCGCAGGTCGAATAGTTTATCTTCTTCCAAAACATCCACACCCAGGATGGAACCATTCAACTGCACCGGTCCGTAGTTGTAAAAAACCTGCGTGGTAAGGAAAGGCGCTGCCCCCAATACGCGCGGATCTCTTCGCAACATGTCTACCAGTTGCGAGGCGTTTCGCAAGCGGGGCGTTTCGCGCTTGGGCTTCTGGTGATGCAATACATTCAGGCCACCGGGGTTCAACTCTTCCAAAAGCGTCTGGCGAGATTCGGTTACATCGTTGTAAATATGAATATCGGGAGAAGAAGTCATTGTCAGCTCTTCGGTAAAGTTGTTGAGCCCGGTCATCAGGCTAACCAGTGCAATGAACATGCCTATACCAAAAGTTACACCCAACATGGCCACAATGGTTTGCTTGGGTTTGCTCACCAGGTGCACACGGGCAATCTCCAGGCTAAGAAGCAGTTTGGCGCGCGGGGTCATATAGCTATTTTACCAGTTGCGTTTCGGCCGTAATTCCACTCTTAATTTCCACTTCTTCCAACGTCTCAATGCCCCGCTCCACTTTTACTTTCTTCGTTTCGCCTTCCAACCAAACAGCTACCGAATCACCCGGCAGAAGCATGGCTTTGGGCAGCACCAGGGCATTGTCTTTTTGCTGCACTACAATATTGGCCTCCACGGCTAAGCCAGAAAACCACCCGGGCAACTGCTGCAGCAGCGCGGCATCCACCTTCAGCGACTGCTGCCGCACGTCTATCAACGGATACACTTTGGTTACCTTGCCTTCAAAAAGCTTGTCGCCATAGGCTTCAATCTTTACCCAAATGGGCTGCCCCTCCTGCACCCGGCTCACATCCAGCTCATCCACACTCAACTCCAAATGAAATTTATCTTTCTTACCCACCACCGCAATCAATTCACCTCTGCGTACCAACTCACCCGGCTTGCGCGTAATGCGAAACACCATACCTGCTGTTTTGCTGGTTACAACGTAATTACCCGATTCTTCGGCAGCAATTCTCCATTGGCTTTCGGCCTGCTGCAAGTTTAAAGCCATTTCGTTGCGGGCGCGCTCCAACCGCTTGCGGGCAGACTGAAAATCGTTGGCCGCACTTGTGTAGGCCAGCTCGGCCCGATCGTACTCCACCTGACGGGTGGCGTTGGCTTTCCACAGGTTTTGGTAGCGCACGTAGTTCATCGAATCGAGCTGGTATTTGGCGTACATGTTCTTCACCTGGTTTTCGGCCTCGAGCAGCACGGGCGATTGCGGGCCATAGTTAATGCGGGCCAGATCGTAGGTTTCTTTCGCAAGGCGGTAACGTGCATCTTGCTGGTTGCTTTCAATCACCAGTATGCCCTGCCCGGCTTCTATGGTACTTCCCTCGGCAACGAGAATTTCTTTCACCGCCCCATCTGCCTGGCTAAAGACCCTGTATTCATTGTCAGCTACTACAAAGCCCGAAGCATAGACCGCTTCGACCAGCGGCTTCACCTGCGGCCGAACTCTTTCTTTTGTGGCACACCCGGCCAGCACCAGCAACGTTAACCATCCGATTGTCTTCATGTTATATCTGAAAAAAATTTGCACCTAAAAATACGGGGCACCCGGGGGCCGGTTACGGCTGGCGTAACCGAAGGCGCATTTTTTTGGGTTGAAGTGTGGCCAGGCAACATTAAAAAGATTGCCTTACTTTTGGAAAAAACGCCTTCAATGACCCCGAAAATTGATTTCTTCCCTTCCCCCACTGCCGGCCCTGCACCGGTATTCTCAATACTGATACCCAGTTGGAACAACCTACCCTACCTGCAATGCTGCCTTAAAAGCATCAAAAAAAACTCGCGCTATGCACACCAAGTAATTGTACATGTAAATGAGGGTAATGATGGAACGCTACAATGGGTGAAAGAACAGGGGCTGGACCACACCCACTCGCACGGCAACGCTGGCGTTTGCTATGGATTCAATGCGCCAGCCGCGTTAGCCAAGTCGGATTACCTACTACTATCAGATGATGATTATTATTTCGCACCCGACTGGGATCATTACCTGCTGGAAGAGATCAAAAAACTGGACCACATCTATTTCTGCATTACCGGCACCATGATAGAACATGGAAAAGTCCGTTTTAACACCACAATTCCAGACAGTGATTTTGGGAAAACGGTAGAGACGTTCGATGAAAAAAAGTTTCTGGAAGAATACAGCAAAATTCCTTTTACAGATTGGAATGGCGGGAATTGGTACCCTTTGGCATTACATAGGAATATTTGGAACCTAATAGGAGGCCTCAGTATAGAGTTTACTCCTGGGATGGGTAGCGACCCAGACATGATGATGAAGTTATGGCATTGCGGGATACGGTACTATAAGGGTGTAAGCGCTTCCCGCGTGTACCACTTTGGCTCAAAAAGCACCCATCGGGTTAAAAGAAATGACGGGAATAAACAATTTTTATTAAAGTGGGGAATGACAATCTCTACTTTCTTCAAGTATTACCTCCGCCTGGGGCAACCGTTTAGTGGCCCAACACCCGAGCCAGACTTGAAAAGCTTCGCAGCCAAATGGCGGAGAGACCGAATAAAAAGATTATTTGTGGTTTGGAAATAAATCTGCTGACGATCGAAAAAAACGAATAGTCCCAACGATCGTAACCAAGCACAGCAGCAGATAAAAAACTTGCACAAAATTCTCCGGCCAGCTTCGGTCTATAATCATGGGGTGTAGCAACTCATTCACTAAGTAGAAATTGGTTAAAGAGCCAGAAAGGAAGAACAAATACCAAAAGTCATCCATTCGCTTCTTCCAGAAAAAACTTATCAAAACAAATAAACTCGAAACTGCGGCATATAGCATCAGGTGTACGCCAAAACCAATTCCTTTGGGATCAGGTTGTACCCAGAAATAGGTAGCAATCAACAAGAGCGCATAACAAAATAAGGCGACAACAATTTTTCGTATTTTACTTACCATCCCTTCCGAATGGTATCGCAAACATACTCTATCTGCGCCACGGTGGCATGGTTGTGCAACGGTAGCACAATGTACTTGTCCTCCACCGCATCCATATGCGGCAGGTCGTTTCTGCGTCCACCCAATACAGAGTAGCGGTCGTTGCGGTAGTGCACCTGCCCCGATTCAATCTTATGTTCGCGCAGGTATTTCATGAAGTCGAGCCTGTTTTCTACAATGGCGGTGCACAGCCACGCTGCATGGGTGCGGTCGGTATGTTGGGCTCCTATCAACTTAATGCCATCTACTCCCGCCAAACCCTTCTTATATACTTCAAACAACTTTTGCCGGTGTGCCAACGTTGCGTCAAATTCTTCGAGGGCGGCCAGGCCCATGGCCGCTCCGATGTCGGTCATTTGGTATTTGTAGCCTACTTCCCAAATATCGTTCTCCCAGGTGCCCTTCTGTTTGTTAGACCGGTCTATGCCAAACCAGCGTATGCGCTCACCTTTGGCTATCAAATCGGGGTTCTGCACCACCAACATACCGCCATCGCCAGTGGTTATGTGTTTGATGGCCTGAAACGAATACATGGTAAATTCAGAAATCGAGCCAATGGTTCTTTTCTTGTAGGTAGCACCTAACGCATGGGCTGCATCTTCAATTACGGGAATATTATATTCGCGCGCAATGGCATGCAACTCATCCATATCGCAAGGCAAGCCACCGTAGTGCACACACACAATAGCTTTGGTTTTTTCGTTTACCAATTCGCGCACATGCTGCACGTTAATGTTCAGTGTATCGGGGTCTACATCGGCAAACCGAAAAGTTACCCCCATGTACAGAAAGGGTATGGTGGTGGCCGTACAGGTAAAAACGGGGGTGATCACCTCATCGCCCGGCTGCAACCCCGCCAAAATGTAAGCCAGATGCAACGCATCGGTTCCGGAGCCAACGGCCAATGACTTTCCGTTGCCGGCAAAACGGGCAGAAAACTTTTGCTCGAACTCGGCCACGCGCGGCCCCTGGCCTATCCATCGCGACTGCAACACTTTCGTTACCTCCTCAATTGCTTTCTGCGGCACGTTCGGGTAAAACAACACAATCCCTTCATTTTCGGCCATCACGGGCAAATCGTTCACCGGCTTTTCCTTCACTTTATTCATACAGGCACTAATGTACTGCAAACATAACCCCAAAATTGTCAATAGAATCGACAATTTTCTTTTTTGGTTTAATCCATACAAACTGTGTTGCGGTTACCACCTGCCACCAAAAAAAATGGCCCTCTTGCGAGGGTCATTTTCAAACTAACTGCAAAAATAGCGACTAAAGAAAACTACAGATTCGGTTGCGGGGTGGTGCGCAAATAGGGCTTGATACGCTTGTGCCCTTTCGGGAAGCGTGCAGGTATCTCTTCGTCTTTCACGGCCGCTGTTATCACCACGTCTTCTCCTTGCTTCCAGTTGGCGGGCGTGGCCACAGAATAGTTGGCCGTTAACTGCAGGCTGTCAATCACACGCAAAATCTCATCGAAATTGCGGCCAGTAGAGGCAGGATAGGTAATGGTAAGCTTCACTTTTTTATCGGGGCCCACCACAAAAACACTGCGCACCGTAAACTTATCGCTGGCGTTGGGGTGCACCATGTCGTACAACTTGGCCACTTTGTAGTCGGGGTCTGCTATTAACGGAAAGTTTACCTGCGTATTTTGTGTTTCGTTGATGTCGCCTATCCATTTTTCATGCGAATCGAGCGGGTCTACGCTCAGGGCCACCACTTTGGTATTGCGCTTGTCGAATTCGGCACGTAGTTTGGCTACGGCTCCCAATTCGGTGGTACATACAGGGGTAAAATCTGCAGGGTGCGAGAAAAGTACACCCCAACTGTTGCCCAACCATTGATGAAACTGAATAGGCCCCTCAGAAGTTTCTGCTTGAAAATCAGGGGCCAGATCGCCTAATCGTAATGACATATTTTTACAAAGGTTTTTATCTTCTAACGCACAAATATACTTTTTGTCTATCGGAATAGTAGAATTAAATGTAAAATTTTATTTTTTACCTAAGTCTCGTTCGCGTTTCACAATTTTGGCCAGTGTGCTTCCCTGTAAAATCTGCAGCGTTTCATCGCGCACGCCCAAAAAAGCATCGCGGATACCGCAGGTCTTTTCTTCTCGGCATTCTTCGCAGGGCTCGTAATAATTCAGCGACACGCAGGGCAACAGGGCTATGGCCCCGTCCATCAGGCGAATGATCTCTATCAGGTTTACTTCTTCGGGTTTTTTGTACAGGTAGTAGCCGCCACCCTTCCCTTTTTTACTATGCAGAATGCGGGCGTTGCGCAACTCCAGCAGAATGGCTTCCAAAAACTTTTTGGGAATGTTTTGATTGTCGGCAATTTCCTGAATGTGCACAGGGCCTTGTTGGAAGCGCTCGGCCAGGTAAACGAGCGCGTGGATGGCATACTTGCACTTCTTCGACAGCATAGTGGGGCCAATTTATTCTTTTTCCGTTTATGAATGGCCAAGATTAGTAAATTTGACCGCGGGTATGGGCTGCCTGTCAGCTCCCCAAAAAAAACGGGGTAGTAATGGCGCAGCGCCAGCACAAGTTGTATAAGCCCCGCCACAGCATCGGCCGAGGTAGCTCAGGGGTAGAGCAGCTGATTCGTAATCAGCAGGTCGTGGGTTCAAATCCCATCCTCGGCTCTTCTATTTTACACACAACGCGCGCGCTCCGTAATCAAACATGATCACCTCCCGACCGAAGGCGGCTACGCTCAGCTCGTTCATTCTCTTCACCGCGCTGTTGGCCACCATTCTCTTTTTTAATGTGCGCTCCATCGTGCAATCATCCCAACCTGCGTGGTATCAGTGGCTGATGGTGGTGGTGCTATCGGGACTGCTCATCTTTGTTACATACCGCATATTCATTCACTACAAAGTGTTGAGGTTTGGCAGCAACCAGGTAGAAATCTACTATCCGGTGTTGCGAAAACGTAAAAAATTTCCGTTGGCAGATATCGAGCGTTGGCAAGAGCAGCAGGTAAAGACGGGCAAAAAAACCACTTACCGCGAACTGCAAATTCTGTTTACCGGCCACGAAAAACTTTCGCTGGGGCAACAAGAGTTTTCTGACTACGAAAAGATTTTAAAATACCTTACCCAGAAGTGCGCCAGCAAGCGCAAGGGCTAAACTGACCCGACCCCGTCATTTTCAGTACCCCCGGCAAACCAACGCCAACAGTTGCTGCGTATATGGGTTCAATTCAACAACTATGAAACTAACCACCGGGCTACAGGCCCCCCTCTTCCGGCAAAAAGACGTGTTCGGCAGAGATATCGACCTGAACAACTATCGCGAAAAGCGAATACTCATTGCCTTCTTTCGTCATGCCGGCTGCCCGTTCTGCAACCTGCGGGTACATTTCTTAACCAAACAATACGGAAAATTGAAGACGAAGGACTTTGAGATGATCTTCTTCTTCGAATCCAAAGAGCAAGTGATTCTGCGAAGCACTTTTCACAAGGAAATATCACCGGTGCCCATCATTTCCGATCCCAACAAAAAATGGTATCAAACCTATGGGCTCGAAGGCTCTGCGTTTAAATCTACCCTCAGCCATTTTACTTCTTTTGTGCAGACGGCCATACAAGCCAAACGAACAGGCGTGCCATTGCACCTGATGGCCGATGGCGAGTCGTTCAGCACCTTGCCGGCCGAATTCCTGGTAGACAAAGGGTTGGTGATTAAGCAACTGCACTACTCCGAAAGTCTGACGGACCGCATGGATCTAAAAGCAATTGAACTGTTTGCGGAAACGGGGACAACCGTGGATGTGGTGTAGACCCACTCAATCCAACCACCACTGGGTAGGGTGAAATTGTCCTGGCAAAACATCAGGCAACCGTTCGCTGATCAACAGTGCACCACACCTTCACACTGTCTTTCCATGCCGGCTGAAACACAAGGTATCGCTCGATTTCAATAATTAGGCACAAAAAAAAAGGCCAGCTCTTACGCTGACCTTTCTGTGCCGAAGGATCCCGCACGTGCGGGACTGAAACGTGCGTGTCTCCCCTACTCCCAGCCGAAGCATTAAAACAAAAAAAGGCCAGCTTTTACGCTGACCTTTCTGTGCCGAAGGAGGGACTCGAACCCTCACAGCTTGCGCCACACGCCCCTGAAACGTGCGTGTCTACCAATTTCACCACTTCGGCTTCAACCATTTCAAAATGCAACGGCTCCGGATGAATCCCACATTTTGAATTTCATTGTGCCCAGGACTGGACTCGAACCAGCACACCTTGCGGCACTACCCCCTCAAAGTAGCGTGTCTACCAATTTCACCACCTGGGCGCAGACAACTCAATTGCCGCTTCCGGGTAGAAACAGCAAGGGGCTGCAAAACTAAAACTTTGGCAGATTTTAACAAAAGAGAAGGCGAAAAGTACTTTTTGAAGCACCTTTACCCTCCGCTGCGAAAAGAACTAACGGAAAGCAGGTTTGCGCTCGGTCACCTGTTGGCGCGTAGCGTTTACCACAAACGAGAAGAACACCGTGTAAAAAGCCACTACAGCCGCTATGCATATTTCTATCATACCCCTCGTGTTTAGACAATTCAAAAGTGGTGTATTGCAGCCGCCCATACCCGGCAGAATGCCCAAAGGGATAACAGAAGTAATATATCCACCTAATTTCAACGATTTCGCTCCCTCACTCGGTGGTAAACACAACTGGTCGTCAAAAACCCGACAACATTGGAACAGCCTTTGCCTATATTTCGGGCAAATAGCTACTCGTATGTTTCGCCCGGTTTTTAAAGTGCTTTTCCTCCTTCTTTCACTTTCTGCACATACTACCTTTGCCCAAACCCCGGCCGGGGGCCTGCCCGAAGACTGGTTTTTGCGCGACCCCGAAACCGACCAGGTGCAGGGCGTAAGTGCCAACAAAACCTACAACACACTGCTGAAGGGTCAGCCTTCGCGCACGGTGATTGTGGCAGTTATCGACTCAGGGGTGGATATCTTCCACGAAGATCTGAAAGACGTTATCTGGGTAAATGAAAAAGAAATTGCCGGTAATGGTGTGGATGACGACAAGAACGGTTACATAGATGATGTGCACGGCTGGAACTTCATTGGCGGCAAGGAAGGCAATGTAGATGCCGACACGTACGAACTTACACGCGAATACATGCGCCTGCACGCCAAATACAGCCAAACCGACAAGGTGCCCAAGAAACAAAAGGCTGAATACGAAGAATACAAAAAGATAAAAGACAAATTCACGCGGCTGAAAGAATCCAACGACAAGAAGTACAACATGTACAAAACGTTGTACACCAACTTCGTGTCGAGTATTGATACGTTGAAGCAGGTGTTGAAAACCGACACGCTCACTAAACAAAGGCTTGACAGCCTGCAGACAAACGAACCCAGCCTTGTGTTCGCCAAAGGCATGCTCATGAACTTGTTCCGCCTGTCCGGGTCCGACAATGCCACGGAAATCATGGCCCAGTTCGAAGAAGAGTACAATTACTTCAGGGTAATCTCAGAATACGGCTATAACGAGTCGTTCGATTCGCGTAAGATTGTAGGCGATGACATTAACAACCTGGAAGAAAAATACTACGGCAATAACGATGTAAAAGGGCCGGATGCCAAGCACGGCACACACGTGGCCGGTATCATTGCCGCCAACCGCACCAACAACGTGGGCGTTAAGGGCATTGCCGATAATGTGAAAATTATGCCCATACGCGCGGTGCCGAATGGCGATGAGCGCGACAAAGACATTGCCAATGCCATCTATTACGCAGTGAATAACGGGGCGCACATCATCAACATGAGTTTTGGCAAATCTTTTTCGCCACAGAAGGCAGCCGTAGACAAAGCCGTGCGTTACGCAGAACAGAAGGGCGTGCTGTTGGTGCATGCCGCAGGCAACGATGCCGATAACAACGACACAGAAAAGAATTTCCCCAATCGCTACTACCTCGATGGCAAAGAAGCCAAAAACTGGCTGGAGGTGGGCGCCTCTGCCTGGGGTACCGATGGCAACCTGGTGGGCAGCTTCTCCAACTATGGCAAAAAGAGTGTAGACCTGTTTGCACCGGGTGTGATGATCTACTCCACCACACCCGAAAACAGCTACGAGCACCTGCAGGGCACCAGCATGGCTGCCCCCGTGGCGGCCGGTATCGCAGCCGTTATCATGTCGTATTTCCCGGAGCTGACTGCTGTAGAAGTAAAAGATATTTTGCGGCAGTCGGTGCGCCAGTTCGATGGACTGGAGGTGCCCCAGCCCGGTGGCAAAGGAAAAGTGCCCTTCACCGAGTTGAGCAGCAGTGGCGGCCTAATCAATGCCTATGAAGCCGTTAAGAAAGCACAAACCTACAACCAGCAAAAGGTAGTAAAGTAGAATGAAGCCGGCCCCGTGCCTGGCGCTACCTTTTCTTTTTAAAGCGGTGTAGCAACTCGTATTTGATTTCGATTTTGCCGTCCTCGTTTTCTTTTGCACGCAGAAAAACACTGGGTCCCACCTTCGCATCTGTGCCTACCTTTTCAGGCACAAATTTCTTGTCGCGCTTTTTCAGGTTGCTCAACGGTATCTGTACCAGCAGATCGGTTTTGTTGCGCAGGCTGTACACTCCTTCCACAAACAAACCCAACACGCTAGATTGTATCTCCATGCGTTCAATTTCTATCTCGCGGCTCTTGATGTAGAAACGACTCTCAATCTGGGCAAACTTCACCTCCGCGAAGTCCCTGCGCTTCAACAAAAAATTACTCAGCGACTGGAAGGCCGGTAAATCGTGCAGGGTGCCTTTTTTTACCGTGGCGCGCACCGGCCCCCAAAAGCTTCCCGGCACAAATTCAAAATCCTGATTGACACGCGCACCCAGCTTCACTGAAGTGCTCACGGTGCCCTCCAGGTTTTTGTGCGTAATCTTTTGCTGATGAAAATTATCGAAGGCACGGAAGAGGCTTTTCAAGTTCACATTTTTCGTGTAGGCGGTCAGGTAAATCGGGTGTTCACTGGCATCCAAATCTTTCATCAGGAAGCTGGCATCGAGTGCTCCGCCTGCAAACTGCATCGTCATGCGGTTGGCCTCCAGCTTGTTCTGCCCCACCTTCAACTCGCCTTTCAGTTGCCGTGTTTCAAAGCTACCACGTTTTACATGCCCGATGTTCAGTTGTACCTGTACCTCCAGCGTATTGAAAACCTCTTCCACCCAATCGGTTACCCGCTGGCGGGCCGCTTGGCGCGCCCGTGCAGTGGTTTTCTTCTTCGCCACCTGGCGCGTGCCCAGCAAACCCGTCAGGTCTATATCGGGCGATTGCACCGTGAGCTTCACAAATGCCTTTTCGGTAGGCACGGTAAAAAAGGGCACATAGTTGCCCACCAGGCCCGAAAGTTGCAGTTGGTTGCTGCCGGTGGTGGCCCTCAGCAAATCAAGCCACACAGAATCTTGCGTGAAACGAACCTGCGTCTGCACATCTTTAAAAACAAGTTGTCGTGGCAGCCAGTGTATTTCTGCATCCGTTACCTCCAACGCACCGGTTAGCTGGCCGTAGTAACTTACAGCTGCGGTGTCGAGGTATTCGCTCAGCGTACCCTCATACCGAAAGCGTGAATGGAAATTTCCCTTCTGCAGCCTCACCTGTGTGGTGTCTACCAGCTTATTCAGCACGGGCAGGGAAAAAGTATGTTCGGCAGTTAAAAGCAACTGCAGTGCCTCCAGGTCATGCAAGCGCGCCTCTCCCGCAAAGGGCAACCCATTGTGTGTGGCTTTCAGGTGTGTAAGGGTTATCTCTGTGTTGGCATCGCCCGGTTCCATCAGCGAGTCTGCACGGTTGGTGAACGTGCCATGGGCCGATACGTTTTCAAAATGCAGCGGACCACTGCGCACATCGTTATCTGCAAAGTCAAATTTCATCATCACTACAGGGTAGGCAGCGATGCCTATGGGGGCATCTATGGCGATGGCGTAAGAAAACGGCCTCGCTACCTGAATGTCGTCTAAATGGGTAGCCAGCCCGTTGGGCAATATGCGCAGTGCTTCCTGGTAGTCGAGGCTTTCGCTGCTAATATTTAGCTTCAGCCTTCCCGAATCGGGCGCGTGCAGGGAGCCGCGCAAGGTGAGCAACGATTTTTCCAGTTGCAGTGTGCTGGAATCGAAATAAAAGACATGGCTGTTTCTGGGATGAACCGCATGGAGCGACAGTTGGGCAGGGGTTTCATGCAAAAAAGTGCCCTTGCGGGGATTCAATATCAGTTCATGAAAAAATACATCGCCCACCAGTTTTTGATGCCACAGTGAATCGGTACCGCGGAACTGGCTGTGCCCCTTTTTTACCAACACTCCGAAGCTTTTGTGGCGCACAGAATCCACATATCGTACATCGACTTGCTCTAGGTGAAGCAACCCGTCTGCCAGAAGGGTTACACCGCCAGCGGGCGTCTTGGCTCGTTCCATAGTATCTCTTTTCATTAAACCCTGCACGTTGGTTATCCCGTTGCTGCCGCGCCAGATTGAAATGGTGGCCTCGCTAATGTGCAAAGATTGAAAGCGCACCTGCCTGCGGAGCAGCGCCATGAAATCGATGGAAATGTAGATGCGCTCCGCGCGCAGCAGCGGCCGTTGTGTGCTATCCAGACCGGTTAGCTTTACACCTTCCAGTCGCAAAGAAACCTCTGGAAAAGTAGCCCAGAAAGCCAGGTCTGCATCGGCCATCTCTACCCGTCCGTTCAGCCGTGCCGACAACTGGGTGTTGATCTGCTGAATAATCTCCTTGCGGTAATAGCCCGCCACCAGCCAGGCGGCAACCAACACCAAAGCGCAGGCGATAGCGAGAAAGAGCAGCAATTTACGCAGCATCAAGAGACTAAAATACGTAACTGCCGAAAAAACGAAAAACCGGCTTCACTATAGCAGATGAAGCTTGATGTAGAACTCAACAACCTCGTTTATGTATCTGTTCCGGTTTTTGTTGAGGCATCCCTGCGGTTAAGTAAAACCACGTTCTCCACATGCACCGTATGCGGAAACATGTCTACGGGTTGAATGGCTTCAATGGCATAGCTGGCATCTAATATTTTCAGGTCGCGTGCCTGCGTGGCGGGATTACAGCTTACATAAACGATGCGTTGGGGTGCAGCCTTCAGCAACATTTTGCACACGTCTTCGTGCATGCCCGCACGGGGCGGGTCGGTAATCACCACATCGGGCCGGCCGTGTGCATCCAGAAACGCATCGTCCAGCAAATCTTTCATGTCACCGGCAAAAAACTCCGCATTGGTAATGTGATTCCAGTCGGCATTTACCTTTGCATCGTCCACAGCCGCCTCCACATACTCCAGGCCCACCACCTTATTGGCCTGGCCCGCCACGAAGCACGCAATGGTGCCGGTGCCGGTGTACAAATCGTAGACGTGCTCTTTTCCCGTAAGGGCAGCCATTTCCCAGGCCACCTGGTACAACGCGTGGGCTTGTTGCGAATTGGTTTGGTAAAACGACTTAGGGCCCACCCGAAACCGCAGGCTGCCCGAGCCATCGGGGCGTGGCATGGCTTCGGTAATGTAGGGGTTGCCCTTCCAGCAAACGATGTCGAGGTCGTGGAAAGTGTCGTTGCGCTTGCCGTTGATGATGTAATGAATGGAGGTGGCTTGCGGAAAGCGGTCAGCGATGGTCTGCAACACTTTGTCAATCCACTCCATCTGGTCGTACGTAACCTGCAGGATCACCATTACCTCGCCCGTGCTGGCGGTGCGGATGGTGAGCGTGCGCAGAAAGCCCACCTGCTTGCGCAAGTCGAAGAAGGGTATGCCCTCGCGTTGTGCCACCTCTTTCACGACCAGGCGTATGGCATTGGAGGGGTCGGCCTGCAGGTAACATTCCTTCACGTCAAACACCTTATCGTACATGCGGGGCAAGTGGTAGCCCAGGGCCGGCTCGCCAAAAGGCACCACTGCGGCCATCTCTTCTTTGGTGAGCCAGCGGCTGGCAGAAAAAGTGAAATCCAGTTTGTTGCGATAATGTTCAGTCTGGGCAGAACGTAAGATGGGCCGCAGGGGCGGCAACGCCAACCCACCAATGCGCTCCAGGTGGTCGGCCACCTGCTGTTGTTTGTAAGCAAGCTGCGTATCGTACGCAATGTGTTGCCACGAGCAGCCGCCACAAAGCCCAAAGTGCGTGCAAAAAGGTGTTTGGCGCGCAGGCGACAGCGAACGGATTTGCACCACGCGTCCTTCCAGGAAAGCACTTTTTATCTTCGTCAATTCCACATCAACCACATCGCCCGGTGCACCGCCTGCGATAAAAATCACCAGCCCATTCAGGCGGCTGATGCACTTTCCTTCGGCCGCCATGCCCTCAATGCGTATGTTTTCCAGCACTTCGCCCTTCTTCATGTCTTCCAATCGGTTACTTTTCGGCTTTCCAATCGTTTTAAAGAGCGCGAAATTACACAATAAAGGGGGGTTTCGCGGCACCACCCCTTTTGCTATATTTCCCCACTCCAAGCTGAACCTATGAGGCGAATTTTACTGGTGTTGTTTTGTGTGTTGGCTTTTCCGGTGGTGGCATCGCACATTGTGGGTGGCGAATTCGAGCTCATCCACGTATCTGGCAATCTGTACCGCCTCAATCTCATCATCTATTTCGATAAGATTAACGGAACGCCCGGTGCCAAAGACGATGGCGTGAACTCGCCCCGCGCTACCATCTTCCGCAAGAAAGATGGCGTGCAAATGCAAACCGTAACGTTGCTGCTCACCGAAGAATCGGCAGTAGCGTATACACAGCCCGAATGTTCGAACGATGGCCTGAAGACAGACCGCCTGTTCTACACAACCCTTATTTCGCTGTCGCCCCAAACCTATAACGACCCCGAAGGCTACTACATCTCGTGGCAGCGCTGCTGCCGCAATTACCAGATCGACAATATTTTTAGTGACAACCCACAAGGAAGTGCCAACTCGCCCACCTCGGCAGGTCAGACATTCTACCTTGAGTTCCCTCCCGTGGTAAAGAACGGCCAGCCCTTCATCAACTCCTCGCCCCGGCTGTTTCCGCCACTGAGCGACTATGCGTGCCCCAACAAATTGTACTACGTGGACTTTGCAGGTATAGACGATGACAATGACTCTTTGGTTTATTCTTTGGTTACACCGCTCAATACCACCGTTGCGGCTGCCTTGCCTCCCCCCTCACCTGCACCATACCCGGAAGTACTCTGGAAGCCGGGTTTCAGTCTTGACCGCGTGATGCGGGGCGACCCCGACCTGAAAATCTCTAAAGACGGGCTGCTAACAGTAACCCCCACGTTGCTGGGCCTCTACGTATTTGCCGTGAAGGTGGAAGAATACCGCGACAAGGTAAAGATTGGCGAAAGCAGGCGCGACTTCCAGATGCTGGTAACCGATGCGTGCCCCAATTCAGACCCACCCAAAATTGTTGGTAAGAAGTTGACAGATGCCGACTTCACCTTCGATGGGTCAATGAATGTGTCTTTTCCTGCCTCCACCACCGATGACGAACGTAAGATTCGTGTACGCATTACTGACCCCGATGCCAGCAAAGCCGAAGAAAACTTTACCGAACGTGTAAGCATTCGTGTGGTGCCGCTCAACTTCAAATCCACCACGTTAAAATCCGATATGCTGCCTACCGTAACGTCTGCGGTACTGCGCAATGGCAGTGCGGCCGAGTTCGACATCCGGTTTCCGCAATGCCCCTACTTTATTGGAGGCCCCTACGAAGTGGGTATCATTGCCATGGACGATGCCTGCAGCCTGCCCCTGCTCGATACGCTGCGCGTAGCGGTAAATGTAGAACCACCTCCCAACACCAAGCCGCAATTCATCACACCCAACATAACCGATGTATTGCAAGAAGGCGATACCGATGCGTGGAATTTCGAAGCTATTGATGCCGATGGCGACAAACTGTCGTACTTCATTCTGACCAACGGCTTCAGCATGGCCGAGGCCGGCATGAAGGCCACTGTTACCTCCACCCTCACCGACATGAACCAGGGGAAATTCAAAGGCTCACTCGTATGGGATGCCTTCTGCGACATTTACAACTTCACCAACCGCACGAGCTTCCAGATACAGATTCTGGTAGACGATGACGACCTTTGCAAAATCAATCCCCCCGATACGGCCATCTTCAACCTGGCCGTTAATTTGCCTGGCAATGCCAACCCGTTGGTGGATACCGATCTCAATGCAGGATACGATGCTCGCGTAATCAACCTCGAACAAAAACTCAACACAGACCTGGCCTTCAACGTAATCGGGCAAGACCTGATGGACAATGACCAACTGGTTCTCTTCCTGCGAGGCACTGACTTCAAGCCTTCCGACTATAGTATGACCTTCCCCATTCAACTAGGCCGGGGGTCGCTGGCCTCGGGCTTCAACTGGAGCCTGCGCTGTGATAAAATTGACCTGTTGCAGAAAGACTTATTTAGTTTGCAGTTTATTGTGCTGGACAGCGCCAACAAATGCCGCCTGCTCAAAGCCGACACGGTAAACGTGCGCGTGAAAGTGCTGCCTGCCGACAATGCACCGCCCCAACTAACGGTGGCGAGTCTGAACGACCGGGTTCCCTTCACCAACAACCAATTAACAGCTTACCTGGGCGAAAGCATCAACCTGGAGCTGACCGGCCTCGATGCAGATGACTTTCCCGATAAAGACCCGATCACCATTGAGCTGATAGAAGCCTCGGGCGACTTGCAACCCGATGGCTACAGCTTTTCGCCCGCCACCGGCACCAGCGGTCTCACCGCCTCCTTTTCATGGAACCCCGACTGCTCTATCTTTCAAAATGAAGTATTCGAAAACAAGTACCGCTTCTCTTTCCGCGTGCGCGACCAGCGCTGCGGGCAGGTGGCAGCCGATACGGTAACCGTAGATGTAACCTATAAAGACTACGAGGGTGGCGTGCTCTTTGGCGACCCGCCCAATGTGTTTACCCCCAATGGCGATGGCTTCAACGACTACTATGCCATGGAGAAGATCGATGCCACCACGGGCGAAGTGATTAACCTGATTCCCCCTGATAATTGCACGGGGTCTTTCGTGCTCTTCCAGGTCATCAACCGCTGGGGCAAGGTGGTGTTCGAAAGCACCAGCCGGGATTTTAAATGGATTCCGAAAAACGAACCAGCCGGGGTGTATTACTACTACCTGAAGTTCACCAACCGCGAATACCGCGGCAGCATCTCAATGCAGTATTGAGGACTTGGTATATAAAAATCCAAAAGTCCCAGAGCGTTTTGCGAGGGGCCTTTTTTATAAACCGTCCGAACCATCCCGGGGGGCCGCTCACTTCGTTCGAGGACCTGTGCTTCTTAAAAAAGCACACCTCCATGAAAAACAATTGAAAGAATTCAAGAGTCCTCGAGCGTTTCGCGAGAGGCCCCAGGCTATGAAAAACAACAAACAGATAATTTCAATAAGTAACTTGCTAAAAATAGTTTGCCGTGCAAAGTGATGGAGCCTTCTATATCTTAACCAACAGAAATCACACTGTTCTATATGCAGGAGCAACCTTTGATCTTGTTCCCGGATAAGTGAACATCTAAACAACCATTATCCCAAGCTTCACATCGAAATACAATTGTAAAAAGCTCGTTTATTTTGAACTAACGGGATCAATTGAAGAGGCTTTTGCGAGAGAAAAGCAAATCAAAAAGTTTTCAAGAGCAAAAAAGGTGGCGCTGATCAGATCTATCAATCCCGATTGGAATGATTGGTATGAAACGGAAGTGAAATTCTGGTGAAAATCTTGTGCGGGTCGTGAGCCCCAGTGCTTACGAAAATGAAATCGAGATGTTATGAAAGGCAGGCGAACCGTCCCGGGGGCCTCTCACTTCGTTTCGAGAACCGGTGGTTCTCAAAGAAGAGCACTCCTACGAAAAATAATCATAAAAAATTCATGAAGTCCTCGAGCGTTTGGTGAGAGGCCGCAGACTATGGAAAGCAATATCCAGATATATTATAGAATGGGTGCAACCTAAACAGGGCCTCTCACTGCGTTTCAAGGACCACCTCACAACACCACCGGCAACACCTGGCTCTCCTTCACATACGCCTCGTGCCCTTGCCAATCTACCTTCAACCACACATCGTGGCGGCCTGCCACCTTCAGCCGGTGGCCCGAACTCAGAATCGCCTCCACCTTTGCGCCCGATGAAGGCCCACTCATCACATACACCGGTGCCTGCGTAACGATGCCGTGAGCGGGCATAGCCGGATATAAGCCCACGCCCAACATCAGCAAAAGACTCAATGCCAGTGCTGTAAAAGAACCGGTGGGCCGGTAGCCTTGCCGCTGCTGCCGTACCATCAGCGCCAGGCAAAAAACAGCCACCGCGGCCAGCGCCACCTGCAAAGGCACCGTGTAGCGGTGCAGCAGAAACAGCAGCCGGTCGGCAGAAGATGTTTCATAACCCTGCAAGCGGTTGCGCTGCGCCACCTCCTGCATGTGGTTGCGCACACCCTCATCATGGGTAAGCAGGTAATGCATGTTCAGGTAATACAAAGAGCGCGCTGTGTGGCCCAGCCCCTCTTCAATAAAAGCCATGCGCAGCAGCATGGCCGGTGTGTAGTGGTCTTGCGCCCACAGTTGCTGGTAGATGGCCTGACTCTGCGTAAACTGCCTTTTGGCAAAGAGCGAATCCGCCCGTTGCAACTGTACCGCAGGCTGGGCCTGCAGCAGATACGTACCTACGAAAAGCAGCCCTCCAACAACAATTTTTAAACACCACTTTTGCATATAAATAGGATCGTGTTACCTTTGCGTCCTCAATTACGGAAATGGCTACAAAACGGCCAAATTCGTGTGGGGAATGGGGAAATTCGCCTCCGTGCGGATACCAGATTCCGTAGCTCAGTTGGTAGAGCAATACACTTTTAATGTATGGGTCCTGGGTTCGAGTCCCAGCGGGATCACGATGAATGCCTCGGAAGATATCTTCCGGGGCATTTCTGTTTTAGCCATCACGGGAGCCGTCACGGGAAATATAGGTTGGATTAGGTTTCAATAGGCAAAAACTTCGAAATGCAACTCCGGGTGCCGTGATCGATTGATTATCACATTCACTTCACAACTAAACCATACCGGATGAGAAAATTGATAAATTCTTCATTTCGGTATTTGCCGACATCTTTCAAAGCGCGAAAATTGCCATGTTTAATGTAGTATCGGTGAACATCTTCGAGCGTCTGCATTTCTGCTCCTCTGCAAATATTGAACAGCCTCGGTGAAATATCTGTTTCCCATAGGGGCTTGCCCTCGATAACAGGTTCATCTTTTTCTCTAATCATGAGTCATTCGTTAGATTTAATATTGTATTTACCAATCCTCAACAGTGCAGCTAACAACAAATGCATTTTGCTTCGAACATAATCATCTTGATTGTAGAAGCAATGAGCTACATTATTTCGGAGATTTGTTCCACCTTCATTTAACAGGATATACTTGAAGAGCGCGAAGTCATCTTCATCAAAATAGTTCTTCAAACCTTCTATTTCAAGTACTTGGTTTATGTTGGCTTCCTGAATGCCAACTCTACCAGCAACATTTGTAGCTATGTTTAAACGTTCACAAAAATTCCGGAGCAATCCTTCAAGTTTCAACGCAAGGCTATCAATGCAAAGTGTATAATCTGGTGTATAAAACTTGTTTTCCAAATTGGATTTCGTTTGCACAAAATACTCAACTATTGAAGGGGCAACCAACTTGATCCAATCGATATTAGTAGATTCTCCACCGAGATCAATCCTCGTGTGGGGTTTACCGAGCCATGTTCGTTGCTTTAGAAAAATAATAAAGTTTTCAAAAGTCAACTTGCCAGACTGTATCCCTTTAGTAAAGATGAATTCAAGAAGTGGCAAGGTCTTACCTTGAACTTCCCAGTGGTAAGGATCAATAAAAGGCTCACCTTGAGTCGATTTATCACTACTGATGTTCTTGTTCCGATCAAAATCAATCCGATACACGGAGTTCAAAAAATCGTACTCGTTGTCTTGACTGCTCTTTAACTTTTCGAGCGAAGTGAAAATGCCTTTTCCCAACATAACAATTGCATAAACTCTTTCCGCTGGCTCTTTGAGAATCCTTTCTGCAAGATTCTGCAATTCCTGATACAATTCTGTGACATCGAATTTCACCTCCACCGAGGGAAGTTTAACTTTCGGCTTAAGTTCAAAGTATAATTGTTCTACTTCTTTTTTCTTCGATTCGTTAGCGGCACTTCTATAAGAGTGAATTGCCCTTGTGTAGTAATCCAGTTTAATCCAATTTCTTTCTTCTTCTATTTCTCGTTCTGCCAGATGTCGATATAAATCTCCAGTATGCTCATGCCATATCCTTACATACCCAGCTGTCTTCTGTGCAATTTTCAAAGCTGTTGGCATGTAGTAATTGACCATTAAAAAGTGGTCAAGTTGTTCTGACTTCAATTCTTTTTCGAAAAGCTCAAGTGTTCCGTTAAAGTCACCTGCTTTAAAGTACTTCGGATTTTTTAGCATAGTGTCTAAAACCGCATGTCGCAGAAAGAATGGAACTGTTCTTTGATAAAGAATCTCTTTCGTAATTTCTATTATCAAGTTCCGAGATTCATAGTTAATCTCTGAACAAAGTCCAGCCAAGGATTCATAATGATTGGAAACTTGAAGGTATTTTTCCTCCTTTCTGCTTTCCTTTAAGTCCAATAACAGTTTGATAGCCGCTACATAACTTTCGATTGCGGATACCGCATACTCCCGTTTCTTCACTCCCTTCGGCCCTTTCCATAAAAGATGATTGTAACGTGCAGTCAACAGAGGATTTTTGACGGCTTTTGCTCGATCATTAATATACTTGAAACCAGCATTCTCAAAATCCTTCGCTGATGGAAATTTTTGGAATGCTTGGGCAGCGGGATCATATGAATATGCGAGGGAGAAGAGTTGTGCGCCACGGAATTCGAAAGCAAAACAAGCAAGTTCCCATTGCAGCTGTTGCAAAAGCTCTGGGTCACTGATCCTTTGTTTAAGATTGGAAATTGGCTCAACAAAATCCCAGCTGTAGTCCAATTTAAGGGCCGATTCCTCAAAAAACGCGCACAGATCTGTCACGGAGTTAATAGAAATGCTAAAATTCTTGTATCTCATCACTTGACGAAAAACTGCGTTTTTAGGCCAAAATCGGGTTTATCTAAAATATTTTTCAATTTTGTAGCATTTATACCGAACATTTTTTGCTTGGCACCCGTACCTAATGCTAAATTTGTAGAGTTAATACTAGCAAATAAAATTGAAAAAGCCGCTTCCAAACATTGCATCAATTCAATCTGGGGTCTATGCCAAGCCTACTTTAGCGGGCACGGTTAAGTACCTGCAGTCTCGGCATTTCGACAAGGACCATCAGTTTTGCAGTGATGTGAAATCGGAGATTCTGTTTGATGATAAGTTAGCAAAACACTTACTGAAACAGGGGGACATCCTCATTGCGGTTAAGGGATATGATCACTTCGCTGTTTTGTATTCAGATGAAATGGGCAAAGCCGTGGCCTCAACAGTGTTTTTGGTAATCAGATCAATTTCCAATGATGTCCTCCCGGAGTATTTGACATGGTATCTCAACCATCCGCGCGTTCAAAGTTATTTGAAGTCGGTTTCTAAGGGTACCAACTTGCCCTCAATTACTATTTCTGATATGCAAGAAATAGAAGTTCCTATTCCTTCATTGGAAACGCAGCGGAATGTACTGCAACTACATGACTTGCATCAGCAGGAAATAGCAATCAAAAGGAAATTGGAACACCTTCACGAGTTGTCCCTTCAACAACAAATTTTAAAAGCTATTAATCAGTCATGAACAATAAAATCGAGCAACACGAAATCAACAAGATTGTATGGAAGGCCTGCGACACTTTCCGAGGCATCATTGATCCCAGTCAATACAAGGATTACATTCTCACAATGCTCTTCTTGAAGTATGTAAGCGATGTCTACAACGAGAAGTATGGCTCCTACCTGAAGAAGTATAAGGGCGATAAGGAGCGGGCTGATCGTGCAATGAAACATGAACGTTTCGTAGTACCGGAACATTGCAGCTTTTACTATTTGTATGAAAACAGAAACGCAAACAACATTGGCGAGTTGATCAACATTGCCCTTACGGATTTAGAAGATGCGAATCGCGAGAAACTTAGCAGCGAAGATGGAAGCGGTATCTTTAGAAATATCGATTTCAATAGTAGCAATCTTGGTGATGTAAAAGATAAAAACACAAGACTCCGCCATTTGCTTATAGACTTTGCTGATAAGAGACTTGATTTAGGCCCCTCACATCTTGAAGGTAATGATGTTATCGGGGATGCTTATCAATTTTTGATCGAGAACTTTGCCAGTGATGCCGGTAAAAAGGCTGGTGAATTTTTTACACCTAAGGAAGTATCAACCCTTCTGGCAAAACTCACAAAGTCTAAACCCGGAGCGCGTATTTGTGACCCTACTTGTGGCTCTGGATCATTGCTCATCAAGGCAGCAAAAGAAGTAGGTTCAGATAACTTTTCTATTTACGGTCAGGAAGTGAACGGTAGCACGTGGGCACTAGCGGTGATGAACATGTTCTTGCATGGTTTTGATAATGCAGTTATTCGCTGGGGCGATACCATTCGTAATCCAAAGCTGCGGGAAGGCGATGCATTGATGAAGTTTGATACCGTTGTTGCCAACCCACCGTTTAGCCTTGACAAATGGGGTAAGGTAGAAGACAAGGAAAAAGAAAAGGAGAAAGCAAGTACCAGCTTTGATCCTGAGAAAGACAAATACAATAGATTCTGGCGTGGAATTCCACCGAAGAGCAAAGGCGACTGGGCTTTCATCTCACACATGCTTGAAACTGCGTATGAAGGAAAAGGAAAAGTAGGCGTTGTTGTTCCTCACGGAGTTTTGTTCAGAGGAGCAAGCGAAGGAAAGATCAGGCAACGAACAATTGAAGACAATCAGCTTGAAGCAGTTATTGGATTGCCTGCTAACCTATTCTTCGGTACAGGAATACCCGCAGCCATTGTGATCTTCAATAAAGGTAAAGGTTCGAATCAAAATGTACTCTTTATTGATGCAAGTAGGGAGTTTGAAGCTGGTAAAAATCAGAATCGCTTGCGAGACAAAGACATCGAACATATAGTTAGCACGTATCGAAAATTCACTGATGGAAAATTGAAGACAGGCGTTATTGAGGAGAAGTTCAGTTACGTTGCAACACCGGAAGACTTGAAGGAAAACGAATACAATCTGAACATACCCCGATATGTTGACACTTTCGAAGAAGAGGCTGAAATAGACATTAATGGAGTGCAGCGTGAGATTCAAAAGCTTGAAAAAGAGCTCAAGATTGTTCAAAATGAAATGGACAAGTATTTAAAAAAAATAAACACCAAATAGTATGTTGACCATTGAGCAAACTAAGCAGTTTAGCGATATACTTGAAGAACTAGGTAAATCATTGGATATAACAAAAGAGCAATACGATGCTGCTGTTCGTAGTTATAAACATGTCGGTGAATGGCTAGCCGAAAGAGATTCCCCACTAGCTCCTTATAGCCCAGAAATTTTACCTCAGGGGTCTTTCCTATTGCAAACGATGATCCGCCCTACGCATGACGAAGATGAATTAGATATCGATCTTGTTTGCAAATTGGAAAAAGTACAAGTTAGTTGGACGCAATATGACTTAAAGCAAATTGTTGGAGATCGCCTCAAAGCCAACGGAACGCTAGCTAAGTTACTTGTAACACCAGATGGCCGCAGATGCTGGACTTTACAGTATGCCGATTCGGCAAAATTTCATCTTGACGTTTTGCCATCGATTGTGGTTACCGGATATCGCCAAATTCTTGAAAAAGCACTCTCAGCTGGAAGCTTCGAAGACACACAGAGTCTTGGGATAAGAATAACAGATAAGCAGATGAGTAACTATCGAACTTCTACCAATCTAAGGGAATGGTTAAAAAGCAATCCCTTTGGCTATGCAATATGGTTCGACAACCGGGCTAGAATCGCTATGGACGAAGTTAGAATGTTGAGCGAAGCGGTTCAACCTGTACCAAAGTTTCAAACTAACAAACTTCCTCTTCAACGCGTGGTTCAAATTTTGAAGCGCCATCGTGACATGATGTTTAACGGAGATGAGCACAAGCCCATTTCAATAATCATTACAACTTTAGCGGCAAAAGCCTACCGAAAGGAGACAGACATAATGACCGCGCTAGTTAACGTGATCGATCAAATGCCCAATGAAATTGAGACCAGATTTGATCCCGTTACCAGAAAAAGTGTGAAATGGATTTCAAATCCCGTTAATCCTGAAGAAAATTTCGCTGACAAGTGGGTTGAAAATCCTATAAAGGAAGAAAACTTTAATAAGTGGATTGCTCAAGTTAAATCAGACGTTCATACCGCATCCAACCGGAGGGGATTACATCTCATTCAAGAATCACTAGAAAAGCCATTTGGCAGGGATGTAGTCACGAAAGCATTTAGCAACTATGGAGATAAACAGTTGAAATTGCGTGAAGCAGGGAATCTAAAAATGGCGGTTGGGACTGGAATGCTAAGTGGTTCCGGAAGTACAACAGTTAAGGGACATAATTTCCATGGCGAGTAAAAACAAGATACAAACGTTGAACATGGGTTTACAGGGAGGGCGCATTAAGTCTTTGTTCCCGAGTTCGAGCATATCGTTCGATCAAAAGCTCTTAACGTGGAAGCATTCGATCACCCCGTCACCATTAAGTAATAGTTACCAAATAAAGTTGTTGTATCGGATTGGTGATCATCCAAATGTGTTTGTGACTTCTCCAACTCTTTTGCTTTATCCAGGAGAAACCAAACTCAAACATGTTTACGATACGAGTAAACAGTGGCTTTGCTTGTATTATAGGAAAGGTCGCGAGTGGAATGGAGGAATGTATATAGCAGACACGGTAATCCCTTGGATAAGTGAATGGTTACTTCACTATGAGTGCTGGCTTGCCACTGGTACTTGGCATGGTGGTGGAATTCATCATGGAACGGAATTAGAAAAAGACCACACCACTGGATATGAAAGATAAATCTCGCAGCAAAACAATAAAGAATCAATCACCACAGCTAATGTGGAGATGGGAGCCGTTTGGGAAGGTGTTTGATTTTTTGACTAGCTACTCTTTTTCGAGAGAGCAGTTAACAAGCACTCCAACCAAAGACAAAATACAAGTGATCCATTACGGAGATATTCATGCTACCTATGAAAGTGAGATTCTTGATCTTTCGATAGATACGCGCGTCCCGTATGTAATGGACGGACTTCTCTCCAAGAATGAATTAAAAGGTTCCAATTCACCTTTGCTAAAAGATGGTGATCTTATTATTGCTGATGCGTCTGAAGATCACGATGGCCTTGCCGAGTCCGTTGAATTGCTAAATGTTGGAAATCGAAAAATCATCGGTGGCTTACATACTATTGTTGCAAGAGACACACGGAATATGACAGCAATTGGATTTCGGACATATGTACTAAGTCACACGAAGGTCAGAAGGGAAATTTTCAGGATTGGTCAGGGAACTTCCGTCTTTGGTATTTCTAAGTCTAGTTTAGCAAAAATTAATATTCCTTTACCTCCGCTGGCGGTACAGACTGAAATTGCGCAAGCGTTGGCGAAGTGGGATTTAGCCATTACAAAACTTCAAAATCTCATTATTCTAAAGCAACACCAAAAGGATTGGTTAACTCACCAGTTGTTGTTTGGAAAAAGGAGATCCTCTCATTTTGTTTTAAATAAACAATCGCAGAAAACACGACTAGGTGTTCTTCCGAAAGATTGGAAGCTGGTTCAACTAGACAAGGTGTTGAAAAAGGTAAGAAAATCATTTATCCCTGAACCCTCTAAGACTTATCAAGAGATTGGAATCAGATCGCACGGAAAAGGTATATTTTATAAGGAACAGACTAATGGCAAGAAAATCGGAAATAAAACAGTGTTTTGGATTCAGCCAGATTGCTTCATCCTTAACATCGTATTCGCGTGGGAGCATGCAGTAGCAAAAACAACAAAAAAAGAGCACGGAATGATTGCATCTCATCGTTTCCCAATGTTTGAGCCTGCAAAGGACAAACTCGATTTGGATTATCTACTTTACTTCTTCAAGACAGGAAGAGGTAAGCATCTATTAGGATTGGCTTCACCTGGTGGAGCGGGAAGAAATAAAACTTTAGGTCAAGATGATTTCTTGAAATTGCAGATACCTCTTCCAAGCATCGAGGAACAACAGCATATAGCGTCCTGCATTTCATACGCAGAAAAGGAAATCGAAATTTTGATGCAGATGGAAGACCAACTAAGGAAACAGAAAAAAGGCTTGATACAACGTCTATTAAAGCAAGTTTAAAAATTTGAAGCAAAAATGGAATCAAAAGAAAAAATAATCAAAGACATAGAGGACTTTCGAAAAGCAAACTCGGGGCCGTATAGCGCATACTATATTGGAATCACGAAACATATAGAACAGCGTTTAGTGGAAGCGAATGAAGTTATCCAAGAACATTTACGTAAGGGCGAGTATACAGAGGGTAATCCAACCTATTCTGCAGAATGCGAAAACAGAGACACCGCAGTCGAGATTGAACGACTATTCCAAAAAAAAGGAATGGAAAAATACAACTATCGTTCCGTTGGGGTTGATGATTCGAAATTCATTTACTGCTATAAGATGACAGAGCAAAACAAAAAAGCAATTCTTAATGAAAATGAAACTGCAAAAATGAAGCACTTGGTTAGTTACAATCAACATACTAAAGCCAATGAGCAGCTTTAAAATTTTGTCGATAGACGGTGGTGGTATTAGAGGCATTTTTCCAGCAATGCTATTGTCTAATTTGGAAGCAGAATTGAAATCAAGAGGACAGGAACGCTGGCGAATCCATGAACAATTTGACCTCATTTGTGGAACTTCCACAGGTGGGATAATCGCCATTGCACTTGCATTAGGCATCCCCGCTAAAGAAATCTTCGAGCTGTATTTAAACAATGCAGACTTGATTTTTGGAAACAAACGAGGATTTTTAAAACGCTTAAGTAAATCCTCTCATGAAAGAGAAGCACTAGAGTCAATTGTTCGGAATAAATTTAAGGCCGTAAACAAAGGGATCGATCCCCGTCTTGTAGATTGTAAAACACATGTCCTGATTCCAATTTACGATTTGATGGAAGGTCGACCCTCTGTCCTAAAAAGTAAATATCACGAAGCTTTTGTCAGAGATTACCATATACCCGCATACATCGCGGCCATGGCAACTTCAGCTGCTCCAACATTTTTTGATCCCTACACCTCGACTTTTGAAGATTTAAAAGGGCTTCAGCAAAACTTTCAAAATAAAATAGATGGTGGGGTATTCGCTAATAATCCTTCGTTGAATGGAATCGTAGAAGCTCAGAAAGCCTTCAATCTTAAATTATCTGATTTATCTGTCCTCTCGATTGGGACGGGACATCAAAAATTTTGTGACGGGGGTGTAGATAGAAAAAATAAACACCGAACCAAATACGGCATAAACTATTGGGTGCTAGAGGGAGATAAAAAGAGACTCATAGAAGTTTTTATGCAGGGTCAATCACAACAGGTTCAAAATTTAATTAGCCTCCTTAAGAATGGAATCGACAAAAGAGAACCGGATAACTTTACTTACATGAGAGTGGATACGGAACTCGATGAAACTTGTTCCATTGACCTTGACGAGACCGACCAAAAGAAGCTTAACAAATTAGCCGAAAAAGCAACAATTGAATTTCAGAACCATGCATCCAATATTATTAAGAATTATTGTAGTGGGAGTCGGTGGTTGGATAATAAAGGAGATGTTTAGTTCAAATAAAGATGATAAAATGGGTGCAAACGCCCATGACTATTTTCTTCAATTTGAACATGCTATTTCCGTTCCTAAATCGAAGGTTAAAAAATTGATTGCTTCACGGAAAGCACTACAAAATCGTATTGTCGACTTCTTTAGAACTAAAGGAAACGTTCCTATTCCAAAATTTTACATTCAAGGCTCTTACAAGATGGAGACGATGGTACTAACAAAAGATGGAACCTATGATGTTGACCTTGGAGTCTACTTTCTGATAAGGCCAAAAGTTGAACCATTTACTCTTCAGAAATGGGTCGCAGAAGCTTTAGTTGGTCAAACATTTGGAGGTATTCAACACCGCCAAAAGTGCATTCGAGTTATTTATCAAGGAGATTTCGACATTGACCTCCCCGTTTACTACAAATCATTAAGTGACGAGCATCCGTTTTTAGCTACAAAGAACGAGTGGGTTAAAAGTGATCCTAAAGAATTGTGTGATTGGTTTGAATCGCAAATAAAGGGCCGTGAGCAGCTGCTGCGATTGGTAAAATATTTTAAAGTATGGGGGAGTAACAGACCTTGTAAAATGCCAAGCGGCATAGCGTTCTCAGTTTGGGTTGCCAAGTATTACAAAGAAAATCCTCGTGATGACATAGCTTTTTATGAAACTGCTAAGGCCATTAAGGAATCGTTTTGGTGGAGCGTTACCTGCGAAAACCCTGCTGTACCCCATGATGACCTTGTTGCAAAATTAAATGGCGATCAAAAATCCGTCTTTCTGGAAGAATTAGGGAAAATGATTAAGAATTGTGAAACGGCTTTGATGAAACCGAAGGTCCCAGAGGCAACACGATCATGGAAAACAATATTTGGAAATAGATTCCCAATAGAATAAGTATGGAGACGCCATCATTTAGAGAAGATCATATCAGCCAAATACCAGCAATTCTTTTATTGCGGAAGATAGGGTACAATTATGTCACACAAGAAGAGGCGTTACAGCTCCGCGGCAACAAATCTACCAACGTTTTACTGGAGTCTATTCTCAGAAAACAACTGAAGACGATCAATGTTCGAAAAGTCAGCTCCACTAAGGAAATGATTTTCACCGATTCAAATATCGAAGCTGGAATACAAGCTTTGAAGGATTTGCCGATGAATGAAGGATACATTGCCGCTTGTGAAGCTGCATACAATCTGCTGACACTGGGCAAATCGTTAGAACAAAGTGTTGACGGTGATAAAAAAAGCTATACGCTTCAGTACATTGACTGGGAAAATTTGCAGAATAATATCTTCCACGTTTCTGAAGAATATAGTGTGATGCGAAGCAATAGTAGAGATCATTATCGCCCTGATCTTGTTCTCTTCGTAAATGGAATCCCACTTTGCATTATTGAATGCAAGCGACCAGACATGAAGGAACCATTAAAGCAAGCGATCTCTCAGCACTTAAGGAGTCAACAAGAAGATGGTATTCGAACTTTGTACGCCTACTCCCAATTGGTATTAAGTATCGCTACTAACAATTGCGCTTACGCCACAAACGCCACCGAGGAAGAATTTTGGTCGCAGTGGGAGGAAAAATTTGAATCCCCTATCGAGGAGTCAAAATACCGAAATCATATTAATCAACTTAAGAACGAATCATTATCTCCGGAAGCGAAGAGAGAAATATTTGGTGATCGGTTTCAATATGTTCGCAAGCATTTTGATGAACTTGAAAGAGAAATGGTTCTCTCTACGAACCAAGATGAGTACTTGTATAATCTATGCAGACCTGAACGCTTGCTAGATCTTGCATTTAATTTCATCATGTTTGATGATGGAGTAAAGAAAGTTGCACGATACCAGCAGTACTTTGCGATCAAAAAAACCATCAATCGAATAAAAGAGATTCAACCGGACGGCAAAAGAAAAGGTGGCGTAATCTGGCACACACAGGGAAGCGGTAAATCACTCACGATGGTGATGCTCGCCCAAGCGATAGCGATGGAGAAGAATATTCGGAATCCCAAGATTATTTTGGTGACTGACCGAGTTGATTTGGATGACCAGATAACTGGCACATTTCGGAAGTGTGGCAAGTTTGTCGAGAATGCTTCTACTGGTAATCGATTAGTAGAGCTGCTTTCGAGTAATAGCGATGCGGTAATTACAACCGTTATCAACAAGTTTGAGAAAGCGGTAAGACAAATCAAGCCACCGCTTTTGTCATCAGAAATTTTCGTTTTGGTTGACGAGGGGCATCGTACACAACACGGCATATTCAATTTGGATATGCTAAAGACTATGCCAAACGCTTGTTATATCGCGATGACTGGAACTCCATTATTTAACAGGGACAAAAACACCGCAGAAAAGTTCGGAGGGATGATTGACACGTATACTGTCGATCAGGCCGTTAAAGATAAGGCAGTGGTCCCGTTACTCTACGAGGGTCGTCACGCGATTCAGAAGGTCAATGAAAATCCGATTGACACTTTTTTTTCGATGATCTCAGAACCTTTGACGGATTATCAAAAAGCCGATCTAAAGAAGAAATTCAGTCGTGCCGATCAGCTAAATGGTGCTGAACAGAAAATCTATGCGATTGCATGGAACATAAGTTTGCATTTCAGAGATAACTGGAAGAATACTCCCTTCAAAGCTCAATTGGTATGTGACAAAAAAGTCAACGCCATTCGATATAAAGAGTTCTTGGATGAGATTGGAATTGTTTCAAGCGAAGTCTTGATTTCACCTATCGATGAAAGAGAAGGCGAAGACAGCGCTTTTGCTAAATCCAGTGAACGAGAGAAGAAGTTTTGGGACAAGATGATGAACGAGCATGGAAATGCAAAAAAGTATGAAAAGAATATCATCAGTAGATTTAAGAATCAAAGCGACCCAGAGATCATCATCGTTGTTGATAAACTGTTAACTGGCTTTGATGAGCCAAAAAATACTGTACTTTATCTAACTCGTGGGCTTAAAGAGCATACCCTACTTCAAGCCATAGCACGAGTAAACAGAGTATATCCTGATAAGGAGTTTGGATATATTATTGACTACTATGGTGTTCTTGGAGAATTGGACACCGCACTTGAAAAGTATTCTTCGTTTGCAGAATTTGATCCTGACGATTTAGTAGGGACATTAGCCAATATTCAGGATGAAGTGAAAAAGCTACCTCAGAAGCATTCAGAACTCTGGGACATCTTCAAATCAATTAAGAATAAGCGTGACGCAGAAGCATACCAACAATTACTTCGGGACGAAGCTCTAAGAGTAGTTTTCTATGAAAAGTTGGCAGCATATGCTAAGGCGTTCAAGCTTGCTCTTTCGTCCCTCCAATTTCACAAAGAAACAGATGAAAAGACTATCAGCCGATACAAAGATGACCTTTCTATGTTTATTGGCTTACGAACCGCAGTTGTAGAGCGTTATTCGGACGAAATCGACTACAAGCAATATGAGGGTCAAATTCAGAAATTAATAGATACGCACATCACAACGGATGAGGTAACAAAAATTACTGAGTTGGTGAACATATTCGATAAAGAGAAATTTCAACAGGAAGTAGAAAATACTTTGGGCAAAGCAGCGAAAGCCGATAAGATCGCATCGCGAACCGCTAAGCACATTAATGAAAAGATGGAGGAAGACCCGGCTTTCTACAAGAAGTTTTCTGAGATGCTGAAGCAAACCATTAGCGACTATGAATTAAAGCGGATAACTGAAGCACAGTACTTAAACAAAGTTCAAAACATCATGAATTCCGTGTTATCTCACACCGATTCCGAAATTCCCGAAGTTTTGAAAAACAGAGATGCAGCTAAAGCGTTCTTTGGTTTGACAATGGAATCACTAACAAAAAAGCTTCAGGATGCTCAAGTGAGAAAGCAAATATCTACCGAAGCTGCGCTGCAGATTGATGAGATGATAAAACTTGTGGTACTGGATGACGGTAAGCCGATAATCGATTGGCAGAATAAATCGAACTTGACTGGTAAACTAGCCATTGAAATCGGAGATTACCTGATTGATGAAGTCCGCGACAAGTACAAAATAGAATTGAGCTTCGGTGATATGGACGCCATTGCTTCAAGATGTATCGATGTTGCCAAACTGAGGTATAAGTAATGACAGCATCAATAGATTTTGGATCGAAGCAAATTAAGTTTCAAGTTAAGTTTGCTAAGCGAAAGTCATTAGGTATTACTGTGACGCCAGATATGGAAGTGTTGGCGACAGCACCAATTGACACGTCTATTGAAAGAATTAAGGAAAAGATTCGACATCGCGCACCGTGGATAATAAAACAACAGGGTTTCTTCTTGTCGTTTCATCCAAAGTCGGCACCCAAGCGATACGTGAGCGGAGAGAGCCACCTATACTTAGGCAGAAACTACCGACTCAGGATTCTTTCCGGCAAGAAAAATCAAGTTATCTACAAGGGTAGGTTTATAGAAGTGACTACCAAAGACAAGACTAAAGTTAAAAGTCTAATTCGAAAATGGTATCGCAATAAAGCCAAAGAGAAGTTTGCAGAAATAGCTGAACCCTTAATTCAGAAGTTTAAAAAATATCAAGTTGAGCCATGTGGATTGTATCTTCAGGAAATGACTAATCGTTGGGGTAGTTGCACTTCCAGAGGGAAGATTATACTGAACCCTGAATTGATTAAAGCACCGAAGGCTTGTATCGAGTACGTGATTGTTCATGAGCTTTGTCACTTGGTTCATCCCAATCACACGCATAAATTTTTCGATCTTCAGACTAAGGAGATGAAGGATTGGGAGAAGTGGAAGAACAAATTGGAGAAATTATTAGCGTAGTCATTAATGAGAAATATTTTTCCAGTTTTTGAGATTTTCAGAAAATTCTAAGTATTTATTCTAAATAACATTAGAATAAAAACAAAAATACATGAAGAAAAAACTACTCATCGTTGCAGGTGCGGGTGCCTCCATTGAATTTGGCATGCCTTCCGTAAGAGAAATTGACGGCCTATTTGAGCAATGGGCCATGCAAATAGCTCATATCTCCGGTCAAGATAAGAGTCTATACACTTATGTAAAGGAGGTTTCTAACGCTTATTATTCGCGTAACAAACGGAATCGACTAGACGTGCTTTCAAATTTTGAACGCACCCTATTTACCATACAGACTCTCCATTCCATTGTCACCGATAAGGAAGGACGATTCAACCACAACCTAGCCGCTTTTGTAGATATGAAGGAGTTTCCGGAAATAATCAAATTCCGGAATGAAATCGGACGGGTCGAAGGGTTTGATTTCCATCATCTGTATAGCCGTCTTATAGATCAACTGCTACAACTATTTAGAAGTAGATGTATGGCTCTCGCCACCCAAAGGTCTTCCGAACTTCAACGACTTGCTAAATTAATCCAGGCATTGCAATCGCATTTCGAAATTGGGGTAGTAAATCTTAACTACGATACGGTTTTACTTTCCGCGTGCCCAAGTTTAAAGACAGGATTTGATCCTGTTACAGGTCTGTTCGATAAGAAAATTGTTTATAGCAGTGAATGGGATTTTATATACCATCTCCATGGATCTGTGCACTTCGATTTGAAAGGTCAGAAGCATGATATGCACCAAATAATGTGGAACCCAGATTTGAACTCCACTTTCGCTCAAAATTCTTCAGGTCGCAGTGATGACACCACTACTGAAGGTAATAGTCACATTCATTCCGCTATCATAACTGGTTTAGATAAAACCAACCAATTGTTAAAAGAACCTTTTATGACTTACTATTCACAAACTGTTCGGTTGGCGTACGAGGCTGACGCCATTCTCTTCTTGGGATATGGATTTGGAGATAGGCACTTGAACAGATGTTTCAATTATAATCGGTTTGATGAAAAGAGAAGAAAAATAGTAGTCGTTGACTGGGCTAATATGGATGAGGATGGCCTGCAGTTTAGACAAGATCATTGGACTTATGGTCTATTTAGCGCGGTTCCTTATAATGCACATGAAATGTTGGTGGCAGGTAGTAGAATTCCCTATCCAGCACATCACTTTAAGAAAAAAAATACATTCGAAAGATCTGCTAATCCAGAGCTACCCATGAGTGTGTGGTACAATGGACTACTGGCAGCCTGTGATAACCATCAATTGATACTGGATGAGTTGTTGAATTAAGGGAATACTTGCGTAGCGCCTTTTCGCTAATTTTCTTGCAACATGAAATTTATTTCCAGAATGATTTATTGGAGGATGATCTATTTCGTTGACCTCCGTTTCACGTGAACTGAAGATGGGGCCTAAATATCATTGAGTATTTTTGAGTGGCTCCGAAGTATCTTCCTGTAATCCGGAGATATATTTCTGATTAAAGAAAAAGTATGATTGGACACACTTAAGTATGCTAATGCGTTCTGAAATTATCCCTGAGGGTGACGAGTTCCGTCACCCTCTTTTTGTTAACCCACTTCCCTTCCTATACAGGATTGAATATTGGGGTACTCGCAAAACCAATAGGATAATTACCTATGGTACTCCCCATGAAATTATCCTCAATTTGAATTGCTTCAGAGATGAAGATAAGATTACTTATATCAACAGGGATAATAATCAGGAGATGTTCACCATCACAGTGGATAGGTTCAAGATCATGCTGGCGGAGTCGATATACAACGTCAGTCATGATGAGTTGGAACTACTGTATATGCGGTTACTTCTAACCAACAGATACTCCAAGTCAATAGCAGATAAGGGACTGTTTCGGCAATTGGATACTATACTTCGTAAGTATCTGATATCCCTAAAGGGTGGATACGACAGTTACCTGAGCTATGAGAACAGGAAGGTGATATTATACTTCAAGTATCGGAGGATGTCATCCATCCACCTATTAGCGGTTCTTGACTTCTGGAATACCCAAAATCCGGATATCAATATCAACCACATCAATACCCCCATAGTATCAAATCAGGGGTTGCTGTATGAATGTCTGAGGGTTGAACTCACGAAGGAGAGATTCAGGATGTACCACTATGATCCAGTCGATGAGGATAACATCCAACCACTTAAAATCGATAGTGAGATAATTAGCGTCATTAACCAATTAATAAAATAATCATGAATAGAATAATAACACAAACAGCAGACGTCATCACCAGCTTGGGTGCTGTAATCTTTGTTTTACTTATGACCGTGATTGCAATGATATTTGTCGGTCATGGATTGTACTATCAGGTATTCATCAGGTGCATGCCTTCATGGCAGGCAGAAATTGCGTCATGGGTATTGAGCTTCGGTGTCGAAACGACTGTATTGATAATCACTTGTAATATGAAATTCTTTTCCACTCGCAACCTCCCAGTCTTCTTCGCTATTTGTTCAGGGTTCATCGTTTTGTTTTTCATAAAAGCATTTGACTTCAATCAAGCTGGACTGGATATAGCAATTCGTTGGTTCATTGGTCTGCTTGTAACGGGAGTTAATTTCGTCTACTCGGAATTGTTTGTTAAGAAGTTTGAAGAAACACAAATAGCAAGTGATTTACTCAACCAAATTGAGGTGTTAAAGTCACAGAACATTGCATGCAATAATGATCTCAGTAACGCCCAATCGGATTTGACAAAAGCGAATCTGGATATCGAGAGGTTAGGAGACTACGTAGCTGAATTGGAAGCATTCAAGAAGAAAGAAATGGATCGGTTGACATGCAGTCATTGCAACAAGGTGTTCACCACGATTTATCATCTGAATAGTCATCGAGGGAATTGTTCGAAAAATCCTAAACAAGGTCAAAAGGAGTCTGTTTTTGAAGCACTTGTATGATTCGGCTTCAATACTATTCGCTAGATTTTTGTATTTTGATATAAATACACCAACCTAATATGCAAAGAATACCCGTTGAAAAATATAAACTAGAAGGTCTTGAAGATGACGAGATAATTAGCGCTTGGAAGTGGTTTCTATCGTTTATCTCAGAGGGAGATTGGAAGAGAAGGAAGGCCAATATTGAAAAAAAGATAACTGTGGAATTTGAAGCCGTTCCGCCAGAAGGCTTACGAGACATTACTATGTTAGTTGTCAAGGAGGATTTAATCGGTTGGTACCTATATCTAATTGACATGATCATCAATGAACCTCACAAGTATGAGTTCTTTCAGGGAGCAAGAGTATTACCCCTTTTTAAGCGTTTTGGGACGGATTTGGACATGTTGAAAAAAATAGAGGGGATTGAGAAACGAATAAAATTGTTAATGAGGAAGCGTCCGTCAGAAGCTGATGCCTTTCTTTTTGAATTTCTGACCGCTCTTTTATGGGCCAGAAATGGATATGAGGTATCATTCCTTGAGGAGAAACAAGACGGAAAATCCCCGGACATCATTGCAAAAAAGGATGGTAAAGCTTGGAATATCGAGTGCAAAAGGCAATCAAAGACCGCGGACTATACCTACAGGGAAACCGCCAAAAGGAGAAAGATGATCTCCCAGATCGGAATAGAATTACTGAAGCGAAATATTTTGTTAGATATTACATTTCATGTAGAACTAGAAAGTCTGCCGGATACCTTTCTAAAAGATCTTTTGGAACGAAAGCTACCGATGGCTCTTCCCGGTAAAGTAGTTTCCAACGAGCAAGTTGATATAGATTTAACGTTTGTGGACATCGCTGCGATAAAACAGCACTTAGAAAATTATTCCGTAAAATATGGCTCTCCAATGCAGAATAAATTGATAGGTGGAAAATCAGTAGATAACAAAGCTTTCACTTGTGGATTGTATGCTGAATTTTTTAGAGTCGGAGAAGGTAACGTGAACAATCTATTTATATCAGACATTTCTAATGCCTATGGAGTTTATTGGACTTGCGATGCTAAAGAGGCTGTTTCAGCAAAAGCTAGAGATATCAAAAGTCAGGTTCACGCGGCAATGAAACAGTTCAATTCCGAAGACACAGCGGTTATACATATAGGAATGGAAACATTTGACGGGCCAGAAGTAGAAAAGAGAAGATTGGGTAAGATTAAAGATACCCTTGAAAAGATTATTCCTCAAGACACAAAGCTCCGTTGGATTTTTTGTCATTTCTTTCAAGCATATTCACCTCACGATCAATGTTGGGTTTTTGATGAAACAGTCTCTTCCATATCGCCCTACATTTTGCCTAAACCTCCACTAGATAGTAGACTGATGATTGTGCCTGATGATGGGGATACAGCAGAGGACATTTCTCATTGGGATAGGCCTCTTCCCTAGATTTGTGTTGGCGCAAAGTATTCAAAGAGTGTCTGCCAATAGCCACACGAGAAATTGCTATTCGAACAGAAACAAAGGCTGACCAGCTATCCTTTGATAGCAGCTGAGCGCACGGAAACGTGACTAGAAAAAAGTTAAATTGATTTCGTAAAACGAAAATGTCATTCTGAAAGTATGATTGTACAAAGGATGAACGATACAGAGTTCGCTGTAGAAGTTGTCACGGACTACTTTAATGAAATGCGGGAGTATGCCAATCGAGCGCTGATTAAAAAGGGCAAAGTCAAAACGAGACACTCAGCTAACTATAAATCCAAAAGAGGAAATAATTGGTTTATTGTCTACAGACCAGACATGGGCGGACAACATAGTCTTCATGTTAAGCGTCCACAAACGGGAGAACGATTTATTTGGTACAGTCTTATTTTGCATCCAACTGGCATAACACTTTTCGGTTTTACAAAACACGTAGGCGTTAGATTAGCAGAAAGATACCATCCTGGTTTAACACCGTCCGACGCTCTCAAGGAAATGTTGATGAAAACACCTGCAATAAACCAAGCGGAATTGGATGATACTTTCTACACTAGGGTAAATGGCGGAGTATGTTTAGGACCTGTTTATGGCAAACGAATATCTGTGACTAACCGTAGGAACCAAGTCATTTGGGTAGAACTAAGGAAGGCCAACACGTTCATTGCTGATGATGGGCTTTTTGATGATCAGCAAAAAATCACTGACCAAAGCATTATTCGTGCAATACAAAAACTTGGCAAGAATTACCTCACTGACGATGATCAAGAAAGTCTAAAGTATCCAAACGGATAGTTCTGAAATTATTTTCGATGGTATAATTATACCCTCCCCGTCCTTGAATGTCGGAGGATATACTTGTGTGAAATTTATCCGATAATTTTCTTTGTACCGAGGGGACGGGTGCCACAAATCTTTTTGCTAACTGTGCCAGATACTTCCAAGTCATTCTGTGAATGACTTTTTTTGTGTCAAAGCTTTCTCCGCTCCATGCGGGGGGAGCTTTTATAGTTTATAGCCAGTGGCACCCGTCCCTATTTGAAAGACATGAATTCAAAGTTCTGTGGAAATTCGTTAGACTTATGGAAGTACGATTTGTTAACATTCATTTTGACCAATTCAGAGAATCTTTCGCTCTTTTACATTCCCATGATTACTGAGCCACTGCCGAAAGAGCGAAACATGAAGTACATCACTTACGAATTGGGAACACGAAATGAAACGCTATTCAAACTCATGCAGACTGAGTTTTCCAAGGAGTATTCCGATATCAATGTAATAAAATCATACTTCGTCAATCAAAATATACACCTATCGATACTGAACCCAGATGTCTGTGAGAATGGAAGTGATCCCATTTTCTTTTGCGAAGCAAATCGCAAGGAATATTTTGAGCAGGCAGTACTGCATTACAGAAGTCTAGTCAATAAAACACTTGTCTTTGTCGATCCAGACGTTGGGTCGGATGTTGGGATCACAAGAAGATTTCGATCCAATAGAAATATGTATGTCCGAAGGCAAGAACTAATCAAGATTAGGGGTGCGCTCCGACCGGGAGATTTCATTGGATTCTTTCAACATCTAGGGAATTCCAACTATACCATTGAACATAGACTCGTTGATTTACAAACTTGCTTCGGACCGTTGGTATTGTTCACTGGCTACGCAAGAATTCAGGCGGGAATGGTTTTCATCTTCAATGACGAAGCGACCTACTTGGATAAGAGAAAATTGATATTAGAATATTTCAGGCAATATGATGACCTGAAACACCGGGATAAATTTATAATCCACGAAAAACCACCGCAGCACGGTGGTTTTTCTGCTTTATAGTGGCACCCGTCCCCTGCATCAGAAGACTTAAACAAAACAATATGCAAGTTATCATTATCATTCTCATCATAATCTGGGTGATCGGCATTCACATCATCGGTCGAAGACACTCGCGCGAAACTCTTAGTTCACTCTTCGGATTTAAGCCAGCAGAGACAACTTTCAAGGGCTGGGTTTACCTGATTCTCTGGGGAACGGTTATGCTCTTCATCATTGGCCTCGTAGGAATGGCTGCAGGATACTAATTGTTAAACTTCAAAAGCTCAAAGACATGAGAATTTATTTCAAGAACACATTTACCGCTTTATTGCTGATCATCAGCATTGCTGCGGAATCACAAAATCTGAAAAAGGTAGTAACCTACTACGATATTTATAAAACCAAGATTCAGGAATCCTACACGACACTTTCAACGGCACCGTATCTGATGCATGGAGCATACGAGAAGTTCGATGCCTATGGCGCCATCATGACTAAAGGTAATTTTAGCAACGGCAAAAAGAGCGGGGTATTCATCAACTACTTCTCAACCGAAATGACCGGTATCTACGGTAAAGTTGCACTTGGCAAAGTATGGACAAAGACCAATTACGTGAATGATAAGGAAGATGGATTGGATCAAATGTATTCCGTAAAAAACGGTGAGCAAGTACTGATAAAACAATCCACTTGGTCGATGGGCACCAAGATCAAAGATGAAGAATGGACTGAGGGCGGTAAGCAAATAAAATTAGTACAGCTCAATGGGCCTTGCTATGAACTTTTTGAGAACGGAAACAAGAAACTTGAATACACACTTAAGGCTGGTAAGTATGAAGGCAAGTACACCAGTTGGTACCCTGACGGCACGGTAGAAGTTTCTTCCAATTATAAAGCAGATAAGAAGAACGGCAAACACACTGAGTATTTTAAAAATGGGAAGCCGGAACTTGAGGCAACATATGTCGATGATAAAATGGCGGGGTTGGTATTATTATCATTTGATGATGGTACCAAAAGGAAAACGATCGAATATGATCCAACTAGCTTCAGGCTAATCGAGGAAAAAGAATACTCAAGAAAGGGCATACTCAAATTCACAAGGAAAGTAGTTTCCGGAAATCAAACCAATTCTATTACTTACGATTCCCTTACCGGATCGAAACTTTTTGAGGAAGAGGAACTTTTCGACTCGCGAACAAACAGCTACCTGCGGCACGGTCGGGTGTTGCAGTATCATTCTAATGGACAAGTTGCAATAGACGCAAGCTTTGCAAACGGTAAACTCGATGGATCATTTAAACAGTTCGATGACTCCGGGGAGGTAATCAGTTCTGGTGAAAACAGAAATGGTGTATCCGTTGGTGAATGGATCAGCTATTTCGATGAGGAATGGAATTTAGTGCCTTCCAAGAAGGAAGCAACTTACTACCGAAAAATAAACTACAGTCCCAGCGGTGGCCCATGGCCAACAACAGACTACTTCATAACCGGGAAGAAACAATTTGAAGGCATGCTAGCACAAGTGTCACCTGATGTGCCAGCCGGAAGATGTACATATTATTTTGAGAGTGGAGCAATTTCACAGGAACTTGAACTGGATAACACCGGCAACGTACGCTGGCAAAAACTATACACTGAGGATGGCAAGCTGGATAAAGAGGCCAAGGCAGCAAACACAGCCTTTGGCCCCGGAGCTGAATGGATTGAATACTACCCTAATGGAAAAATGAAAGCAAAGGGAAAAACTGTTGACGGAGCAAAGGTTGGTACTTGGATTTATTATGATGAAAGTGGAAACAGCAGACAGGCAATTGAAAGATAATTTTATTCATTTCTAACTTAAGAAACTATCGAGTGAGCCCATCACCGAGTCAGGGTCACGGTCTAAAGGCCGTGGCTCTTTTTTTTTCCAAAACGTAAATTCCCCATGAACATCAACATAAGCGAAACTGAAGTCGAGATTCTTATTAAAATTCCACTCCAACCTTTTCTTAAGATCATTGAAGAAAACGCTAAGCGTGTAGCCCAAGAATCTACCCAGAAAGAAGTAATCATGTGCGGTAAAGAAGCTTCCGTGATACTCTTGATTAGCAAATCTTCCATCATGCGATGGGTTAAGCTTGGGAAAATCCCCTACGTAAAGCGAGGCCATCGGTATTACTTCAAGAAAAGCACTATCGATGGCCTCAATGTAGAAATTAAATTGAAAGATATGAGCCGAATTGGCTGATATATACTACTGACGTACGTCAGTAGTAGAGCATCAACAGTTACAATGTAACATGCAAATTAGTCACGCTCAATTTCAATCAATCCGTTCCGGATTTTATCCACTCATCAACAAAAACCTTCAGACTATCTTCATTCTCGATCTTGATAGTCACTACGTCACGATAAAATGCATGGCCGTAGTGAGGGCCTGTTACACCTGTTAAGTACTCCGGCACATCCACATTTTCAAATATCGTAACAAGTTCGTCCTGATTCCTTCCGATTACATATGCTTCGTCAGCTAATCTTTCAATTATATTCTTGTGTGAAAGGATTTCCAAGTTGAGAAATTTTGCTTCAACTCCCATCGCCATGACCTCTCGACATGATAGGTAAGACGTGACAATCTGAGCAGCCTGTTCATGTGACAAATGCCTTTCAGAAGAATGGTTTTGTGTTATTCGCTCAAGAATTCTGAAATAGTCGGTAACGAGGTTGGAATCAAATTCATTTTTATCAGCGAGGATATCATTGTAAATCTGAAAGTGGGACGACAAACGCTTCTTGAGATGATACGCACTTCTAAGTAACAATTCAATTCCATCCGCTACCGTACGATAGTGTTCTTTGTAGAACTCATATGTGTGCAGTTGCTTAAAACATGGATTAAGTCTCCTCCGCAACATTCTCGGATAGAGTAGCCTATTGGTTTTATCCTTAACAAACGACTCTAGAGTTTCTGCAACAGAGTCGAGGTAGCGTAATGGCCTAAACGTCTTGCGCATCTCATCGGTCAATTTCATTACGGTTTCCAATTGCTTCACTACATCCTCAAGAAGTATGATTCTACGTTCACTATTCTGAATCTCGGAGCAATGTACCAGAAGTAAGCGTTTTGTCTCCAATGCCTTAGTATATTCGTAGACCAGCCCAATTTGAACTGGCGAATACACTAAACTTTCTTTACTGATCGATCCTCGTACGCTTCGTTTATCAAGAAGCACATATTGTAATATATTGATCATCTTAAAATCTTTTTTTATAAAAAAGTGGTCAACTCGTCAACCTTAGAAGAACTCGCCTTGACCGTGAGAGTCACCTTCATCGGGCTTGGTTTCTCGAAGACACCAGTGAAGCAGCTTTGAACCATTCTTGTTCATGAACTTGTGCAGATAATTGTATTTCCTAAGCGCTTTTCCAACCTTGTAATCGGTTAGAGTAACACCAAGCGTCTTTTTAGCATCTCTGATGATCTCTGACACTGGCCTCCAAATCGCTCCCATTTCATCAGGCTTGGCGGGTGCATAATAGCTGATAAGAATCTCTTCCTCGTAGGAACTAATCTCAAACTCCCTGCTGACAGCCTGAATGGCATTTAGCATTTCAGGAGTTAGATTGTGATTGAAGCCCCCAATATAATGAGCATACGCCTCCATGATAAGTTCCGTCTTATCGATTGAGTTGTACAATTCCCAATCTATTGAATCAACCCAGAAGCAGATGAGCCTTCTGTTTCCGGTAGGGTCTTTCAGGATAAACCTCTCATTGCTTACAGCACAATATGACGCGATCCGTTTAAAGGGATGAGGCTTCCTGCCATACGGAACTCGCAAGTTGATTGTCGTCAGACTTAGTTGAGATTTTAATGCTTCGCTGGTTGCTATCTTAAGACCTCGAAATTCGTCATCAAGAATTAACAAGTACTTTGATGCATCCCTTTTCCCGTCTTTGTCTGCTTTAAAGCTCTGAACCGAAAACAAATTTCGGAGTTCTTCTGGAAGTAGATTCTTAAAGAACATGGTCTTTCCAATGTATGGATCTCCAAGTAAGATTAAGCACAAGTCATTCGGTGATTCCTCGTACAATTGAGCAATCATCTTAACCATAAACAGTGTTATCATCTGAAGTTTATAATTGAAGCCAACTTTTAATCCGGTTCGTGTCTTAATACAGGCTGCAAGTTTTTCAATTGAACCATTGAGCTTCATCTTATGCTGATTTGCGAGTACAAAATCATCAAATTGATTCACGCGTTCAGTAAATGAACTTTCAAGCACTGATTGCACAAATTCTTTGCTTACCGCCAGTTCATAGTTGACTAGAAGATCTACGTGGATCGTATTGATGACTTCATCGCTCAATGGACGTCCATTAACAAGTACATCCTGATTTAGTGAATCGAACACTGCGGTGTACTTATCTTGAATTACGTTGAAAGCTAAGAGGTGATTATTGTCATCATCGTCCCTTTTTTCCTTCCTACGAATCTTTACACCTGCCTCGGTGGCAAATCTAATTACCGATCTGGCAGAGTTTTTCGGTTTTCCTGGTCCACGAAGATTTGCAAGACATTTTGAATAGAGGTCATCGGTCTCAGTACGATCGTACTTGGGGTATCCAGCGGAACTGATTGAATGGAAGAGTTCCCGCCCTTCTTCGCTGAATGAATTTGCGAGTGCGAATGCAACTCTAATCCATTGGCTGTATCTAGTGGTAATGTCAATCCTGTCTCTCTTCAATACATCGACGTACCGTTTCACATCTGCAAACAGTTTTTTATCAAATTTTCCTGTTGTTATTGCAGGGAGCTGTTCATGCTCTGGCTTCGGTTCCTGCTCATTTGGAGTAGAGGTAGCCGTTTTTAGCACGGCTACCTCCTCAAGAAATTGCTTAATTGCCATCATACAACTCGTTTCCGTCTCCGTTGCTTATATCAACTTGTTCAGCTTTCTTCAATCCTTTCCGCGCCATCATTACAAACGTGGCTACCGTAACGCGAGGCAGTTCAGGATCACGTTTTTTATTCGACTCAAGGCACTCAGAAAACATTTGATCGGTTTCCTCTACATCGTAGTCTTCTGCATTGGCTGATGTAACTATATGGAACAGTGAACGCCCATCTTCACCAAATGAATTGGAAAGTGAGAGACCAACCATTCGCCAGTCATGAAGATCTTCAACAATGTCGATCTTCTTGTTGTTGAGTTCTTGCGCATACTTAAGCGCTGATTTATAAGATTTCTTCTTATTCATAATTTTAGTATTAAGTGATTCAATCAATTGTAGTTCCTAATGCGTCTGCGTCATAGTTAAGCTCGATTGGACGCATCGTCAGATCGTTTGGATACAAAAACCTATACTGACCTGCTTGAGACTTACTTGGTGGCAAGACAACATGCTGATTTATTCTTAGCTCAATTTGTTTGAGAAGTCCAGCTTCTTTGGGTTCATACACTACCACACTTCCGTTAAGCTTAGCCCTTTCGCTTTCCAGTTGAGCACTGGAGAACCAAATGTGAAAGCCTTTGCCGCTACCGGATATAACAACCCAATTATAGTCAGGAGGTAGATCAAGCATTTCAAGGAACCTCGCAATATTGCTTTGATCGCAATGATCGAAATCAAGGCAGAACAACGAGTTAATTCCCGTTATGGCTCCAATTCCAGTGAGGGCATGCCATTCGTGATTAAGAGCTTCACCCTCTTTTTGCCGTCTTTGCAAAAACTCTTTCCACTTATGATACGGGGCTTTCTTGAAGTCTTTGATCCCGGTTAAATTGAAGCCAAGTTTGAAGTAAGCTTCAGCGCTTGTTCGGAGACTACGCGTGAATTCTATGTCAATCATTTCCATAGCTTATATGATTTCTAAACAGTTTGAATCAGTATCCCCGTTACTATTCTCCTCGTCCGTTGAATTAGCCTCTTGGAATTCACCATATTGGTCAAGTTCTGCTGAGTCGAATTCTTCGTCCTTCTGTTTTTCCTCCTTGATCACGAATGTGTTCCAACTAAAGCGCCCCGGAAGCTTATTGTCCTCTACCAACTTTCTCATTTTCGATTCTGCCTCGGTAAACAATTCCAGTGCACGCGCTTTGTGTTTCTTAAAGAAGTTATATGTAATGATGGTCAGGACAAGGTCTTTCAATAGATCGACCTCAATACACAAAGTGGCTCTTCCATATTTTTCAATGAGTTCTTTTTTAGAAAGTGCCTTCAAAGAAATTAACTCAAAAAACGGACTGCCTTTCCTGACGTCAAAGCCATTTAATTCAGGACGTTCCTTGATTAGTGCTTGAACTCGGTAATGCAGTTCAAGCAAGGCTTTCTCCCGCATTCGATTAGAATTTTTGCTGGCAGTTATCACCCGATACTTCTGGGAGAGATGCAGCCAGTGAAAGTACGCGAGCTCAATTGCTTTGTTGACCTCATCCAAAAGCACATATCGATTATTATCGGTGTCGTTTTGAATTTGAGATGGTGTACGCGATAACCACTTTATCGCGAGTAGTAGAAATCCTAAAATCTGCTTCATGTTTTTTTACTTTTAACTTTGAACAATACTTTTCTGTATCAGCATCATTCGATGTGATCAAGTAGATTTGATATGTTCACAATAGCACTACCTGCAGCTATTGAGTCACTTCCTAGTATGTGATTTTGACAGCCTGGCCTAAGCTGATTAGATTATTTTTTCTTTAGATTCTTCGCGATGTATTCATTTACATCCTGTAATCTAAACTTGTAGGGTTTGGACTCCATTGCCGGAAGTCCATCTTCGATGTAGTCGTACACCTTATGTCGATCTACACCAAGAAGGTCAGCAACTTCGGAGGTAGAGAGCAGCTTCGAAGACTCTCGTGCAGATGTTGACACTAAGGCCAATCCATTCTCAGCGAGAAATTCCCCCAACGCTTCCTTTAGAATTGGTTTCGCTTGCTTCCTTAATAAGACAGAGAAAAAATCAGTATTGAGTTCCATAAGTCATCATTGTTATGCGTGATTGATGACTCGAAGTAACTTAACATACTCCTCAGGTGAAATTGTGATTGGGGGTTTTTTAGAGTGGAATGAAGATGATCCTCACCCCCCCAACCAGTCACGACCATAACCAATTTACGAGACGCGCATTAAATCTGCCCTTGGCTCTCATGGTTCCTTTTGTAGCCATAACTAACACATCGTTATGACTATAATACCGTATATAAGTTGTTTGTTTCTTCTTACCAGTTGCTTCCAAATGTTCTTTATCCCAAACCTTCCTGTAGTCCTTTACTTTTTTCTTGAGCTCATACTCCTCGGGTGTTAAAATATATCCAGCAGCCATCAGCGTAAAGGAGATGATTAGCAGTTCGGTCTGTGACGGATTACCATAATATGCAGGATATTTGAGGTACTCGGTTTGAACAAATCTTGCAATTTTATGTGCAACTACATTGAAGAATATATTAATCGCTTTTTGCTTATTCTTCGAGAGTGATTCGCTGTTCCTTGTCTTCGCTTCTTCAAGCAGTCTTGTCACAGTTTCGATCAAGGCAGTTTGAATTTCATCAGGAACAGCTAACTCTGCGCCATCGATTCGCAATTGAATGGGAGTCGATGAATCATTTTTTATGAGTCGCCCAAGCTTGTTTTTACAAACCGAGATATAATCACCCAATCTGGTTACGTATTCATTCAGGTTGTTCCAATCGAAATGATAATTGTTTTGATGAGTAATTTGACGTGTCTCCTTTGCGCGTAGACTTTCGTTTGGTAGGACACCGAAAGTTCTAATCCCGAATCCTTGAACGAGTACTGATATTTCTGCCAAATCGGTGGATAATTTTTCGATTGTTTCTTCTGACCTTAATTCCACAGGAAGTCTATTAAAGATCAGATCAATTTTCTTGCGGATTAGATCTTTGCGAAATGAAATGGTTTCTTTGGAGATTGAGCAATGTTGAAGCCCGCAGTCGATAAATTTCTTAAAAAAAGACTTCACGTCTCTAGTCATCTTTCTTTGTGTTTAGTGTATTCCAAGCTTTGCTCACTTCTTTTTCAAGTCTCGGCTCAGCGATATGTACATATTTGGTGAATGATCGAACGTCACGGTGACCTGTAATACGCATAACATCATGCATCATCATTCCCCGAGAAAGACTTTGAGTAGCAAACGTTCGTCTTGCGCAATGCGAGGTAAGTAGTAGGTAAAGTGGTTTATTAAACTTCACTTTTTGCCCACCCTTATAAATTGTCACCTCATGTTCTTCGAAAAATTTGGCTTGTATACCAACCTCCTTAATGAACTTGTTTAGGTTAGTGTTGCTTAGAGTCGGAAGTTTATCTGGATACTTTGCAAGTATTGCCTTGCTGTAGTCATTCAGTGGAATTCTGACCTGCACGTCAGTTTTCTCGGTTGACATAATTAAAAAATTTCCTTTGATGTTGGCTTGGCTGATGGATGAGTAATCCGAATACCTCAAACCAGTTGCGCATCCGAGAACAAAAAGATCACGGGCTCTTTCAAGTCTCTTCTGTCCTCGAAGATCCAGATAAAACAGCGTATCAAGCTGTTCTCTGGTTAGTGTCACGATTGTTGTTTCGCTCGATGGCTTTTTGAAGTTTTTGAATTTGGCATTTTTCGTGAGCTCATTGTTGTAAGCCCAATTGAGAAAAGTCTTTAGATGTTTTATTTTGCCACCTATTGTATTGTGTGAACTCTCCACCTCTACGTACATGTACTTCTTGAAGTGATCCAAAAAAGCGTTGTCAATCATGTCGAAGGTCAGTTCAGTATTGATGTACTGTTCAAAGTCTCTTAACTTCTTTAGCGATGCACCATATTGCTTGATTGTCGCTTCAGTTACCCGCTTAACTTCTCTTTGATAAGAAACAAAGTCAGGCCAGTAGTCAAGCATTTGCTTCAGGGGAAGTTCTTCTTTGGCGGGAGCAGCCAGTTTCAAATACTCTTGTTTCACAAGATCAACCGTAGGTTCAAGTCTCTTGCCTTTCAAATCAAGTTTGATCGAATCTATCTCCAACTTCTTCTTCTGAATGAAGTTGTTTATTCCGCCATGACCCGGATAGGATTTGCGAACTTGTTGGTTGGTGGCGTCCCAGAACTTTGGAGGGACACGCTCACCGGTAGAAAGATCTATCGTCTTATCTCGATGAGAGTATCGAACGTAAATTGTTGCTTCACCATTTGCATTGAGATAACTTGAACGGATGTGGAGTTTAGTTTTTGCCATTGATTTTTGTTACAAAAAAAAGTACCCCCGATTGGGGGCACAATATTTTGATGCAGCGAGTAGATGGTTAAGACGCGCGTCTGGGAATTTCGCGCATGCTAAACATTCCTCGCTGACTTTGTAGGGCAGCTATTCCGATTTGTCTCGCTTTGTCGGTTGGTTGTCTATCAATTTGTTTACGTTTACGACTCTCATTGCGCCTTCTCTGCACTTCCATGCGCATGTTTTTACTCGTATCGCATTTTACTTTTTCAAAGTCAACATCAAGCAACTTGCACCATCTCTTCATCATATTATTATGATACATCTCCCAAGTGATTTCACTCGGTATCATACGAATTTCGAAGTGCGTAGCCTCAGGTATTAACTTGCCTCCGCATGTCACTAAAGAATCACGAGTAGGTAAATTTGATTCTGAATCTTCAATAAATAGACCCCTCAATATCTTGGTGAGGTCAAAAAAGTGAATATCCAGTTGTTTTCTAAGTTGTTCAAAATCTGCATACATACCAGTTTCCTTAAATCGCTTAACTATAATTTCACCAACGATATTTTTCTGTTCGTCAAATGATAAAGTGCTGATGGTCGTCATAAGTTTCTGTTTGATTGTGAATCAAAGGTATAAAAAATCTGGTGCCTCAGCGACTCATAAGACAGTGCCGAGAACATACTACAGACATACCAAGATATAACACCTTGACAGCCTGTGTATTAAGTCAAATGTTAAGAAATTGTTAATTTTAAAAGGACACCCTCAGATACCTCCTGGACAGTGCTGAAGACTCAAGGAAAAGGTTTATATTTGAGGGATGAAAAAAGTAGCAAAACCTAAAAAAGAAGCAGGGACATCTAAACCTGTAAAAAAGGCTAAAACCCGATATCAGTTCAAATTTGATCAGGAACTAATTGACGAATTAAAGAAGGTAGCAGCAGATGACCACAGGCCTTTTAACCAATATGTAGAGGTTACTCTTAAAAAGCATTTAGCCGAAGTGACGGGGATTGTTCTAAAGTAATGAGTAGGCGATCAATTTTTACGTTCCCTATAAATTCCAATAAATCAACAGTGTCAATTCTGAATGTTCGCTTGTCAATAATAACTTTCCTCAACTTCCGTTCTCGGAGTAGTCTGTAAAAGACTGTGCAATTGGGCAATCGCTTCAGTGTATGTCATTAACCTTCGGTTCTCGGCCCCAATCTTTGAAATAAGGGGTGTCTAATCCCGATTAATGTAGCTCTCAGTACCTCAGCGATGCGTGCGTGAAATATTTTGATAAATCTGGGTTTCAATCATATTGGTTAGATGTTTTATTGTGGCTTATCTTGCTTTGAAAAATATATGGAACATTATGGACTAACCGAAGAACAGATTTTCCGGGGATACCTCCGCAGAATCTTTCAAGAAGATCTTAATGAAATCAAGAATGAATTGCAGGGTATAAGGAAGCAACTGGAGAGGTTAAAGCCTTCTTTGTCTGATGAACTACTTACTATGAGTGAAGTCTGCAAGGCTTTAAAATTGTCGCGGCCATCAGTAAACAATCTAATTCATAAGAAGAAGAAGCTGAGGCCTGTGCAGTTACTTGACCAAGACTTTCGATTTCTTCGAAAAGATATTGAGGCAATGATAGCCGATTCTTACAAGGACTTGACCGAATAGTCTGAACCCCTCGCTAACTTCTGCCCATCACAATAGCCTCCAATATTCCACTAAAAAATCTGCTCCGTCACGGCAGCCATCACGGGATCTTAAGGCGGATGTTGGTTTGAATAGCTAGGAACTCTTACAGACCATTGTGTTAAGAGGGTGTTAAGGGAAGCATAAGGTCTGCTTTGGAATAAAATCACTAACCCAGCGGGATCACTTTAGGGGCGCAGGCCCCTTTTTTTATGCTTATCAATCAGCTCTTTACCTGGGTTGGGCCAAACTTTGACAGATTAGAGGGCACGTAGTTGCGTGCGGCTCGTCAATTTGGTGCCAACGGTTTGGCGGGACGTGCCAACTAAATCGTTAAAGTGTACATGAATTCATTCACATAAATCATCTTCGTCTCTGGCAAAGAACACAAAGACGTTTACGTTTCTATTCAAGAAACGGAACTAAATTCAGGCGGCAAACAGGAGTAAAAATTCTTAATAAACACCTCACTTCGAAGGGACAAATTTCTATTACACATCTGCGAAATTTCGGATCAAAAAACTGTCAACCCAGCACTAAGGTTGATTTGAAAAACGACACTTGAATGTAAGCACCTCACCCCGCATGACGCCAAGTGTCTGAACCATGATTTATATGATTTAAGGATGAACATGATTTTTTAGTTTAGTTCGCCTTTAAAAGCTTTTTGACTCAGTGAAACATAAGGGTTTTCCAGCTCGGTTAAGCTTTGTTGGTAGTGGGTTTTAAGGGCTTCTGTTTTTTCTACAATGCGGGCAAATTGGTTTTTCAGGTTGATGGGGTAATTTTAACTTTCATCTTCTTTATATCATCAAATTCAAATTATCCGCAGTTCTTTTTATCTCATCTACAGAGTAAGCAAGGATTTAGGTGGTGCTGTATCCCCTCAAAAATCTAAAATACGGGGCGAATAGAAACATGTTTGCCGAATGAGTAAGACCAATTTAACTTTAGTTCCTTAACTTTAAAACAAACTTTCTGCCATGGCAAAGCTGTTGCTTGTATTATTCTGCCTTCCTGCTGCGGTTGTCGCCCAAACCCTCAGCACCGGCAAACCCGAAGAGGTACGGTTCTCACCACAACGGTTAGAGCGCATCGACCGGATGGTAGAAGAACATGTAAATAAGAAGATGATTCCGGGTGCGGTGGTGCTACTGGCACGCAACGGCAAAATTGTTTACCACAAATCGTTTGGCTTTGCCGATGTAGAGGGCAACGTGGCATTGAAAAAAGACCACATCTTCCGCATCGCCTCGCAGACCAAAGCCATTACAAGCCTGGCCGTTATGATGCTGTGGGAAGAAGGTAAGTTTTTGCTGGATGAACCTGTATCGAAATATATTCCTGAGTTTAAAAACCCAAGGGTGCTAACACAGTTCAACTGGACCGATAGCAGCTACGCCACGCAACCCGCCAAAAGCGAAGTCACCATCAGGCAACTGCTAACGCATACCTCGGGCATCGACTACGCAGCCATTGGCAGCCAGGAGTTCAAGGCATTGTATGCCAAAGCAGGCATACCCAGTGGTATCGGCAACAACCAGTTTTTACTGAGCAAAAAAATAAAAATGCTCGGCACGCTTCCGCTGAAGCACCACCCGGGTGAACAATATACGTACGGACTCAACACCGATGTACTCGGCTATCTGGTAGAAGTTTGGTCGGATATGCCGTTCGACCGGTTCTTACAAACGCGCATCTTCCAACCCTTGGGTATGAACGACACCTATTTTTATCTGCCCAAAGAAAAGCACGGCCGGCTGGTAACACTTTACGAAAGTAAGAATGGGGTGGTGAGCAGAGTGGATCACACCATCTACGATAATGTAAACCCCGAATATCCGAAGTTGGAGGGTACCTATTTTTCGGGGGGCGCTGGCTTAAGTGCCACGGCCGAAGACTATGCAAAGTTTCTGCAACTCTTCCTGAACAAGGGCGAATACAACGGAGTGCGTTTGCTGAGCAGGAAGACCGTGGAGCTGATGCTTACCAACCAGGTGCAACCACCTCTTACCACTCAATTTGGCCTTGGTTTTGGATTGGAAACAGAACGCAACGACTACCAATCTGTTTTTTCCGTTGGAAGTTTCAGTTGGGGTGGTGCGTTCAACACACACTATTGGGCAGACCCAAAAGAGAAACTGGTGGGCATCATTTTCACCAACATGTACAGTTCGCCCTATTGGAATATAGGCGACCGCTTTAAGGTGCTTACCTATCAGGCCATTGCCGATTAAGTGGTAGCCGTAATATCGCGATGATAACCGTTGGCCAATTCATTGAAGGGCAAAGTCACCACCAGGCTGGGGCCCTCAAACTCGGCATAAATCTTTTTGCAATCGATGAAATAAGGTATCTGTTTGTTATAAACAACCTTAGGCATACGAATCAGCCGGCCCTCTGACTGCACGTGTATATTGTAGTAGATGGTTAACTGGTTGTTGTGAATCTCAGCCTTGATCCTATCTTGTGGCACACTGGGTGCAAATAATTCCACCTGCCTGTATTCTGGGTGTTGGGAAAGGTACACCTGAGGTTCGATGGTGCCCCCATTAAGGGTGTTGAGCACATCTATGCTGGTAAGCAGTTCTTTCGCTATTTTTTCCGATCTCCTCATAACTTTACACTTTCCACCACCCAATCAACAATTGTACCTACAACAGTTCAAGCCAAAACGGCAGAATGATTCTAAATTAAAGGTCATTATGGCGCCAGCTAAACCCGATTTCACCGCACTAGACTACCTGGCAAACGGCTCTGCTATGCAAAAAATGGCGTACAAGGCCATTAACGCCAGCAACGTTTTTCACATACTAAGCCCCTTTAGTCCCCTGCTGGCAGGCACCCTGCCCCTCGATCTGTTTACACCGCACAGCGACCTAGACGTGCTCTGCCATGCCCCTGCACCGGATGCGTTTGTCACATTTGTGCAAAACCACTTTAGTAGCTACTCCGGGTTCTTGGTGTTGGAGAAAAAGATGCGCGACATTGACACCGTGATTGCGCGCTTTCGCTGCCACGGCTATTTGTTCGAAATTTTTGGACAGCCTGTTCCGCCAAGGAAGCAGGTAGCTTATCGTCATCTGCTGGCAGAATACGCCTTGCTGCGGCAACATGGCGAAAGCTTGAAACAGACAGTACTGGCGTTGAAATTGAAAGGAGTGAAAACAGAACCTGCTTTTGCGCAGGCCTTGCGTCTCCCTGGCGATCCTTATGAGACGCTTTTATTATTGAGCGACCAACTGGCCAACGGCACCTGACCTACAACTTTGGTCGCTTACTGTAAATAACTTTATATGTTTGATGTATTCCTTTCAAACGCCTTGACGGTCAGAAAAATCAACCAAGCACACAGTATGCCCAACCTGTGCTCTAAATCGTCACCAACTTTGGGCAATGTCTCAAAAATCAGACTTGAATCCCCATAGTCAGTCCGGCATTAAGGATATACTCGACACAGCATTAATAGTCTTAACGTCTTGACTAAAAGATTTTGGGATTACTTAGGCCTTGCTCACGGTTCCGTTCTTCCAGATAAGAATGGAACTACCCCTACTCATACTATCACAACGGAATAACTTTGTTTTATTCCCTTAATTACCTGAACAGTTCGGCCGTAGTAGCTCTTCGGGGCGGATGGTCGAAAAAATCGTACAAAATACCAAGAAACCACTCCCTGCGATCCTGATAGGGAAAGTGCGTGGTTCCCGGCAAAATACAGAGCAGTGAACCGGGGATACTTCTATGCATCTCCAGCAGGTGCTCGTTGCGAATGGCGTCACGGTCACCACCCATGATCATCACATCGGCTGTGATTTTTTTCAGGTCGGAAGCCTGAATGTGGGGTTGATCAACCAATAACCTGAACTGTTTGCTTCGCACACTGTCGTTCTTTACAGCAGCCCACATTTTATCTAACAGGGGCAGCAATGCAGGGTCTACGGCAGTGGTGTCAGGCCGCAAGTTGGCACCTGATGCCAATATCTTTTTTACCTTTTTCGGATAGTGGATGGCCATTAGCAAACCCACAATACCCCCATCACTTTGTCCCCACAGGTAAGCAGAGTCAATTTTCAATTCGGTGAGTACCGCATTTACATCGGAGGCCATTTGTTCATAGGTAAGGTAGCCCTGGGGGCAATCCGACTTTCCGTGGCACCGGGCGTCAAAAGCAATTACCTGGTAGTGCGAAGCAAACTCCGGTATCAGGTTGGCACGGCTGCCAATGGAACCACCGTTGCCATGCAGTAACACCATGGGCTTACCCTGGCCGTAGATTTCGTAATATATTTTTACGCCCTGGTGGTTGTAGTAACTTCCCGCTTGCGGGTTATTGCCATACTGAGGCGTTGTTTGCTGTGCGCGCAAAGAAGAAAAAGAAAGGAAGGTAATGACAATGAATATTCTTGCTAACATAGGGGTTGTGGGTTGACCGTGTGACTTAGACGTGCAACCTATTCGTCTGGTTACAGGCGCAGGCGTACAGATTCAGGTGTGCGTGTTATTTTAACGCAAGGTAGCTTGCGTACTTGTGCTCACCTCATCCAAGCCTGCACTTTCGTGACTGTTTAGGTTACATTCTCTTCATGTTTGACGAGGGGGAACGACCTCGGACGCAGGGAGAGAACCCCCGGAAAGATGCAAGTAAGAAAATGACTACATCGAAGTGCATCGAGTTATCAACTGAAACACCGTTGCAACAACGTCATTTATTCTCACAAAAAGTTTGATGCCTTACCACGGGCGGTAATTTTGCAGGTATGGAAACCATTCTGACGCTACCGCGGGAGAAAAAACTCTACAACCTGGCGTTTGGCCTCGCGCTGTTCACCATTGCCTACAATTTTGCCGAAGGCGTAGTGGCCACCTGGCTGGGCTATGAAGACGAAACCCTGGCGCTCTTCGGCTTTGGTGTAGGCAGCTTCATAGAGCTGATTTCGGGCGTGGGCATTATGCAAATGATTTTGCGCATCCGAAAAAACCCCACCAGCGCCCGGGGCGATTTTGAAAGAACAGCATTGCGCATAACCGGCTACTCTTTCTACCTGCTGGCAGCGGGCCTGGTGGTGTCTGCCGCTATCAACATCTACACCGGTCAAAAACCTGAAACCACCTTTTGGGGCGTGGTGATTTCGCTCATCTCTATCGTGGTGATGCTGGCGCTGATTTACGGCAAAATAACAACGGGAAAAGAATTAAAATCGGACGCCATTCTGGCCGATGCCAACTGCACAAAGGTATGCATCTACATGAGCTGCGTGCTGCTGGCCAGTAGCGCCATTTACGAATACACAGGCTTTGCCTATGCCGACTCGCTGGGCACCTTAGGGCTGGCGTGGTTCAGCTACCGCGAAGGCAAGGAGTGCTTCGAAAAGGCTGCCTCCAACGCGCACTGCGGCTGCGACCACACTCACTGATTGCGGAAGCGAAACTTAAAAACGATCAGCGTAAACGCAAGCACCAGCGTAACCAGGTTAGCCATAATCACGGGCACATCCCGCTTCAGCAATCCATACACCAGCCACAAAGCCACCCCCGCAAAGAAAATGGAAAACATACCCAGCGAAAGGTCTTTGGCCGACCGCGACTTGTATGTTTTAATAACCTGGGGAACGAACGCCAGCGTAGTAAAGCCACCTGCCACCAATCCTAAAAATTGTATTGCATCCATGGCACAAAATTATCTAATCACCAGGGCGATTCTACGCAAAATGTAAGAAGATGTTTGTATTATGCTGGTTAAACCGTTTGCATAAAAAGAAACAGGGGCTTTAGATGTCGGATTTGGTGAGTTTTAGATAGCCAAAGTAATTGAACAGGAAAGTCCACCCCAGCGCAATAGCCACGGAGCCCAGACTTACGTAGTCTTGTATCTCTTGAAACACATAGCGGGCAAAAGGCATGTGTATCAGGTTGCTGATGGACTCCATGGGGAAAAATGGTATCAGCCACGGCACCTGCTCATCGATGTTGGCTTTGATGATGGCCTCAATCATGTGGCTGAGAAACAGTACCACAATGGTTAACCCCGACCGCTGAATAAGCAAGCCCAACATCAACGCGTACGACAGGAAGGCGAACACCTCCAGAAAATAGGCCGGTATGAATTCCAGTTCCGAAAAAATGTACTGCACATCCCACTCAGGCGAGTAGATCAACCCGGTTATCATAGCTATGAAAAACATCATCGCCACGCTCATCACGCTTAACAGAAGGTTGGTAAGAATTTTAGACGTCAGAAATTCCCCGCGGCTCATGCCATCGATGATGTTCTGGCGTATGGTGCGATAGGTGAATTCGTTGGTGATGGAAATCACCACCAGGAAAGCGAGTACCAGTTTAAAGAACCCGCTGATGTAGAAAAGATTTTGCCACACATCGGGAAAATGATACAGCGGAATACGGTTGATGTTGATTTCTGAACCAAACTCTATGCTCTTGCTGTGCAGCCATTTCAAAAATTCCATGCCGCTGGCAGTGGTAAAGCCCAGCGTGAGAAAATAAAGTCCGCATACTATCCAGAACGTGCGGTAGCTGGTAAGTTTCTTCAGATCTATTTGCAGCAGGTGTAGCATAAATTCTGTCTTTAATTGTTTGTTACTTCTTGCCTGTGTCGGCCAGTATTTCCAGGAATTGCTTTTCCAGGCTCTTCTTGCGCGTCATCAGGTGCGTGGCAATGATGCCCTTCTCGAACAAAAACCGGTTCAGTTCCTGGCTGTGGAAGCCTTCCTTCATCATCACCACGTAGTGGTTGTTTTCTTTCTTCACCGAAGCGCTCCCCACAAACTCTTGTAGCAACACGGGCAGGTCGTCATGGTAGGCGGCTACTTCTACCAACTCCTCGCCCTTGCCCACATCGTCTACCGGTCCGTAGTGCATCAGGTTGCCCCGTTTCAACACCGCAAAGTGGGTGCATACTTTTTGCACTTCGTCCAGCAGGTGGCTGGCCAGGATAATGGTTTTGCCATCGGCTGCTATTTTCTTGATGATCTCGCGTATCTCGGCAATGCCCATGGGGTCGAGGCCGTTCGTGGGCTCGTCCAGTATCAGCACCAGCGGGTCGTTCAGCAACGCAGAGGCGATAGCCAGGCGTTGTTTCATGCCCAGCGAATAGGTTTTGTACTTATCGTCTTTGCGGGCAGTAAGTTCTACCAATTCTAATGCACGCGCAATGCTTTCTGTTGAAGCGCCTTTGATCATGGCATTTACCTCCAGGTTTTTCTGGCCGCTGAGGTATGGATAAAAGATGGGGTGCTCCAACACGGCACCAATGCGCTTGCGCGTATGGTGCGAGGGTGGCTCGCCAAACCAGGAGAAGGTACCTCCGCTAGGGTTTACTACACCCATCAACATGCCCAAGGTGGTGGTTTTACCACTGCCGTTGGGGCCGAGTATGCCAAACACCTGGCCTGCCTTCACCTGCAGGTTAAGGTTATTTACGGCCACCAGCCTTCCAAAACTTTTAGAAAGGCCTTCAATAGATAATACTGGTTCCAAATCAGTTGGATTAGTAAGTAAGAACTGCCTGCTTAATCATTGTCTTCCGCTGCGTTGCGTTTGCGGCCGCGGTCGTGCCGGTTGCCGAACTCAGTAATCTTTTTGGTGATCTCGGAGCTCTCATCGAGCGTACGGAACAACTCGGGCACTTTGGTAATTTCCACGCTGCCCAGCATATCGAGCACGTAGAGGCTGGAAGAGTCGTTGGCCAGAACCACCATGCCGGCTGTTTTTCCATTCTTCTCTTTCAGGTACACATCGAAACTTCTTCCCTCCATTCTCCCCGACATGATGGATTCGTACATCTCTTTCTGGTAGTCGGTGGTGAGCTTGCGGTAATCCTCCTTGCCAAATTTTTCCGACTCTTTGTCGATCATCACAAACTTCAGCTTCTCTATGTCCTTTATCAACTCATCGAATGCCTTGTCCTCGGCTTGATTCAACATCCGCAACGTATTCTTATAAAAATACAACGTAAGTGTTTCGTTTACCCGGCTGGTAAGCGCTTCTGTTGTTTTAGATTGTGCGTGTGCCGTCAGGCTTGCCAGGGAGGCAACAAAGGCAAGTACCAAAACCGTTCTCATGTTCATTTTAATTATCTGCCGTAGAGGGTAATGCGGGCATCGGCCGTGTTGAAAATTTCAGGGTCTACATAGCCCTTCATTTCAATGGCCACCACTTCGTCCGACTCTTCCACCAAAACAAAGTACTGAGCTTTGCGCTGACCCGTTTCGCGGTGGTAGAACGTTACGTGGTCGCCTTTGTCTTTTACATAGGCCATCAACTCAAAACGGTCGCGTTCCAGGTATTTGCGAAAGCCGTTAACGCTTACGCCCTGAGCCCGAAATTCTTCTTTCGGAATAACGATGAAGCGCACGTGGTTAATATCGGCCATGGCGCGGTGCAACAGCCGCACTTCCGGATCTTCATCTTCGTCCAGCACCGCCAGCGACAGTGCCGCGCGGCACAACCAACCACCAAAACTAAACGAATGCACATCGGGTTGGCCCTTAAACCTATCCATCAATGCTTCGTAACTTTTGCTCTGGGCCCGGGCAGCCAGCGAGCCGGCCAGCAACAAGGTTAGCAGGTAGTATCTCATTTTGTGCATTTTAAACGCGATGTAAAAAGGCAACCGGTCTTTGCTTGTACGTATTCCGCAAAGACCGGTTGTTATTCAGAAAAGATTAGTCGTTCTTTTTCTTCTTATCGTCAATCTTGTGCAGGTTGTCCAGGCCATCAATATCCATCTTGCTTCCAATTTTTCCCACCTGCTTCAGGTCTATTTCGCCAAAGAGGCTCAACACCATAAACTCCTGCGTGCCACCGGCCAGCATCAGCAACTCACTGATTTTGCCGGGCGAGGTTTCTTTGATGAAAAACTTCATGTCTTTGTCTTTATCGCGCACCGACATCAACTCTTCATACTCTTTCACCGGCACCATGGCCATAGCTTCTTTGTAAAGCGCATAGCCATCGCGTGCATCTTCCTTGGCCAGTATGCGCAAGCCTTTCAGCTTACTAATAGCATTCAGCACCTCCTGGTCTTCGGCACTTTCTACTTCCATATTGGTAAACAGGCTGAACATTTTGCTGCTCACCGTTACCTGACTGAAGGATTCATCGTTCTGGTACTTACTGAAAAATTTGGAGATGGCATCTCCTTGTGCCAGGGCTGCTGCACTCACCATCATCATTACCACGCCCATTGCTAATGTTTTCATACGTCTGTGTTTTAGTTTTTTTCAATTCTTTTTCGGTTGGCAAAGTTGTTTGCCTTAAATGTTGGTTTCTGTCTGTGGTTCTTCTTCCTTGCCTTGAATCTTCTTCTCAGCTTCGTTAAACATATTTATCTTACTTGCCTCCTGCTTGGCCTTACCAAAACTTTTCGAAATCATCATCAGTGCTTTCTTGGTTTCTTCAAAGGCCAGCTTCGGATCGCTATAGGTATCTTCCGGGTATTGCTTGCGCACCTCTTGCCTTATAAAGTAACCTGCCACCACTACCACCACAATACCTGCCGCCACACGTGCCATCTGCACCCAGCTCACCATGCTTACCAACTTACCGCCCTGACGTTTCTTGATTTGTTTTGTTACAACTTCATTGAAACTTTCACTCAGCGCTTTGCTCTTCTCGTTTTCGAAGTAGCGAAAGAGTGCGGCCGTCTCTAGCAGATTATCGGGCACATCGTTGCGCTGAAAATACGCACGCAACTCCAGTTCCTCCTCCAGCGTGGTCTCGCAGTTCCAGTATTTTTCCAGCAACTGTTCTAATTGTTTAGAGTCCATACGCGTTCATTTTTACCAGTTTTTCCCTTACTGCATTGCGTGCACGAAACAGGTTTACTTTCACCTGGTTCATGTCCAACTCCAGAATATCGCATATCTCATTGTAGCTGTAGCCCTCCACATCGCGAAGGTGTATCACTTGCCGTTGCTTTTCGGGCAGCGCTGCTATCAACTGATTAATGCGCACCATGCTTTCCATCATTTCGGTTGTTTCATGTGGACTTAAACCTTCCTGTTGAACATCGAAACTTTCTTCCAGTGTATCGGTGAACTTGCGTTGCCGGGCCCTGAGTTTATCCAGCGACAGGTTTTTGGTGATGCGCATGCACCAGGCTTCCATGTTCTGAATCTGCTCTAGCTGCTCGCGGCCATTCCATACTTTAATAAACACTTCCTGCACTACATCCTTGGCCTCCTCGCTGCTGCCCAGCAGGCGAAAGGCAAAGCGGAAAAGCTTATTCTTTACAGGCAACACGCGGGCTTCGAACATCTCGAAATTCATCGTTTCAGGGGTAAGACGGGCCACCCGGCCCAATGTTACAGCAAGTTAAAAAAAAGAAGGGCATGGGCGGCCCCTGTCGTTTGCCCTGACTTTGCCCCTGCGTAGGCAGACATGCCAGCGGGGCAAAGTCAGGGCAAAGCCAGGGTCGGGCTATCCGCTGCAAGTCCGGCCTCCCGCCCTGCCCGCGCACTGCGGGCTTTCCGCTGCTATCCCTGCCGCGGCAACAAATACAAACGAACAAATCGCTATCTTTAAGAACAACCGGCTTCGTATGGTGCAAGATTCAGCAAGTCAAAATATCATCGTCTACACATCTTTCGCTAACGCTATTGAAGCCAACCTGGCCAAAACCAAGTTGGATGCGTACGGCATTCCCTGTTTCCTTACCGATGAGAATTTGGCCAACCTGTATCCACTTTCCTATTTCAGGGCCGGCCAGGTGAGATTGCATATTTTTGAGGAAGACAAGGAACGGGTAAAGGAAATACTGGAAGAGTCTGAGATGAGTGCGTAAACACCCCGTCTCAAATCTCATTACGCACATCTCACATCTGCCTAATCCACCTTCATCACGGTAAACTCTACCCTGCGGTTGTTGGCGCGGCCCTCTTCGGTGTCGTTGCTGTCTATAGGTTTGCTTTCGCCATAACCATGCGCGGTCAGCCGGCCTGCATCTATGCCCTGGCTCACAATGTAGTCTACCACCGCCTGCGAGCGGCCCTGCGACAGGTTGGCGTTGTACTCATCAGAGCCTTTGCTATCGGTGTGGCCCGAAATTTCAATTTCCACGTTGGGGTTGGCTTTCAGAAAGTCCACCACCTTGTTCAACTCCACAAACGACTCTGACTTCAGCGTGGTCTTATCAAAGTCGAAGTAAATATTTTTCAAACGCACGGTTAAGCCTACTTCAATAGGCTGCAGAAAGATATCTTTCGTTACAGGAGTTATCTCCTCATTCTCCAACTGAATGCTATCCGTTGCGTTGAGGTATCCTTCTGCCGAGGCCGTTATCACATACCAGTCGAGCAATTTTACTTCTTGTTCGAATTGCCCGTTGTTGGCAGTGGGGCGTAGTATGCTTCGGCTGTTTTTCTTTCCAAACATTTCCACCCGCGCATTTACCGTGGCGTTGGTTTTAGAATCGTACACGGTGCCGTTTACAATCAACTTCTTTGCCACGGGCGTCAATGGCACCTCAATATTCAATGTGGTATCGCGCACCAGCGCAGGTACTGAAAAAGAAAGCTCTTTCGGCAGAAAACCGCTCGCAGAACCAGCCACTTTGAATTGCTCTATTTCAGGTACGCGGCTTTCGAACTTGCCGGCTGTGCTGGATTTCAGCGCAACGGGTTCGCTACCGGCATAAGTCAGGGTAATAGCCGCTCCCGAAATGGGTGCACCCGATTTTTCATTGATCACCCTACCAACCACCATCACCTTCAAATCCTTTGGCACCAACACAAACAAATCGAGGTTGCCCCCGTCTATGCGGCTATTGGCACGCGAGGTAAAAACATTACCCGACTGGTCCACCGTGAAGTAGGCATCGCCTGCAGCCGTGTTGATGGGCGGCCCCAGGTTCACGGGCTTGCTCCACTTGTTCCATGTGTCGTCCAATCGTTCCGTTTTGTAGATATCAGACCCTCCCTGTTTTTTAGGATCGCTTCTATCGCTGGAATAGTACAATGTTTTGTTATCCGGAGCTAAGAAGGGGCCAAACTCATCCGACCCATCGGTTATGTTCAGTTTCACAGGCCGTGTCCACGAGTTGCCACTTTCATGGTGACTCACATACAAGTCGCTGCGAATGCTCTGGGCCGCTTCAGAAAAGTACAAGATCATGTGTTTCTGATCGGACGACATGGTGGCACCATAAAACCGTCCGCGGCAGATGGCTTTGAAGTCTTTGACATCCAACTCTGAAATACCGCCACCGGCCGATACCAGCGAGAAGCCCAGCACATCACGCCCACGGCCACCGCGAATCAGTAGCGACCCATCGGGAAAAATAGTAAATACCTGGTTGGCTTTGTGCTGATTGAAGGGGCCACCCAGATGCTCCGCCTGCAACCACTCGCCTTTATCGTTTTTGCGGGTTACCCAAATGTCCTGCGTGTTTTCTTTGCCGTGCGTATTCTGTGGGTGATTCGACACAAAGAAATAGAGCGTATTGCCATCGGGCGAAATAACAGGGGCCGCCTCATGGTAAAAGGTGTTTACCTGCGGGCCCAGCTTCACCAACTCGTAGCGGGGCGAAAATTCCTGTGCCGAAAGAGAATAGCTAACTAAAAGACAACAAAGTGCGCAGAGTCGCTTCATCAGAAAACGGGTTGTTTAAAGTAAAGTTAGCAATAAACACCCGCTGAGCCAATGAAAAATTCAATGTGCTAACTTGTACGCAACTCGAAAAAACCGCGGCCACTCATAAAAATCCCCACGAGAATAAGCACCAGTGCAATTAGGTTAAAGATAAACATGCGCTTGTGTTGGTCGATGGGCACCGTCAGGCGTTTGGTTGTTACTCTGCCCACGGTGATGAGCGCCACCGCCAGCAGCATGATGGTGATGTGTTCCACCGTCCAATAGCGCACCGTGGCATCTTTCATGGTATTGGCGCCAAAAATCACGGCAGGACTTACAAAGTAAAGAATCAGCCCCAACAAAAACTGCATGTGGGTAAGCATCAGCAGCCAAGTACCCATCTTATTATCGGTGGCGGTAAATTCTCCTTTTTTAGACCACCCCATGAAGCTACGCACAATAACCACGATCAAAAAGATCAAAACGAAATAACGGATGGCAGAGTGGAACACTAATAGAAGGGAGTACATGGCTGGTAGTGATTTTAGTTGCCCGAAATTACGACCGTTTTACCAATATTGGCTACGTCCGAAGAACATTTTAACCGAAAGACACACTGGTTGCCGCGCGGAAAACATCTGTTTTTCTGGCCCTCCGACAAAGCCATATATTTCGCAGTATCAATGTATGCCTAATCCTTCTCTTAATTTAAATGTGTCGTTTATGAAAAAAGTGATTCTGTTCCTTTTCCTGTGCAGCGTATTTGCCGCGTTTGGCCAGGATGGTAACGGGTATCAGCGGCCACCGGAAGAAATTGCGGCCCTGCTGGAAGCCCCACAAACACCTGGTGCCGTTATCTCGCCAGATAAAAATTGGATGGCCCTGCTTGATAAATCAGATTATCCATCCATTGAAGAACTGTCGCGGCCAGAGTTGCGTATCGCGGGCTTGCGCATCAATCCCGAGAATTTTGGGCCCAGCCGAGGAATCTACTCCATCGGCATCCGTTTCAAGAGCTTCAAAGACCTGAAAGAATACACGGTTGAGGGCTTACCTACAAACCCGCAAATAAGCAACTTCCAGTTCTCTCCCGATAGCCGTAAGGTTGCTTTTCTCCACACCTCGGCCACACAAATTCAGCTTTGGGTAATCGACCTTTCGGATTTTTCGGCCCGAAGAATCTCGAAAAGAGGCGTAAACGCCACGTTGGCAATCCCCTATGCATGGGTATCTAACAACCAGTTGATTTACAAAGCCGCTGCAAACGAGGGCAAAAAGATGCCAGAACCCGCTCGCACACCCGGTGGCCCCGTAATAGAAGAGAACCTCGGCAAGAAGGCTCCCAACCGCACGTATCAGGATCTACTGAAAAATCCGTACGATGAATCGATGTTTGATTTCTACACCTTGTCGCAATTGGTGCTGGTTCAAACCGATGGTTCGGAGAAAAACCTGGCCCAGCCGGCCAACTATGCGGCACATAGTCCCTCCCCCGATGGCTCGCTCATCCTCACCAAAGCCATCCAAAGACCGTATTCCTACATTGTGCCGGCAGGGCTCTTTCCGCAAGCGGTGCGTGTAATCGATCTGAACGGCAACCTTGTGCACAAAGTGGCCGACCTGCCGCTGGCCGACAACAGGCCCACAGGATTCAACGCAGTGATTACAGGGCCGCGTAACCACGGTTGGCGCAGCGATCAACCCGCCACTTTATATTGGGTTGAAGCACAAGACGGTGGCGACCCCAAAGCAAAGGCAGACATACGCGACCATGTTTACCAACAAGCCGCTCCTTTTGCGGGCGCCAGGCAACTGCTCGTAACATTACCCCTGCGCTTCAGCGGCATTACGTGGGGCAACGAAGGCACTGCGTGGGTGTATGAAAATTGGTGGAGCGACCGGAAAACACGCACGTACCAGATCGATCCGCGCGATCCCGCAAAGAAGAAAATAATCTCAGACCGGTCGTACGAAGACATCTATTCCGACCCGGGCGATGTAGTCACCACACAAAATTCATTTGGAGAATCGGTGATGCTCATTCAAAATAATGCGGTGTTCCTTACCGGCAAAGGGGCTTCGCCCGAGGGCGACAGACCCTTTTTGGATAAGATGGATCTGGCCACCGGCAAAACCACGCGGCTGTGGCAATGCGAGGGGCCCTACTACGAATGGGTGGTGAGCCTGATGGACAGTAAAAAGAATACGTTCCTCACTTCGCGTGAATCGCCTGTGGAAAATCCGAACTACTACCTGCGCACAGTGGGCTCGAAAGGTCTTGCCAAAGTAACCGACTTCCCTCATCCGTACCCACAACTGAAGGACGTAAAAAAACAAGTATTGAAATACAAACGGCCCGATGGGGTAGACCTAACGGCAGACCTTTATCTTCCGCCCGGTTACAAGAAAGAAGACGGCCCACTGCCCACCTTTCTCTGGGCTTACCCCACAGAGTTTAAATCGAAAGCGGCCGCTGGTCAGGTTGACGGCTCACCTTATTCCTTTACGCGCATCGGCTGGGGCAGCGCCATTTATTGGGTGGTGCGCGGTTATGCCATTCTGGACAATGCATCCATACCCATTGTGGGTGAGGGCGACACCGAACCCAACGACACCTACATTGAGCAACTGGTGGCCAGTGCCAAAGCGGCTATCGATTACGGTGCATCGCTGGGTGTGGTGGATCCCAACCGGGTGGGCGTGGGCGGCCACAGCTATGGTGCCTTTATGACGGCCAACCTGCTGGCACATTCTGATTTGTTCAAGGCTGGCATTGCCCGCAGTGGCGCCTACAATCGCACCCTCACACCCTTCGGCTTTCAAAGCGAAGAGCGCACCTATTGGGAAGCCCCCGATGTGTATTACAAAATGTCGCCCTTCTCTTATGCTGATAAAATCAAAGAGCCCATTCTGCTGGTACATGGCGAGGCCGACAACAACTCCGGCACGTTCCCGATACAGACCGAGCGATTCTACAACGCCATAAAAGGCCATGGCGGCACTGCACGCTATGTGCTGTTGCCCTACGAGAGCCACGGCTACCGGGCCAAAGAATCCATTTTACATACCCTTTGGGAAATGGATAATATGCTGGAAACATATGTAAAAGGTGCACCCGGCATGAAGGCGAAGGTGGAAACAAAATAGGCCAACCACCCAACAAGGGATAGAGCCATGCGCTACCTTTGCGCATGGCTTTTTTCATGCGCGTAACCCTGGCAGTATCCTTATTACTACTGGCCATCATACAGAAATCAACCGCACAAGAGGCAGTGCCCGATACGGTGCGTGCGGGTGTCTACGTCATCAGCGTACACGACATCAACTTTCGGGACAAAGAATATACCATGCGCTTCTGGTTGTGGTTTTTGTACACCAATCCCGATTTTGATTTCACGCGCCAGCTCGACATTCCCAATGCCAAAGAAATTGATATACAGGAAATAATAACAGATAGCCTGGACGGCAAAGCGTGGGTGATTATGAAGATGAAGTGCACCATGAAGCAAAACTGGAGCGTGCACAACTTTCCGTTCGATCACCAGAAACTGAAGATGCACATCGAAAATACGTTGTTCGACCGCAGAAGCCTGGTGTTTGTACCCGATGAGCCCGGCAGCACTTTCGATAAAGATGACGCGCTGGATGGCTGGACCATCCGCGGATTCCGCGTTTCGGAAGCCAAGAACAGTTATCCCACCGGCTTTGGCAGTGGCGACAACGATCCGCAGGATTTCAGTTCGTTTAACGTAACACTCGACCTCGACCGAAACGCCTGGGGTCTGTTTATGAAAATTTTTCTTGGCATGTACATCGCCTTCTTAATCGCTACCATCAGCTTTACACCGCATCCATCCGAAATGGAGCCTCGTTTTGGGTTGCCCGTAGGTGGTTTGTTTGCTGCTGTGGGTAACAAGTACATCATCGACTCCATCTTACCTGAGTCGAGTGCCTTCACGTTGGTAGATACCTTGCACGCGCTTACATTCATCGGCATCTTCGGAACACTGCTGGTCTCTGCCATTGCGCTGAAGCAGCACGACCGTGGACAAACCGCGCTGGCGGAAGAAACCAACCGGAAAGGGGCAAGAATGGTCATCAGCCTTTACGTATTGGCCAACCTGGTGTTTGTAGGGCTGGCGTTGTTGTAGAAACCTAAACTTTATTCTTGGTATCAATCACAATGGTCACCGGGCCATCGTTGATCAAATCAATTTGCATGTCGGCACCGAATACACCGGTTTGCGCTGGCTTACCCAACTCGGTCTGTACAGCCAGTACAAATCGCTCGTAAACAGGTATGGCTGTTTCTGGTCGTGCGGCTTTAATGTAGGAAGGCCGATTGCCTTTTTTGGTGCTGGCCTGCAACGTAAACTGGCTTACCACCAGCAGATCGCCACCATCATCCTTCACGCTAACGTTCATCACACCCTGACTGTCGTTAAAAATACGCAGGTTTACAACTTTGGTGGCCAGCCACGAAACGTCTTCTTCTCCATCTGCATCCTCTATGCCCACCAGTACCAGCAAGCCTTTACCGATACGTGCCTGCTGCTGCCCGGCAATGGTAACACCGGCCGCAGAAACCCGCTGAATAACAGCTACCATGCTAAAACTTTTGTAACTCTGCTGACTCGTGAAAGAAAATACCCGGCTCTTCTGTTTGGGCAAACGCCAACATGGCGCGCGCCACTTTTACCGATTCTATGGCTTTGTAGCGGAGCGGAAAAAGGAAACCGAACAGTTTATAGAAAACTTTGGCTGCCTCTTCTCCCGATCGTGTTTCGGTTCGGGGCCCCAGTAACAGCGAGGGGCGAAAGATGTGGAGAGATTGATAACCCAAATGCGAGATGGCATCTTCTACTTCGCCCTTTACGCGGTTGTAAAAAATAGAAGACCTGGCGTTAGCGCCCAAAGCCGACACCAGCAAGTATTGTGTGGCTCCCTGCCGAAGAGCGATTTGGGCCACCTCGAGGGGATATTGATAGTCCACCTTACGGAAGGCTTCCTGGGTTTTTACTTTACGGATGGTGGTGCCCAAACAACAAAAAACATCATCCGCTTGGAGCGTTCCGGAATGATTACTCAACTGATCGAAATCAACCACCAGGTTTTGCAACTTGCCGTGCTTTGCTTCCAGGGGCTTCCGGCTTACCACTTTCACCGTGCTGTAACGGTCGGACTGGAAAAGTAGCTCCAACAACTGCTTCCCGATAAGGCCCGTTGCGCCTGCCAGTAAAGCTGTTTTGCCCATGATGTTAAAAGGTTTGTTGAATCTCTTTCTTTAGCTCGGTCAGAGCGTGGCCCATCGGGTCTATATTCTTGCCCAAAGCCAGTTCGAAAATACGTTTGGCCAGGTCAATGGAAGAGGCATCACCGGGCACCTGCGAAGCGGCCTCATTGATCATCAGTGTTAAATCTTCCTTGGCATTTTTAATCAGCGCCCATACGCCTTCGCTGATGTACACCTGTTGCGATACATTGTGGTTATATTCATCGCGCAATTCATCTAACAGCATCCGGTGAAAGTCGCGTGCGGTGAGGCCGGGAGCGTTGAGCCGAACCAGTAAGTTTTGGGGTGCGCTGCGTTCAAGAAACAAAGTCATGCGTTCGTACGCCTGCAGGCGCACAGGCAGCACCGTTTCAATACTGCGCGTGCGTATCTCGAGTTTCTTCAATTCTATCTCGCGCACAATGAAAGACCGCACCATCAGGTAAACAGCATACAATACCACCGATGCAGGAACCAGTATTTTAACAAGGTCTATCAATGCCTCCATACCCAAATTTATTTGGTGGAAAATTAACTATTTTTCGAAGATGATTGTTACCACGTAGTTGCCGATTTTACTATGTTCAACCAGTTACAACCTGTAAAGATTTCCGTCCGGGCTGCCGAAGAGGTAAAGAAAATTATGCAGACCAAAAATATCCCAGCGGGCTATGGTCTGCGCATAGGGGTGCGTGGCGGCACCGGCTGCGGAGGTGCCCAACTGATTATTGGTTTCGATAAACCAAAAGACTCGGACTTGAGCTACACTGCGGAGGGTGTGCCTGTGCTGGTAGATAAAAAGCACATACTATATGTAATAGGCAAGGAGGTAGATTTTTACGAGGGTGCCGATGCGAGAGGTTTTCAGTTTGTTGACACCGCCAGTTAGTCTCTTGCCTTCTCCACCATTATGGTGGCCTTTCGGCAAACACCGCCTATGGGCGGGTTGAACTTCGATATTTTTACTTCTGCTGAAATGGCCTCGGCAAATCGGTTCAGCACTTTTTCAGCGATGTTGTACCCCACGGTTTCCAGCAATTTCGAGGGTTTCTCCATCTCCTCTTTCACAATGGCGTACACTTCTTCGTAATTGATGGTGCCGGCCAGATCGTCTTGAAAGGCGGATGCCAAAAAATGTGTGTTAACGGAAACATCCACTTCAAACTTATTTCCCGAAGAGCGCTCGTGCGGATACACACCGTGGTAGGCATGGAACTCCAGCCCCTCCAGAATTACTTTGCCCGTCATGCCAGGGAACTACTGAATGTCATCAAAAAAAGAACGCTGAAACTTCTGCTCTTCAGCGAAGGCCACCTTGGTTTCCACCATCATGGTTTCCTGGGCCACCATTTTACGACTTCCGTTGTCGAACTCGTTAGGGTAAAGCACCTTGCGGGTTTCGCGTTTGGCTGTTGCCATTAGCTGTTCAGGGCTGAAATCGCGGCCACTATTTTTAATGCGCTCCACACGGTCTAGGGTTTCGCCTGCCATGCGTTTCATATCGGCCAGCAGGTTATCGCGGTGCAACTCCAGCTCTTTGTATTGCTCGGTCAAAGCCTTCAGGCGGTCTTCCATCTCCTCTACCATCTGCCGGGTGGTCATTTCCGCCTCTTCTATAGTATTTTTTGCCTTGGCTTTGGCTTCGTTCAACAACGCCTCGCACTTCAATTGTGACTCGCGCAACAGCAACTCTGCCGATTTCTGTGCCTGGTCTATAACGTTAGCACCGGTGGTTTCTGCTGTTTTAAGGGTTTTAAACAGCGAACTTTCCACCTCGCGCAACTTGGCCACTTCCTTTTCGGTAGCTTCTAATTTAATGCGCCATTCTTTAGCTTCATCAACGGTGCGTTCCCACTCCTGCGAGAGAGAAAGCAGAAAAGCATTCACTTCGTCTTTATCATAACCACGCAGCGTGCGCTCAAAAGTTTTCTGCCGGATTTCAAGTGGTGTGATTTTCATATTGGTTGTAGTTTAAAAAATAGGTTCCATACAGAAAGGGTGCGGTCATCGCTGGCACTCACCAACTGGTTATCAAACGAAGTCCACAACAATTTATTGACAGAGGTGCCATGCCCTGCGTGGCGGGCCTTATCGATTACCTTGAGCAGTTGTAAATCGAAGGTATCCCATACCTTAATCGATTTATCCATACTGCAAGTTACGAAATGTTTGCCATCCGGGCTAAAGGCCATGTGATTTACCGCAAACAGGTGGGCCACCACCTCTTTCTCTAATTGGCCTTCTTTACCGGCCGCCCAGGCCTTCAGGCGCGCATCGCGCGAGGCACTCAGCAAAAATTGCCGGTTGGGGGTATAAGCCAGGCTAAATACCGAATTCTGGTGGGCCTGCCAGCCACCCCGGGGTGTGTATCCCTCAAGGTCGTACAGGCGAATCCATCCATCGCTTGACCCCACGGCCAGTTCGCCCGTTTGGTCATTTACGGCCAGGGTGCGAACATTCTTTTCACTCACCTTGATTTTCTTTTTCACCACCCACTTTTCGCGATCTACCACCACCACAGTACCTTCTCCGGTGGCAACCAACAAGTCGAACCCAGCCAACAGAATATCGAAAATGGCGGCCTGCGTGAGTTGCAACGAAGCCAGTTCTTTTTTCGATGTGGTATCCAACAGGTGAATACCCTCGAAATTCTGACCCACCACCAGTTGCTGAAACTGTGGCATATAATGAAGGGCATATACCGAACGCGGCACCTGCGCCAGTACCTCACCTTCCTCAGGATTGCGTAAATCCCAACGCACCACCATGCCATCGCCTGCTGCCGAAAAAAAATGGTGTGGCGTTGCCGCAGATGCCAGTGTGTACACCGCATCGCGATGCCCCGTGAATGTGCTGCGCTTCACAACCTCTACCTTCTGCATGAACTTATGCAACCTTTAAAATGAAAGAATAATTCCTAAAATTGAGGGTAAATAAATGATAATCAAATGCCATTGGCCCAATTACAGAAGCAGGGTGGATCTATTTTGGCTTTGTGGCATATTACCGAAACTGAAAACGAACTGGCCTTTGCTTCGATGGAGGCGGTGCCCGAGGAAATCCTTTCGCCTCAAAAGCGCCTGGAATACCTGGCCGCCAGGGCTCTGCTAAAATACGTGGTTGAACAAACTGGTTCAGAATACATCGGTCTGCATAAAGACGAACACGGCAAACCTTACCTAAAAAACCTGCCGCAACAGATTTCTCTCTCCCATTCCTTCCCTTATGTGGCCGTGCAGTGGCACAACACCCGGCCGGTGGGCATAGACATCGAACAACCCAAAGACAAGTTGTTGCGCGTTGCCGCCCGCGTGCTGGCGCCTGCCGAGCTGGTCGATGCAGGCACCGATGTGGTGAAACATTGTGTATACTGGTGCGCCAAAGAGGCCATGTACAAGCTGTATGGCAAGCGTGGACTGCATTTTCATTCGCAACTACTGGTGGCACCTTTTTCCCTTTCGGGGGAAGGAAGGCTGCAAGGCACCATACTGACCGGGATGACAGAACAAAAAGCAGCGTTGGGCTACCGTGTTACCAAAGACTATGTACTGGCTTTCATCCTTCCGGAAGAATAACTTGGACTATACACCCAAATCGCCTCCATCCGAAACGGATACGAGCAGCAATTTTACCTCCTCGGCCTTGGCATGCTCTCCCATTTTTTCAAAACTCATCACCAGGTTGCGCAACGTTCTTCGAATAATTTCCACGTGATGGCAGGGCTCGAAAAAAGAATTCTGCGGGGCCAGGTGCAATTCATTGATGTAGTTCTCTATGTCTTGCCGCGAAAAAATTAACCCGCGGTTGAATGCATTGATGTAAAACGTGTGGTTCGGATCCTTATATGTTAAGATAAACAGGTTGGGAAGATTTACTCCATACACCGGAAGTTTGAGTTTTTGCGCCACCAGCATGTACACCACGCACAAGGTGATGGGGTTACCCTTGCGGGTTTCCAGCACTACGTTGATCATGGAGTTACCAGGCGAGTGAAAATTTTTGGTGTTCGCACCAAAACGAAGTTTATTGAAGAGAACTCCGTTCACCACTTTTATCTGATCGAACGCATACATTTCGGGCTTAAACTCCAGCCACGTTTCGTAGTAGATCTGTTCCAGGTCTTGTTTCAATTTATCAAGATCCAGATCGGGATATTGGTAAGTGGCAACAATCCACATGCCTTCCAGCAGATCGTGTTCGTTGCCATTGTACCAGCGCAACAGCCGTTCCTTCAGCAATTCAAATTGCAGCGTGTGCACCAGTTCCTCGATGCGCTTCTGCACCTGCGGATTAAAGTTGGTCTCCCACTCTTGCTCGAGGTAAGGAATAATGGTAGTACCTAAAGACAATATTTTCTCTTCGATGTGCGACACAATTTGTTTGTCATCGTCATCGAGCAAAGATACCAGCGCCTTTAACTCCTTTTCTTCCATCAGGTTTGTATTACACCCACGTTAAATTTTTCCACTGGTGCATGGTTAGCCGCTTCAATGCCCATAGAAATAGCCTGCCGCGTTTCCAAGGGATCGATTACGCCATCTACCCAAAGCCGGGCAGCCGCATAATACGGGCTCAACTGCTCGTTGTACCGGTCGGTAATTTCTTTCAGCAACTGTTGCTCTTCTTCTTTCGAAATAACTTTGCCCTGCGCCTTGAGCGATGCCACCCGTATCTGCAGCAACGTTTTGGCTGCTGACGCGCCACTCATTACGGCTATTTGTGCCGTGGGCCAGGCAAATATCAAACGCGGGTCGTAGGCCTTGCCACACATGGCATAGTTGCCGGCTCCATAGGAATTGCCCACCACCAGGGTAAATTTCGGAACGGTGGAGTTGGCCATGGCATTCACCATTTTGGCGCCATCTTTAATAATGCCTCCATGTTCTGCCTTGCTGCCCACCATAAAGCCGCTCACATCCTGAATGAATAACAAGGGCACTTTGCGTTGATTGCAGTTCATGATGAAGCGGGCAGCTTTGTCGGCCGAGTCGGAATAGATCACGCCACCCATTTGCATTTCGCCCTTTTTGGTTTTCACCACCTTGCGCTGGTTGGCCACAATGCCCACTGCCCAGCCATCTATTCGGGCATAGCCACACACAATGCTTTTTCCATACAGGGCTTTGTATTCTTCGAATGCAGAATCATCCACCAATCTTTTGATGATATCCAGCATGTCGTAAGGCTTCACCCGGTCGGCAGGCAAAAGCCCGTAAATCTCCTCAGGTTTTTCTTTGGGTGGCAACGGCTGGGCTCTGTTGAATCCGGCCTGCTGGGGCATTCCCAACTTATCCATCAGGTTGCGTATGTAATCAAGGCAGGCCTGATCGTTGGGGAACTTATTATCTGTTACACCGGAAATCTCGCAATGGGTGGTGGCTCCGCCCAGGGTTTCATTGTCTATGTCTTCGCCAATGGCGGCTTTCACCAAATAAGACCCCGCCAAAAAAATGGACCCTGTCTTGTCCACAATCATGGCTTCATCACTCATGATGGGAAGATAAGCCCCACCAGCAACGCAACTGCCCATGATGGCAGCAATCTGCACAATGCCCATGGCCGACATTTTCGCGTTGTTTCTAAACTGCCTGCCGAAATGTTCTTTGTCCGGAAAAATCTCGTCTTGCATGGGCAGAAACACACCGGCACTGTCTACTAAGTAGATGATGGGCAACCGGTTCTCCATGGCCACCTCTTGTGCACGCAGGTTTTTCTTGGCGGTAATGGGAAACCACGCACCCGCTTTTACGGTGGCATCGTTGGCCACAATCACACATTGCCTTCCTTTTATGTAGCCGATGCCAGTCACTACGCCTCCCGAAGGGCAGCCGCCTTGCTCGGCATACATGCCATCGCCCGTGAAGAGGCCTATTTCAAGAAAGGCAGTGCCTTTGTCGGTAAGGTATTCTATGCGTTCGCGGGCGGTTAGTTTACCCTTTTGGTGCTGCTCTTCAATCTTCTTTTCGCCTCCACCCAATTTTACTTTTTTGGCTTTGGCCTTCAGTTGAGAGCAGAGCAGCTTAAATTGATCTTCGTTTTTATTGAATTCCAGGTCCATGCGCACAATAAAGAATGTGCTAAACTATGGAATTTCGCCTCGGCAAAAAAACAGATGTTAGGCTGGGGCCCTCACTTCTTTTTGGCCTCTTCTTCACGCCTGCGGTCGCGCTCTATCTTACGTTTGCTCTTGCCCAGTGGGGCCATGAAGTGCTTCGGGTTGTTGTTGAAGTGAGTGGCCAGGCTATCAATACTCAGCAGCATTTTGTTCAGGTTAACATACAGCGAGTCGTCTGTAAGCAATTTACTCGCAGTGTTGTCTCCGCTGCCCAGGGCCGCCAGGGTTTTGTTCAGTCCCTCGAGTGTCTGCTGCGTTTTAATAATTGTTTTGTTTAACTCCAGCCGCTTCAGCGAATCAGACAACTCCTGGAAATTTTTCAACGTGGGCGAAAGTAAACGCAAGGTGCTATTCAATTGATCGGTAGTAGTTTTTACACTCACCGTCAACTCGTCTATGCGGCCGCTGGCATTGCCCAACGTGCTGTTCAATTGGTCTGGGGTACTTTTTAGTTTGCTGAAAATCACGTTTAAGTCTTCCGTGTTTTTTGCCAGGTTGTCGAGTATAGTGTTGAATTTAAAGAGGGTGGTCTGCAGGTTGTTGGCTACCGGTTCGGCAGACTCTGTAAACACATCCAACATGCCCTTGGCTACCTCTGCGCGAATGGTGTCTTTGGGCTTCAGCGGCTTTGTTATTTTCCCGATGTTCAACAAAATTGATTTGCCCCCCAGGAAGTCGCTATTGAGCATGGCAGTGGTAGAATCGCCCAACTTGATGTCTGAGTCGATTTCCAATTCTACCAGCACTTTGTTTTGCCTTTCCTGCATAATGCGGATGGCGCTCACGCGGCCCACGGCCAACCCGTTTACCAGTACCGGGTTAGAGGGCACCAGCATGTCAACGTTATCGTACACTGCATAGTATTTGGTGGTAGATTTCAGGAAGTCCGTGCCCTTCAGGTAATCAAAACCGAAGTATAACATTACCAGGGCCATGGCCACAAACAAACCTACTTTCAGTTCTTTATTCACAACAATCAGTTTAATGCTTCCATTTCTTCTTTGTACTCTTTGAAGGCGCGGTAAATGGCCGAAGCAATATAATCTTGCACGGTCTCGTCATTCAGTTCGCGTTCTTCTTTTTCATTCGAAAGGTAGCCAATCTCTACCAATACACTGGGCATGGCCGTCATCCACAGCACCATAAAACCGGCCTGTTTCACGCCCTTGCTTTTGCGGCCGGCACGGGTTTTAAACTGTTCTTCAATTTTGCTGGCCAACAGCAGACTTTGTTCCTGGGTGGCCGATTGGTTCAAGCTAAACAGGATGTAAGACTCGGGGGAGTTGGGGTCGAAGCCCGAATACTTTTCCTGGTAATTTTCTTCCAACAGAATAACCGAGTTTTCGCGCTTAGCCACTTCGAAGTTGGCCTCGCTCACGTGCAACCCCATTACATAGGTTTCGGTGCCGTAAATGGCCTGCTTTCGTTCGTGCGGAACAGAGGCTGGCAAAGAGTTTACGTGGATAGAAATAAACACATCGGCATGGTTATCGTTAGCCACTTTGGCGCGCTGGTCGAGCCCTACCGCCACGTCTTTGGTGCGCGTGTACAATACCTTCACATCGGGCAGGTTGTCGGAAATGTATTTGCCCACCTTCAAGCCAACCTTCAGGGTAATGTCTTTTTCTTTCGAGTTTTTGCTCATGGTGCCGGGCTGAAACCCACCGTGCCCGGGATCGATAACCACCGTCTTGATTTTGTTTTCAACTTTCTGTGCTGTAGACGGAAAACTTAGCAGGGTTATTGCTATTACCAAGAACTTAAATCCCATAATCCTCACAAGCGTGGCGATGTGTAAAGTATTTGCAATACCTTTGCGCAAAGTTGTGAATTTTTTACAACATGCTAAACTACTGGTAATCAAATCGGAAGACGTTCGGATGCGGGTGCGTTTCATGCTGTTTTTTTTGGTTGTGATGGGGTTGGCGGGCCCGCTGGTGGCCCAGGTAGAAAGACCGCTTACCGCACTCACTACCCTGCCGGTGGTTGCTGATACGCTGAAGCCCTTCTCCCCCGACTCGCTTACCATCAAAAACGATACCTTAAATGTAAACCAGGATTCGGTAAAGCAAGCCAAGAAGAGCGACATTGAGACCACCATCATCTATTCAGCCCGCGACTCCATCAACTCCAGCCTCGACCGCAAGATTGTGCGCCTCTACGGCCAGGCCAAAATCAAGTACGGAGAAATAGAGTTGGAGGCCGATGAGATCATCATCGACTACGAACAGAACACCATCTCGGCAAACGGCAAACTTGATTCCACCGGGCGCAGAGAGGGCTTCCCCATCTTTAAAAACGGTGCCGAGGTTTACGAAACACGCGACATGGTTTACAACTTCAAGACCAAGCGCGCCAAGATAACGGAAGTGGTAACGCAGCAAGGCGATGGCTTTTTGCATGGCGAAACTGTTTTTAAGAACGATAAGAACGAACTGTTCAGCATCGGCAACGCCTATACTACCTGCAACCTGGCCCACCCCCACTTCCGCATCATCTCCACCAAGTCCAAGGCCATTCCGGGCGATAAGATCGTGTCGGGTCCGTTTTACATGGAGTTTAACGATGTGCCCACACCTCTGGCCTTTGCTTTCGGCATTTTTCCGGCCCCAAGAAAAAGCGCTTCTGGGATTTTGTTTCCCACCTATGGCGAAGAAAGACAACGGGGTTTCTTCCTGCGTGGAGGTGGCTACTTTTTCGACATCAGCGAATACATGAAGCTGGCCATCACCACCGATTTGTACACCAAGGGCTCCAACGGGGTTCAGATTGCCATGCCCTATAACAAACGCTATGCCTATTCCGGCAACTTCAATTTTAATTTCACCAACAACCGGCTTTCGCAAAACATTGAAGACAACAGCCGGAGCCGCGACTTCCGCCTTACGTGGAGCCATAGCCCCCAAACCAGGGGCACGGGTCGTTTTTCGGCTTCTGTCAATGCAGCCACTTCCAGCTTCAACAACAACAATTACCTGGGTGTAAATGCCAACCCGGCCACCATGCGCCTCGACAACACCACGCGTAAGCTGAGTTCGAATGTTTCTTACTCCAAAACATTTGCCGGCACTCCTTTCAATGCCGGCATCAACCTGCGCCACAATCAAGACCTGCAAACCAAACAGGTAGACCTGCCCATGCCCGATGTGAGTTTCAACATGAACAACATCTACCCTTTCAAAAATTCGAACAGCGAATTCCTGGAAAACATCTCGCTGCGGTTAACTTCCAATGGTACCAATGCCATTACCAACAACCTGGGGCGCCTCACGCCCGAGGCCCAACGCGACAGCATTGCTCCCTTTAACTTCGAAACGCTGCCTACGTTCTTCCGAAACTCCAAGAAGGGGGTGCGTCATAATATTCCATTGGCCACTTCTGTTAAGGTGCTGAAGTTTTTCACAGTTAGCCCCAACCTGTCGTACGATGAGCTTTGGTATTTTGAAAAGCTGGATTGGAAATGGAACCCAGACAGCACCAACCTGGTGGTGAAGGATACCATCAACGGTTTCAATCGGGTGGGCACTTACAACGGAGGTGTAAGCATGAATACGCGTATTTACGGCACATGGGTATCCAAAAATAAGGCGAGCCGGGTGCGTGCCATACGCCACATCATTAACCCCAGCGTGAGCTACTCCTTTCAACCGGATTTTGCCGACCCTAAATACGACTACTACCAAACATTTATCGGAAAAGACAACCGGCCTCGACTAATATCGCGGCACCAGGGCTTTGTGTATGGGGGAGCCAGGCAGGGCAGAAGCAGTTCGCTGGGCTTTAACCTGGGCAACAACCTGGAAATGAAAGTGCGTGGCAAGAAGGACACCGTTGACCGAAAGGTTTCGCTGTTAAACTCGCTATCGATAGGCTCCAGCTACAACCTGGCGGCCGATTCTTTCAAACTTGCCAACATTGGCCTCTCTGCCAACACCAACGTGCTGAACGACAAAATTAACCTGAACTTTGGGGCCAGCCTCGACCCGTATCAATATCAATTGGAATCCATCGATGAGGGTTCTGTTGTGAAGCAGCGCAGGATAGATCGGTACGTATGGAAAGACAAACTGAGTCTGGGCCAGATTGCGTCTGCAAACTTTGCCTTCAGCACCAACCTGAGCCCCAAAGGCCGCGACAAAGACAATAGCACGCGCGATAAGATCGCAAAAGCAGAAGGCATCTCAGAGTCTGACAAGCAGTTCTTGCTCAACAACCCCGATGCGTATGTCGATTTCTCTATTCCCTGGAACCTGCGCATCAGCTATAACCTCGACTATCGCAAAACGGGCTACCAAAAGGCCACCGTTACGCAGGCCATCCGCTTCAATGGCGACCTGTCGCTCACCGAAAAATGGAAGGTGGACTTTAACTCCGGCTTCGATTTTGAAAGCAAGCAGTTTACCCAGAGCAACCTGGGCATCAGGCGCGACCTGCACTGCTGGCAGGTGAGTGTAAACTGGGTGCCTTTTGGGCGTTTCCAATCTTACAACTTTACCATCGGGGTGAAGTCGGGTATGCTGCGCGACCTGAAACTAGACCGTACACGCAGTTTCTTCGACAATTTTTAATCGAACTTCTCAGGCCGCATCTGCGGGAAGAAAAGCACATCCTGAATGGATGGCGAATTGGTGAGTAGCATGGCAATGCGGTCTATCCCAAACCCGATACCTGCCGTAGGCGGCATGCCATACTCCAATGCCCGAAGGAAGTCATGATCGATGTACATGGCCTCATCGTCTCCCCGTTCCATCAACCGTACCTGTTCTTCAAAGCGTTCGCGCTGGTCTACGGGGTCGTTCAGCTCTGTGTATGAATTGGCTATCTCTTTGCCGTTGGCAATCAACTCGAAGCGCTCCACCAGGCCAGGCTTGGATCGGTGCTTCTTTGTTAACGGGCTCATCTCCACCGGATAATCGGTGATGAAGGTAGGCTGTATGTAATGGTGTTCGCACTTTTCACCAAAAATTTCATCTATCAGTTTCCCTTTACCCATCGAGGGCTCCACGTGTATGCCCAGCTTTTTGCACACCTCTCGCAGGCCCGCTTCATCCATCTGGCTAATGTCGATGCCGGTATGTTCTTTAATGGAATCGTAAATGCTGATGCGCTTAAAGGGCGCTTTGAAATTGATAACCCGGTCGCCCATGGTGGCTTCGGTGGTGCCGTTCACATCCACGGCAGCTTTTTCCAATAGCTTCTCCGTGGTTTCCATCATCCAGAAATAATCCTTGTAGGCCACATAAAACTCCAGGATGGTAAACTCCGGGTTGTGTGTGCGGTCCATGCCTTCGTTGCGGAAGTCGCGGCTGAATTCGTACACCCAGTCGAAACCGCCCACAATGAGGCGCTTCAGATACAACTCGTTGGCTATGCGCAGGTAGAAAGGTACATCTAATGCGTTGTGGTGGGTTACAAAAGGCCTGGCCGTGGCCCCGCCCGGAATGCTTTGCAGTACGGGTGTTTCAACCTCCAGCGCACCTTGTGCGTTCAGAAACTCGCGGATGGAGTTCACCATCCGGGTGCGCTTCACAAAAGTTTCCTTCACCTGCGGGTTGATGATCAGGTCGGCATAACGCTGGCGGTAGCGGAACTCCGGATCGGTAACGGCATCAAAAACATGCCCCTCTTCATCGCGCTTCACCACTGGCAATGGCTTCAACGATTTGCTGAGCAATGTAAACTCCTGCACGTGGATGGTGGTTTCACCGGTCTTGGTAATGAAGGCAAAACCTTTCACACCAATGATGTCTCCTAAATCAATCAGGTGTTTGATGACCTGGTCGAAATAGGTCTTGTCTTCCCCGGGGCATACATCGTCTCTGCGCACATACAGTTGTATCACCCCTTTGGCATCTTGTATTTTGATGAACAGCACTTTGCCCTTGTCGTTCAGGCTCATGATGCGGCCCGCCATCACCAGGTTGGTAAACTGATCTTTGGTGGCTTCGGTGAAGCCTGTCTTCACCTCTTCAGAATAGTGAGTGATCGGGAAAAGCGGAGCGGGATAAGGATCCACACCCAACTTTCTGAGTTCGTTCAATTTTTCCCTTCGCAAAAGTTCCTGTTCGCTGAATTGCATGCAGTTTTAATTAAGATACGAGGGGCAAAAATAGTAAAAGATCGCTGGGTAGTAGCGGAGAATTACTTCTTGCCCGATCTCCTCCTCAACTCCTTCCGAATCATTCCCAATTCGCGGCTGCTCTGGCCTGCCACCGAGGTATTCTCGTGCGCCCTCCTAATCAGGTAAGGCATCACGGCCTCCACCGGCCCGTAAGGCACATACTTAGCCACGTTGTATCCTTCCTTAGCCAGGTTGAAAGAAATATTGTCGCTCATGCCCAGCAACTGTGCAAACCACACGCGCCCATCGTTATTGGCAAGGCCGTGTTTATCCATCAGCACAGACAGGTATTGATTGCTGTATTCGTTGTGCGATCCGCACATCACCGTTATCCGTTGTTTATTGTCGAGGCAGAACGCCAAGCCTTTGTTGAAGCACTCGTCTGTAGCCTCTTTGGTGGGGTGTATGGGGCTTGGGTAGCCCATCTTTTCAGCCCGTTCGCGCTCCTTTTCCATGTAGGCCCCGCGCACCATCTTCACACCCAAAAAGTAGTTGTGCATGGTGGCATCGTGGTAGGCTTCTTTCAATTTGGTTAAGCCATCGGTGCGGTAAAACTGAATCGTAGTAAAGACGATGGCCTTCTTCGTATTGAATTTGCGCATCATCTCAGTGGCCAACTGATCGATGGGGTTTTGGATCCAGGTCTCCTCCGCATCAATCAGAATAGGCACCTCGTAACTGGCGGCACGGGCACAGATTTTCTCCACGCGGTCGTGTACGTGCTGAAACCGGATCTTCTCTTCTTCACTGAGTGTGCCTTTGGCCTGAATTTTTTCCAGCAGGGCAGCGTCTGCCATGCCGGTCATTTTAAATACACAAAATGGAATAGACTCGTGCCCGCGCGAGCGATCCAGCGTTCGCAGTATTTCCTCGCAAGAGGCATCGAAGCCCGCTTCCGACTTTTCGCCTTCTACTGAATAATCCAATATGGTGCCCACATGAAATTTGCTCAGGGTCTGAATGGTCTTTTCGCTTTGCGCGATGGTTTCGCCCCCGCAAAAATGTTCGAACACGGTGGCGCGGATCAGGCCCCTCACGGGCAGACCCATGGCCAAAGCCAGGCGGGCAGCCCCGGTAGCCACAGCCGACACCCACGGATGATTGACCAGCGAGAATATGAAATGGGCTTTCTTTAATTGCTGGTCTGTTTTGTACGAAAAGGCGGTGGCCGTATCGTCAAAATGCACTTTGGGTACTATTTCCATCGTTTGAAATTCGCGCACAAATATAGCAGGCAGGCGCGTTCTTCATATTTGTGTATAAGGCCTTCTAAAATATTGGTTTATTTTGCCCGAACGTCATTACCTCATGCCTACCTCACTACCCGGTTCAGTTCACATACACGATCGCCCCGAGGCGTTGCTACAGGCCTTCTTCCGCGAAAACCGGTATACGCAGGTAGCGGTACTGACCGACAACAACACGCAACAGCACTGCTATCCGCTGGTGAAGGAATGGCTCCCTCCTCATCACCTGATAACGGTGGCACCCGGAGAAGAAGCCAAGAATCTGCAAACCTGCACGGAAGTATGGCACGCGCTCACCCAACTTCAAATCGACCGCCACGCGCTCGTGCTGGTGCTGGGTGGCGGGGTGCTGGGCGACCTGGGCGGATTTTGCGCGGCCACCTATAAGCGAGGCATCGACTTTGTGCTGATGCCCACTACGCTGCTGGCACAGGTGGATGCCAGCGTGGGTGGCAAGCTGGGTATCGATTTCGAAGGGCTAAAGAACCATATTGGTGTTTTTCAGTTGCCCACGGCCACGCTCATCAGTCCGGCTTTTCTGGCAACCTTGCCGGTCCGCGAGTTAAGGTCGGGCTTTGCCGAAGTAATCAAACACTGCGTTATTTCAGACCGGCAAAAATGGAACGAAATCAGGCGCAAGCCGCTGGCCAATCAACCTTGGAAAGACCTCATTGCCCACTCGGTGTCTTTTAAAGAGGGCGTTACCCAACGCGACCCGAAAGAGAAGGGCGAACGCAAGATTTTGAATTTCGGCCATACGGTGGGCCATGCCATTGAAAGCCTTTCGTTGCTAACCGCGCAACGCCTTTTTCATGGCGAAGCCATCGCCCTGGGTATGGTGGCAGAAGCCCACATCGCTGCCGCGAAGAACCTGCTCAGCGTAAGCGAGGTAGAAGAGTTGGAAACCTTTGTGTGGAGCATTTACGACAAGGTGGCAATGCCCCCGGCCTCCCGGGTTTGGGAGGTGATGAAGCAAGACAAGAAAAATAAAGGCAATGAAGTGTTGATGGCACTACCAAAGGGTTTGGGCAGTGCCGTGTGGGATGTGGCGGTTAGCGAAAAAGAGGTGGTTGCTGCATTGAAAATTTTCGACCGGCATTAAACGTAGTGTACGTCCGAATCGTCTGTTTTTTCAACTGGTTCTCTTTTCAGCACTTGCTTCAGGCTCTGGGCGTTTTTCACCACAAAGTCTTTGGTCTTCTTCTTCCGACTTCCGGTTAACAACCAGGCAGCCAGAAGCGCACCACCGGCAAGTCCTAACCCAATAGCTATTTTACGTGTTGCGCTCATTGATATTATTAACTACAAAATAAATCAATTTGTTTCAGCCCGCGGCAAATAAATTTGCATTTATCATTACTTTCCAACCCAAAATCAATTTCGCGTGTCGGTAATCAGCATCAATAGAAAGGCTACCGTTGAAGGAACCATCGAAAACCTTCCTTCATCCAAAAGTTTAAGCAACCGCGCCCTGGTGTTACAGGCACTGGCCGGCAACCAACCGGTCGTTAGTAACCTTTCGTCCGCCCGCGACACGGTGCTGATGCAAAAGCTCATCGGCAGCAGCGAACAAACCATCGATGTGATGGATGCTGGCACCACCATGCGTTTCCTTACCGGCTACTTTGCCACCCGCGGTGCAGAAAAAATAATGACGGGTGCCCCGCGCATGAAGGAACGGCCCATCGGTTTGCTGGTAGATGCCCTGCGCAAACTGGGCGCCCGCATCGACTACCTGGAAAAGGAGGGCTACCCGCCACTGGCATTGAAAGGCTTTGGCCAGCAGCTAACCGCCTCCATCGAAATGCCCGGCCACGTAAGCAGCCAGTACATTTCTTCTTTAATGATGGTGGCGCCCACCTTGCCTAATGGGCTTACCATTGTGCTTACCGGCAAAATCGGGAGCCGCCCCTACATTGAAATGACAGCCGCGCTCATGCGCCACTTCGGTGCCCAATGCCATTTCGATGGCCACACCATTGAAGTGCCGGCCGGTAGTTACAAACCCAAACCCTATGCCGTAGAGGGCGACTGGTCGGGCGCGAGTTATTGGTATGGATTTACTGCGCTGGCGAAGGAAGCATCCATTCAGGTGAAGGCGGTAGTGGATGAATCGCTGCAAGGCGACCGCGCCATCGTAACGATTATGGACCAGTTGGGTGTGCATACAGTGTTCAATGGTGAAGGCGCACTCCTCAGCAAGAAAGCCGCGGCTACTTCTGTGCAGTGGGATTTTACCCAATGCCCAGACCTGGCCCAAACAGTTTTGCCTGTATGCGCAGCCAAAGGCATCAAAGGCACCTTTACGGGATTAGAGAGTTTGCGCATCAAGGAAACCGACCGCATCTATGCGTTGCAGCAGGAGCTGGGCAAACTCGGTGCACGTATTACCGAACCAACCACCGGGACGTGGGTGCTAACGCCCGCACAAGGGGCACTGCCCGCGCAGATCACCGTTGAAACCTACCACGACCACCGCATGGCCATGGGCCTGGCACCATTGGCCACTTTGATGAACGTAGACATTCACGATCCGGAGGTGGTCAACAAATCGTACCCTACCTACTGGAAAGATGTGGACAGCTTAGGGTTTACCTTAACGCAGCGGTAGCGACTGGAAATAGGCGGGCGCCTTTAGCAGGCGGCTACCATACCACGAAAACATTTCTCCGTCCACCAGCAGTATTTTGCTTTCCGGAAAGAGGGCACGCAGTGCGGGCTCATGTTTCTGGCTGAAGGGATAAGGTTCGGAGGAAAGGAAAACCCAATCCGGACGCAGTGCGCGCATCACCTCCACCGATAGCTCCGGGTAACGCACTTCATGTGCCAGCACATTCAACAGGCCGAGTCGGGTGAGCATGGCATCGATAAACGTATTTTTCGCGGCTGCCATCCAGGGCTCGCGCCAAATCAGGTACAGCACGGTGGCCGGTGGACTGGGCTCAACGTGCGCGAAAGCCCGGTTTATACCGGAAATCAATTGCTGGGCGGTGTCCCGTGTGCCAGTGAGCAAGCCTATCTGCTCCATCATGGCCGTTGCATCTTCCAGATTGTAAATATCACTCATCCAAACGGGGTAGCGCTGCCGCAGCGTTTCGATGCCTTCGGCATAATTTTCTTCTTTGTTACCAATAATAAGGTCGGGTTGCAGGCGCTCTATCTGTGCGAAATCGAATTTTTTGGTGCCGCCCACGTTGGCCTTTGTTTCCCTGGCTTCCCTTGGATGAATGCAGAAACGGGTTACGCCCACGATGCGCGAAGCCAACCCCAGATCAAAAAGCAACTCCGTTTGCGAGGGGACGAGCGATACAATTCGCTGCACGGGCTGCACCACGTCAACACGGCAGTGTAGCTGATCGACAAAAACGGCAGGTTCCACACCTGCAAGATAAGGGTTATTGAAGAACCACTTCCTCCACCCAGTTGGGCAAGGTAACAGTAAACGTGGTGCCAACGCCCGGCTGGGATTGCAGAATGATTTTGCCGCCCAGGCGCTCCACCGTATCTTTTACAATATACAGCCCCAGGCCTGTGCCCTTCTTCTGGTCGTTGGCCCGAAAGAACATATCGAACACTTTCTGCTGGTACTTTTCTTCAATGCCCATGCCGTTGTCTTCAATGCTGATGAAGAGTTGGTCGGCAAATACGCGGGCAGCCACCAAAATGTAGCTATAGCTCTTGCTTCGATCGCTGTACTTAATAGCGTTGGAAAGAATATTCGCTACAATGGTTTTGATACGGATGGGGTCTGAATACAACGGAGCTTCTTCGTCCACGCTCAGGTCTATGCGTATGTTGGCGGCATCTGGCAGACCACTGATGCGTGTCAGTTCGCGTTCAATCAGGCCCTTCAGGTGAATGCGCTCGCGTTGGATGGCCAGCTTCTCATTTTTGTAAAAAGAGTTTACCTCTTCAATAACGGCATCCAGTTGTTGCAGGCTTTCTTTCGCCAACACCATGAAGCGCTGTTTGTCGGCCTCATCGGCTTTCTCGGCCAGCGTGAGCAGTCCCAGGGCCGAGTGCAGGGGCGCACGCAGGTCGTGTGTGGTTTTAAAAATGAAGTGGTCGAGGTGGTGGTTGGCAGACTCTAATTTCTGGAGGGCGGCTTTGCGCTGTGTGATGTCGTGCATGAGCACCACCAGGCCTTTGATTTTTTGGTTGCTGGTATGGTTGGTTACCGAAACATCGAAATGCAGTTGCGACCCATCGGCCGCACGCAGCGTAATCTCGCTCTGGCCATTGTGGTTAGACTGCTGCAGGCATTTCTGCCATTGCTGGCGCTGATCTGCAGGCACAAAGTCGAACGCATTTTTACCTAACAGACTGTAAGGCTTGATGCCAAAAATGGTTTCTACGGTAAGTGAAGCGTAACGGATGATGTAGTTCTCTTCCGTTACCAACACAATGCTTTTGGGACTCGCGAAGAGTTCCTCCAGCAGGTTCTCTGTCTTGAACATCGTTTTTTACGTTTCCTCCCCTGTTAAAAATCCTTCCCGCGGTAAAAACGAACCAATAGAACGTATAGCTTTAGGTTAAATATTCCGATCAGATGGTAATGGCCATGCTGGCCAACTGGCTCGACACCTTCAGGTTCGAACTGGTTACCGAAGCCTGGTTCAATTCGAACTTCAGTTTACCATCTATCACCTTAAAGTTGATGTGGCTGCCTTTCTGGCCCAGGTTAGAACTGTCGGTAATGGTAAGCACAGGCTTACCTTCGGTGGCTGTTTTAATGTTTTCGAATTCGCGGTTTTTGCTCTTGCCGAGGTAAACTACTGAGCATCCGGAGGCATCGCTGGCAGCGGCCAGCTTCTTCACCACATATTTTTTGGCACCCTTGGGTTTGCCATCGTACCAGGTTTTGAGGGTGTTGAATACATCTTCATCGCCCATTACGCCCAACACAAACTCGCCACCTTCGGCTTCATTGGGCCACTGTATGTACTTCACGAAGTTGAAGAGCATGGCAGCGTGGATTTCGTGCATCGGTTTCTCCTGCTGCCCATGGGCAACAAAAAGGGTAAAAAAGGCGAGCAATGCTACAAATAACTTTTTCATAGGACTAAACGGTTTTAGGGGTTCTGTTCAAAGTTAATGCCTTTTATGTGATACAGAAAAACCCCGCCCCGACAAGTCGGGGCAGGTTTTTTCACAAACAAACCCATCAAATCAGAATCGCCATCGAGGACAGCGCACCTGAAACCTTCAGGTTAGAGGCTTCTATGGCCTGCTGGTTCAATTCAAAGCGCAACTTATCGTTCACGGTCTTGAAGTTGATGCAGCTTCCCTTCTCGCCCAAACCATTCTTATCTGTTACCACCAAAGTGCCTTTACCACTCACTTTGCTCTTCACTGTTTCAAACTCACCACTTTTCGATTTATCGATATACACTACATGGCAGTCAGAAACTTCGGCTGCAGAGTTAAATTTCTTAATTACATACGTTTTGCCACCCTTGGGTTTGCCACCATACCAGGTGTTCAGCGTATTGTACATTTCGTTGTTACCAATCACACCTATTACAAATTCTCCCGCCTTATCATGGTCAGGCCACTGTACATACTTAATGAAGTTGAACACCATCATGGAGTACACTTCGTGCATCGGACGATCTTGAGCAAAGGTGGTGCCACTCACCACAACCAGGGCTGCTACCACTAAAGCTTTCAAAGTTTTCATGTGTCTTTCTTTTTTGGGTTTTGTTGACACAAAGGTAGGCCACCCCCGCAGCGTGGGGAAACCTACCTTGCCTGTTAACTTTCTAATGTAAGATTTAGTGATTTTCTAACGGATATAGCGGAAATCCATACCCGGTTTTACCTGCAAAAGCACCTCGTAGATGAGATTTATCACGTTTTCGACATCTTCTTTGTGCACGGTTTCTACGGTGGTGTGCATATATTTCAGAGGTAGGGAAATGAGGGCAGACGCCACCCCTTCGGCAGAATATGCAAAAGAGTCGGTGTCGGTACCGGTGGAGCGCGACACAGCCTGGCGCTGGAAGGGTATTTTCTTCTTCTGGGCCACCTCTATGATCATTTTGAGCACATTGTTTTGCACGGCAGGGCCGTAGCAGAGCGTAGGCCCCAAGCCGCACTTCAGGTTACCGCTCTCCTTTTTATTATACATGGGGCTCTGCGTGTCGTGCGTAACATCGGTGCAGATGGCCAGGTCGGGCTTCAGCCTGCGGGAAATCATTTCTGCGCCACGCAAACCAATCTCTTCCTGCACGGCATTCACTACATATAAACAGAAAGGAAGTTTCTTCTTGTTTTCGCTCAGCCTGCGGGCCACTTCGGCAATCATAAATCCGCCCATGCGGTTGTCGAGGGCGCGCCCTACGAGGTAATTTTTATGGAGTTCCATCAGCTCGTCTTCGAAGGTGATGACGCAGCCTACGTGCACGCCCATGGCCTCCACCTCTTTCTTCGACTCGGCACCGATGTCTATAAAAATATTCTTCAGCGAGGGGGCCTCTTCTTTGGCGGCATCGCGCACGTGGATGGCCGGCCACCCGAAGACGCCTTTTACGATCCCTTTTTCGGTGTGGATGTTCACCCGCATGGAGGGGGCAATCTGGTGGTCGGAGCCACCGTTTCTGCGCACATAGATATAGCCTTCTTCGGTGATGTAGTTCACAAACCACGAAATCTCATCGGCATGGGCTTCAATCACCACCTTATACTGTGCCTTGGGGTTTATAACGCCCACGGCCGTGCCGTACACATCCACCATGTGGTCATCAATGTAGGGCTTGATGTAGTCCAGCCAGATTTGCTGGCCAGTGTATTCAAAGCCGGTAGGCGATGCATTGTTGAGGTAATCGAAAAGGAATTTTTTGCTCTTCTTATCCATAAAGGTTCAATGTTAAACGTGTTCAAAATCCGCGTACTGGTTTCAGATTCAATGTTTGAAGATTTACGGCTAAAGTCAAGCCCTTAGAGCGGTATGTTGCCGTGCTTCTTTTTGGGCAGCTTGGCCACTTTGTTTTCCAGCATCTGGAAGGCCCGTATCAGTTTCTCGCGCGTTTGGTCGGGGTAGATCACCTCGTCAATATAGCCGCGGTGGGCCGCCCGGTAGGGGTTGGCAAACTTGCGGGTGTATTCGTCCACTTTTTCGTTCAGCTTGGCAACGGGGTCGGCCGCTTCGCCAATTTCTTTCTTGAAGATGATCTCGGCCGCACCTTTGGCACCCATCACGGCAATCTCGGCTGTGGGCCACGCATAGTTCAGGTCGGCCCCGATGTGTTTGCTGTTCATCACATCGTAGGCACCGCCATAGGCTTTGCGGGTAATCACCGTTACGCGGGGCACGGTGGCTTCCGAAAAGGCATAGAGCAACTTGGCCCCGTTGGTGATGATGGCATTCCACTCCTGGTCGGTGCCGGGCAAAAAGCCGGGCACGTCTTCCAGCACCAGCAGCGGTATGTTGAAGCAGTCGCAGAAGCGCACAAAGCGCGCGCCCTTCACGCTGGCATCAATGTCTAAAACGCCCGCCAGGGCAGCAGGCTGGTTGCCCACAATGCCGATGCTGCGGCCCGCCAATCGCGCAAAGCCCACCACAATGTTTTCGGCAAAATTTTTATGCACTTCAAAGAAAGAACCCTCGTCTACCACGCCTGCAATCACCTCGCGCATGTCGTACGGTTGGTTAGGGTTGGGGGGCACTATTTCATTCAGACCGGGGCGCGTTTCGTTGCCGGCCGTGTAGGGCCAGCGCGGGGCATCGTCTTCGCAGTTCTGGGGTATGTAGCTGAACAGTTGTTTGATCTGGTTGATGCACTCCACCTCGTTGGCGCAGGCAAAGTGGGTAACCCCGCTCTTGGTGCTGTGCGTGTTGGCACCGCCCAGTTCTTCGGCCGTTACATTTTCGTGGGTAACGGTTTTCACCACGTTGGGCCCGGTAACAAACATGAAGGAGGTATTCTCCACCATGAAAATGAAGTCGGTCATGGCGGGGGAATACACGGCCCCCCCGGCACAGGGGCCCATGATGGCGGAGATCTGGGGCACCACGCCCGAGGCCATGACGTTGCGATAGAAAATGTCGGCATAGCCACCCAGCGACACCACACCCTCTTGTATGCGCGCCCCGCCCGAGTCGTTCAGACCAATTACGGGTGCGCCATTCTTCATGGCCAGTTCCATCACCTTCACAATCTTTTCGGCATGCGTTTCAGACAAGGAGCCACCGAACACGGTGAAGTCTTGCGAGAACACATATACCAACCGGCCGTGAATGGTGCCGTAGCCCGTTACCACGCCATCGCCCAGGTAATATTCTTTGTCGAGGCCGAAATCTTTGCCGCGATGCATCACAAACTTGCCCAACTCCTCGAACGATCCCTCATCGAGCAACAGCAGCACCCGCTCGCGCGCAGTCAGTTTGCCCTTGGCATGTTGCTGTTCAATTCTTTTTTCGCCACCGCCCAGCAGCGCCTCTTCGTTTTTGCGGTGCAGTTCGTCAAACTTCTGTTGCAATATCTCCGAGCTGATTTTCCGTTTCGTCATAACACTTGGTTGGGGTTCAAATATAGTTATTGTTTGTTGCGAACCGGGTATATTCGGCCGCTTTGAACCTGCGCATGAACAAGAGAATAGCCGTTATTGATTTGGGTACCAATACTTTTCACCTGCTGATTGCCGAACCCGCGGCAGAGGGATTCCACACGCTGGTGCGCGAACGCGAAGCCGTGAAGATTGGGATGGGCGGCATTAACAACGGGCTGATTACCGAGGCAGGCGTGGCGCGTGCCCTGGCCACCTTACAGAAGTTCAAAGCCACCATCGATGCATGGCAAGCCGACCTGGTGCTGGCCATTGGCACCAGCGCCTTGCGCAACGCGCGCAATGGCAGCGAGGTGGTGCGCCAAATCGAACAGAAGACGGGCATCGTACCCCGCATTATTACAGGAGAAGAGGAAGCAGACCTGATATACAAAGGGGTGGCGGCAGCCGTGCCCTGGGGCGAGGCCCCCGCGCTGGTGGTCGACATTGGCGGGGGCAGCGTAGAGTTTATCATCGGCACCCAGAAACACGCCCTGTGGCGGGCAAGCCTGGAGATAGGTGGCCAGCGGCTGCTGGAGATGTTTCAACAGCACGACCCCATCTGGTCTTCGGAAGTGGAGGCACTGAAAATCTACCTGGCCGAAAAGATGGAACCTGTATTGGCGCAGTTGCGCCTGCACCAACCGCGCACGCTGGTGGGCTCTTCGGGCACGTTCGATACGCTGAGTGAAATCTATTGCCACCGCAACGGGTTGCCTTACCGGCTGGACGACCGCGAGACACCATTTTCGATAGATGCCTTTGGCCCCATCTACGAAGAGTTGCTGCGGAAAAACCGCGCCCAGCGCCTGCAGATACCCGGCATGATTGAGTTGCGGGTAGATATGATTGTGGTGGCCTGCTGCCTGATTGATTTTCTGCTTACGAACCACGGCTTTGAGGACATACGCGTGTCTACCTGGTCGTTGAAGGAAGGGGTGTTGGTGGGAAATAGTTAGTTGTTAGTTGTTAGTTGTTGGTTACTCGTTGTTGGTTGTTCGCAGCATCGGGCGGAGCGGGGCGCGAGATGGCTCCACAACGCATCGCAACAGTGGGCGGGCCTTTGCCTACAACGGCAGGGCATCCGCAGGCACTTCCCTACAACGTGTCATGCCGGACGGCAATGTGCGCAGGGCTTGTGCGTGATCCGGCACCCCGTGGCGGTAGCACCCACCCAACGCTGCGGCCTCCGCGGGATCCCGGCTCGGGGCCGGGATGACAATGTAGATTATAGGGTATGCTGCTTGAAAGTGGGCTGTAACCGCACTCTCCCTCTTACAACGTGTCATGGTAGAAACGAGCACACAAAACAAAACCCCAAGAGCGCGACCTTCCCACTCTTTTCCCCTCTCCTGTGGAGCTCCTTTGGAGAGGGGCCTGCAAGCGTTGAAGTTACTCGCACAATGAGGGGGTGAGGTCACCTAGATCGCCTGATTTGCCAGGCTGACCAGATTGGCAGACACCTTGATGCGTCTTTTCTCCAACTCACCATTGTTCAGATCGAAGCGTAGCTTGTTATCCAACACCAGGAAGCTAAAGGTGGCTCCCTTCCTGGCCAGGCCTTCACGCTCGGCCACCACCATCACCGGTTTACCGGCCGTGGCTTTGTTCAAATCATCCAATTGCGAACTGCGGTTGTCTGGCAAAAAAACGATGTGCGCATCGCCCACCTCTTCAACGGTTTCCACCTGCACAATTTTGTAAGGCACACCGTTCACACTTTTGTTGGCGGTCAGCTTCACCATTTCATCGTACACTTTCGATTTGCCCAGCACAGCAATCTTAAATTCCGTGCCGGCCTGGGGCCACGAGGCATATTTGGCAAAGCTCACCACAAAAAGCGCGTAGGTGGCGTGGTTGGTGGTTTGGGCACGGAGTGTATGTGCGGTTACCATCAACACTAAAACATATAATATCTTCTTCATAGGTTATTTCTTGAAATCGAGTTGGTAAGAGAGCTTCAAAACAAATTCGCGGCTGCGACCAGGAATGGGCGCATAGTCGCCATTGTAAGCCTGCGGCACGGCCGGCCTTTGGTTGAGCAGATCGAACACGCCCGCGCCCAGGGTGAGCCCGGGCAATAGATGCTGATAGTTCACGAACAGGTTGGTAAGCAAATACGGGTCCAACGCGTTGGCCACCGGCACCTCATCGGCATCTAAGGCATTGTACGCATAGCGCTTCGAGGCGTAAATCAGCGTTCCGTTGGCATTTAGCCGATCTGTAAGTTTTACGTTGGTGTTGAGAGTAAGTTTGGAAGCCGGGAAGCCAATGTACAGTTTGTCGGTTTGCGGAGCCGTGTATTTCTCTACCGTATTGTCGCTGATGGCCTGGTTGTAAGAATAGCTCATGTTGGCATACCAGCGCATTTTGCGAATGCTGTACACCAGCTCGAGTCCACGCGTACCGGACTTGTCGTAGTTCTCGTACCACTCGTCAAACGTATCGCCCTCGCCCTCGCTACCGTAGATGATGACATCTTTGGTGGTGAGGCTGAAGGCATTTAACGACAGCAGCATGGCGGGCGTAAACTGATAACCCAGCTCCAGCTCCAGCGCATCCGACTTCTCAGGCTTGATATCGCCCGTAAGGGCTTCCGTTACATTTAAAATGGAAGGAGCGCGGAAGGCCCGGCTGTACAAAGTTTTGAAGTGGAAGTTTTCGATTTTTTTGGTGAGCGCCAGGCGCGGCACGAAAGCATCGCCATACACATTGTTGCGTTCGTAGCGAAAGCCTACCGTGGTGTTGGCGAGTCTGTGTTTAAAGAGGGCCTGGGCAAACACCGCATAGTTGTTCATGGCCATGCTTTTCTCACCATCGAAGTAGTCGCCCGCCAGCAGGTCGGTACCTTTGTCGTTGAAATAGAGCGAGCCGAAATGCAGGTTCACCTTGCGGCTCACCTCGTAGTTGGCTTCTACCTGCCCCCACAGGCGCTCAGCGCGGGCACGCAGCGCATATTCAAACGGTTCTTTGGAGCCAAACGACCAGGGCACCTGGTTATAGTAACGGAAAGAGGGCGTGATGGTGAGCTTTTCACTCAACCGGGCCGCATAGCGCACATCGCCAAAAAAGTTTTTATTATAAGCAAAACTTACCGGGTCGGACGTGTTGAACTCATCGTACATGGCCCGCACGCTCAAGTCGCCCAGGCGCAGCCCTGCGTTGATGTTCAGCGGGTTGGCTTCGGTAACATCGGCCAGGTTGTCGGCTGAGTAGTCGCCATAGAGACTTTCGAAGGGGCCATCGCTCACGGTGCCCTTGCCACCAAATACGGAGAGGTCCCACGCTGCTTTGGGCAGGTGCTGTGCGGCCATGAAGCCTGCGTTGGTGCGGCCGGTAGCGCCTTTGTGCAGGCCGGCAGTGCCATACACTTTTACACCGTTCAGATCGGCAGCGGCTTTGGTTACAATGTTGATGACACCGTATTCGGCCGAGCCACCGTAAATGGCAGAGCCGGGGCCACGGATGATTTCAACCCGTTCGATGGCATCCACAGGGAAGTGGTTACCCAACTGCACGGTTTGGTACAGCAGTTCGTTCATGAAGTGGCCATCTAACAACACCAGCACTTTGCCTTCGTTGGCCCAGTTGCCCCGGATGCCCAGGCCCATTACAAACTGGTTGTCCTGCAGCACCTCGAAGCCGGGCACCAGGCGCAATACATCTACCAGGTCGCGGGCGCCACTGTTTTGAATCTCTTCACCCGTTATCAGGCTGATGATGCCGGGTGTTTCGCGGGTGGAGAGCTTTTGGGCGGAAACTGCTACGTTTTTGTTGAGAATTTTTTGAAGTTCACTTTCCTCGGTAAACGCGTTGAGGTTCAGCAGCGAGTCGAGGTCTTGAGAAAGAGCGGGCAGGCTACACAGCACCGCCCAGAAGAGCAAAAGCGCTCTTCGCAGGTACATACGCATAAGGGTGTTTGGGTTAAAGTCAACGGGGTTTAGACAAAACGATGCCAATTTATGAAAACGCTTTCTACTTGTGGGAATGGCGGCATCAAACCGCTGATACGGGCAAGGATGAGAAAGGGTTATCCCAAAATGAATCTTTTTGTAACTGTGTGAACGTGGCACCACATCCTTAGCACCGAGTTTCCGAGGGAGTTGGAACAACTCTTTGCATGAAACTACATGTAAATCGACCGAGGAATCTCCATATAGAAAGCAGAACACACGGAAGTCGTAGAGATGAACCAATAGCTGGATGCATTGCGAAGAAGTCACCTTCTCTCATCTGAACCTGAAAACGTAAAACGTACCTATAACGCTTTTCGCTCATGGCCGCGAGGCCTCGTGGTGACAAACCGGGCTGCGTCTTTTCTCACCCACAGCCCCCGCTGGGACCGCGAAAATCCGAAGGCCCTCTGCACCTGTCCCGCCCGTGCGGGACCGCTGGGAGAGAAGGTTCGATCCAAAATTTATACTTTGATTTCCTCTAGCCGCACCGATTTCCGAGGGAGCGGGAACTGTTTATCAACCGAAGCAGAAAATCCCAATCGACTGAGGAATCTCCGTATAGAAAGCATCACACGTGGATGCTTGCCGAACGAATTAATAGCTGGATGGATTTCGAAGCAATCCACCTTCTCGCGTGCGAACTTTCCCGGGGGCCTCTCACTACGTTCGAGGACCTGCAGCTTTTTAATTAATAATACCAAGCCGCACCGATTTTCGAGGGAGCGGGAACTGTTTATCAACCGAAGCAGCAGATACAATCGACCGAGGAATCTCCGTATAGAAAGCATCACACGTGGAGGCTTGCCGAACAAATTAATAGCTGGATGGATTTCGAGGCAATCCACCTTCTCGCGTGCAAACTTTCCCGGGGGCCTCTCACTACGTTCAAGAACTGCATCAACGAGAAAAGCCCCTCCATTGCTGGCAGGGGCTTTCGCATTTTTGGGTACTACAAGCTACTCGCGCGCTTTGGCTGTTCGTCAGAGGCCGCTTACACGCTTGTCTTTGGGATACTTCACCTCGTACTTGTACACCACCTTGCGCGTTTCGTTGGGGGCCAATGTCAGCACCCAGATAAGCTTGCCTGTGGTGGTATCTACCTTGGCGCCACCGGCATCCACGGTGGTTACCTCAATCTGCGACTGCATCGAAACAGGCACCTGGTCTTCCACCGTAATCTTTACCGCCTCGGCTTTGGTGTTGCGCACCGAGATTTCATAAGCATAGGTCTCGCGCTGGCTGCTGCCTATCAGTTTGCGGGTGGTCAGGTCTTTCAGTTTCTCGCGCTTCACCACCACTCGCTTGTCGCGACCCATCGATACCGAAAGCGTATCTTGAATGGAGTTGGGATCGATGAACGTTTTGCCTACAAAAGTACCCTCGAAGAAAATGTTGGCTTCGCCCGGCAGCAGGCTCAATTCCTCCCAGCCGGTGGCTTTGGCCAGCAAGAAGGCATCGGGGTCGAGCTTGGGTGCCACGGCATATTCAAATGCGGCTTTCAAACTGTGGTTGCGTATATCTACAACGGTGGGTTTGGCCGCAGAGGCAATGGAATAGGGAATGGAGATGTCGAACTCGGTGTTGAGGGTAGTTTGCAACGTATTGACAAAGTCGGCCACGGTTTCGGCAGTCACTTCGGCATCCATGGTTACTTCTTCTGCGGCTGCTGCGGGCGCCTGCATCTTCATCATGTCACGGCCACGATATTCTTTGTAAGCGATGGGCTGGTAGAAATCCAGGTACCAGGTGAGCAACTCGGGCTTCAGGCCACTCTCGTTCGGGTTGGCGGTGGAAAGTTTCAACTTCACGTTCTTCCACTCTTCGCCCGTAGCCTGAAATACGTTGGCCTTGTAGCTAAGCTGAACGGGCGATTGCGTGTTGCTGGCGCGCAGGTCGTACACCGGATTCCAGCCGGCATTCGAGGCCACGTATTGAAGCGTGAGGGCAGCGGTGGTGGCAGCCTCGGCTGAAACACTCACCACAATTTCGCTGGTGTTGCGTCTGTACACATCGGTTTGCTCGGCTATTTGTCGCTGCAGGCGCGCAACACGGTCGTTTGCTTTTTTTACTTTCTCATCGGCCTTCATTTTTGAGGCAGCTATCTCGCCCAGCCGTGTGCGGAAGAAATCGGCCATGGCTTTCAACTCAGCTACGGTAAGGTTCTGGTTGGCACCCCCTACTTTCTGGTTGCTGAGAATCATCTGTTCTTCCTTAGCCAGAATGTCTTTCTGGCTCTGCTCTGTTGCCACCTGCCGTTGATAGTACACCACCGAATCTTTCAATACCTGCAGGGCCTTGGGCATATTTACTTCCGACAAGAAGTTTTGCCGGTGGTTGATGCCCAGAATCACAAAGTTGCCTTTGCCGGCCACCTGTATGCTGGCCGGGTCGAGCAGCGAGGTAAGGCCCGTGAACACCAGATGGGTTTTGCCGGGCTGCAACGAAGTCTGCGCCAGCCGCGTTACCTGCGCCTTGGCCAAAAACACGGTTACATCCGTAATATTCGAATCGATTTGCTTTTCAGGTTGGGCGTAAGCCGTCATCAACAACACGGTGAGCCACGTTCCAATCAGGGTCTTTTTCATGGTTAAAACATTTTGGCAGGTAGATGCAGAAAACATACCGATTCCACAAAACTCAGAAAAATAAATGGCATCCAGACAAATGCATCAAAGGCAATGTTCTATTCTGCCGAATGCGGTACTTTTGATTCTTCGTTGAATCAACTATGGATCAAATTATTTCCTATGCCGATCTGGCAGCGTTTACACTGGCTGTTTTCAAGAAAATGGGGTGCCCTCCTGCAGATGCCGTGCGCGCCACCGAAGTGTTGCTTGGTGCCGACTTGCGTGGCATCGACTCGCACGGGGTGGCACGCCTGAGCGGCTATGTGCGCCTGTGGGAGGCCAGCCGCATCAACGCACAACCCCACATTCGCACGGTGCACGAATCGCCCAGCACAGCTGTAGTTGATGGCGACCGGGGCCTGGGCCTGGTAGTTGCGCCCAAAGCCATGGAGATAGCCATCGAAAAAGCAAAGACTTGTGGCACGGGTTGGGTGGCGGTAAAGAACTCCAACCACTTTGGCATTGCCGGCCACCACGCCATGATGGCCCTGCCACATGAAATGATTGGCATGGCCATGACCAACGCCAGCCCGCTGGTGGCTCCTACATTTTCGGTAGAACGTTTGCTGGGCACCAACCCCATCTGTGTGGCCATTCCGGCCGGAGAGGAGCCGGCTTTCGTGGCCGACTTTGCCACCACCACAGCCGCCAACGGTAAACTGGAAATTCTGCAACGCAAAAACCAGGAGGCGCCACTGGGGTGGATTCAAAAGAAAGACGGTAGCCCCTCCACCAACCCGCACGAATTGAAAGAGGGCGGAGCGCTGATACCACTCGGCAGCGACCGCGAACACGGCAGCCACAAAGGTTTCTGCCTCGGAGCGTGGGTAGATATTTTCTCCGCTGTTTTAAGCGGAGCCAACTACGGGCCGTGGGTGCCCCCCTTTGTCAGCTTTCTGGCGCCACCGGCCGACCCCGTGGGCGAAGGCATTGGTCACTTCTTTGGCGCCATGCGGGTGGATGCATTCCGCCCCGCGACTGAATTTAAAACCCACATGGACAACTGGATCAGGCGGTTCCGCAGCGCCAAAAACATAGAAGGGCAACCAGCCGTGGTAATTCCGGGCGACCCGGAAAGAGAAAGTGAAGCGTTGCGAAGAAGCGAAGGTATTCCGCTGAATGAAAAAGTAGTAGAAGACTTAAAACAACTGGCCACCAAAATGCAGGTGACCCTTCCTGTCTAGAAGGAAATAGCACCCGCAGAGAAGAACACCCGAATAATCCAGGGCGACTGGAAAACTGAATTGCGCTTGTCGTACATCACATCGTACAGTGCCATGGCATTTAAGGCCGCTCGTTGGCCCACCGGAATGGAATAACCTAACCCCAGCGGTAGCCGGTTGTACCACCTGCGTGCGGAGTTGTCGAACGAGGGCGCGCTGATCATAGAATATTCGCCATAGGCGAACAGTCTGCCAAACTGGTAGCGCGTAAAAGGGCTGATGCCATACTGTTGCAGCGTGAGATCAATATCGGGGTAGCGAACATAGTTGTAATTGACCATAGCCCCCACCGACCAGGGCAAGGTGATACGGTAGCCCATCAGGGGGCTTACACTGATGGACGTGTACCTGAATCCGTTGAAGTCTGTGCCCCCGCCAAAACCTCCGCCTCCGCCAAAATACAGACGCTCCGACAGGGGCAGACCCTGGGCGCTGTTTTTTCCTTTCTGGTTGCGTTGCGCGTATGCCACACCCACCATCAACAAAAGCAGAACCAGCAGCAGATTTTTCATGATTTTAGTCTTCCTCCACAATAACGAACACATCTTCGGTTTCCTTACGCATCAGGTACTTTTCGCGTGCAAACTTTTCCAGGGTCTCTTTGTTGGTCATCAGTTCCTGGCGGTCTTTCTCCACCTCCGCTATTTTCTCCTGGTAGTAGGCTTTCTCACGCTCAAGGGCAATAAGCTTGGCCGTCATCCTGAATCGTGAAACCAGGTCGTTGGAATCGAGAAAGAGCATCCACACCAAAAAACACCCACCGGTTACGAAGTAAAAATTGCGAAAAATAGGAGGTAACTTTTTGAGCATAGTTTAAAAAATGGTAACACGAAGATAAAGATTTTCAATAAATTACAAGATAATCTTTTCAGGGGAACCCGCGTTTCACTCAAAATATCCTATCTTCTGCTGGTGAAATGGTTCACACTTTTCCTGGGTTTTTTGATGGTAGGTTCGCCTTTAACCGGCCAACCCCATCGCGAGCTTTCGCCCGATGAGGTGCTGAAGCTGGTACCTGATAAAATAAAAGGATTCCGCAGCGATACCGATTTCAAGAGCAAACGCATGACCGTAGGTAACATAACCTACTCCCTGTGCGAGAAACGATTTCAGGCAGCCGGTGAAAAGGAAATCAAAATACTTCTTTTTGATTTCAAGAACGCTCCCATGATGTACACACAAGCCATGCGCAAGTGGAACCACGATGACCTGGTAGATTCGGACTCGGTGGTGCTGCGCACGCTGCAAATGGACAACTGCAGCGGTTGGGAGTCGTACCACCGCCAAAGCGATACGTCACGGATTTTCCTCGGCATCTGCGATCGCTTTTTTCTCACCATGACCGGTGAAAAGGTGAGCCTGGACAAACTGAAGGAGGTGGTGATGACCTTTCCTTTGGAGCAGTTTCCGCGGTAGCCCAACGGTCATTCTTCCTTGTCGAGCGTAGCTAGGAAACTCACCACATCGCGAATTTCTTTTTTGGTTAGCAGGTATTGCATGGGTGGCATACTCGAAGGGGAATCGATGCGCCTGGATACAGACGCTTTGCTAATCAACGTATCTGGTTTGTCGCCCACCTTCAGTTTGTAGCCCTCCGGGCTTTCCTCCAACAAAATGCCACTCAGCCTTCCACCCTCCTTTAACTCCAGCGTTACCACGCCATAGCCGGGGGCAATACGTGCACTGGGGTTTATCAACGATTCCAGCAATTGTTCGCGCGTTAGCCGCGCACCCACGCCATTGATCCTGGGGCCGGCCGTGCCGCCATAGTCGTTGAAGGAATGGCAACGCACGCACTGCGCTGTGGGGTGTCCCCAGAAAATACCGGCACCCTTTCGGGGATCGCCTCCGAGCAAAGCACCGGCATACTGTGCCTTCAACGAATCGGGTGAGGCCGAACGGCTGATGGCACGGAACCGTTGCTTCAGGTCGGCAGACTTTGTACTATCGATGGCATCGGACAATTCAAGTTGCACTTCTGCCGGCAGCTTACCCGAAGCCCACCGCGCCAACAACAACTCGAATGTTTTTTCTGTTTCTGAAAATGGTAACGTGCCCAACGTGGTGATGGCTGCCTGCTTCTCTTCCATGGTTTGGGTATTGATCACGTCATTCAATAGTATCACCATCGTTGCGGGTGGCAGTCCGGCTGTGGGTAGCAGGTCGAGCGCAGCCACGCGCACATTCTTTTCTTTATCTGCCAATGCCACCTGGATGGCCTGTTCCGTTTTGTCCGTACCCAGAGACACCAGGGCACGGAATGCGGTTTCCCTTACCTCCTTGTCGGCATCTGTTTTCAACCGAATCAACAATGCGTCTGCTGCATCCTTCAGCGCCAGGCGGCCTGCTGCCTGAGCAGCTTTCATACGCAGGGGGGCTTGCCGGTGGCTAAGTAATGCAATCAAAGCGGTGCCTCCTCTGGCCTGCACTTCCGACCCATCGCGCACCACTTCACCGCGGTAACGGCCATCTACCCGGTCGAGCACAGAAGGCTTGGCCCACGTGCTTAATGCATCTATGGCCTCCGCGCGCATGGCCACGGGCGCACCTTCGCGCAGGGCATAATCTATTAGCAATTGCATGGCATTCGTAGTGCCTACCCGCAAGTTGGCGTTAATGGCCCTGCGTAAAAGAGGCTCGCTGGCGAAACGTGTTTCTGCCAGCGCCTCACCCAATGCAGGCAACGCCTCCGGTATCGACAGGTCATCGTTAATGGCACGTGCCGCCTCCGCCACAATGTATTCATCGCTGTCTTTCAAAAAGGCAGCAATGCCGGGGTCTTTCATCCTGCGCAGTGTCAACACCGCACCCAGCCTTACCGCACCAGAAGGATGGGTAGCTAAGGCCACAACCGGTTCGCGTTGGCCAATGCGCGCCAACGCCAGGCTGGCAGCATGGCGGATGTAGTTATCTTCATTGTTATTGGTTTCCAAAAGTGCCACCAAAGGCTGAACAGCCGGTTCGTAAGCAGTTCGTCCCAACGCCTCTGCCGCAAAGAAGCGGGCACGTGCATAATCATCTCTCAGCATGACCATCAGTTGTTCACCTGCCTCGCGGTAACGCACATCACCCAGCCATCTGGCGGCCTGCGCTCTTATTTCCGGATCGGCATCGGCCAGGTAAGGCACCAGCTCTGCTCCAATTGTCAAATCCTTCCGCGCCAACTGACTAATACCCCAAATGGCATGTACCCTTGCCAACTGGTGGTCTTTCTGTTGCAGGGCTTCCCTAAAAATTTCCAATCCATTTTTTCCTCGTGCCGCCAATTCAAATTGGGCTTTCTGCCTCACCCGCATATCCGGATTACGCAGGTGGCTACCCAACATATCGGCTTCTAAATCGGAAAAATCGGCTGCAAGCAGGTCGCGCGTTTGCTGACGCTCTGCTTTGTTGGGGTTCGCCACATCCAGCCGCCAGATACGGCCATGGTCCTTGGTGCCCCACCCTTCAATCCAATCGGCCATGTACAGTGCGCCATCGGGACCAAAGTCGATGCCTGTGGCAAGGATGCCCATCACCACAGGCTTTGATTCACCAAACTCGAACGAAGCTCCTTTGGGCTTAAGCGTAAACGCGTGTATGCCCGAGCGTGTGGGGTTGCCCACAAACTCACCAATGAGGAACGTGTTTTTATATTCCGGGCCCAGGGCAGTGCCGGGATTATAAAGCATACCCGTTGGGCCGTTCACGAAATTGCGGATGGTGGGCAGGAAATAAGCGGCCTGTCCCTCGTGGCGTGGCACATACATCTTTTCGTCCATCCAAACTTTATAAGTATTGTTGTTGGGGTCGCGGTATTTGCCAAACTGCCAGTTGATGCGCCACCCGATGTCGGCACCATTTACCACATATACAATGCGCTCGCTCTCACCGGGGTGGTCGCCATCGTTGTCTTCGCTGATGAGGTTGCCATACTCATCGAACACAAACTCGTGCGTGTTGCGATTGCCATAGGCGAATACCTCAAAGTCGCTACCATCGGGATTGGCACGCACAATAACGCCACTGTTCGGGTGTTCCCACTTTTGTCCGTCAGGCCCCACACCGTTGAAGCCGATGTCGCCAATCTGCCAGTAGATCTTTCCTTCGGGGCCAACTTCAATGCCCGACATGCCATGGCCGCCAAAGCCAATGTGTATGCCATAACCATGCGAGATGGATGTTTTCTGTGCCGCCAATCCCCACTTATTTTCTTGTAGGCGCCACAGGTCGGGACCAATGCCCACAAACAAATCGTTACCATGTTTCAGTATACCGCCAGCCGCATCGGTTACTTCATCGTGAAAGTCTTCGATCACTAACTGAGAGCGGTCGGCTACGGTATCGCCCGAAACATCTTCCACCCGGTACACATGCTCTTTCTGAACAGTCATGTCGCGCCAATCGTGCGAACCATCACCATTCAGATCGGGCAGCCATTGATTTTTATCACTCAGTTCTGGTGCGAGTACTTGTTTCAGAAAGGCACGTTTTTCTTCGATTGTCTGGATGCGGATAGAGCCAATCTCCCAATCCTGGTGGCCGCGGATGTCGAACTCAGAGTCCTTCTGGCGGTTGGTGCGGGTGTAGTAGATTCTTCCGAGGTCATCGATGTCGATAGAAACCGGATCGGCCACCAGCGAGTCAACACCCCATAGCTTCAATACGAGACCTGGCGCCAGTTGTGGTGAAACGGTAGCCTCCGTTGCCCGCGCCATTTCTTTGGCCCGTTCTGGCGCCAGTTCTTTCACCCGCACATCAGCCGGGGGCTGTTCGCAAGCAAGCAATAAAACAACGCAAAGTGTAACGCATGAGGAGGCGAAGGGCAGGTATGTTCGTTTCATAGCAACCGGTTGAGAGATAAAGATAGAATTTTTGAGCCAAATCAGACCCCGGCTTTATTCATCCGGTTGGCATCGGTGGCAACAAAAAAGCCGGGCCATTTGCCCGGCTTTTTTGTAAGATTATCAATGGATTTGACTAAAAATTCTTTCCCGGAAACACAGCTGTCTCACCCAACTCTTCCTCAATACGAATCAATTGATTGTACTTGGCCATGCGGTCGGAGCGGGAAGCGGAGCCGGTTTTGATTTGTCCGGTGTTCAAAGCAACGGCCAGGTCGGCAATGGTGCTGTCTTCGGTTTCGCCCGAACGGTGCGAAATGATGCTCTTATAACTGTTTCGTTTGGCCAGGTTCACCGCATTAATCGTTTCGGTAAGCGAACCAATCTGATTCACTTTCACCAATATCGAGTTGGCTACACCCATGTCGATGCCCTTTTGCAGGAACTCCACGTTGGTAACAAACAAATCATCGCCTACTAATTGCACTTTGCTGCCAATTTTATCTGTCAACTTCTTCCAGCCATCCCAATCTTCTTCGGCCATGCCATCTTCAATGGAGATAATAGGATATTTCTTGGCCCACTTGGCCCAATACTCTACCATCTCTTCCGACTTCAACTTCTTACCGTCTGATTTCTTGAAATGATATGTCTTGCTCTTGGCATCGTAAAACTCTGACGAAGCAGCATCCATCGCTATGAAAATGTCAACGCCCGGCTTAAAGCCCGCCTTCTCGATTGCTTTCAATACCACCTCGATAGCTTCTTCATTGGATTTGATGTTGGGAGCAAAGCCACCTTCATCGCCCACGTTGGTAGAAAGACCCTGGTCGTGCAGCACCTTCTTCAGGGTATGGAACACCTCTGTGCCCATACGCAATGCTTCAGAGAACGTATCGGCCTTCACCGGCATTACCATAAATTCCTGAAAGTCGATGCTGTTATCGGCATGGCTTCCGCCATTCAAAATATTCATCATCGGCACGGGCAGTGTGTTGGCATTTACCCCGCCCATGTACCGGTACAGCGATTGGCCTGCCTCCATGGCAGCTGCCTTCGCCACCGCCAGTGAAGTGCCCAGTATAGCGTTTGCACCCAGCTTACCTTTGTTCTTCGTTCCATCCAACTCAATCATTACCTTGTCGATCAGGTTCTGATCGAACACGGAAAGGCCCACAACCTCTGCGGCTATTTTATTGTTTACATTTTCTACTGCTTTCAACACGCCCTTACCCACATATCTTTTTTTGTCACCATCGCGCAATTCTACTGCCTCGTGGGTGCCGGTAGATGCACCCGAGGGCACGGCAGCGCGACCAAAGGCACCATTTTCTGTAAACACATCTACTTCAACGGTAGGGTTACCACGGCTGTCCAGAATTTGGCGGGCGTGGATGGATTCGATTAAACTCATAGGGCGAATTTTAGATTTAACGATTTATGATTTCTTGATTGACAGATCAGGCAGTAACTTTTTCATTCTCCTTCACCATCGCCACAAACTGATCGAACAGGTAGTTGGAATCGTGGGGGCCGGGCGAAGCTTCCGGATGGTACTGCACCGAGAACGCTTTCTTATTCTTCAGGCGAATGCCCATGATTGTATTGTCGTTCAGGTGCAGGTGTGTCACTTCCACATCTTTGTTCTTTTCAATGTCTTTCTCGCTCACTGCAAAGCCGTGGTTCTGCGAAGTCATTTCGCCTAAACCGCTTACGAGGTTCTTAACCGGGTGGTTGAGCCCGCGGTGGCCGTGGTGCATTTTGTAGGTGCTGAGCCCGCAAGCCAGTGCCAGCAACTGGTGGCCCAAACAAATGCCAAATACCGGCTTGTTCGATGCCAAAATGTCTTTTACGGTTTTGATGGCATAGTCCATTACCGATGGGTCGCCAGGGCCATTCGAGATAAAGTAACCATGTGGATTCCACTTCTCCATTTCCGCGAACGTAGTCTTTGCCGGGAACACCTGAACGTAACAATCGCGGGAGGCCAGGTTGCGCAAGATGTTGGTTTTGATGCCCACGTCCAGCGCAGCAATTCTAAAGGTAGCGTTGGCTTCGCCAAAGAAGTAGGGCTTCTTGGTGCTCACCACCGAAGAGAGTTCGAGCCCGTCCATAGAAGGTACCTTGGCCAGTTCAGCCTTCATCTGCTCGGGCGTAAGTTCAGAAGATATCAACGCATTCATGGCGCCCTTGCTGCGGATGTAGCGCACCACCATGCGCGTGTCTATATCGGCAATACCCACCACACCGTGTTTCTCGAGGTATTGTTGCAAACTCTCTTTGGCGGTTTTGCGACTGAACTCGCTGCTGAACTCGTTCACCACAATGCCCGCAATTTTGGGCGCGCCCGACTCCTGCTCTTCATCCACCGTGCCGTAATTACCAATGTGGGCGCTGGTATTTACAATGATTTGCCCATAGTACGAAGGATCGGTGTAGATCTCCTGGTAGCCAGTCATACCTGTGTTGAAACAAATTTCGCCACCAGTGGTGCCGCGCTTGCCTATGGCTTTGCCTTCCACCAGAAGGCCGTCTGCCAGGAGTAAGTATGCTTTGTCGCTCAATGTATTATAGTGGTTGGTTTAACAAAAATAAGCCTCAGATCCCGCATCTGCCGGGCGTTCATCACAAAAATTAGAACAACCGTTTACGGGCAATAAAAAAAGGGATTGAACAATGTCCAATCCCTCTGTTTATCGTAGTGAAAGCCCTCCACTTACTCCGCCTTTTTTGCAGATTTTTTGGCTTTCTTCGGTTTCTCTTCTGTGCTGGCCTCTGCTGCGGGCGCCTCAGCGGCTGCCTCTGTAGCGGCTGCCTTCTTGCCCTTGCCTCGGCTTCTACGGGTTTTACCCTTTTTCTCGGCACCGTCTTTCTTATAGATGTCGTTGAAATCGACCAACTCCATCAGGCACATTTCTGCGTTGTCGCCCAAGCGGGTTTCGCCCAACTTAATGATGCGGGTATAACCACCGGGACGCTCGGAGGTACGGCCTGCCACTTCGCCAAAGAGTGCCTTCAGCGACTCCTTGTTCTGCAGGTACGACATCACCGTTCTGCGGGAATGCATGGTGTCATCCTTCGCCTTGGTAATTAAAGGCTCTACGTATTTACGCAATGCTTTCGCCTTGGCCACCGTAGTGGTAATTCGCTTGTTCAAAATCAGCGAAGAGGCCATGTTCGACAAAAGCGCATCGCGATGCCCTTTCATCCGGCCGAGGTGATTTACTTTCTTACCGTGTCTCATTAGTCTTCGTCCAGTTTATATTTCGAGAGGTCCATCCCGAAGGTCAAATTCTTTTCTGCTACCAATTGCTCTAATTCTGCCAACGACTTCTTACCGAAGTTGCGGAACTTCATCATGTCAGAAATTTCTAACTGTACCAGATCGCCCAACGTTTTTACATCGGCTGCCTTCAAGCAGTTGTAGGCACGTACTGACAGATCCAGGTCGTGAAGAGGCGTTTTCAACAGCTTGCGCATGTGCAGCAACTCTTCGTCTACCTGTTCAATCTCGCTGTCCTTACCGGTTTCGAGTTCAATCGACTTATCGGAGAACAAACGGAAGTGTTGAATCAGTATGAATGCAGCACCCTCCAACGCCTTTTCAGGGTGGATGGAACCATCGGTTTCAATATCAATAATTAGTTTCTCGTAGTCGGTCTTCTGCTCCACACGTGTGTTCTCCACGCTGTACTTCACATTCTTGATGGGAGTGAAGATCGCATCGATGGGAATGAACCCGAATACCTGCTCGTTGGGTTTGTTCTCTTCTGCAGGCAGGTAGCCACGACCCTTTTCGATGGTCAGTTCAATCTCAAAGTGAGCGGCCTCGTCCAGGTTGCAGATTACATGATCTGGGTTCAGAATTTCGAAGGCAGAAGTAAACTTGGCAATATCGCCAGCCTTGAACTGCTTCTGCTTCTTGATGCTAACCGTCAGTTTGTTATCGAAATTGTCGGAAACTTTCTTGAAACGAACCTGCTTCAGGTTCAGAATGATTTCGGCCACGTCTTCCACTACGCCCTCAATCGTTGAGAACTCGTGCAACACACCGGGTATTTTAATGCCGGTAATAGCATAGCCTTCCAGCGAAGACAAAAGGATTCTGCGCAACGCGTTACCAATCGTTACACCGTAGCCTTTCTCCAGTGGTTTGAAAGTAAAAAGACCATGAAAGTCGTCTGACTTTTCCATCACCACTTTCTCCGGCATTTGAAATGCTAATATTGACATAGGCAATTTTGATTAAATGTGAAAAGATTACTTAGAGTACAATTCAACGATCAACTGCTCGTTGATGTTCTCCGGAATATCCTGGCGCGGAGGCAGGTTGATCAGTTTACCCGTCATTTCGCTACCATCCCACTCCAGCCAGTTGTACTTTTTGGCACCCTGAATCGAGAGGCTGTTGGTAATGGTTTCAAGCGACTTAGAGCGCTCGCGCACGGCCACCACATCGCCCGGACGCAAAGTGAAAGAAGGGATATTCACCACATCGCCATTTACTACAATGTGCTTGTGCACCACCAACTGGCGGGCAGCTCTGCGTGTAGGGGCAATACCCAGGCGATACACCGTGTTGTCCAGGCGCGATTCGAGCAACTGAAGCAATACCTCACCGGTAACGCCTTTTTTGCGCGAAGCCTTATCGAACGTATTGGCGAACTGGCGCTCCAACACACCGTAGATGTACTTGGCTTTTTGCTTCTCAGCCAACTGCACGGCATACTCAGACTGCTTGCGCTTTTTGCCTTTGCCGTGCATACCGGGTGCATAGTTCTTCTTTTGAAGCGCTTTGCTTTCGCCCAGAATGGGTTCGCTAAATTTTCTCGAGATTCTAGCCTTGGGGCCGATGTATCTTGCCATGTTCTAATGTTTGATTTGAGATTTCTTGATGCGAGATTTTACTCCCTCAATCAATCGATCATTTTTTATTCTTATATCTTAATTTCTAAAAACTAAAATCTGTTATACTCTTCTTGCCTTCGGAGGGCGGCAGCCGTTGTGCGGCAGCGGAGTCACATCCTTGATGGTTGTGATTTCGATACCGGCACCCTGAATAGTACGGATGGCAGACTCACGGCCGGCACCGGGGCCCTTCACAAATACTTCCACTTTGCGTAACCCCAACTCAAAGGCTTTGCTGGCACACTCCTGCGCTGCCGTTTGTGCGGCATAAGGCGTGTTTTTCTTAGAACCTTTAAAGCCCATCTTACCAGCCGATGCCCAGGAGATTACCTGCCCGGTAGAGTTGGTCATGGAAATGATGATGTTGTTAAACGTTGCCTTGATGTGGGCCTGACCCACCGCCTCAACGTTTACAACACGCTTCTTGCTTTTATCTTTCTTCTTTTCCGATGCTGCTGTCGCCATGTGAAAAGTATTTTTTAATCTAATTAACCTTTAGTTGCTTTCTTCTTGTTGGCTACCGTCTTACGCTTACCCTTACGTGTACGCGCGTTGTTCTTGGTAGTCTGGCCACGAACCGGCAGCCCTTTGCGATGGCGCAAGCCGCGGTACGAACCAATGTCCATCAGGCGCTTGATGCTTAATTGCACTTCAGAGCGCAGTGCACCTTCAATTCTGTATTTCTCAGCAATGATGGCACGAATGGCATTCGACTCTTCATCGTTCCACTCTTTCACCTTCTTGTCCCAATCCACACCGGCTTTGGTAAGAATGTTTTGTGCCGACCTGCGGCCAATGCCATAGATGTACGTGAGGCCTATTTCGCCCCGCTTGTTATCTGGAATATCTACACCTGCAATACGTGCCATAGCTTATCCTTGTCTTTGTTTATACCTGGGGTTTTTCTTGTTGATGACGTACAACTTGCCCTTGCGCCTGATAATCTTGCAATCCGCGCTGCGCTTTTTAATGGAAGCTCTTACTTTCATCTCTTTGTTATTTATCTTTTTCTCCTTTGGGTTTCCCCATCGGTTTATTTATACCTAAAAATAATCCGCCCTTTAGACAAGTCGTAGGGGCTCATTTCTAACCTCACTTTATCGCCCGGTAATATGCGGATGTAGTGCATCCTCATTTTACCCGATATGTGCGCCAGTACAGTGTGGCCGTTTTCCAATTGAACGCGGAACATCGCGTTCGAAAGGGCCTCCGTAATGGTGCCGTCTTGCTCTATTGACTTTTGCTTCGCCACTTGAATGAATATGCTTCTTCTATATACTCGTGTGTTGTCAAAATCTCTGTTTTGTCCTCGTAGATCGCTACCATGTGCTCGAAGTGAGCAGAAGGTTTACGGTCGCGGGTTCGAATCGTCCACCCATCGCGCTCCTGCACCACGTTTTTCGTACCCATGTTGATCATCGGTTCGATGGCGAAAACCATTCCCGGAACGATCTTCACCCCCTTGCCCCTCTTTCCGTAGTTCGGCACTTCCGGATCTTCGTGCAGGTTTTTTCCAACACCGTGCCCCACCAACTCGCGCACCACACCATATCCAAACTGCTCTACATAGTGTTGTATCGCAAACCCTATGTCGCCAATGCGGTTGCCCGCTTTGGCCTGCTCTATACCGAGGTACAACGATTTGTACGTACGGTTCAGCAATTGGAGCACCTCCGGCTTCGCACCTTCCAACGGGTAGGTATAAGCCGAGTCGCTATGGAATCCATTCAATTGAACTCCGCAGTCGATGGAAATGATGTCTCCCTCTTTCAACTCGTAGCCGTTCGGAAAACCATGAACCACTACTTCGTTTACCGAGATGCACAGCGAAGCCGGGAATCCGCGGTAATTCTTAAAAGAAGGCAAGCCTTTGTGGTCACGTATAAAAGTCTCGGCAATTTCATCCAGCTTTTTCGTTTTCACACCGGGCTTTATGTGCCGTGCTACTTCCGCATGAGCTCTGCCCAAAACCTGGGCACTCTCCTTAATTTTCTGAATGTCTTCTGCCGTCTTGTAGTGAACCATTCAACCTCAAGCCGCAGCAAACTGAGAACGTCCTTTCACGCGTCCCGACTTCATCATACCCTCATAGTGTCTCATCAGCAGGTAACTCTCAATCTGTTGCAGGGTGTCTAACACCACGCCAACCAGAATCAACAGAGAAGTACCGCCATAAAACTGGGCAAATTCAGGTGCAATGCCTGCCTTTACCGCAAAAGCGGGAAGGATGGCTACCGCTGCCAGAAAGATGGCGCCAGGAAGCGTAATTCTTGATAAAATACTATCTATAAACTCAGCGGTCTGTTTGCCAGGCTTAATGCCGGGAACAAAACCACCGTTGCGTTTCAAATTGTCCGCTATATCGTTCGAGGGAACGGTAATAGCCGTGTAGAAGAAAGTGAACACCAGAATTAACGTTGCAAACAACAGGTTGTATTGCCACGAAGTAAAGTCAGCAAATGTGGTACCCACGTACGCGCCAATGTCGCTGTCTCTCCAGATACCTGCCACCAGCGGAGGAATGAACATCAGCGCCTGCGCGAAGATGATAGGCATTACGCCTGCCGAGTTCAACTTCAGGGGAATGAAGTCGCGCTTGCCTCCGTACAACTTATTGCCTACTACCTGCTTGGCGTATTGCACAGGAATTCTGCGGGTAGCCTGCGTAAGTGCTATCACACCTACCACCACGAAGAACAGGGCCAGAATTTCGATGATGAACAACAGCGCACCATTCATGCCCTTACCCGTTGCTTCCTGAATGAGGGCCGCAGGGAAACGAGATACGATACCGATCATAATCAGCATGCTGATACCGTTGCCTATACCCTTGTCGGTAATGCGCTCGCCTAACCACATGCAGAACATAGTGCCGGCTACCAGTATGATGATAGAGCTTACCGTGAAGAACAAACCCGGGTTCATGATCGCCTCAGCGTTAATCGTGGCTCTTAAGTAAGCATACGACTGTGCCGTGGTGATGAGGATGGTCAGTACACGTGTAAACTGATTCAGTTTTTTACGACCGCTTTCGCCTTCTTTCTGAAGCTTGGTGAAGTGCGGAACTGCTACTGTTAACAACTGCACCACGATGGATGCGGAAATGTAGGGCATAATGCCCAATGCAAAAATGGAAGCACGGCTAAACGACCCACCCAGGAAGGTATTCAACAAATCGAAAATACCACCTTGTGCAGAGCCAGAGAGTAAGTTGGCATCTACACCAGGTAACACGATATAAGAACCCAGGCGGAAAATGATCAGGAACCCAATGGTGTTCAAGATCCGGATGCGCAGGTCCTCAATCGAAAAAATGTTCTTTATGGTCGTAAAGAATCGCTTCATTCCTTAAATAGTTGTAGCGGTGCCGCCTACGTTTTGAATCGCTTTCGTTGCTGTTTCTGAGAATGCGTGGGCCGAAATATTCAGTTTCGACTTCAACTCACCTCTTCCCAACACTTTCACTTTATCTTTCTTGCCCACAATACCATTATCAATCAATGTCTGAACAGTGATATCAGAAGCTTTTACTTTCTGCGCCAGTGTTTCTAGGGCATCTAAGTTTACACTCTTGAAAACAACTTTGTTGTTGTTCTTAAAGCCGAACTTGGGGATACGTCTTTGCAGAGGCATCTGACCACCTTCGAAACCTATTTTCTTGTGGTAACCAGAACGCGACTGGGCACCTTTGTGACCACGGCCTGCGGTGCTACCACCCGAACCCTGACCACGGCCTAGGCGCTTGTTGGTTTTTGTTGAGCCGGCTGCCGGCTTAAGTGTATGCAGCTTCATTTTATAATTCCGTTACGCTCACTAAATTTTATAATTCCGTTACGCTCACTAAATGACTCACTTTCTTTACCATGCCTTTGATCTGAGGCGTGTATTCCACTTCCACAGAAGCATGCACTTTACCCAAACCCAACGACTGAATAGTCAACTGCTGGGTTTCAGGTCTTTTGATCATACTGCGGGTTTGAGTAATTCTAACTTTTGCCATGACTCTTATCCGTTGAAAACTTTAGTCAATTCTACTCCGCGGTTACGTGCAATGGTGTAAGCATCGCGCATGGTGGTAAGTGCTTTAAAGGTAGCCTTCACCACGTTGTGCGGGTTAGAAGATCCTTTAGACTTAGCCAGTACGTTGTGTACACCGGCACTTTCGAGCACGGCACGCATGGCACCACCTGCAATTACACCTGTACCAGGCGAAGCGGGCTTCAGCAATACGTGGCCACCGCCAAACTTACCGATCGATTCGTGGGGCACAGTGCCTTTAATAATGGGCACCTTTACCAGATGCTTCTTGGCATCGTCAATGCCTTTGGTGATGGCATCGGTTACTTCATTGGCTTTGCCCAATCCATACCCTACCACTCCGTTTCCATCGCCCACAACTACAATGGCCGAGAAGGAGAAGCGTCTACCACCTTTCACCACCTTGGCTACACGCTGTATGGCTACTACCTTTTCTTTCAGGTCTATTTCGCTGGCTTTAACCGTGCTGACGTTGCTTTGTGTCATGCTATTAGAATTTTAAACCTCCCTCTCTGGCACCTTCTGCCAAAGCTTTGATATTTCCGTGATACAGGTAACCGTTACGATCGAATACGATGGCGTTGATGCCTGAGGCCACAGCCTTTTCTGCCAGCTTCTTACCTACGTTTTTAGAAATCGTCAGGTTCACTCCGCCTTTCTTATCCAATTCTACCGAGCTGGAAGCTACTACCGTGTGGCCTTTGCTGTCGTCAATAATCTGAGCATAGATCGCCTTGTTGCTCTTGAAAACCGACAAGCGGGGGCGTTCTGTTGTTCCCTCCAGTTTTGCGCGGATACCCATCTTAATGCGGTTCCGTCTGCCTTCTTTGGTCTTTATATTGGACATACTATATCTTATTTAGCAGCTGCTTTACCAGCTTTTCTACGTACATACTCACCCACAAAGCGTATACCCTTACCCTTGTAGGGCTCCACCTTACGGAGGGATTTGATTTTGGCGGCTACCTGGCCAATCAAATGCTTATCAATCCCTTCCAAAGTAATGGTAGGGTTCTGACCTTTTTCCTGTGCTGCCTGTAGTTTAAGCTCACTGGGAATCGCTACAAACACGTTGTGCGAATAGCCCAAACTCAACTCTAACACATTGCCCTGCGCATTTGCTTTGTAACCTACACCTACCAGCTCCATCTGCTTGCGGTAGCCTTTGCTTACACCTTCTACCATGTTAGCAATAAGGGCGCGGTACAACCCATGTTGCGACTTGTGGCGCTTCTGTTCGGTAGGGCGCACCACGGTAACCTTGTCGCCCTCAATTTCAATTTTGAAATCAGGCTCAATTACCTGCTTCAACTCACCTTTGGGGCCCTTTACCACCACCTGGCGTTCGCCTGCGTTGAATGTGCAGCTAACACCTTTGGGCAGTTCAATTATTTTATTACCAATTCGTGACATAGCGCTGCATTAATAAACGTAACACAATACTTCCCCCCCCACATTCATCACGCGGGCTTCTTTATCCGTTACCACGCCCTTCGAAGTAGAAAGGATGGCGATACCCAGGCCGTTTAATACCTTCGGTAATTCGGCAGCCGGTTTATATTGGCGCAGACCGGGTGAGCTGATGCGCTCCAGTTTACTGATGGCCGACTCGCGGGTTTCGGGATTGTACTTAAGAGCAATCTTAATGGAACCCTGCTTGTTCGAGGTTTCCTCGAACTTGTAGTTCAGGATATACCCTTTGTCGAACAATACCTTGGTAATCTCCTTCTTCAGGTTGGAGGCAGGCACTTCAACAACGCGGTGGCGGGCTTTAATGGCGTTGCGCAGCCGCGTTAAATAATCTGCTATGGGGTCAGTCGTCTTCATTTTTCTTTCTTAAAAATGCAAACCCGTTTTTTTGAAACGGGCTGCAAAGATATCTAACAATTTTTGATATTCAAACTGTTATCTGGTTCCCCGCTCCGGGGCCTTGATACTCAGCAACCTAATGTAAAAGCCGGCTTACCAGCTTGCCTTGGTCAGTCCAGGGATTTTACCCTCTGCGGCCAACTGGCGGAACTGGTTCCGGCAAATGCCGAATTTCCGCATGTAGGCACGTGGACGGCCGGTTAACTTGCAACGGTTGCGCAAGCGAACGGCCGAAGAACTGCGGGGAAGCTTATCCAAACCCGCCCAATCGCCTGCTTCTTTTAAAGCCTTGCGCTTGGCCGCATAACGCTTCACCAACTCTTCTTTCTTCTGGGTCCTGGCAATGATTGATAATTTAGCCATGCTTGTTCTTAGTTTTTATTTACAAAAGGCATCCCGAAAGCTTTCAGGAGCTCGTAGCTCTCTTCATCACTCTTGGCAGACGTCACAAAGGTGATGTCCATACCGTTAATTTTCTGCACCTTATCGATGGAGATTTCTGGGAAGATGATCTGTTCTTTCACACCGAGGGTGTAGTTACCACGGCCATCAAAACCCTTGTCGCTAACGCCTTTAAAGTCGCGCACGCGTGGCAGCGCCACATTCATCAGGCGATCCATGAATTCGTACATGCGGTTGCCACGCAAAGTTACTTTGGCGCCTATGGGCTGGTTGCCACGCAACTTAAAGTTCGAAATGTCTTTCTTCGAACGTGTTGCTACTGCCTTCTGGCCGGTGATGGTGGTTAATTCCTCCACCCCCACATCGATCAACTTTTTGTCTGCCACCGCTGCACCAATACCCTTATTGATGCAAATCTTTTCGATTTTAGGAACCTGCATGATCGACTTGTACTGAAACTTTTCCTTCAGTGCCGGCAGGATTTCCTTGGTGTACTTCTCTTTTAATCTGGGCGTTGCCATTACTTAATTAGTTCTCCTGTTTTCTTAGCGTATCTCTGCAGCTTACCTTTTTCGTTGAGTTTGCGGCCAACGCGGGTAGGCTTTCCACTGGCGGGGTCTATCAACATCAGGTTGCTGATGTGGATGCTGCCCTCCACCTTTTTGATTCCACCTTCCGGCTTACCGGCAGATGGCTTCTGGTGTTTGGTAATAATGTTGGCGCCTTCTACCAGTGCGCGCTTCTTATCTACCAACACTTCCAGTACACGGCCTTCTTTGCCTTTATCGTCTCCGGCAATAATTCTTACCTTATCGCCTTTGCGGATATGCAGCTTGGGCTGCTTGTTGTGTTTCCTTTCCATGATTACAGTACTTCAGGGGCCAGTGAAACAATTTTCATGAATTGCTTGTCGCGCAGTTCGCGTGCCACGGGGCCGAAAATACGGGTGCCACGGGGTTCGTCTTGTGCGTTCAGCAACACGGCTGCGTTGTCTTCGAAGCGAATGTAAGAGCCATCCTTTCTTCTGATTTCTTTCTTGGTACGAACGATCACCGCTTTAGACACGGTACCCTTCTTTACCTGGCTGGTGGGCAACGCGGATTTCACCGTTACCACAATCTTATCGCCCACGCTGGCGGTGCGTCTTCTGGTGCCGCCCAGTACGTGCATACAGAGCACTTCTTTGGCTCCGCTGTTATCGGCTACGGTTAGTCTGCTCTCGGTGCGTATCATGATTACTTCGCTTTTTCTATGATTTCAACTAGTCTCCAACGCTTGCTTTTGCTGAGCGGGCGTGTTTCCATAATGCGAACGGTATCGCCAATGCCGGCCTCGTTCTTCTCATCGTGGGCCATGAACTTGGTGGTCTTGTTCATGAATTTTCCGTAGATAGGGTGCTTCACCTTACGGTTTACAGCAATGGTGATGGATTTTTGCATCTTGTTGCTCACCACCGTACCTACTTTCTCTTTTCTTAAATTCCTTTCCATATACTGGTTGTTATGCGTCATGCGGTTTTTGCCGCAATCACTTCACCTTTTCTTTAGCCGTTAACTCCGTTTTAAGCCGGGCAATGAGCTTGCGCGTTTCCTTGATCTTCATCGGGTTTTCTATGGCCGACACCTGGTGCGCAAATTTCATTTTGCGAAGGGCCTCCTGCTCGCTGCCGATTTTCTCCTGCAACTCGGCTACAGTCAATCCTTTTATTTCTACGTTTTTCATAACGGCTCTTATTCTACGTAATCTCTTCTTACTGTAAACTTGGTTTTAAGCGGCAATTTGCCATCTGCCAATGCCAGCGCTTCTTTAGCGGTAGCCATGTTTACACCACCCGCTTCAAACAGAATGGTTCCTGGCTTTACAACCGCTACCCAATATTCGGGCGCACCTTTACCTTTACCCATACGAACCTCTGCGGGCTTACGGGTAACGGGCTTGTCGGGGAAGATGCGTATCCACACCTGCCCTTCGCGCTTCATGGCGCGGGTAACTGCCACACGGGCAGCCTCCAACTGGCGAGCGGTAATCCATCCGGGTTCTAATGCTTTCAGGGCGAATGAACCAAATGCAATGGAGTGACCACGGGTAGCCAGGCCTTTCACGCGGCCCTTCTGTGTCTTCCTGAATTTCGTACGCTTCGGTTGTAACATGACTCAGTTCTTGTTTATCTGTCCTTAGCTATTATTTCCTGTCTCCGCCACGGTTGCGTCTTTCGCCACCACGCTCTCTGCGTTCTCCACGCTCGCCACCACGGCCGCGTCTTTCACCACCGCCCCCTTGTGCACCGCCTTTAGGCTCGTTGCTGATCAGGCCTACGTTAGGCGACAAATCGCGTTTGCCATATACTTCGCCTTTGAATATCCACACTTTGATGCCGATTTTGCCGTACACGGTTTGGGCTTCAGAAATAGCGTAATCAATGTCTGCTCGAAGTGTGTGCAGCGGAATTCTGCCTTCCTTGTATTGTTCGGTACGGGCCATATCGGCTCCGGCCAAACGACCCGACAATTTTACTTTAATACCTTCTGCACCTACGCGCATGGCTGAGGCAATGGCTTGCTTCATGGCCCTGCGATAAGAGATACGGGCTTCCAACTGCTGGGCTATCGATTCGCCTACCAGCTTGGCATCCAACTCGGGACGCTTTATTTCGAAGATGTTGATCTGAACATCCTTGCCGGTGATCTTCTTCAACTCTTCCTTGATCTTGTCGACTTCGTTGCCGCCTTTACCAATCACAACACCGGGACGAGCAGTGTGAATGGTGAGGGTAATTCTCTTCAGCGTGCGCTCGATTACTACCTTGGCAATACCGCCTTTGGGGATACGGGCGTTCACGTAATCTCTGATCTTGTGGTCTTCCACCAGCTTGTCGGCAAAGGTGCTTCCACCAAACCAGTTGGAGTCCCAACCGCGGACGATTCCTAATCTAAGTCCAACAGGATTAATTTTTTGTCCCATTCGTTTTATCTTTTCTTATTCAGCTTTCGTTTCAATTGCAACTTCGGCAGCCTTGGGAGCCACCACCAATGTTACATGGTTTGATCTTTTACGCACACGGTGCGCACGGCCTTGAGGCGCAGGGCGAAGGCGCTTTAAAATTCTGCCTCCGTCTACAAACACTTCTTTTACGTACAGGCCGGCTTTGTCCAGATCTGTTTCAGGGTTCTTAGCCTTCCAGTTGGCCATGGCCGATGTCAACAGCTTCTCCAGCCTGCCTGCGGGGTGCTTCGACTCGAACTTAAGAATATTCAATGCTTTGAAAGCATCTACACCGCGGATCAAATCAGCCACCAAACGCATTTTGCGAGGCGAAGTAGGTACATCTTTGAGATAGGCAACACCAGGGCCCGTCTTGGCAGCTTCTTTAGCGGCTGCAATTTTGGCTCTCTTCAGTACCGATCTTTTTGTTTTCTTTTCTACCGTTTCCATAGCCGGAATTGCTTATCAGAATTTCTTATGCCTTATTATTTCCTGAGTGACCCTTGAAGGTGCGGGTAGGTGCAAATTCACCCAACTTGTGCCCCACCATGTTCTCGGTTACATACACAGGTATAAACTTGTTACCATTGTGCACCGCAAAGGTGTGACCGATAAGATCGGGTGTAATGGTAGATCTGCGAGACCATGTCTTGATCACGGATTTCTTTCCCGACTTTTCCATCGTCTCAACCTTTTTGGCCAGACGTGCGTCCAGGTACGGACCTTTTTTTACTGAACGTCCCATTATTTCTTCCTCCTTGCGATGATTAGGTTATCAGAATACTTTTTCGGATGGCGTGTTTTCTTTCCTTTTGCCAGCAAGCCCTTGCGCGACCTCGGGTGACCACCGGATGCACGGCCTTCGCCACCACCCATTGGGTGATCTACCGGGTTCATGGCTACTGCACGTGTGCGCGGACGAATACCTCTCCATCGGCTTCTGCCTGCCTTACCCACGCTCTCGTTCATGTGCTCGGCATTGGATACTGAGCCAACGGTAGCGATACAACGGGCCAACACGTTACGCATTTCGCCTGACGGCATCTTCAGCGTAGCGTAACCGGCCTCGCGAGCTACCAACTGTACAAAAGAGCCAGCGCTGCGGGCAATCGATGCGCCTTTTCCAGGCTTCATTTCTACGTTATGAACAACCGTTCCCACCGGAATTTTTGCCAGCGGAAGTGCATTGCCTACTTCAGGCGCTACATCTTCTCCTGAAACTACGGTCTGTCCTACTTTCAAACCCTGTGGCGCGATGATGTACGACTTGGCACCATCTGCATAGTATAACAAGGCCACACGTGCCGTGCGGGTAGGATCGTACTCAATAGATTTCACCGTGGCAGGTATGCCAAACTTATCGCGCTTGAAGTCGATCAGGCGCAATTTCTGCTTGTGGCCACCACCAATATAGCGCATGGTAAGGCGACCCTGGCTATTACGGCCACCGGTTTTCTTCAGCGTTACTACCAAAGATTTCTCAGGCACACGCTCGGTAATGTCATCGAAACCTGGTGCCAGTCTATGGCGGGTTCCTGGTGTTACCGGTCTTAATTTCTTCAACGCCATGATTGCTATCTGTATTAAACGTTGTTATAAAAATCGATCACTTCACCTTCGGCCAGTGTAACAATGGCCTTCTTGTAGTTGGGCTTGCGGCCTGCCAGCACACCTGCTTTGGTGTAGCGCACTTTCTGCTTGCCCATTACGCTCATGGTGTTTACACGCTCTACGTTTACACCGTACATCTTCTCTACCGCCTTTTTGATTTCAACTTTGTTCGCGCTGATATCTACGATGAATCCGTACTTGCCCTTCTCGTTCAAGGCAGAGACTTTTTCAGTAACCAGGGGTCTTCTTAAAATGCTCATTGGATTACTGCTTATTTAAAATGTTATCAATCTTATTGATAGAGCTCTCCACCAAAATCAGTTGGTCTGCATTCATCACATCGTACGTGTTGATTTGCGCAGCAGTGATGATTTTGGTATTCTGGATGTTGCGGCCAGCCAATGCAATACTGCTGTTTGCTTCAGGCAACACCAGCAAGGTTTTCTTATCTGCCAGCGAGAGCGATTTGAGCATGTTTTGGTACTGCTTGGTTTTGGGCGATTCGAAACTGAAATCCTCCAGAACGGCAATGGAATTATCTTTTGCTTTGTAAGCCAGGGCCGACTTGCGAGCCAGGTCTTTAACTTTCTTGTTCAGCTTGAAGGAGTAATCGCGTGGCTGAGGACCGAAAACACGGCCACCACCTTTGAACTGAGGGTTTTTGATGTTACCCGCACGGGCACCACCTGTACCTTTTTGCTTCTTTAACTTTTTAGACGAGCCGGTAATTTCATTACGCTGCTTCGACTTGTGCGTGCCCTGGCGCTGGTTGGCCAGAATGCTTTTTACATCCAACCAGATCGCGTGATCGTTCGGTTCGATGCCGAATACATCGCCAGAGAGGCTCACCGTACGGCCTGTATTCTCGCCACTATATTTAACAACTGCTACGTCCATCACTTTTGAAGGATTATCGTTGAATTCTTGGCTCCGGGAACGGAACCGCTTACTAAAATCAAATTCTGCTCGGGCATGATTTTGACAACCCTCAGGTTGGTTGTTTTTACGCGGTCGCCACCCATACGGCCCGCAAGGCGCTTGCCTTTGATTACCCGCGAAGCGAAGGAAGCGTTACCCATTGAACCGGGTGCACGCAGACGGTTGTGCTGACCGTGGGTTTGACCACCCACACCAGCAAAGCCGTGGCGCTTCACCACACCCTGGAAGCCCTTACCTTTCGATGTGCCTACTGCATCAAGAAAGTCGCCCTCTGCGAATACATCCTGCACACGAATTTCCCTTCCAAGCTCAACAATACCATCGAATTCTTTGCGGAAATCGCGAAACTCGACCACCGAACGCTTCGGAGTAGTGTTTGCTTTTTTGAAATGACCCAACATTGGCTTCGAGGTGTTTTTCTCCTTCTTCTCGCCAAAGGCTAATTGAACCGCACGGTAGCCGTCTGTCTCAACATTCTTCAATTGAGTAACTACGCAGGGTCCTGCCTCAATAACCGTAACCGCCACATTCTGGCCGGCTGCGTCATAAACGCTGGTCATTCCTACTTTACGTCCTATTATTCCGGGCATGGTTGAAACCTATTTTGCTTGTTTTTAAGTCAGTTTGCGGGTTTTGTCACGCAAAAAGGACTGCAAAGATAGGAACTAAAGATTAGTTACCAAGTGCGGGTTTCAAAAAAAGATTAGGTTTTAAGCGGCAGCCCCGACTCTTCTGGTTTTAATTTGATTATCAACAGGTTATGTTTTGCACGCCTGTGCTTGGGGCCGCCCGTTTTCAGGCGTCTTTAAAACCCTTTTATTTGCAACCACTTCGCATGCAAAGGCGCTCCCTCATCCAACTTTATCTACTTTTTGCCGCAGGCCTGGTATTGCTCTTTTTGGTTAATGTTTCCACTGGCAGCCTGGCCATACCCGCCTTCGACCTTCTACAAGCGCTTTTTTCCGATCAGAACTCAAATCATGTCATCCTCTGGCAGTTTAGAATACCCAAAGCTGCCACCTGCGTATTGGCGGGAGCCGCCCTGGGAGCAAGCGGGTTGATGATGCAAACGCTGTTTAGAAATCCGCTGGCGGGCCCCGATGTGTTGGGGCTGAGCTCAGGCGCCAGCCTGCTAGTGGCCTTTCTTTTAATGTCTTCGGTCCTTCGGGGAAGCCTGCTTACCTCGCCTTGGTCGGTGGCGGTCGCGGCCAGTGTCGGGTCGGCTGGCGTTTTTTTGCTGGTGATGACCATTTCGCGTAAAATCACCGACAATACCTCTTTATTAATTATAGGGTTAATGATCAGTGCGGCCGTATCCTCAGTGGTAGCGGTACTTCAATACATCAGTCGCGCAGACGATTTGCAGGCTTTTATGATCTGGAACCTAGGCAGCGTAGGCACCACCTCCTGGAGCGAAATGGCTGTGTTGGCCCTTGCACTCGTGGCTGGCCTGACCATTAGCCTGGTACATCTTAAATCAATTAACGGCTTGTTGTTAGGAGATCATTATGCCCAAAGCCTGGGTATAAATACCCAGCGCACCCGTTTTTGGGTGGTAGCCGCCACCAGCCTGATGACCGGGGCCGTAACAGCCTTTTGTGGTCCTATTGCCTTTGTGGGGCTGGCTGTGCCGCACCTGGTAAGGCTGAGTGTGCCATCCACCAACCACGGTGTGCTCATTCCATTTGTGATGATGGGTGGCGCCATTCTATTGCTCGCCTGCGATTGGGCCGCGCAACTGCCTGGCAGTACCCAAATGCTGCCACTCAATGCCATCACTTCTTTTGTGGGCGCCCCGGTGGTAATTTGGGTAATTGTTCGCCATAAGAAACTGCGCATGTGATGGCTGCCGCCCTCACCATAGAAAACCTGAGTGTAGGCTACCTGCGGGGCAAGCACCAGCAGGTGTTGCTTCAAAACCTGAGGTTAGCTCTTCAGCCCGGCAAGCTGGTATGCTTTATGGGCTCCAATGGCATCGGTAAGTCTACACTTATCCGTACCCTGGCAGGCCTGCAACCTCCGCTGGCAGGCAGTATATCTCAAACCACGGCCACCGATGTGGCATTGGTGCTCACCGATCGCGTCAGCGCCCTGCACATGACGGTGGACGAACTGATTGCTTTTGGGCGTTACCCCTATCTGAACTGGTCTGCATCCCTTACGGCCGAAGATGCCCGCATCTTAAACGAAGTGGTAGACCTGGTTCACATTCGGCACTTGCTTGGCAAGCGGCTTTACGAGCTAAGCGATGGCCAGTTGCAGATGGTGATGATTGCGCGCGCACTGGCACAACGTACCCCTGTGATATTGCTGGATGAGCCCACCGCCCACCTGGACTTGAACAACCGCCTGGAAGTAATGAACCTGCTGCGCGGGTTAACCCGACTTCAAAACAAGTCTATACTGGTGGCCACCCACGAGTTAGACCTGGCCCTGCAAACAGCCGATGAAATTTGGTTGGCTACATCCGACCATACCATTGTAACAGGTATACCGGAAGACCTGGTCTTGAATGGCGCCTTCGATCAGGTGTTTCAATTCAAAGGGTTTGACCTGAAGACCGGGAAAATACATCATGAAATTCACCGCGAAGGTAAAATCAGACTGGTGGGCAGCGGGCATGAATACCTTTGGACTAAAAATGCATTGGAGCGCAGCGGTTACGAAGTAGTGGAGCAGGGGGGCCTTGAAATACATGTGCAAAATGGAACGTGGCATACTGCCCGCGCAACCTTCCATACCATTAGCGCCTTACTACACCATCTGAATGATCAGGCCGTCAATGATGGCGGTGATGGTCGGCAGGTGTCTGAATGAAACAGCCCACCGCTTCAGTGGCCTTCACCGTTGGTGTGCTTGCGGTTTGCACCGCTTTAACGGCATCTAAAAAGTAATGCTCCGTAACCTCTCTCCTGTTCTTCCCCAACTCATAAAACCAATTGTCGATGGCTCCGTGGTAAACCAACGCACGGCTTTGGTCGAATAAAAAGATTTCGGGGGTTACGCGCGCGTTCAAAGCCTTCACCAGTACAAAATCTTTGTCGGGTAAGAAGTTGAGTGGCGATTGGTATTCTTCCGAAAACGCCTTTATCTCTTGCTTGCTCACGTTACCGGGAACCACAGCCAACCAGGTAATTTCTGCTGAGAACGAAGCGTGCATTTCATTTAACCGGGCCATGTACTTCTGGCTGATCGGGCAATCCGGGGTTACAAACACCAAGGCCAGCATCGGGGTTTCGTATTTCACTTTTGCCGGAAGCACTTGTGCGCACAGCGAGGTGCCGGTAAGACTAACCACTATCAGAAAAACCACCCCAAAAAATCTCCCACGTGCTTTCATACCACTAATACAAATACGCCCATGTTACATGCGCTCAACGCCCAGTCCTGGTTTATCCGAACAGTACATTACCCCTTCCTTCAAAATAAATCCGCCTTTCACTTCATCGCGGGCCAGGTCGAGGCTACCATCGAGGTCTATGTAACGGGTATTAGCACAGGCAAAGGCGGCATGCAAAGCCGCGGTAATGCTCACTATGCTTTCATCGTTACAACCCCAGAACAACTCAACACCTTCCTGAAAGGCAATGTCTGCAATTTTCAAGCCCTGGTCTACTCCTCCACACTTCATGAGTTTGATGTTGAAGATGCCTGACGCGAGGGGCGGCTTCACCAATTCCAGCGCATGTTGGGGCGAAATCAACGATTCGTCTGCCGCAATGATTTTCTTGATTTCATCCGGAAGCTTTTTCATCTCATCTACTGCTTTGGCGGGTAGCGGCTGCTCTATCAATTCAATGTCCAGGTGTTGGGTTCTTTTGTAAAATTCGATAGTTTGCTGCGATGTGTATCCCTGGTTGGCATCGATGCGGATTACAAATTGCTTACCAAATTTTTCGCGCAACTTCACCATGCGCTCAATGTCTTCCTCCAGGTCTTTACCCAGCTTCACCTTCAGAATGCGGAAACCACGCTTGCCGTAGTCTTCTGCCTCCAAAAGGGTTTCCTCCACATTTTTGATACCGATGGTGTTGGAGGTGGGCATGGAGTGAATTTTTTGCCCCAGGTATTTTACCAACGGTATGCCTAGCAATTTTGTGAAGGCATCGTGCAAGGCGATATCGAGCGCGGCACGTGCTCCGGGATTCTTCGGAAATCTCTGCCATACTTCGAAAAGCAGTTGCTTCATTTCGCGGATGTCTCTGCCAATCAGGAAATCGAGATTCTTCAGATCGAGTGCTTCGAGTGTCTGTTGCAGGTTTTCGCCCACCACGTATTCGCTGGGGTTGCCCGACCCGATGCCCGTAGTGCCGTTCTGCAAAGTAATTTCTACAAAAGCATTGCGCACTTCGTCCACCGTTTTAAATGCGATGGTATAGGGTTTGGTGTTACCCAGATCGGTACTCCATACCTTAATGTCTTTTATTTTCATTTCAATCTTTTTCTAATGAGTTGGGGGCTTCTGCTGGTGTGAATTATTCCAAAGACTACAACTGTGTGATCTTCTTCGAATATTTTGAATACGATTCGGTAAGGGAAGCGACTTAGTGCTTTGAAACGTAATTCTCTGAATCTGATCTGGTACTTGTAAGGATTGGAAATGAGTTGGTCTAACGCATGTTTTAAGTCTTCGATGAATCTACTTTCCAAACCCGGCTTCTGGTCAAAGTACCATCGTGCAATTTCTTCGATATCCCCCGTTGCATCTGGAAGAAATCTATAGGTAAAAGCAATCATCTTAAGTTCACGATCTGCTTTACCTCTTCCCAAGTATGAGTCTTCGTTTTGCCGTGCTGATACGCATCTAGTCTTCGTTCAATTTCTTGTTGTTGCTCAGTGGAAAGAGGTAACTTTTCTAATTCTTCTTCATCAAAGCTACGCCAAATCATCTCCATTAGGGTCATTCTCTCCTCGGCAGACAAATCATTTATTTCCTGAATTGTTATCACTTTTATTAAAATTGGATACTAAAGTTAAACAAATCTAATCAAACCTTCACTTAAACTGCCCGATCATCTCCTTAAACAATGGCACCAACCGGCTTACGCCATCTTCCAATGGAAGAATCACCGGCAGTCCCAGTTCTTCTTCCTTCTGTTTTGCGTAGGCGCGCGCCTCAGCTTCAGTCATCTTATTCGTATTCACGGTAAGCGCAACGGTGGGGGCTCCGTAAATCTTAATCAGCGCAATTTCATCTTTTACATCCGGTATCAAGGCGGGGTAGTCTTCCAAGCCTTTGTATTTTTTTCGGGGCGGGTTGTGTTGCAACACCACCGCATCGGCATCGGCCGATACAATCCACTCTGCACCAGCCGGGCCACTGGGGTTACGCAACGATGACTGGCCTTCAATAAAAATGATGTCGGGCTTCACTTCGTTCCAGCATTGCACAATGGCGTGTTCCATTTCTCCACTGATGAAATCGTTCAGGGTGCTGTCGAATACAAAGCCGTACTTTGCACCCTGCATCCAGCCGGTTTGGCCGGTGTAAATCATTTCGGCTTTCAAGCCAGCTGCGCGCATGGCTTCGGTCAGGAAGCGCGCGGTGGTTCTTTTGCCTAATGCGCAATCGGTACCCAGCACTGCAATTTTGGGGCACTTTACCTGTTTTATGTCGCCCGACCAGAAATGAAGATCTTTTACTTTTTTTGGTTTGCGTACATCTACTATTTCAAGGCCCTTTGATTGCGCGAGCGTGGCCAATTCGGGTATATCTGAAATGTATTCGTGCAAACCGTTGACAAGGCTCAGGTTGTTTTGAAGAGCCGTTTTCAAAATAGCACGCAACGAATCGGGAATAATGCCACCCTTGGTAGCTACGCCAACGATGCCATACACAGCCTTCTCTTTGCTCGTCTTCACAAAATCTTCTATTGAAGCGTAGATGGGTATGTTGCGTTTCTTACCGTCCAGCACCTCACCGGCATCTTTGCCGGGGTGCTTATCGTCAATTACGCCAATAATATTAAATCGCTCCGTGCCGCGGATAAGGCCGTGCGCAGTTTTACCGTTGTTGGAATCTAAATGACCTGCCGTTATAATGATGGCATTACTCTTTTGCATACAAAAATGGTTGAAGCCGAAAATTTCTAAGATTAATCATGAATTTCAAAAATGGCCATCCGAATTAATTGCGATCGTAGGTTAACCTAAAGGGCGTTAGGTCAGGCGCGTACGCACGCTTGCGCTGCAACTCATAGTCATACACCAATTGCCCCAGGTATTGCATGAAAGGGTAACCCAACCGCTGGTATTCGTACTTGCCATCGTTGTAGATGCCGTCTGTATTGGTGTTGATAACGGCAGAGAGCATAAACTCCACACCATTATCAAAATCAACCACATAGGCGTTGTCTATCAGATAGCCGTACGCATCGCCCACTTTGTTGAAGATGCGGATGTTAGTAGGAATGGGCGACCGGTTTTCTCCATACATCAAAAACTTGCAATAGGCATCGTAAAGCGTGGTGTCTTTGTAGTAGGCGGGAAAGGTGGTTTCGGCCGGCAACTGCGACATGTATTGCATAACAAACCTGCGGTCGTCATCCGACAGATCAAACCTCTTGTGTGGCTCCACCGATTCCGGAAACAAAATGGCTTTCAATATTTCCTGTTGTTCTTCCAGCGGATAAAAGTTTTTATAGGTGAAATCGAACGGTTCGCGCACCAGTTCATCTCCCTTCATGTAACCCACTCCCTTTTTAACGATATGGGTTGGCTTGATAGAATCGGGGTTGATGAGCATAGGCTGCGAAAAAACCAACGAGTTGTTGCGAACAAAACGCACCGACTCTGTGTGTCGGTTCTGTTCTGGCGTGAGCGATCTTTCCAGGCGGTGTAGCAAGCGAACGTTATACCCCTTGGCGTGCATCCAGGCATTGGCGTCTTGCTGTCCAACCCATTCGTAAAGCCTGTTATAGGCATCGTTATCGCTCACCACCAGAATTTTCCGGGCATAGTGCGCCACGGAAGGCAGGCCATTTTCGGCCGTGGAGTCTTGATGCACCGATTGTTGCCCTGCATACACACTGTCGTGAAGCATGGGTGTAAACTTGTTGAGCCCCGGCACCTGCAGCCGGTTTAATTTTTCCAACGCCAGCAGCACCATGGGTAGCTTTACGGTAGAGGCGGGGTAAAAATATTCGGTAGAATCAGCCCTAAATGCGAACGACCGAAAGTGGGGCCTATTGGCGGAATCGCGGTTAATCTGGGTATAGATCACCTGAATTTCCCAGGCTTCGGCCGAATCGAGATAGGCCTGAAATAGCGTTGGGCGCGATTTCATCAGGTTGGTGAGCAAATGCTCGTCTTCGGCAATGTTTCTTTGGCACGAACTTAGAAGCAGTATGATTAAAAAGACGGCTGCCGGACGGAACATAGTGTTGTGTTTCAGTAGCTCAATAATAATGTAAATTTGAAGCGTTATGAAAATCTATTTGGTTTGTAGTATCCTGATGCTGCCCCTGTTGGGGCAGGGTCAATCGCTGATGGGCACGTGGCAGTTAACTGAAGACAAAACCTGTTTCCAGAGCCAGTTTGAAGAAAGCGAAACGGAAAAAGAACTCAGTTCGGCCATGGGCGCCTCGCGCAATGCCGTGGCTAAGTTGATTCGTTTTGGCGAAAAGGGTAAAGGCGAAGAGGGCATCTTTTCGCAGGGCAAACGCAAAGGAAGCAGCATGAACGAATTTCGCTACCAGGTGAAAGGCAATGAACTGCAGTTTATTGACAGAAAATCCGGAATGATTACCAGCCGTTTTATTATTGACGAACTTACCGGCACCATGCTGCGTTTTCACAACGCCATGCGCGACTGCGAAGTAAAGACTTTTGTGAAAGTGAAATGATTGTTCAGAACACCATACAGATTAAACGCGATATCCGTAAACTCAAGCTCGAAGAGCTGAAGAAGTTCTTTGCCGATCACAACGAAAAGCCATTTCGCGCCCAGCAAGTGTACGATTGGCTGTGGAATAAAAGCGCCAAAAGTTTCGATCAGATGACGAACCTGTCTATGGAATTGCGTTCGTTTCTCAAAGAGCATTTTGTGATCAACCACATTAAGGTAGACAAGATGCAGCGCAGCGAAGATGGCACCATCAAAAATGCGGTAACCCTGCACGATGGCCTGGTGGTGGAATCTGTATTGATACCCACAGAAAAGAGAATCACTGCCTGCGTTTCTTCGCAGGTGGGCTGCAGCCTTGCCTGCAAGTTCTGCGCCACCGCCCGCCTGAAACGCCAACGCAACCTTAGCCCTGACGAAATTTACGACCAGGTGGTGGCCATTAAAGAGCAGGCCGAGTTATTCTTCAACCGGCCCCTTACCAACATTGTCTTCATGGGCATGGGCGAACCCCTGCTTAACTACCAGAACGTAATTACCGCCATCGACAAGATTACCTCGCAAAAGGGTTTGGGCATGGCTACTAAACGTATCACGGTATCTACCGTAGGTGTTGCCAAAATGATTGTAAAGATGGCAGATGATGGGGTAAAATTTAACCTGGCGGTTTCGCTTCATGCAGCTACCAACCAAACACGTTCCGCCATCATGCCGATTAATGACACCAATTCGTTGGAGGAGCTGGCGGAGGCTTTGAAATATTGGTATCAAAAGACAAAGCGCAAAGTTACTTACGAGTATGTGGTTTGGAAAGGCATTAACGACAGCGAGGCGCACGCGCAGGCTTTACTCAAATTCGCCAAAATCATTCCTTCGAAAGTAAACCTGATTGAATACAACCCCATTGATGACGGTGAGTTTCAGCAAGCCTCGGAACAGGCCCTTAATATGTACATGCACCTGCTGGAAAGCCACGGCATAACCACACGCATACGCAAAAGCCGTGGCAAAGATATTGATGCCGCCTGCGGACAACTGGCAAATAAATCCTAGTGAGGTACAATTTGCCATCGGCATTTAATGTTACTTTAAATGTTCAGCAACGCCCCAGCTTATGTGTACGTGCATCATCAACAATTGGTCATTTGGCGCAGGCTTGTTGTTCTTTTCTCTGGTACCCACGCTTGTATGGGCGCAGCATGAAATATACCTGGCCGGCACCGTGCGCGACTCTGCCACCTACCAAACACTGAGCTACGTAAACATTCAACACAACACGGGCAAGGTTATCAGCGCCTCCGATGGCAACGGGTATTTCTCTCTTACAGCTCATTTAGGCGACACGTTGGTATTCACACGGCTGGGCTATGAGCCTTTTTTGTTTATTCCCCAAAAGAACGAGTGGGATCTGAACATCCGCCTGAACGAAACCAGCAAGATGCTGCAGAACATCACCATCTACGACAACTTCGAAATACACGGGCAAAATCAGATTCAACAAACCCTGCGCGAAGACGCGCGCATCAGTTCAAGTCCGTGGCAAAACCCCGCCAAACCCGGCAGCGAGTATGCCGTGCAGACTTTTGGGCCGGGCATGGTACTAAGCGGACCGTTTTCGCGCTTCTCGAAAGAAGAGGTGGAGAAGCGAAAGTTGCAGCAGGTGCTGATGGAACAACAACGTACGGCAGTTTATAAAGAAACCATGCGCAGCGAACAGGTGAAGCAATATATTACCCGCATGTTCGGCATCAACGAAGAATTATACTACCAAAAGTTGGAGGCGTTTGCCGTTAAATACCCCAGCGCAGAATACATGCGCAAGCGCGAAGAAATTGTGGATATGCTGGTGGCTTTCTTTGCCGAAAAAGAATAGCCGTCTATTCAGGTCTCTTTTTACTATTCTTCCCCCAACCAACCCGATTTCCAGGCGGGTCCAAATTCCGGCATCATAACGGTAACTTTTTATATGAATGAACGTTCATATACTTATGCCGAAGACAAGCAACCAGAAAGAACGCATTATTAAAACAGCTCTGAAGCTCTTTGCCAGAAATGGGTATGCCGCCACGCCCATCAGCCAAATAGCTGCCACAGCAAAGGTCTCGCAGGGGTTGATGTACAATTTCTTTGAAAGCAAAGAAAAGTTGCTGATCGAAATCATGAAGATGGGTTTTCGTGACATTCATGCATCGATGGTGGCTTACGAAAAACAAACATCCCCGCAGGAAGCCATAACTCAGCACATCAAAGCCACCATACGCATTGTGCAGCAACACCACGACATATGGAAGTTACTGCACACCATCCGCCTGCAAGAAAAGGTAGCAACAACCATGAAGAAACACTACCGCGATACGGTTGCAAAAACCACACGCGTTTTCGCCCGGGCATTCCAAGCATTGGGGCACGCCCAACCAGAAGCAGAGGCATTACTGTTTCTGGCACAAATAGATGGACTGGTAGTACTTTATCTACAAGATCCGCAAACACCGATTGAAGAACTGGGAGATTTATTAACTAAACGATACACCAAATGAGCACACCTGCATGGCTTAACCAACAGTTGTTTCCGTTTCAGTCGCGATGGATTGAAATCGAAGGAAATAAAATGCATTATGTGGATGAGGGGCAAGGCGAGATCATACTTTTTGTCCACGGCACGCCCGAGTGGTCTTTCGGATATCGCGATTTAATACGGCTGCTCAAGAAGGATTTCCGCTGCATCGCCATCGACCATCTCGGTTTTGGCTTGTCCGACAAGCCGGCCAATGCCGACTATAACTGCCGGGCACATGCCCGAAGGCTTCAGGTGCTGATCGATCGGCTGCAATTAAAAAACATTACGCTTGTTGCCAACGATTTTGGGGGTGGTTTTGCCATGAGTTATGCCCTCGTGCACCCGCACAATGTATCGCGCATTGTATTGTTCAACACCTGGATGCACTCCCTCACAGACGATCCGCATTATGCCACACCTGCCCGCTTGATGAACACTTGGTTTGGTAAGTTCTGCTACCTGTACCTGAATTTTCCGGTGAATATTGTAATGCCAGCCGCTTTTGGCGACAGACGAAAACTCACCAAAGAAATTCACCGGCATTACAAAAAAGCATTACCGTCTGCGCGCGAGCGCATTGCTGCCCATACCTTTTCTATTGAGCTAATGGCTGCTTCTGAATGGTGGCAAGGTTTGTGGGAACAGTTAGGTAAGGTGGAGCACCTGCCGATGCTCATTTTTTGGGGTATGAAAGACAAATTTGTGCCCCCCGCAGAACTATACCGGTGGCAAAGAAGATTGCCCCACGCGCGGGTAATTACTTATGCCGATGCAGGCCACTTTGTGCAGGAAGAAAAGGCGGAAGAAATGGCCAATGAGTTGCGGAATTGGATGACCCAAGCGTTAGCCCTCACCTGATAAATTCAATTTCTGTGCGCCTGTTGAACTTCCGGCCGGCCACGGTGGCATTATCCGCCAGCGGTTTAGACTCACCAAAGGCTTCCAGTTGCACCCTTGCCGGAGCCACCCCGGCCTGCAAAAGGTAACGCCTGGCTTCCTCCGCCCGTTGCTTGCTCAACAATTCGTTGTAGGCAGCATCACCATTACTATCGGTATGCCCCGAAATACTTACGCGCAGTTCCTTGTTTTCGCGAAGCAAGGCCACCGCCAAATTCAGTATACTTTCGTTGGTCGCCTTTACCTGGTTCGACTCATAAAACAAACTCAAAGAAGAAAGTCCAGAGGGTATCTTCTTTTTTAAGTAAACGGTTTCTTCCAACACACTATGCCCCGAAGTACCGATCAACTGGATGGTAGATAAATACCTTTCGTAACCAGGCACTTCAATATGAAGCTGGTAGCGGGTATCGTTCTTACCACTGAACTGATTCTGGTAATAACCCATGCCAAGACGGGTCAGCAACAATTCATTCTTCTCGCTGTTGGTAAGCCAAACCTTGCCATCTAACTTTTCCTGGGTGGATTCATCTTGCACAGAAATACGCCAGTCGGCCGTTAGCAATTCGGTTTGAGTGGTTGGCAACTTTGGCGCAACAACGGCTACCTGTGTAGACAGAGCTTCGTGAATCATCGCTTCCTCTTTGGCTAACAATTCGCTGCGCGTAATGGGTTTCCAGTTGGTAAGATCTACGCGGTAAATATCCTGCTCGCCACGGCTATCGGCACGTAGCGAAGAAATATAGGCAGTTTTTTCATCACCCGTCATCACAAAGAAAATGTCGTTCTCTACAGAATTGATCGGGTAGCCCAGGTTGAGCGGTTCGCTCCACTTCATGGTGGCGGAGTCGAATTCGGACCGGTAGATATCCAGATCTCCCATGCCGGCATGACCGTTGGAGCTAAAGTACAAATGCTTACCGTTAGCCGAAACAAATACGTCTTCCTCATCGCGGGGCGTGTTGATGGTAGGGCCCAGGTTCAGTACCTGCCTCCATTCGCCCCGTTTGTCTTTCAAGGCCACATAAATATCGGTACCGCCATAACCCTCGGGTCGGTCGCTCACGAAGAAGAGTTTTTGATTGTCGGCCGTAATGGCGGCTGAACTTTCAAAATACGGACTGTTGATGAAACCATTGAGCCTTTTGGGATTGGACCACGTACCGTCTGGCTGCAAATCTGTTTCATAGATATCGCCCCCATTTTCATCGCTGTACACAAACATTTCTTTGCCATCGGGCGAAAGGCTTACGCTGGCATCATGAAAAGATGAATTCAGCTCATCAATCTTACGGGCAGGTTGCCAAACACCATTCACGCGCTTCGACATCAAAATTTCCTCGTAGTACTCCAGGTCTTCGGCCAGAGACGGGTTTTCATTGTTGTCGGGCCTGCGGGTGGTAAAAATCATGGTAGACTCATCGGCCGAAATAGTAGGCGCATAGTCGGGCCACTCGCTATTGATGTTGTTATCGAGGTTTACCAGAGTTACACCCACCGGGTAGGCTTTGTATACCATGGCGTTGCGGCACTCAAAAATTTTCCAGTTCACCTCATTCATTTTGGATACCCGGCTGAATTGAAGTGACCTGGATAGTAATTGGTTGAACTTGTCATAATAAAATAAGGCACTATCGAACTGTTCGTTGTAGTGGTAAGCCTGGCCGATTAGAAAAAGAATGTCTTCATCGGCATTCTTATCCAGCGCGTAGGCATTTTTAAAGTAGGGCAGCGACCTCTCTTTGTGAATCGTCATCATGATGGACTTGCCGGCCATCAGTTGCGCTTTCACGCTCTTGGGGTTTGTGGACACCGCAAGCGCAAACAAGTCTACCGCCTGCTTGCGGTGCGCGAAGTTGAAGGCTTCCATGCCTTCGCGGAAATATTGTTCGGAAAGTTTGAGTGAATCTGTTTGGGCGGAGGCCATAATTTGTAAAGCCATAACCAACCCTATCAAATAAACAAGCCGCATAGACATTCGGGGTTTCCTTTAAAGTTAGGTAAATTAGGGAAACCGCGCAGCCGCCTGGCTCAAAAAGCAAATCCCCTACTTCTTGCTGGCGTTGAAAAGCTTTTCTTTCTCTTCCTTGGTAAGGCTTTCGTAGCCCTTGTCAGAAATCTTATCGAGAATAGCATCAATCTCTTCCTGTGTTGCTTTGGCAAAGGTGGTTGACGATTTTTTCTTTGGTTCTTCCTTGCTGCGGTAAGTAACCTTTACCTTCGGGCGTGGCGCAAACAATCCTTTTACGCCCTCTAACAAGTAGGTTATCCAGCTACCCCAGTTTACGCCTACTTGCAGTTGTTTGATGTATAAAAAACCCATGAAGGCACCACCCAGGTGGGCCAGGTTGCCACCGGCATTAGAGCCCACGCTTCCCAGAAAGGACAGCACGATGTAGAATGCCGCGATGTACTTAATGCGCACCGGACCGAGGAAGAGCAGGAAGAAAGTATAGTTGGGCAACAAAGTGGCGGTGGCCACCATGACTGCATAAACGGCCGCAGAGGCACCCACCATGCCAGCAAACTCCGACCGTTGTATAAAGAAGGGAATGGTATTGAACATCAGCAGGTAGACAATTCCGCCAGCCAACGCACCCAGCACATAAACGGCAATTAGTTTATCGTGGCCCAGGTATTCCATAAACAACCTGCCGAACCAGTAAAGCACCAGCATGTTGAAGAGGATATGAAAGATATCGGTAAGGCTATGCGAAAACGCATAGGAAATCAACGTCCAGGGGCGCAGCACAAAATCTCCCAACTTGGGCGGAATCATGAACTGGTTGTACACCACTTCAAAAACTTTTTCAAACCCGCCAATCTTGGAAAACACGTACACAACGGCCAGCGCTAAAAAAATGGCCACGTTGATGATGATCAACTGAACGTGGCCATTGTTAGGCCGGTTGAATGCGTTTTTAAATTCTTCGAACACGTTTTCTAAGGTAACAAAAGCTCAACACGTTTTTACCAACCCCGGTTTCGCCCCTGGCTGCGCCACACCGAGATAATGATGAATGCCACCAATGCGCCACCAAAGTGCGCCAGGTGGGCCACCGTGCCACTGCGGTCGAGCGCATAAGTTATAAAGCCCATGATAAACACCATGTATTTGGCCTTAATCGGTATAGGTGGAAACAACAACATCAGCTCCATGTTCGGAAATATCATGCCGAAAGCCATCAAAATACCATAAATGGCACCCGATGCGCCCAGCATGGAGCCGCCCGCGCCAGGGCCTAGAAAAAAGTTAACCGCTCCATAAATAACGCCTGCGCCAATACCTGTGGCCAGGTAGAATATCAAAAACTTCTTATCACCCCAGTATTGTTCCAAAATAGGTGCAAAAGAAGCCAGCGCCAGCATGTTGAAGAAGATGTGGCCAATACCGCCATGGGCAAACATGTAGGTAAAAAACTGGTAAGGTCTGAACAGCCCGGAGTGTAAATCCCACAGTGCCAGGTATGCCGTAAGGTTAATACCCGATGCCAGGTTTTGCATCAGAAAAATCACCACATTGATAATGATGAGGTTACGAACCAGTGGAGAAAGATTAAACATGCAGGGATTTGTTAAAGGGGTTGTTAGTTGCGGCCATCAACGGAAATAGCTTTCCATCTTAGACGTATCAAAAATAAAAAATGTTGGGGTGCCAGCCGGAGAAAAGTTAGGATTGGTGCAGGTAAACAGGCCGGTAATGATGGCATCTACCTCTTCGGCTGCCAGCTTTTGCCCGCTAGTTACGGCAGTGCGCCTGGCCAGTGCGCGGGCCAGATTTTCGTGAATAGGTATTTTCAACGCGGCCTGGTTCAGTTTAAACTGCTCCAGCAACCCTTCGAAAACCTCTTTCTCCCTACCCTGCATGCCGGCCGGCACCCCCGAAATCAACACGGTGTTTTTACCAAACACCTCCAGTTGAAAACCCAGGGCCTTCATCTCCTTTTCCATTTCCATGATCATGGTAAAATCTGCGGGCGGTAAGGGTATGGCCTGCGGAAACAAACACTGCTGGCTGGCGCTGCGGTTTAGTTTCAGTTGGGTAAGGTATTTCTCGTAAAGTACGCGTTCGTGTGCGGCTTGCTGATCGATGATCATTAACCCGGCCGGCACCACTTTTACCAAATACTTTTGCTGAAGCTGGAAGGAAATCTTTTCACCACCGGTACTTTCGGCCGCACTCACGCCCTCCACGCGCCAACCAGCCGGTACCTCTTCTTTTGGAGCAGGTGGCACATCGAACAACCTGCTGGTGTTGTCGCCCTTCGCAACGAACAGCCTCTCCCAGTTGTCGAGGTTCGAGCGTGCGAGCGTACCAAACTGCTCATCGAAATATTGGTCTTTGGAAATGGACTGCTGCGACAGTTTATTCACAATGTTCACATCGGCTGCAAAATCGATGGCAGGCGCAAGATTGTGGGCACCCAGTGCCTGCCGCACGGCCGAACTAACGACAGCATACACGCTGCGCTCGTCAGAAAATTTTATTTCTGTTTTGGTGGGATGCACGTTCACATCAATCTGCCGCGGGTCGATATCGATGAAGATGACGAAGAAAGGGAAACTGCCTTCGGGAATCAGTCCATCGAAGGCGGCAGCCACGGCATGGTTCAAATAGTTGCTGCGCACATAGCGCTGGTTTACAAACAAAAATTGTTCGCCACGGCTTTTCCTTGCCGACTCAGGTTTACCCACGTAGCCGCTTACTTTCACTGTCCCGGTTTCTTCGCTTATGGGCGCCAGGTGTTGCTGATAACTTTTGCCGAAAATTGTAACAATACGCTGACTCAGTTTGCCGGGAGGGAGGTCGAACATCTGCTCATCGCCTTGCATCAGTTGAAAAGAAATAGATGGATGCGCCAAAGCCAGGCGTTGAAATTCCTCTACAATATGCCGCATCTCCACCGTATTCGACTTCAGGAAATTTCTGCGTGCCGGAATATTGAAGAACAGGTTTTTTACGCTGATGTTGGTACCCACTTCGCACGCCACGGGCTCTTGTCGTTTTACCTCCGATGCCTCAACTTGCAGCAGGGTGCCTAACTCGCTGTGGGCCTGCCGTGTTTTCATGTCCATTTGCGATACCGCAGCAATGGATGCCAGCGCTTCGCCCCGAAAGCCCATGGTACGCAGTGCAAACAAATCTTCGGCTGTGCGAATTTTTGAGGTGGCATGTCTTTCCAGGCTCAGGCGCGCATCCGTTTCACTCATGCCCATGCCATTATCAATCACCTGTAGCAATGCTTTGCCTGCATCGCGCACAATTAGTTGAATAGAAGTAGCCCCCGCATCAATGGCGTTTTCCATCAACTCCTTCACTGCCGAAGCAGGCCGCTGAACTACTTCACCGGCCGCAATCTGGTTCGCAATGGAATCAGGAAGAAGCTTAATAATATCGGGCATGTATCAGGTAAAAATGGCTCAGGCAGATCGTTGCCTGAATTTGATGTAGAAGTAAACTGGAATGAAGAGAAACAAACTGTAGATAACTGGCTTGCCCCAGGTGAGGTAGGCCATCAAAAACACCACTAAAAACAAAAGTACGCCAAAACGCAAAAGCACTGCACTGGGCGCTGCCTTGGTTTTGGAGCGCCTGCGGGCCGCATGAATGGCACCCGTGATACGCGAGCGGTAGTCGCCTGGTTCGCTGGCCGAACCGGCCACACCTTTCTCTCTCTCCAACTCTTTTCTAATGCGTTGTTCGCGCTCCTGCATCTCCTCTTTCTTGGGATCGTAGTAGCGCGGAGTATAGTTGAACCGCTGGTGCTGCGGTGCTTTGGTGAATAATGAAAGAAACTTCATACCAACTTCGTTATACAAAAGAATTATGGCCTGAAATCAATTAAGCACTTATCTTCAAGCCCTACAAAATTGACTTTATTAGCTTGCAATTACAAAACAGAAACCGCGGTATCGTGAAAAAAGTTTTCCTCTGTGGCGCACTGGCATTCAGCGTTTTCTGCCTACGGGCTCAGTCTACCTCTCCCTCCGGCAACTGGGCCGACAGTGTTTTTCAAACCCTGAGTGTGGACCAGAAAATTGGGCAATTGTTTATGCCCAGGCTTGACGAATTGAGCGAAACAGATGCCGAACGCCTGGCCGACTATGTGGCCGAGCACCACATTGGCGGCATCTTGATAACGCAGGGCCAACCGGTTAGTCACGTACGGCTGATCAAAAAATTGCAGAGCAAAAGCCATCTGCCACTGCTGGTGGGTATTGAACCTGCAGCCCTGTCGGAGGGGCTGCTGGACAGCCTCGTGTCGTTTCCTCCTCCGCTCGCGCTGGGCTCCATTCGTAACGATAGCCTGTTATATGCACTCGGTAAGGAGGTAGCTCGCCAACTTCAGGCGCTGGGCATACATGTATATTTTGGTCCCAATGCCGACATGGATTGGAAAGATGAAGTATATCCCGCATCGCTCAACTATTTTGGCGACTCGCGCCAACGGGTGGCCACCCGCTCAAGGCTTTTTGTAGACGGGCTTCAACACCATGGTGTGATGGCCGTTATTACTCATCCATTCAAAAACCAAACCTTCACTGCCAGCACATCGCAAAGTGCTAACCTATTGGAGTTGACCTTACCCGACACCACGGTTTTTTATCCCTATCAGCATCTGATTAATGCAGGTGTAGGCGGCATACTAACGGCCAACCTGCACTACCATACGCCCAGCGGCAAACAACCGCTGCCAGCCAACATCGCACAGTTGTACATCAGCGAAATCATCAAAAAGAAACTGGGGTATCAGGGCCTGCTGTTTACCGAAGTGCCGTTGCTGCAGGATTGGGTAGACAAGCCGAGGCCGGGCGAAACAGAGGCGTTGGCAATACAGGTGGGCAATGATGTACTGATTGATCCACTCAACCTCTCGGCTACCGTGCGTACACTAAAAAGGCGCCTGCGCAGCGACAGGAATTTTGCCTATCAGTTGGACGAAGTGGTGAAGAAAATTATAACGGTAAAGTTTCAACTAGGGCTTTTTAACAGCAACCCACCCGAAGAAGATAACCTGTTGCTGAAACTAAATTCGCCCGATGCCCAACTTTTGAAACGTACGTTGACGCATCAATCCATCAGCGTGGTAAACAACAAAGATGAATTATTGCCCTTCCGCCATCTGGGCGATAAAAAATTTGCATTGGTTACAATTGGCCGCGAGGTGCACCCGGCATTAGAAAACATGCTCAACAAGTATGCACCGTTCGATGTGTTTGCCTTGCGTGTGCCCGCAGACAGTGCCCAGTTGCACGAAGCACTTGCCAATTACGAGCACGTGGTGGCCGTGGTGTATCCGCAGGCCTCATCATTTCTCACCAAAGTATTGCCCGACCTGTACGGTTACCGATCGGATGCCGGGCTGACCTTGTGCCACATAGGCGATGCGCGCCAGCTGGTGCTCTTTCAGGACTATGCCACACTGGTACACGCACACACACCGGATGCACTTACCCACCAGTTGCTGCCACAGATTCTGTTTGGCGGAATAGCTGCCAATGGCGAGTTACCTCTCACTGTGTCCGAACAATTGCCCGAAGGCAAAGGAGAATTTGTGAATGCGCTGGAACGCTTTGCCTACACGTTGCCCGAAGAGGCAGGCGTAGACAGCAACACACTGCGCGCCATTGAATCGATTGCGCGCGAAGCCATTGATTCGGGTGCCACCCCCGGTTGCCATGTACTCATCGCCCGCAAGGGAAAAGTAATTTACGACCGGTCTTTTGGGTGGCAGACCTACGATAATCAGATAGCAGTAAACGACCAAACCCTGTACGATCTGGCCAGCGTAACCAAAGTATCGGCTACGTTGCAGGCCATTATGTTCCTTTACGAGCGCAACATGATCGACCTCAACAAAAAGGCCTCCGTCTACTTGCCCGAGCTGAAGAACTCCAACAAAAAAGATTTTACCCTGATAGATATACTTACCCACCAGGCAGGGCTTTGGCCTTTCCTTCCGTTTTGGGTGGACACGATGAAGGACTCCGTGCACATGCCCGAATACTACAGCTATGGACCAAGCGAAGCATATCCTTTTCCGGTATCGGAGAACCTCTTTGCTTCTGCGGCCATGAAAGACAGTTTGTGGAACTGGATTGTGCGCGCCAAAGTGCGGCCGAAGGTCAATCGCACTCCGTTCGACTACCGTTACAGCGACATGGGTTTTTACATACTGCAACACCTGGTAGAAAAACTATTGAATCAACCCATGGAAGATTTCCTGGCCCAAAATCTATACGAGCCTTTGGGCGCCTTTTCGGTAGGTTACCTGCCGCTAAACCGCTTTGCCCCGGAGCGCATTGCGCCCACAGAAAACGATCGGCTATTCAGGAAGTCGCTGTTGCGCGGCTATGTGCACGACCAGGGCGCGGCCATGCACGGAGGCGTGGCGGGCCATGCCGGCTTGTTTAGCAACGCCAACGATTTGGCTAAGCTGGGGCAACTTTGGCTGAACAAGGGCTCTTATGGTGGAGAGCGCATCTACAAACCAGAAACGGTAGAGCTTTTTACCCGCAAACAATTCGACACCAGCCGCAGGGGTTTGGGGTGGGATAAGCCCACGCCCAGCGACTGGAACGGGCCCACCACCTTATTCGCTTCTAACCAGACCTTTGGCCACACTGGCTTTACCGGCACCTGCATCTGGGTAGATCCCGCATTCGACCTGGTGTATGTATTTCTATCGAACCGGGTGCACCCCAGTATGAACAATAACAAATTATTAACAGCTAACATACGGCCACGCATTCAGGAAGTTATCTACAAAGCCATTTTCAATTACTGTCAATACAGATAAATTGAGAAACTTTAATGGGCCCGGATGGGTTTAAAGACGTTATAAACCAAACCGCTTGGAAACAATTAAAATCGGCATTGTCTGCTACCCCACTTTTGGTGGTAGCGGGGTGGTGGCCACCGAATTGGGCAAAGCCCTGGCTAAAGAAGGCCATAAAGTTCATTTCATTACCTATAACCAGCCCAGCCGGTTAGACTTTCTAAACGAGAACCTGTTCTACCACGAGGTAGAATTTCGCTCCTACCCTCTCTTCGAATATCCTCCGTATGAACTGGCCCTGGCCAGCAAAATGGTGAGCGTGGTAAAAAACGAAAAGCTCGATCTGCTGCACGTGCACTATGCCATACCCCATGCCTCGGCAGCCTACATGGCCAAACAAATTTTAAAATCGGAGGGAATAATTATTCCGGTGGTAACAACCCTGCATGGTACAGACATCACCTTAGTGGGTAAAGATGCCTCGTACGAACCGGTGGTAACGTTCAGCATCAACCAATCAGATGGGGTTACAGCCGTTTCTGCCGACCTGCGCAAGGAAACTTACGAGCATTTCAAAATCACCAACGAGATTGACGTTATTCCCAACTTCATCGATCTAGAGAAATTCAAAAAGCAAAAGAAAGATCATTTTAAGCGGGCCATTTGCCCTAACGGGGAAGCGCTGATTGTGCACACCTCCAACTTCCGCAAGGTGAAGCGCATTGGCGATGTCATCAAAATATTCTACAACGTCCACAAAGAAATTCCTTCCAAGTTGTTGATGATTGGCGATGGCCCCGAACGGGGCCCGGCCGAAGAAGAGTGCCGCGAGTTGGGCATTTCTGATGCCGTTCGCTTCCTGGGAAAGCTGGAGGCAGTAGAGGAAGTTTTGTCGGTGGCCGACCTGTTTCTGATGCCTTCTGAAAAAGAGAGTTTCGGGTTGGCCGCGTTGGAAGCCATGGCTTGCGAAGTGCCCGTTATCTCCTCGCGCACCGGTGGCTTGCCCGAACTGAATATTCAGGGTGTTACCGGCTTCTTAAGCCCGGTGGGCGATGTGGAAGACATGACACGCAAAGCCCTCTTCGTGCTCGACAAGAAGAATTTACCTCAGTTTAAACAAAATGCCCTGAAGCGCGCTCGCGAGTTCGACATTGAGCAGATTAGACCATTGTATGAACGCCATTACGAGAAAGTACTAGCCAAGGTAGGCCGCGAAGAACATGCGGCTCGTTGACGCGTAGAAATAAAAAAACCATCCTCTTGCGGATGGCTTCCGTGTTGCTTCATTCATTCGTTCAGAAATCAAATGCTTGATTCCTTTACCGTGTTTTTCACCGGTTTCTTGGCATACGTAGGGCAAGTGTAAAAGCCACAAGCCGAAAACAGTAAAGAACCCGCCAATAACACAACTACAGCACCCAGTTTTTTCATGCAATTAAAAAGTTTAATGGCCCAAAATTATCACACACAAATTTCATTTTTAGAACATTTCTTACCAAACCTTACATGGGTTCCAAATAACCACCTAACGATAAAAACGAACATTTCTTTGGAAAATTTCGCACAGCAGCAGAACATTACCAAAACAGAAATGGTTTCACCTTACAAGGTTGTTTAAACCTGCCATCATGCTCGGACACCGCTTCTCCAAATACACACCCCCACCGCAAAGCGAGAAGAGCGATTTTGAACGCCTGCTCAAGATTTTCATGCAGTTGGTGCTCATTACTTCGGGCAATGTAAGCGAAGCACTGCAATGGCTTACCGAGGTAGACAGGCAATACAAATTGACCACACCCGATTACGGCATTGGCGATTTTATTGAAGACCTGAAGCGCAACGGCTACCTGGCAGAAAATCCCGCTAACGGAGAACTTTCATTGAAGGCGAAAAGTGAGCAGAACCTGCGGAAGTCGGCACTGGAAGAAATTTTTGGCCAGTTGAAAAAAAGTAAAGGGGGCGAACATAAAACACCCCATAACGGCCGCGGTGACGAACCTACCACCGACAGGCGCGATTACGAGTTTGGAGATACATTGGAGCAGATTTCGATGACGGACTCACTGCGCAACGCACAGATCAATCATGGCCTGGAAGAATTTAACATGACCGAGGAAGACCTGGAGGTGATGGAGAACGAATTCAAAACGCAGACCTCCACCGTGCTAATGATCGACATTTCGCACTCAATGATTTTGTATGGCGAAGACCGTATTACCCCGGCCAAGAAGGTGGCCATGGCATTGGCCGAACTCATCACCAAAAAATATCCCAAAGACACGCTCGATATTTTGGTGTTTGGCGATGATGCCTGGCAAATAGAGATCAAAGACCTGCCCTACCTGCAAGTGGGGCCGTACCACACCAACACCGTGGCTGGGTTGGAACTGGCCATGGACATTTTGCGCAGAAGAAAAAATACCAACAAGCAGGTGTTTATGATTACCGATGGCAAGCCCACCTGCATCAAAGAAGGTATTCACTATTACAAAAACAGTTTTGGCCTCGATCAGAAAATACTGAACCGAACGCTGAACCTGGCAGGTCAGATGCGTAAAATAAAAATTCCGGTAACTACTTTTATGATTGCCACCGACCCCTACCTGAAAGCCTTCGTGCGCGAATTTACAAAGGCCAACAACGGAAACGCTTACTACAGTAACCTGGAAGGCTTGGGCAACCTGGTATTCGAAGATTTTAAAAGGAACAGAAGAAAGAACCTCTAAGCCCCTAAAGAACTGCATGAAAGATTTTGAAAAGATAAAAACCGTAGGCCAACTAAAAGCAGCCGGATACCAACCCAGGTCCATTAAGCAAGAGCTGCGTACCAACCTGATGGAACGCCTGCACAAAAAAGAAAATGTGTTTGAAGGCATTTGGGGCTATGAGGAAACGGTGATACCCGACCTGGAGCGCGCCATTCTGGCCGGCCACGACATCAACCTGTTGGGTTTGCGCGGGCAAGCCAAAACGCGGCTGGCCCGGCTGATGATTAACCTGTTGGACGAATACATTCCGGTGCTGGAAGGGTCTGAGCTGAATGACGACCCGCTGCAACCGCTTTCGCGTTTTGGCCGCGATTTGCTGGCACAAAAGGGAGACGAAGCCCCCGTAGCCTGGCTGCACCGCAGCGAACGCTACACCGAAAAGCTGGCCACGCCCGATGTTTCCATTGCCGATTTGATTGGCGATGTGGACCCCATCAAAGCCGCAGCGTTAAAGCTCCCCTACTCCGATGAAAGGGTGATTCACTTCGGGTTGATACCGCGTTCGCACCGCAATATTTTCGTCATCAACGAACTGCCCGACCTGCAGGCACGCATACAGGTAGCGCTGTTCAACATTCTGCAAGAGGGCGACATTCAGATTCGTGGCTTTAAGTTGCGTCTACCCTTAGACATTCAGTTTGTTTTTACGGCCAACCCCGAAGATTATACCAACCGGGGCAGCATCGTTACGCCACTGAAAGACCGTATTGACAGCCAGATTATTACGCACTACCCAAAAACCATCGACATTGGCAAGCGCATTACACAGCAAGAAGCGCGCATAAGGCCTGAACAAGCACGGCTGATTACTACCAATGAAATTGCCAAAGACCTGATTGAGCAGATTGCCTTTGAGGCACGCAAAAGCGAATACGTGGATGCGAAAAGTGGCGTATCGGCACGCCTCACCATCTCGGCTTTCGAGAACCTGATGGCCGCTGCGGAAAGGCGGGCCATTATTAACCAGGAGAAAAATACCACGCTGCGCATATCCGATTTCGTAGGCGTATTGCCTGCCATTACGGGCAAAGTGGAGTTGGTGTATGAGGGCGAGCAAGAAGGGCCCGGCATTGTAGCGCAAAACCTGGTGGGCAAAGCCCTGCGCACACAGTTTGTCAACTACTTTCCCGATCCCGACAAATTCCGCAAGCAAAAAGAAAAAAGTCCTTACAAAAAAATTGTTGACTGGTTTGGCGAGGGCAACACCATCGACATATTGAACGACATGCCGAATGCAGACTACGAACGCACATTGAAATCGGTACCCGGCCTGGTGGACCTGATCAACGAGTTTCACCGCGGACAGGAAACAGCAGTCAAATTGTTTCTGATGGAGTTTGCCCTTCACGGCTTGGCGGAGTTCAGCATGATCAGTAAAAACAACCTCACGGCCGGGCTTCAATTCAAAGACTTACTCAGCAGCATGTTTACACTGCCCAAATCCGGACGGATAGACGAGGAGGAGGACGATGAAGACAATGACGATGAGGCAATGGGTGGCGTAAGACGCTGACATTTTTCAATCTTGCTGTATGATACATTGCTATGAAACTTCAGGAAACGCTTTTGCACCAGCCCACCGAGTTAGCCGCCCTGAAAAAAAAGGTGGCGCAGGGAGAGGGTCTGCACCTGGAGTTTAAAAGAAAAGCAGCCTTCCCCGAAAAAATTGTTCGCGAATTAATTGCCTTTGCCAATACGGAAGGCGGCCAATTGCTGATTGGTGTGGATGACGATGGCTCCTTGCCCGGAGTAAAATATCCCGAAGAAGAAATTCATACGCTGGAAACGGCTCTTCATATTCATTGTCGCCCGCAGTTGAGCTACGAGAAAAAAATTATTCCGCTTTCGAAGAAAAAATTTGTGGTCGTGTTCGAAATCCCCGTTAGCGACCGCAGGCCACACCGGTTGGTGCAAAAAGGTGAGCCACCGGCCACTTACATTCGCGTGAAGGATACCAGCGTGAAAGCCAGCCGCGAGATGCAGGAAATTGTGAGACGAAGGAAATCTGCGCGCAACATCCAGTTCAGGTACGGGCATCACGAAAGTGTGCTGATGAAATACCTGGCCGAACACAAGAACATTACGCTTGCCGAATTTTGCAGAGTGGCCTCCATAAAGCGTTTCATTGCCTCGCGGAAACTGGTAACGTTGGTGCTGGCCAACGTGCTGAAAGTTACACCTGGCCAGCCCGATCTTTACGCCCCGGTGGCGGGGTAACAAAAAGATTAAATCGAATACTTGTTTTTCTTCTTAACGTTTTGTTAGCTTTAGCTAATCAGATTGATGTCGCGAAGTACAGATTCCATACAAGGTAGTTTTATGCCACTGTAGGGAACTTGTCTTCGCGATTTTTTTATACCTACTTTTTAAGCTATGGCAAAGAGCAAGAAAGACAACCACGCATCTGGTAAAACGAACCGGAAAATTTTTGTGTTAGATACCTCCGTTATTATTTACGAGCACAACAGCATACTGAATTTTGATGAGCACGACATCGGGATACCCATTACCGTGCTGGAAGAGCTCGATAATTTCAAAAAAGGAAACGATACCAAGAACTTTGAAGCCCGCGAGTTTATTCGCCTGATCGATAAACTGGCCAAGGACCAGATGCTGCATCAGTGGAACCCCATTAACGGTAAAGGGAAGGGCAATTTTAAGGTTTTGATGGACACCAGTGGCAACGGCTCGGTGGATGCAAACAAAGTTTTTAATGAAGACAAGGCCGACCACCGCATTATCAACGCTGCACTACAGCTTCAAAAAGAAGAGAAAAACCGCAAGGTGATTCTGGTGTCGAAAGACATTAACCTTCGGCTGAAAGGAAAAGCCCTGGGTCTGCAGGCCGAAGATTATACCACCGGCAAAATTCAAAACATCAGTTCGCTCTATACCGGCAGAACTGTGATAGAAGATGTGGATCCCAACATCATTAACCTGCTGTATGAAAAAGGTTATTGCCCTCCCGATGAGGTATTGGCCGGCCAAGAGAAGCCGATGAAAAACCATTACTACATTTTAAAAAGTGGTAAGAAATCAGTTCTGGCTTTCTACAATTCTGCCAACGGCATGGTAGAGCAGGTGGAAAAGCGCAGTGCCTACGGCATAAAGCCCCGGAATGCCGAGCAGGCATTTGCCATTCATGCTGTATTGAAGCCCGAAATAAAATTAGTTTCCATGCAGGGTGTGGCTGGTACCGGCAAAACTTTGATTGCCCTGGCCGCAGCATTGGAGCAAAAGCGCGACTTCAAACAAATCTACCTGGCACGGCCTATTGTGCCCTTGAGCAACAAAGACATTGGCTATTTGCCGGGCGACATTAAATCGAAGTTGAATCCCTACATGGAGCCGCTGTGGGATAACCTGAAATTCATACAGAACCAATACAGCGAAAGCGACAAAGAGTATTCCAAAATCACAGAAATGGTGCAGAATGAAAAACTGGTGATTACTCCCCTGGCATACATCCGCGGGCGCAGTTTGTCTAACATCTGCTTCATTGTAGACGAAGCGCAAAACCTTACACCTCACGAGGTGAAAACCATCATTACGCGGGCGGGCGAAAATACCAAGATCATCTTTACAGGCGACATACACCAGATAGACACGCCTTACCTGGATTCGCAAAGCAACGGCCTTTCTTACCTGATAGACCGGCTGAAAGACCACGAGCTTTATGCCCACGTAACGCTGGAAAAAGGCGAACGCTCGGAGCTGGCCAACCTGGCCAACGAGCTATTGTAAACCGGGCAAAACCCTCGAAAGGCAGGTTGCCAATTTCTCAATTTCGGCAATTGGCGAGGGGGCGCAATATTTCTTGCATTACCATCAAAAAAACACGGCCGAACCTTTGAAACCTATCCAAAATAGCTAATCTGACCTCGCTACCGGCTGTAAGGTTTGGCCCGCATTTGCCAATAAAATGCCCCTCATGCATTTAAGCACTCAAACCTTAGCTGCCCCAAACAGGCTCGTTTTTTCCGTGTAGCACCTACCTCGTTTCTTTGTCGTTGTAAAGAAAAAACAAGTACAACTATGTGGCTTAAATTGATGTTTCGCTACTTCGCGGAAAGCAAGAAGATTGAGTACCTGAAGGAGAACGGGATTATGCTGGGAACGCGCCATAGAAGCGGACGCAAGGTTTACCTGTATATGGTAAAAGATTTCTTTGTAGAAGTTACCTATCAGAATGATGATATCGACCTTCAGCCAGAGAAAATGGAAACTTTCTCCAGCTTAGACAACCTGAATGCCTACCTGGAAAAAGAATTCAGAACCGCATTCTAAAATTTTGAAGAATAGAGTGATTGAGCAATCAATCACTCTTTTATACCATCGGCCAGAACAATCACTTTGTTCTTCAGCACCTCTACCACCCCACCGCTAATTTTTACAATCGCAGAGGTATCTTTACCCTTATACTCTACCACACCTTCTGTTAACAAGCTCACCAAAGGAGCATGGTCTTTCATGATCTGAAACGATCCGTCTGCACCAGGAAAGGTAGCCAGCGTTACTTCGCCTTCAAATATCTTTTTCTCGGGTGTGATGATTTCTAAATGCATAAGGAGAATTTGAAAATTGATCCATTGGAAAGTTTGCACATGTGGCTGCACTCAAACTCTCCAACGGATTCGTTTACCGCTATTTCGCCTCAGCCAACAACTTCTCGCCCTTGGCAATGGCTTGTTCAATTGTACCTACCAGGTTAAAGGCAGCTTCAGGCAGATGGTCTACCTGTCCATCCATAATCATGTTAAAGCCTTTGATAGTATCTTTAATGTCTACCAATTCACCCTTCAGACCAGTGAAGGCTTCGGCTACGTGGAATGGTTGCGACAAGAAGCGCTGCACGCGCCTTGCGCGGTGCACTACTGTTTTGTCTTCATCACTCAACTCATCCATACCCAGAATCGCGATGATGTCTTGCAATTCCTTATAGCGCTGCAAAATCAACTTCACACGCTGCGCGCACGAGTAGTGCTCGTCACCAACTATATCGGCACGCAAAATCCTTGACGTGGAGTCCAAAGGGTCTACAGCGGGATAAATACCCAATTCAGCGATCTTACGGCTCAATACAGTGGTGGCATCCAAGTGCGCAAATGTGGTAGCGGGGGCAGGGTCAGTCAAGTCATCGGCAGGTACATATACGGCCTGCACAGAAGTAATAGACCCGTTCTTAGTAGACGTGATGCGCTCTTGCATGGCACCCATTTCGGTAGCCAGGGTAGGCTGGTAACCCACCGCAGAAGGCATACGACCCAACAGAGCCGATACCTCCGAACCCGCCTGCGTAAAGCGGAAGATGTTATCGATAAAGAAGAGGATATCGCGGCCTTTGCCAGAACCATCGCCATCGCGGAAGTATTCCGCCACGGTAAGACCCGACAGGGCCACACGTGCGCGGGCTCCGGGGGGCTCGTTCATCTGTCCAAACACAAAGGTAGCCTTCGATTCCTTCAGGCGATCGTGGTCTACCTTGCTCAAGTCCCATCCGCCCGCATGCAACGACTTCAAAAACTCAGGCCCGTAATCAACAATTCCTGCCTCAATCATTTCGCGTAGCAAGTCGTTACCTTCGCGGGTTCTTTCGCCCACACCGGCAAACACCGAAAGACCCGAATACGCTTTCGCGATGTTGTTGATCAATTCCTGAATCAATACTGTTTTACCCACACCGGCACCACCAAACAAACCGATTTTACCACCCTTTGCGTAGGGCTCAATCAAGTCGATTACTTTAATACCGGTAAAGAGAACCTCGGTAGAGGTTGATAAGTTTTCGTAAGCGGGTGCAGCGCGGTGAATGGGCAGCGACTTGTCGCCTTTAGGCTGCTGTATACCATCAATAGCCTGGCCTACCACATTGAAAAGACGGCCTTTAATGTCTTCGCCAATAGGCATCTGAATGGGAGCCCCGATGTCGGTCACCTTCATCCCCCTCACCAGACCCTCGGTTCCGTCCATCGCAATGGTACGCACGCGGTCTTCGCCCAGGTGCTGCTGGCACTCCAGCACCACCACGGTTCCATCGGTTTTGGTTACGGTGAGTGAATCTAGAATATTAGGCAGTTTGGATCCGGCTTCGTCAAACGCAACGTCTACTACTGGACCGATTACCTGGGTGATTTTACCAAAATTAGCCATTGACTAAACAATTTACTTTTTAGATCGGAAGGATTGATTCTCTTGATTTTTAGCGACTTTAGAACCCTTTTGATGGGGCCTTAAAATCCGAGCGCAAAAGTAGTGGTTTCGATGGCTTTGCCAAAGATTTGCCTTTCAAAAAGAATCAGTTTTTAACGTAAAAAGCACCGATTTTACCTGAGCGTGCTACGCAATTCAATGCGAAACGTAGTACCGGCATTTTCTTCAGATGATTTCACAAAAATGCGCCCACCGTGATACATTTCGATGATGCGCTTGGCCAGGGCCAAACCCAACCCCCAGCCCCGCTTTTTGGTGGTAAAGCCGGGTTTAAAAACATTGGCCAGATTGGTTTTGGGTATGCCCTTGCCGGTATCAGAAATATCGATCAGCACGCGGTTTTCATTGCCCCGCAGAATTTTGATGGCGATGGTGCCGGCACTGCCCATGGCATCTACGGCATTTTTACACAGGTTTTCAATTACCCATTCAAAAAGCGGGGCGTGCACCTGTGCTGAAATGGTTTCGCTCAGCGTGTACAACTCGAAACTGATGCGCGATGATACCCGCGGCTGAAGGTAACTGATCACGTTTTGAATGAGACTGTGCACGTTTTCCTCTTTCAATACAGGTGTAGAGCCAATGCTGGAAAAGCGCTCGGTTACTACCTTCAGTTTCTTCACATCTTTGTCTAATTCCTCGGCTATGCCGCGGTTTTTTATTTCAGGGTCATCGCGCAGCACTTCAATCCAGGCCATTAAAGAAGACAGGGGCGTGCCTAACTGGTGAGCGGTTTCTTTGGCAAGCCCCACCCAAACACGGTTTTGTTCAGCTGTTTTAGAATAGTTAAAAGCCAGGTAAGAGATAAAACCAAAAATGGCAATGACCGAAAGCTGGATATACGGGTAGGCTATCAACTGCGTAAGCAGAAATGAATTTTTGTAATACACATACTGCTTGCCGAAAACTTCCTCGGTGTTGGGGTCTTTCAACACTATTTCGATGGGCGGGTACGTGCGTTTCATCTCGATCAACTCTTTCACCAAAATGCGGTTACGATTGGCCAAAGACAGGTTAGAATCGATGTCGATGTTTGCAAAAAAGACAAACTCCCCCTGTTCATTGGTAAGAATGGTAGGGATGGAACTGTTTTTATTGATGATCTCTTCGGTGATAAAAAGTATATTATTGTCGGTGTCGTTAATGGTGTATTCCAGGGCGCGCGCATACAACTTTACCTGGTTGCGCTCCCGGTCTTTCAGTTGGTTAACCAACACATTGGTATAATAGATCGACCCAATACTGATGATGACCGAAACCACCAGGATAACCCATTTCAGGTTGGAGTTGTCTTTGTAGAACTCCACAGATGCCAGGGTAGATCGCAGAACAGCCATGCGCAATCAAATTAAACAAAAAAACCGGATGAGGTATGCATCCGGTTTTTCTGAACACTGTTTGTTCTTCTACATGATCATTTCATCATAAACCACTTAGCCAAAACCTTGTAGTTTACTTTAGTGCCTGTCATTAAAATACCCACGCGGTAAATGCGACCCGCTATCCAGGTGGTGAAAAGGAATCCGCCTACCAGCAACGCCATCGACAAAACAAGTTCCCACGTGGGTACGCCAAAGGCTATGCGCCCTACCATGGCTACTGGTGCCGTAAACGGTATTACCGACAGCCAGAAGCTGATGGGCCCGTGCGGATCGCGCAGTACGAACATAAACAACCCGAAATAGCCAATCAATAGCGGTAACGTTATTGGGAACTGAAACTGCTGCGACTCCTGAATAGAATCGACCGCAGACCCCACTGCGGCAAAGAGTGCTCCGTACAACAGGTAGCCGCCCAGGAAGTAGAACAAAAACAGAAAGGCCACCTTGCCAAAAGGTATCTGGCTGATGTTGTTTAGGAAGGCGGGTGCCGGTGTAGACTGTTTTACGGCTTCGGCCTCCTCCTCGCTCAACTGTTGCGTTACCTGCTCCATGGCCTGCTGTTGCGGCATCTTCAAACCAAAATAACCGAGTACCGAACCGGTTACAGTGGTGATGAGTATGATCCAGATGAGGAACTGCACAATGCCCACCGAAGCAATGCCGAGGATTTTTCCCATCATCAACTGAAACGGCTTTACAGACGACACCACCACCTCTACAATTTTGGAAGTCTTTTCGTCTATTACGCCTTGCATAATCTGGATACCATAGATGAACACAAACATGTACATCAAAATACCGAGGGCCATCCCTAGCCCGTAAAGAATACCCGTATTGCTGGACTTCTCCTCCCCGCTCTCCGACAGGCTCACTTCGTTAATGGATACTTTGGTAGTGCGTATGTCGCGCATGGTTTCTTTGTCCACATTGTAGCGCTCCATTTTAAAGTCTTTCACCATATCGGTAAGCATGCGCTCGATGTTGCCGATTTTTTCCACACTTTGGCTTTCCTTGGTGTACAACGTGATGCCTTGCGGATTATTGACATCCGTATTGGGTATGTACAGCAACGCAAAATGATCCGACTCCTGAAAAATTTTCTTGGCGTTTTCGATAGAACCATTCATTGGAAGAATTACAAACTTCTTGGAGCTTTCCAGCGGAAACTTACCGGTTTCATCCAGCAATTGAATGGTGTCGGGCTTGGCGTTTTCTGCCTCGCGAATCATAAAATAAATTAACCCACCCATTACGGCCGGAATGATGAGCGGCACAATGATGGTGGTGAGTAGAAAGGATTTTTTCTGTACGCGGTTCAGGAATTCGCGCTGTATTATTAACCAGACTTTGTTCATGTTGTAATGGGGTTTAGGCTTCCTGTAAATGTTTCAATAGTGCTTCGTCACCTTCGGCCTTTACCAGGCTGATGAAGATTTCACTCATGGTGGGCAACTTCTGTTCGAAGCGGTAAATCTCCGCCTGCTGAATCAGCGCCTGCAGCAAGTCGTTGGGCGAGGAAAGTGTTTCGGCCTTTATCACCGACTCGAAATGATTCTCTGCCACAGGTTTGGTTCCTGTTACCTGAAAATTTCCATTGCTCAGGTTAATGCTCCCCTTGTGTTCTACCAAAAAGGTGTTGGTTTTGTAGCTGTCTTTCACCTCCTTTTTAGAACCCTCCAGCACTTTTTTCGATTTGTTGATCATGGCAATGTGGTCGCACAGCGATTCCACCGTTTCCATTCTGTGGGTAGAGAAGATAATGGTGCTGCCCTGTGCTTTCAGGTTGAGTATTTCATCTGTAATCAACTGCGCGTTAACGGGGTCGAAACCGGAGAAGGGCTCATCGAGGATAATGAGTTTGGGCTGGTGGAGAACCGTGGAGATGAACTGCACTTTTTGTGCCATCCCTTTCGAGAGGTCTTCCACTTTTTTGTTCCACCAGTCTTTGATCTGGAATTTCTCCAACCACACTTTAATCCGCGAAAGCGCTTCGTGGCGGCTAAGGCCTTTGAGTTGGGCCAGGTACAGCAGTTGGTCGCCCACTTTCATTTTTTTATACAACCCGCGCTCTTCTGGCAGATAACCGATTATTTCGATGTGTTTTTCGTGAAGTGGCTCTCCGAATATCCGTACTTCGCCCGCATCGGAGTTGATGATCTGGTTGATGATACGGATGAAGGTGGTTTTGCCGGCACCATTGGGGCCTAACAAGCCGTAGATGGTTTTTTCGGGTATTGTAAGGCTTACCTGATCGAGCGCGGTATGCTGTGCGTATTGCTTGGTTACGCCTTTGGCTGTTAATGCTTCCACTACTGTTGGGGTTTATATAAACCGATAAGTAGCGAAAAAACTACGAGAATTACACGCGGGGTAGATTAGAATTTTGGCCTGCGTGGCGAGTCTACTTTTCTTTGAAAACGATTTTCCCGAGCGACACGTCCAGATCGAAAGTGAGGGCGTTTTTGCTGTCGCGCTGGTAGGCCGCGTTGGCGAAAGTGTTAGCGCCAATTTTTTGGAGGCTCCTGGAGAGGTTAATGCTGCACAGCCACGATTCGTTGATCTTCACCATTACCGGAACTTCGTTATCGGGTAGAATGATGACCAGGTTGCCGGCACCCACGCTGCCCACAATGTGGTTGTTCACCAAAGGTCTTTCAGAAAAATCGAGGAACATGTTGCCAAAACCCACATCGGCCAGCACCAGTTTAGATTTGGCCAGGTGCATTTGGCGCACATTCAAAGAGCCCACATCAACCTTCACAGCAAAGGTGTCCATGGTTACTTTGTTTTCCAGGCCCGAACTGTAGGCCACGTTTACATCGGCACTACCGGTGTTGATTTTCAGCCTGCTGATAGCCAACCCCGACAGGTCTACGTTGGCCAAGCCCAGTCCGTACTCCAAATCAAGCACATAAGGCTTAGAGTCGGTGAGGTAAACCTTCCACAGTTTGTCGTCTATTTTTTCTTCGCCACCAAAAACCTGGTAGGTAATCATTTTACCCACCCCTTTCTGGCTTTCGTGTTCCAGGGCCAATTTTACCAGGCAAGTGCCGTTACGGATTTCGTTTTTGAACGAGTGGGCGTATTCATCCAGATCCTGATTGCTATAAATGTTGAGGATGTCGCTGCTTTGGCTGGGGCGTATGTAGCAATTGCCGGTTTTCGCTTTCAGGCTCAGTCTAATGTCTTTGCATTGCTCGGGGTTCTCCACAGTAAACTGCTTCTTGATTTGCGCAAAAGCGCCACCAAAAAGGCCTACGGTTAAAATCCCTATCGACAGAAGTTTCCCCATGTCTGGCTTTGTACGGTTCGGTTAGCTTTCCGGTTGAGCGATGTAAGAAAACAGCGCAAATTGCCGGAAATAAACAGTTACAATTTGGTTTTAACGCACAAAACGGCTCAGGGTTACCGAAATTTTAGGGATGGCGGTACCTGTTAGGACAGGTACTCCTTCATGCGTTCGAAAAATCCCTTCTCGCTGTTGTCGGGGTGGGGCTGAAAGTTGGGTGAGTTGCGCAGGCTCTCCAGCTTAGCTTTTTCTTCAGCCGAAAGCTTCTTAGGGGTCCAAACCTGCACGTAAATCAACTGATCGCCCGCACCATAGCCGTTGATGTCTTTCAAGCCTTTGCCACGCAGGCGCAGTATTTTGCCGGCCTGGGTGCCGGGTTCAATTTTGAGGCGCACTTTGCCTCCAATGGAGGGAACTTCTACCGTGGTTCCGATGGCTGCATCGATAAAGCTGATATGCAAATCGTAAATAATATTGTTGCCATCGCGCTTCAGCACCTTGTCTTCCTGCTCTTCAATGACGATTAGCAAGTCGCCCGGAAGGCCACCGCCCGGTGCCTCATTCCCTTTGCCCGACATGGAGAGTTGCATGCCCTCGCTTACTCCAGCAGGTATCTTAACTGTAATGAGGTCTTCTTTAGACACCAGTCCTGAACTATCTACACCGGGAGGGCGCTTGTCAATAACCTGACCACTTCCCTGGCAATTAGGGCACGTACTAGACGAAACCATTTGCCCCAACATGGTATTAACCACCTTGCGCACCTGGCCGTTGCCCTGGCAAGTAGAGCAGGTTTTGTAAGAAACCCCTTCCGCGCGCACCAGGCGGTGCACTTTAATTTTCTTTTCTACACCATTGGCAATTTCTTCGAGGGTAAGCTTCAACTTAATGCGCAGGTTAGAGCCCTTGCGCTGGCGCGACCCACCTCCACCGAAAAAACTATCGAACGGACTGCCACCACCGCCAAAGATATCTCCGAACTGACTGAAGATATCCTCCATGTTCATGTGGTGCCCTCCGTAGCCGCCATTGCCCTGGCGGGCGTGGCCAAAGCGATCGTACTGGGCACGCTTGTCGGCATCGCTCAACACCTCGTATGCCTCAGCTGCCTCTTTGAATTTTTCCTCTGCCTCTTTGTTGCCCGGGTTCTTGTCGGGGTGAAACTGAATGGCCACCTTGCGGTAGGCCTTTTTGATTTCTTCGGCAGAAGCATTTTTGCTTACGCCCAGTATTTCGTAGTAATCTCTTTTTGCCATTTTCCTGCAATTAAATCAGACCAGCGCCTTCAGCGGGTTTACACTTCACCCAATAGATCTAACTACCCACCACCACTTTCGCGAAGCGAATGACCTTTTCGTTCAGCAGGTAGCCTTTCTCTACCACATCCACAATTTTTCCCTTCAACTTCTCGTCCGGGGCCGGAATTTGGGTAATGGCCTCGTGCAAATCGGGATTGAAGTCGGCCTCTTTGCCGGTTTCCATGGCCTTTACGCCATATTGCTCGAGCGTTTTTTTGAATTTGTTGTGTATCAGAGAAAAGCCTTCCGCTTCCTTATCGTTTTTGTCTTTGAAAGAGTTCTCGGCCCTTTCAAAGTCATCGGCAATGGGCAATAGTGCTTTGATCAATTGTTCGTTGGCCGTTTGAATCATCTCCAGCTTTTCTTTGGCGGTCCTCCTCCGGTGGTTATCGAACTCGGCATATAAGCGCACATATTTGTCCTTTGCCTCTGCCAAATCGTCTTGAAGTTTTTTCATAGCACCTGTATCCTGCGTGTTTTCCACAGCCTCCGGTGCTGTATTTGCTTGTGATTCTGCTGTTTCGTCAGCTTTTGTTACCTCTTTTTCCGATTCAATCGTGTTGTCCATTACGCTTCAAACTTGGTTAGGTCGCAAGATGACAAGAATTTTGCCAACCCCGGCAAAGTGTCAACTTGGCGGTTTTTAGTGCAGGTGTTTCCAGATCAGGTCTTTCAACTCGGCAATGCCCTGCTGGGCTACCGATGAAATAAAAAGAGAGGGCACTTCTGTGGGCACTTCTTTTTTCAATTCCGCCTTCAACTCTTCATCCAGCATATCGCTTTTGGTAATGGCCAGCAAGCGCTTTTTATCGAGCAACTCGGGGTTGTACTTGCGCAGTTCATTCAACAGTATCTGGTATTCTTCCCGGATGTCTTTGCTGTCGGCAGGAATCATAAACAACAACAATGAATTGCGCTCGATGTGACGAAGAAAGCGAATACCGAGTCCTTTCCCTTCGGCCGCGCCTTCGATGATGCCGGGTATATCGGCCATTACAAACGAACGGTCATTGCGATAAGGAACCACGCCCAGGTTAGGCGTGAGTGTGGTAAAGGGATAGTCGGCAATTTTTGGTTTGGCTGCAGAAACCACCGAAAGCAAAGTAGACTTGCCCGCGTTGGGGAAGCCCACTAATCCCACATCGGCCAATAGTTTCAGTTCCAGAATAACCCACTCTTCGCGGCCGGGTTCGCCCGGCTGGGCGTGCTGTGGTGCCTGGTTGGTAGAAGTGGCAAAAAACCAATTGCCTTTGCCACCCCGCCCACCTGGTGTAAGAATAAACTCCTCGCCATCAGAATTGATTTCGCAGAGTACTTCGTTGGTATCGGCATGCCGTGCCACCGTGCCCAGGGGCACTTCAATAATTTCATCTCGGCCGGCCGCACCCGTACGATTTTGCGCTTCGCCCGGATGGCCGTTTTCCGCTAGAATATGTTTCCGGTACTTCAGGTGCAGCAACGTCCACAGTTGTGCGTTGCCTTTCAGAATCACGTGGCCTCCTCTTCCGCCATCGCCCCCATCGGGGCCTCCCTTCTCTACAAATTTTTCACGATGAAAGTGCAGACACCCCGCCCCACCCTTGCCCGAACGCGAATGAAATTTTACATAATCGATGAAGTTGGGCGAAGACATAGGGTAAAAGTAGGGGAAGGTTAGTTCAGATGCTGATCGAGCACCCGGCAAATGTTGGTAAAGATACCATCGATGGTGCCCACGCCATTCAACGTGTTGAGTTTGCCTTGGCGCTGGTAGTAGGTGGCAACGGGCAGGGTCTCGTCCAGGTACACCTGTATGCGGGTGTTGATCTTGTTTTCGTCTTGGTCGTCTGTTCTTCCGGAAGTGAGGCCGCGGTTGAGTAGGCGCTTCTTCAATTCTTCGCGGGGCACTTCCAGCGAAATCATACACGAGATGGGTGTGCCTTTGCTATTCATTAATTGATCGAGGGCTTCGGCCTGCGCCACCGTGCGGGGGAAGCCATCAAAAATATATCCATTCACTTTACCATCGTTCTTTATCTTATCGTCTACCATATCGATCACCACCTGGTCGGGCACCAGTTTGCCTTCGTCCATAAATTGCTGCGCCAATTTTCCCAGAGGGGTACCTTCCTTCAGATGCTTACGGAACAGATCGCCTGTAGAGATGTGGGCCAGGTTATACTTCTTGATGATGTTTTCGCTCTGCGTTCCTTTTCCTGCACCGGGAGGGCCAAATAAAACAAGATTGATCATGAGGTAGGTTTTAGGTAACTAAAATATTTTGTGCATCTGCGAATATACGAAAGCGAAGTCTAAACCTTTACGTACAAGTGGCGCAGGTTGCGGCCCAGCCCATCGTAGTCCAGCCCATAGCCGAGTGCAAACTCTTCGTCCAGATCGAAGCCCACATACTTTACATCAATGTTCTTTTCGCGTGCCGGTTTTTTACGCAGCAAACTCACCACTTCAACCGACCGCGCTCCGAGGCTGCGCAGTTCGTCTACAATGCGCGAGATGGTAAGGCCATTGTCTACAATGTCTTCCACTATAATAACGTCTTGGTTAAACAGGCTCTCTTCGTGGCCTATGAGTGTTTTTAGCTGGCCGGTGCTGTTGGTGCCGTTGTAGGAAGACACCTTCACAAAAGAAACACGGCACGGCAGTGTGATGTGCTTCAGCAAATCGGCTGCAAACATGAACGAGCCATTAAGCACTGGCAGAAACAGGGGTGTTTTACCTTCGTAGTCGCTGTTAATTTGCGCAGCCAATGCCTGTACTTTCTTCAACAGTTCTGTCTCCTCTATCCTCTTTTCGAATTGTAAGTCTTTTATCTGCATGCATTCCCTTTGGCGGGGGTGCAAAAATAGAAAGGTAATTCACAATGCAAAAAAGGCGAACGGGCGTAAACGATTGAACCTGCCAGCTAACCGCGTGTATTTTTTTCTTGCCAGGTTTTCAGCAACAAGTGGGCGGCTTCTGGTGCCGATTTTTTGAGCGTCCGCACATCTTCTTCCAGCTGATGCCGCAATGCTGCCATGCCTTCGGACTTTTCTACTAATTGTCTGAGCTCTTGATCAAATGCTTCATGCATCCAGTTCACCTGCTGGCGACTGCGGTTTTCATCAAAAACGTTTCTTTGCTTCGCCTCTTTGCAGAATTTTTCTACTGTATCCCACACTGTGTCTATGTCTTTTCTCTGCAGGGCCGAGCAGGTTAACACCGGCACTTGCCAACCCCACGGGTGCGATGGTAAAAAATGAATGGCATGCTGCAAGTCGGCCCGGGCACTTTTTACGCGGGCCAGGTTGTCTCCATCGGCCTTATTGATCACCAGCGCGTCTGCCATTTCTACAATGCCCTTCTTAATGCCCTGCAGTTCATCACCCGCTCCGGCCAGCATCAGCAGCATGAAGAAGTCAGTCATGTTGCGCACGGCCGTTTCCGACTGCCCTACTCCAACGGTTTCGATTAGTATTACTTCGTATCCGGCCGCCTCGCATAATAATATTGCCTCCCTGGTTCGGCCGGCCACACCGCCCAGCCGGCCGCCACTGGCGGTGGGGCGTATAAAAGCCCGCTCGTCTTTGGCCAATTCTTCCATGCGGGTTTTGTCGCCCAATATGCTGCCGTGCGTGCGCACACTGGTAGGGTCGATGGCCAACACCGCCACCTTCTTTTTCAAACCGGTAAGGTATTTGCCAAGGCCCTCTATAAATGTACTCTTGCCAACGCCTGGCACTCCGCTAACACCTACCCGAACCGATTGGCCTGTGTGGGGCAACACGGAATGTATAAGTTGTGTAGCCAACGCCACATCGTCCGGTTTCTGGCTCTCAACCAGCGTAATGGCCTGGCCCAGCACCACTTTATCGCCACGCAACAAACCCTCAGCAAATTGTTGAACAGACATCTGGACCTTGCGCATAGTAGTAAAGAGCAGATAGGAGTTCCAAAGCTAAATATTTAATTTTATGCACACGGCATTACCCCCCATCCACGCTATGAAGAGATTTCTGATTGATTGCATTCTGGCAACGGCATTTGTATTTGGTGTTTTGTGGGGCATCAAAGAAATATCCAGCCTCACCTTGTTCAATGCCTTCGACCCACTTGGGCAGGCACTGGGCGATATGGAGTTTTCAGACATCGCCTTTTCAACTATACGCAAAGATCCACCCATCGATACCAACATAGTGATTGTAAATATCGGTGAGCTTTCGCGCAGCGAGGTGGCCCGGCAAATACGCGCCATTGCCTCGTGTAAACCCAGGGTAATCGGTATAGATAGTTTCTTCAACTGCCCGGGCGGTTTAACTGATTCGCTTAGTTGCCCTGAATTGTACGATACACTTACCTACAAAGCCTTTGGCGATGCCATTGAGCAGGCAGGCAATGTGGTATTAGTAACCAAACTTTTACAAACCGATTCGTTAGTGGCTCTGCATGGCGACATAGACATTTACGACTCGCTGGAAAAAACTGACCCCGCCCTTCGCAGAAATGCGATAGAGGGTTACGCCAGCCTGGAAACAGATGCCGCTGACCAGGAAGACCTGAAGTCTTGCAGAAGATTTAACCCAAAGATGGAGGTAAACGGAGAAACACTCTATGCATTCTCTGTGCAAATGGCCATGAAATACGATTCGGTGAAAACAAAAAAATTTCTGGCGAGGGGGAAGAAAAGCGAAATCATCAATTACCGCGGAAACATTGTAGACTGGCACGGGGCATCCAATTTTGCCAGCCGTTACATGGTGCTGGATGTGGAGCAGGCACTGGATACTTCCATGTTTGTGCCCAGCATGTTGAAAGACAAAATCGTGATCATGGGTTTTCTGGGTAAGGACCTGCGAGATACCTCTTGGGACGACAAGTTTTTTACACCCCTCAATAAAATATATGCGGGCAAAGCCCGGCCAGATATGTATGGTGTAGTAGTTCATGCCAACATTGTTTCTATGATTCTAAATGAAGATTATATAGACGAATTGCATGAATGGCAGCAATACGCCATCGCCATCCTGGTGGTTATGCTCAATGTGGCCCTCTTCTTGAAAATCACCAAGCGCATACCCGTTTGGTTCGACCTGATCAGTCTTACCATACAGGTAATTCAGGTGTTGCTGTTCTCCTTCCTGATGATAGAGTTTCTTGATTGGTTCTCTTTTAAGCTGGATATTACCATTACACTCGCTGCGGTGGCACTGGTTGGCACGTGTTTTGAACTTTACAGTACGTTTTTGAAAGCTTTTATCGCTTTTTTCGCTGAATTAGGTTTTGCAAAGATTCCTCCGCTTACCAAAGAGAATGAGGAGGTATGAAAGGCATCGATAACGAATAGAATTTGTAAATTTGAATTTAATGCAATCCAAACCCATGAAAAACAGCAGTTTAATTGTTTTGGTAGGCTTGATTTTGACCTTTTCTGCCGCTCAGGCGCAAGACTATGCCTTCAAGGTAATGGCCAATAAAGGCACCAACGAGGTAAAATCGGGCGATTCCTGGCAGGCCATCAAACCGGGCTCCAGTCTGAAATCTGGCGATGAGTTGAAGGTTTCTGAAAATTCTTATATCGGCCTGATCCATGCTACGGGCAAACCCATGGAACTGCGCCAAGCCGGCAGCTATAAAGTGGCCGATCTGGCTGCCAAATTAACCGGTGGCGCTTCTGTTCTGAATAAGTATGCCGACTTTATATTGAGCAGCAATGCAGAAGGTAAGAAAAACAAGCTGAGCGCTACGGGAGCGGTACACCGCGGCCTGGAAGACATCAAAGTATTTTTGCCCGAGAATCTGTACTCTGATGTGTTTAACTCTTATGCCATCATCAACTGGGAGTCGAGCAAGAGTGGTGGCCCTTACGTAGTTACCTTCAAGAACATGTTCGATGATGAGCTGGCAAAAATTGAAACACCGGAAACGACCGCCCGCATCGACTTATCTGCGCCTGAGTTTGCCAACGAGTCGGCCATATTGGTGGAAGTAAAATCCAAGTCAGATGGCAACAGCAAGTCTGAGCAGCACCTGATAAAAAAGATGAACAATACGCAGCAGGAAAAAGTGAAGAAAGAACTTGCTGAGCTGGGTGGAGAACTTGCAGAAGCAACTGCACTCAACAAGTTCCTCATGGCAGGCTTTTACGAAGAAAAGAAACTCTTCATAGACGCTATTACCGCGTACGAAGAAGCCATTAAGATGGCCCCCGATGTGCTTTCCTACAAAGAGGCTTACGAGGAGTTTTTGCTGCGCAACAAACTGAAGTTGCCCAAACAATAAAATCTTAAAACGACTTTCGCAAAAGTGGGAGGCTGCTCAAAAAGGCAGCCTCTTTACTTATTTACTTTCCACGCCCATTCGAAGTTGATTTTTCGAAACATTAGATTTTGAGACAGCCTCTTTTTATTGCGCGGCCGGTGGTTTGGCTGGCAACGATATTGTCCTAATTTTGTGATCTAACTTTTCACTTCCATGAGCGTACTCGTTAATAAAAACTCCCGCGTAATTGTACAAGGGTTCACCGGTTCGGAAGGCACCTTCCACGCGGGCCAAATGATTGAATATGGCACCAACGTGGTGGGTGGTGTTACCCCTGGCAAAGGTGGCCAGGTACACCTGGGGCGGCCGGTTTTTAATACCGTTAAAGAAGCCGTTGAGAAAACCGGAGCCGATGTGTCTATCATTTTTGTTCCGCCAGCCTTTGCGGCCGACTCGATCATGGAAGCGGCCGATGCAGGCATCAAGGTAATCATCGCCATCACCGAGGGAATTCCTGTAAAGGATATGATGATCGCCAAGCAATACATTAAAGACAAAGGCGTAACGCTGGTGGGCCCCAACTGCCCGGGTGTTATTACACCAGGCGAAGCCAAGGTGGGCATTATGCCGGGCTTTGTATTCAAGAAAGGCCGCATTGGTATTGTTTCGAAGTCGGGAACGCTGACCTACGAAGCAGCCGACCAGATTGTGAAGGCCGGCTTGGGCATTTCTACTGCCATCGGCATTGGGGGCGATCCGATCATCGGCACACCCACCAAGAATGCGGTGGAACTGCTGATGAACGACCCGGAAACAGACGCCATTGTGATGATTGGCGAAATTGGCGGTAACTACGAGCCGGTAGCCGCCCGTTGGGTGAAAGAAAATGGAAACAAGAAACCAGTGGTAGGATTCATTGCCGGGCAAACTGCCCCTCCCGGCCGGAGAATGGGCCACGCGGGCGCCATCATTGGCGGGGCAGAAGATACAGCCGCTGCAAAAATGAAGATCATGCGCGAGTGCGGTATTCACGTGGTGGAGTCGCCAGCACTGATTGGCGAAACCATGTTGAAGGCACTGAGCAAATAAACGAATGACGATCTTAAAAAAGTAAAGGGTTGCCGGTTGGCAACCCTTTCTTTTTGCCTCGGTAGCAATACTACTGGGGCAACAATTGCTTCTTTCCAATCAGCAGGTCTTTGTCGGCCGAAGATCCGCTGCTTGAAAAATAAATTTCCTTTTGTGCCGGGCCGCGCAGCACCCAATCGCCATCACGTTTCCAACCCTCTATGGTGGCAAGTGTGGCGCCTGCGCCCTCTACCGTTACTTGCACATCGGGCGAAGCGGAAGTCGTAAAGTCATCTGCAAAGGCCGAAAGGTTTTTTACCGCCAGGTGGCCCAGGTAGTTCGACACCTTTTGCAGATCGGCCGGAGTACCATCTACCAGCCAAACAGAGTCGCGTTTCTCCAACACAAAGCTGGAGTCGGCCGGGTATCGGAAAGAAACTTTGGTTATCAGGTCGCGGGGTACACGAAGAAAGCCTCGGTTTCGCCAATCGTTGAACGGCCTGCTGAAGGTGCTTTCGAGGAATCCATCTACCACATACACCTCGTCTTCATCACTCAGCCGCACATACGTGTAGGCACCACCGCCATACATGCCTCCGGTGCTTTGGTTAAAACCCGATTTTCCCAAGTGAACATTCGCCTCCTGACTTGTTCCGTAGTACACCGATACCTGGGTGCCATTCTCCCCCACCTGGTAGGTATCCCACTTTTCCTTCTTTCGGCTCACCATCCTTTGGGCCTCTACCTTCTGCAAAAGACCTAACACACTTTTAACGGAGCTCTCGTCTGCCAGCCACTTCTTTCCCTCTTTTTCCACCATCCATTGCCTTCCTTCGCGCACTAGTCTCACCACTTCGCCCTTTCTATTGCCAGGCGCCACGCGCAGCTCTGTAACCCTGGCGGTGTCTAACACCACCAACTCTTTGCGCAGGTTCGATTCCAGGCGCGGAGAGCGAAACACCTTCGACAGTACGAATAAGCCCACCAGCGCCAGCAGAGCAACAACCAGTATTTTATTGTTAATCTTCTTCATAGTTCCAACTCATTCTCTTTAAACGCTTGATACGGTTCTGCTGAAAACGAATCAACCCGTAGGCTACCACCAACAACAAGGGCAACGCAAAATTAGTGTACTTCAAAATGGTTTTGGTTGCGTCCTCCAACTCGTCTATTGGCCGCGAGGTTACGCCTTTGGTGCGCAACGCAATCAGGCCCGTGTCGTCCGACAGCCAGTCGATGGCGTTGGAGAGCAGGTTTACATTATCGGGCTGCAACCTGCGGGGCTGCTGGCCCGCACCATTTACCGGAAAGTCGCCATCGGCAATCACCACCATTTTCGATTCGGTGTTGCCGGATAATTTTCCTTCGAGAGTTGCGCCCATCACAATCTGTTGCAGGGGCAGGTCTGCTTCAGTCCACTGTTTTTGCACATCAAAATATTGAGGGGCGGGCATCACGTTCGATTTGTCGGAGGAAAAAATGAGGGGCGTAAACCGTTTGGTTGTATCGCCAACGAATTTTACCGAACTGGCAAATTCAAATATTACCGTCTCCAGCCCACTGGTAATCGGGTGTTCCGCAAATTTGCCCACAATGGGCAGGTAAGGAAACGCTATCTGTGTCTGCATGGTGAAGAAGCCTTGCTGCTGTTGCAACGTTACGGCTCCACATTTAGCATCCACCACAAAGTTGGGTTCTACCTCCAGCCCTTTGGTCTTCAGCCAGGCTTCCAAGCCGTTGTTAACTTCCGATCCAAAAGCATTTTGCAGGTTACCCTCCACGCGGTTTAAGGCAATGGCCAGTCGGCCACCCCGCGCCAGAAAACCATCGAGTCGGGAGATGTCTGCACTGCTCAGGCTATCGAGCGGGCGCACAATCACCATCGTTCCGATATTTGCCGGAATATCGGTGGAGTCTGTCAACGTTACTTCCTGGGTGGTGTAGAGTACTTGCAGTTGTTGGTTCAACTGCTGCATCTCGCCCAGACCCGGCTCGCCATGACCTTGCAAAAAACCAACCACTGGTTTTTCCGTTACCGATATTTTTTTGATGGCCGTTGATAGCGCATACTCCATGGCTGCGCCTGGCTGCATAAAAGGAATCACCTCTTGTTTGTCGTTTAAAGAAACGGTAGCGCCCAGAAAAGCCTTTTGTTGTTTCACCTGGTCTTTCTCGCGCACGTTAATCATGACCGGCTGAATGCCATTTTGCACGGCCTCCGTTTCATACGCTTCTTTTTCATTCGGGTTCAAAAACTCGTACTGCAGCATACCATCGGCATGGTTGGCATATTCAATCAGCATCTCCTGAAAATCTTTCCGGGTTTTGCTGATACTGGGTGGCAGATTTACCGAGAAGTAGGCTTTCACGGTTACAGGCTCCTCCAGGCTGTTCAATATGTCGAGCGTGGCGGGGCTTAACGTATACTGTTTGCCCTCCGTAAAATCGAAGCGAAGGTGAAATTCATTCGACACCAGGTTGAGCATCAACACAATCGCCATCACCAGGAAAACAGATAAATAAATCTTCTTCATAACTAACCGGCATTTCTTTTGGTTAACGACAGTTCGGAAAGGAACAGGCCTACAAAAACAATGGAAAGAAAGTAGACCAGATCGCGGGTATCAATCACGCCACGAGAAATGCTCTCGAAGTGACTGGATAGTGAAAGTGTATTAAACAACTGCGACATGAACCCGGTGGTGCTGCCTGCCAGTACCTCGAATAGCAAATGAAAAAACAGGCCAATAAAAAGCGATATCAGAAAAGCCACAATCTGATTGCCGGTAATGCTGCTGGCATACAGGCCGATACTGATGTAGGCGGCACTCATCAGCAAAAGCCCGAGGTAGCCGCTTATTATCTCGCCTAAGTCGATGTTGCCAATATTGGCCAACGTAATCACATATGGAAGGGTAAACGCCAACGCGATGCCTACCAATAGCAGGGTAGAAAGAAACTTTCCAACCACCACCTCACGGTCGGTTACCGCCTTTGTTAGCAGCAATTCGATGGTGCCCGTTTTCTTCTCTTCCGCCAGCAGGCGCATGGTAAGGGCAGGTATAAAGAAAAACAGTGTCCAGAATGCTATGCTGAAAAACGACTGCAGGCTGGCCTGGCCTACAAAAAATACATCGGATCCGTAGAGCCACGTAAAAAATCCGCTGAATCCCAGAAACAGAATCAACAGTATGTATGCAATGAGCGAATCGAAAAACGACTCCAGTTCTCTTTTCGCGATAACCCAGATAGCATGCATATCAATTCATGGTTAGGTTTCTGAAAATATCTTCTAGCCGGGTTTCGAGCGGTGTGAGTTCGCTCAGCACCCAATTCTTCTGTACGCAAAGCTGAAACACCTCGCGCTTGCACGAGGTGCCCGTGCGGGCGTGCACTTCGAAGCGGTTCAGGTTCTTGTCGATCAACTCCACACGGTCCGCATTTTTCAGGCGATTTAACTCGTGCTGTACTTCGGCAGCGTTGGCATCTTCAATGCGTACTTTCAGTATCTCGGTGCCTTCTGCCTGCTTGCGCAGGTTATCGGCCGTGCCATCGGCCACGATTTTACCTTTGTTGATGATGAGGATACGATCGCAGGTGGCCTCCACCTCGGGCAGAATGTGGGTACTCAGAATCACGGTCTTCTCTTTGCCCAGCTCCCGAATCAGTTTTCGTATTTCTACAATCTGGTTCGGGTCGAGGCCCGTGGTCGGTTCGTCCAATATCAGCACTTCGGGGTCGTGAATCATGGCCTGCGCCAGCCCCACCCGTTGGCGGTATCCTTTCGACAGTTCGCCAATCTTCTTGTGCTTCTCGGCATTCAGCCCGCATACATTTATCATTTTGCGCACCCGGTCCGGAATCTGCGATCTGTTAACCCCTTGCAGCGAGGCGCAAAACTCCAGGTAGTCCATCACCGGCATGTCGAGGTAAAGCGGGTTGTTTTCGGGCAGGTAGCCGATGTGTTTTTTCACTTCATCGCCCTGCAGGGCCACTGACTTATCGCCTACAAAGATCTGTCCCTCGCCAATGCCAATGTAGCCGGTTATCATTTTCATGGTGGTGCTTTTGCCCGCACCGTTGGGCCCCAGAAATCCGAGGATTTCACCCGTCTTCACCTCGAAGGAGAGGTTATCTACCGCCCGCTGCGGGCCATAGCGTTTCGATAGGTTTTCAATACGAATGTTCATTCACATCATTTTTTTTGAGAACCATGAATAAAATTATGAACCCACCGGCACAGAAGGCACCGGTATTTTTTTTTGACGGGTGCAAAAATAAATTTTTTAGAAAAAAAAGAAAGGCCTCCATTTCAGGAAGCCTTTCGGGGAAAAATAGTGATTAAGGCTATTGTTCTACCAGCCACATAATCAGGAAGATCAAACCGGCAATCCAAAGGGCAGCACCCAAAGGCCAGAATATCCACGTTGTTAATGCTGCGGCAATCAATAATATCAAACCAATCTTCAGATTCTTGTCCATTGCTTTGGCCTCTTCGGCCTTGTTGGGGGCAAGTTCTTCTTTTGAGTGTTTCTTAATTTCTTTCTTCAGATCCTTCAGGTCCTGCTTCAACTCTTTGCGCAAAGCCTTGGCGTCTGCTGCGGGGGCATCTTTGCGGGCCTCGTATTTCTCGGCAATGGCCTGCACTTTATTCAGCAACTGGTTTTGGGCGGGTGCTGCAACGGGCTCGCTGTTGGCTTGCAACTCTTGCGGTGCCACCGCCAATTGCTGCTCTTGCACCTCCATCTGGGCAGCTACAATCTGTTGCTGCACCTGTTCCATTTGCGCGTTCTTCTTCCCTGCATAATAGTTGTGCTTATCGAAGTGGTAAGAATACTTCTTGGGGGCACAGGAAGCCAGTGCACCAACGGCCAGAATAAAAAGTAATAGTTGCTTCATATGGTTGTTTTATTTGTGACCGCTAAATTTAGAAAATATCCTGCTGAAAAAACGCTTTTCGAACTCCCAAAAAAAACGGAATTGCCCAAAAATAAAACCGTAGAACAAAAGTATGATGTTGTAGATAGGAAAAATCAGTATCCAATAGAGTATGGAGGCCGTTAAGGGCACTACACCATCAGGAAAAAGGTACTGAAAAACCGGGCGCTTGAGAAACAGAACCGAAAAGCCGGTGCAGGCAAAAACCACCAGGATGATGATTACCTGAAAGACGCTGTTTGCTTTCCAGCGGTCCTGTAGTTTTTGCGCCCAACTCATGCTGCCAAATATACGGCTTGCCGATTGCGTTGCTACGCGCTAAAGAAAAGTATTCCAGATTTCTGTTGACGGAGCGGGTGCCGAAATCGTTATCGGCTCTTTGCGCACCGGGTGCACAAACGACAAAGCGCGGGCGTGCAGGCAAATGCTGGCATCGGGGTTGGGTGTGGGGTAGCCGTATTTCACATCGCCCACAATGGGGCAGCCCATGGAGGCCAGTTGCACGCGTATCTGGTGCGGTCTGCCTGTAATAGGTTTCACTTCAAGCAACACCCACCGGCTCGCGGTTTTTAGTAACCGGTACGATAACTCCGAGCGCTGGCCCTGCGGATGCTCGGATGCATAAGCCGTAGTTTTGTTTTTCTTTTCATCCTTTACCAACCAGTGTACCAAAGTGCCAGTGGGTTTAGCCGGTGGGTTCGCCACGACCGCCCAATAGGTTTTGGCTGTGCCTCTGTTTCTAAAGAGTTCGTTCATACGTTCCAACGCTTTTGAGGTACGCGCCAAGGCCACTACCCCACTCACCGGCCGGTCGAGCCGGTGCACCACCCCCATGAACACCGCACCCGGCTTCTGGTATTTTTCTTTCACGTATTCTTTGGCTACTTCCACCAACGGAACATCGCCCGTTTCATCGCCCTGCACCAGCATACCCGCAGGCTTGTTTACCACCAGCAGGTGGTTGTCCTCATACAATACGTCTGGTATCTTCTTCAAGCAGATTCGTTATCTTGGGAAGCCATAAAAGTACACAATGAATAACATCTGCTTATTAATTCTTGCTGCACTGTTGGCAGGTTGCGGCTTAAATCCTGCCGATAAACTGAAACAGGACATTGAGAAGGAACTTCAGCAAACCGAAGGAAAATTTGCTGTTGCTTTTGTTGATCTGACTACAGACACACGTATTTACCTCAACGCCCATGAAAATTTTCATGCGGCCAGCACCATGAAAACACCGGTGATGGTGGAAGTTTTCAAGCAGGCTGCGGAAGGCAAACTCTCCTTGAACGATTCCCTGCTCGTAAAAAATGAATTTCGAAGCATTGTAGATAACAGCGCCTTTTCGTTGCGCGTGCAAGACGATAGCGAACCCGAACTATATCGGCAACTGGGCAAAAAGAAAAGCATTTACCAATTGGTTTATGATATGATTATTGCCAGCAGCAACCTGGCCACTAATCTGGTAATAGAAAAAGTCGATGCCCAAAATGTTACCACTACCATGCGAACGCTGGGTTTAGAAAATATTCAGGTGCTACGCGGGGTGGAAGACGGCAAGGCTTTTGAGAAGGGCCTGAACAATACTGTAACGGCACACGACCTCGCGCTGCTGTTCGAAAAAATGGCGCGGGAAGAACTGGTCAGTCCCTATGCTTCACAACAAATGATTAAAATTCTACTCGACCAGCGCTTTAAGGAAATCATACCGGCCCGGCTTCCGGCCGAAGTGAAAGTGGCTCACAAAACCGGATCGATTACAGGGGTTCGTCACGACTCGGGGATTGTGTTTTTGCCCGATGGTAGAAAATACGTTTTGGTGTTGCTATCGAAAGAAATGCCCGATGAGGAAAAAGGCATGGCAGCCATGGCCCGCGTATCGGAAATGGTTTATAAGCATGTAGAGAAAGGTGGTTAAGGAAAGGGATTTTCGTATCTTTATCGAACATGGCTACACTTACCATAGACAAGAGCAAAATTTGGACAGCCCAAGATTACCTGCAATTGGGAGAATCAAACATGCCCTCGCAACTTGTTAACGGAGAATTGATAATGAGTCCTGCACCCAACCCTCAACACCAGCGATTATCTGGCCGGCTATTCAGAATGATAGACAAGCATGTAGGAAAGAATGGTGAACTTTTCTATGCTCCCATTGATCTCTATATCGATCAACAAAATGTTTTCCAACCCGATCTGGTATACATCTCAGAAGAAAAATACGACATTATCACTGAAAGAGGAATTGAGGGGGTGCCAACTCTGGTCATTGAAATCATTTCGCCATCCAATAGCTACATCGATCGCAATCGCAAAAAGAAAAAGTATCTGGAATTTGGTGTGTCCGAATTTTGGATAGTAGACCCGGGAAACAAAACATTAGAGATTTACACGCCTCAAACGGGGCCCGATTCTCCGCTATACTATCTGGCTGAAGAAGGCGAAGTTACCTCTGGCATTTTTCCAGGCATGAAACTTAAAATTTCAGACCTTTTTTAATCTTTAAATTCTGACGTAAAGTGAAACTGGATGTCGGGAAAGTTATCCTGTACCATTTGCAGCCACGCACGGCTCTCAGCCATAAAAACCAACTTATCGTCTTTGTCGCGGGCGATGTGGCGCTGTTTCGAGTCGATGAACTCGGCCAGCTTCTTCTCGTTTTTGCTGCTGATCCAGCAAGCTTTAAAAATGTTCTGCGGCACAAATTCCACGGTGGCGCTGTATTCGTTCTTCAGGCGGAATTGAATTACCTCGAACTGCAGGGCGCCCACTACGCCCACTACTTTTTTCTTACCTAATTCATAAGTAAACAACTGCGCCACGCCTTCTTCCATCAATTGGAGTAATCCCTTTTCCAGTTGCTTGGTTTTCATGGCATCTTTGTTCACAACCTCCTTGAAAATTTCGGGCGAGAAGCTGGGAATGCCGGTGTACATCAACTTCTCTCCATCCGTTAAGGTATCGCCAATTTTCAGGTTGCCGGTGTCGTACAAACCCACAATGTCGCCCGGCCAGGCTTCATCCACTGTTTCGCGGTCTTGCGCCATAAAAGCAGTGGCGTTAGAAAAGCGTATGCCCTTCTCTTGCCGCACGTGGTAATAATTGTTGCCGCGCTCGAACTTGCCCGAACACACGCGCAAGAAAGCGATGCGGTTGCGGTGTTTAGGGTCCATGTTGGCGTGTATCTTGAAAACAAAGCCCGTGAATTTGCTTTCATGTGGTTCTACCAAACGCACAGTTGTTTCGCGCGGAGCGGGCTGGGGTGCAAAGCGAATAAAGGTGTCGAGCAATTCTTGCACACCAAAATTGTTGACGGCACTTCCAAAGAATACAGGTGCTACTTTTCCATCCAGGTAATCCTGCACATCCAGGTCGGCATAGACACCGTTCAGCAGTTCCACATCATTGCGCAACTGTTTGGCATTGGTTTCGCCCACATATTGCTCCAGCACCGGATCGTTGATGTTGGAAATTTCGATGCCTTTGTCTTCGATGGTGGTTTTGCTGGGTGTAAACAGTTTCAGGCTTTTCTCGTACAGGCTGTACACGCCCTTAAAAGTTTTGCCCATGCTGATGGGCCAACTCAACGGGTGCACCTTTATGTTCAGCTTTTGCTCTATTTCGTCCAGCAGGTCGAACGGGTCGCGGCCCTCACGGTCGAGCTTGTTGATGAAGCAGAGCACCGGTGTGTTGCGCATGCGGCACACTTCCATCAATTTTTCAGTCTGGGTCTCCACACCCTTCACGCAGTCGATCACCATGATGACACTGTCCACAGCGGTGAGCGTGCGGTAGGTGTCTTCGGCAAAATCCTGGTGACCGGGCGTATCGAGCAGGTTGATTTTGATGTCTTTATAATTAAAGCCCATCACCGAGGTGGCCACCGAAATACCGCGCTGTTTCTCGATTTCCATCCAGTCGCTGCGGGCATGGTCTTTGATTTTGCTGGACTTAACCGCCCCGGCTTTTTGAATGGCACCCCCAAACAGCAGCAATTTTTCGGTAAGGGTGGTTTTACCGGCATCGGGGTGGCTGATGATGCCAAAAGTTCTGCGTTTTGCTATTTCTTGTTCGAGGGTCATCCGCGTTGAAAAATGAGGGGCAAAAGTAATAGAAATGATGAAGTTAATCTACGAAATGATGCATCCGGGGTGGACACACTTACGTTTTTAACAAGAAAAGAAGAACAAATGAAACACAATCTCTTTACTGTTTTCTTTCTGTTTGTCGTAACAGCCTCCTATGCACAATCAAACAATGCAGATGAATCCACCCAAGCCACAAAAGAAGAGTATCTGATGTTGATTGTTCAGACATCGTATGGAAACCTCGTGGCCGGGGCAAGCATTTCTATTTATCAACCGAATGCTGATCAGCCTTCTGTGATCAAGCCCGACAAAAAGGAGGATTTTAGAGTTAGGATTATGAAAGAGCTCAATGCACTCGGACAACAAGGTTGGTCTCTGGTTAATTCGCATCACCGAACGTTTGAGGTCAGTGGAGAATCAGGAACCTCCAGCGAGGAAACCGTTTACATCTTTAAAAGGAAAATTCCCGCGTAAATTCGGCTCAGCTGATCATCCAAAATCCCTTTAGAGGGCGGTAATTTTAGTTACTTTGGTTTTCAGAAATCAGAACCAAAATAATTATGCAATACAGAAGATTTGGCCGCACCAACTGGCAGGTGAGCGAAATGGGTTACGGTATGTGGGGCCTGGCCGGCTGGACAGGCACCGACCAGGCTGAGATGGAAAAGGCACTCGACCGCTCCGTAGAACTGGGATGTAATTTTTTCGACACGGCCTGGGCCTATGCCGCTGGTAAAAGCGAGCAAATACTGGGCGACTTGCTGAGGCGACACCCGGACAAAAAACTATACGTGGCCACCAAGGTACCCGCCCGGAATTTCAAATGGCCCGCCAGGCCCGAGTACAAAATCGAAGACACTTACCCTGCCGACCACATTATTGAATACACCGAGAAAAGTTTGAAGAACCTGCGGGTGGAACGCATCGACCTGCAGCAATTCCACGTGTGGGACGACAGCTGGGCGCACCGCGATGAATGGAAAAAAGGAATTGAGAAGCTAAAACACGATGGCAAGGTGCAGCACTTCGGCATCAGCGTAAACCGCTGGGAGCCTGCCAACGTACTACAAGCACTCAAAACCGGCCTGATCGATGCCGTGCAGGTGATTTACAACATCTTCGACCAAAATCCAGAGGACGAGTTGTTCCCGCTCTGCCGCCAGCTCGACATTGGCGTGATCGCCCGCGTGCCATTCGATGAAGGAACGCTGACGGGCACCCTTACCAAAAACACCGTCTTCCCCAAAGACGATTGGCGCTCGACTTACTTTGTGCCCGAGAATCTGAACGCCAGTGTAGACCATGCCGAGGCGTTGCGTCCGTTGATACCCGCTGGTATGACCATGCCCGAAATGGCGCTGCGCTTCATACTCTGCAACAACGATGTGCACACCATCATTCCCGGCATGCGCAAAATCAAAAACGTGGAAATGAACATGGCCGCCAGCGATGGCAAGAAGCTGGATGAAGCCCTGCGTTTGAAGTTAAAGGCCCACCGTTGGGACAGAACACCTACGGAGTGGAGCCAGTAATACCATGAAGGCCGTTGTCTACCACCAATACGGAGGACCTGAGCAACTGTAGTTGACCGAGGTGCCCCTACCCGCTTTGAAGCCAGGGCATGTACTGGTTCGGGTAAAGGCGCAACTGGCCGACAGCGGATTGATCACCGTGGTGATCGATCGCACGTTCCCGCTGCATGAAATACGCGAGGCCTTTGATTACTTTATCTTGGGCAAGTTCAAAGAGAAGATTGTGATGGAGGTGTAGCCTCTACTCAAACAAAATCGATTGGTATTTTTTTGGATCGCGCAGCGTCTGAGAAATTCCTTTGCTAACCGAGAGCAACGGTTGCTCGTCTAAGTGTACGGGCAGTTGAATGTTTTTTTGCAATCGCTCATTCAGTCCGCGTAGCAATGCGCTGCCTCCGGTGAGGTGAATGCCGTTTTGGTAGATATCGGCTGCCAGCTCGGGCGGGCACACCTCCAACGTTTGGATGATGCTCTGCTCGATGGTCTTGATGGACTTATCTAATACAAAGGCTACTTCTTCGTGGTTGATCTGGCGCGTAACGGGTATGCCCTCCATGATGTCTTTGCCCTTTACCTGCATGGGGGCAGGTGCATTTTTCAATCCGGGCAAGGCAGCCCCTACTTGTATCTTCACCTGCTCGGCTGTTTTCCAGCCGATGGCCAGGTTGTGGTTTCTGCGGAAGTAGTCTTGAATTTCTTCTGTAAACGAATCGCCTGCGGTTTTGATGGACTGAAACGTGGCCACGCCCGACAACGAGATGATGACGATTTCGGTAATACCTCCACCTATATCAATCACCATTTTGCCTTCCGGCTCGCGTATGTTGAGCCCCATGCCTACTGCGGCCGCCAAGGGCTCGAACACGAGGTGGGTCTTTTTCGAGTTGAACTGATCGAGTGCATCGCGCAGGGCTCTGCGTTCTACCTCGGTGGTGCAATAGGGCACACCCGAAACAATGTGGTCGAAGCTGGTGAACCAATTCTTTTTGTACACGCGGCCCACCAGTTGGTTAATCATTTGCGAGGCCGACTCATAGTCGGCAATAACACCCCAGCGCAGCGGCTTTACCGGCTTCAGCTGCTCGTGGTTTTTTTCGAAAATCTGGTAGGCCTCGTCACCCACGGCTGTCACTGCCTGCTTGTTTTCATCGAACACAATGAACGAAGGCTGCGCCAGCAGTATCTGCTGCTCGTCTGTGAGCAAGGTGTTGTTGTTGCCCAGGTCGATGGCGAAGCTTTTGTTTTTGATAAATGGTAACATAGGCAGTGGATGAGCCTCAAAGGTAAAGTTTGGCTACCAGCTTAGCACCTGCACGCGCGCATATTTTCGCGGAGCGGCTTGGTTCTTATTACCCGCGGTTTTGGCGGGTGCCGGCTGCTTCTTTTGCTGACCAGGCGCAAAGGGTTTGGCCGATTGGCTGCCAGTAATTTTTTTGGCCTGGCCGGGCGGCAGGGGCTTGTTGGAAACAACGGTAGTGGTGGTGCAGGCCGCAGCAGACAGACAGATGATTGCGATGAGGAAACGAAAAATAGATTTTGCCATAAAAAGTTTTGAAATGGCCGGCAAGATGGAAAGCAGGTGCATGGTAGACATTACCATTTCGACCAGAAACTTACAGATGCCACCAGTGGTGGTGAATTAGGTGCTGAACTGCGGCAGGGATTGCAGCGGAAAGCCCGACCCTGACTTTGCCTGCGCTGGGCCTATGTGATGGAGGGCAAACGTCAGGGGGCCGCCCCGCAACAGGTGCTTCGAAAAAGACGATATGGTACTGAAATAGGTCGTGCGTTTACTGCCATTATGCCATTGTGTCACCTTTTTGCCGAAAACCACCCTTGGCACAACCATTGATCAAGGGTTTTTTACTTTCAGAAAAGGAAACAAAAACTCTACATATCATGGGAAAGATTATAGGTATTGACTTAGGAACAACCAACAGTTGCGTGGCCGTAATGGAGGGCAACGAGCCGGTGGTGATTGCCAACAGCGAGGGCCGCAGAACCACGCCATCTATTGTTGGTTTTTTGGATAACGGAAAGGGCGAGCGCAAGGTGGGCGACCCCGCCAAGCGCCAGGCCATTACGAACCCGAAGAACACGGTGTCGTCTATCAAGCGCTTCATGGGCAAGAAGTTTGCCGATGTGGGCGAAGAGAAAAAAATTGTATCGTACCAGGTGGAAGCGGGCAACAACGACACGGTGCGTGTGCGCATTGGCGACCGTCTGTACACCCCGCAGGAAATTTCTGCCATGATTCTGCAGAAGATGAAGAGCACGGCCGAAGATTACCTGGGCACCACCGTGACGGAAGCGGTTATTACGGTGCCGGCCTACTTTAACGATGCTGAGCGCCAGGCTACCAAAGAGGCAGGACAGATTGCCGGCCTGGATGTGAAACGTATCATTAACGAGCCCACAGCCGCAGCGCTGGCCTATGGCCTCGACAAGAAGAACAAAGATATGAAGATTGCCGTGTACGACCTGGGTGGTGGTACCTTCGATATTTCCATTCTTGAGCTGGGCGATGGCGTGTTTGAAGTAAAGTCGACCAATGGTGATGTGCACCTGGGTGGTGATGATTTCGACATGCGCATTATGAACTGGCTGGCCGATGAATTCAAGGCCGAGAAAAATGTAGACCTGCGCAAAGACCCGATGGCGTTGCAACGCCTGAAGGAGGCTGCCGAGAAGGCCAAGATTGAGCTCTCCAGCTCGCAGGAAACAGAAATCAACCTGCCTTACATTACATCGATTGACGGAGTGCCCGAGCACCTGGTGAAGAAAATTACGCGTGCAAAGTTTGAACAACTGAGCGATGACCTGATTCGCAGAACGCTGGAACCTTGCAAGAAGGCTATTGCCGATGCGGGCATCTCTGTATCGCAGATTGACGAAGTGATTCTGGTGGGTGGTTCTACCCGCATACCGCGCATTCAGGAAGAGGTAGAGAAATTCTTCGGCAAGAAACCTTCGAAGGGTGTAAACCCCGATGAAGTAGTAGCTGTAGGCGCGGCCATTCAGGGTGGCGTGTTGACGGGCGAGGTGAAGGATGTGTTGCTGTTGGATGTTACGCCTCTCTCTTTGGGTATTGAAACCATGGGCGGTGTGATGACGAAGTTGATTGAATCGAACACCACCATTCCTTCGAAGAAGTCGGAAGTGTTCTCGACTGCCAGCGACAACCAGCCTTCAGTGGAGATACACGTGCTGCAGGGCGAACGCCCCATGGCGCGCGACAACCGCACGATTGGCCGCTTCCACCTAGATGGTATTCCGCCCGCACCGCGTGGTGTGCCGCAGATTGAAGTAACGTTCGACATTGATGCCAACGGTATACTGCATGTTTCGGCCAAAGACAAAGGCACCGGTAAAGAGCAGAAGATACGCATTGAAGCGTCTTCGGGCCTGACGGATGCGGAAATTCAGAAGATGAAGCAGGAGGCGCAAGCCAATGCCGAGAACGATAAGAAGGAGAAAGAGAAGATCGAGAAAGTGAACCAGGCCGACTCGATGATCTTCCAGACGGAAAAGCAATTGAAGGAGTATGGTGAGAAGCTTTCGGATGGCAACAAGAGCGCCATTAACAACGCACTGGAGCAACTGAGGGCAGCCCACAAGAGTCAGGACCTGGCCGGCATTGACAATGCAATGAACGCGTTGAACGCTGCGTGGGGTGCTGCTTCGCAAGAAATGTACCAGGGCGGTGCACAAGCGGGCGCTAACCCAGGGGCAGGTGCCAATGCCGGAGGCGCAGGTGCCAGCGCCAACGCAGGCGGAGGCGATGCCACCGATGTGGAGTACGAAGAAGTGAACGACAAGAAGTAAATTCTATAATGATGAAACAGAACTGCCGGGGTGAACACCCCGGCAGTTTTTGTTTGTAAGCACGCTGATATGAAAATGAAAGGCTTATAAGGAATAAGAAAGGACAACCCAATAGCCCCTATTTCTAATCTCGAAAGGCCGGGTACCCACCATCATTGGGTTTTTACCTGCATCAAAGTTTTTGTAAACATCTGTCATGCCATGAAAGTAATTGACATGTGCTTGTAGATTGCCTTTCAACTTCAGCGTTAAGGCTGCCATCCATCCCGCCTCCAACTGGTTGCTGAGAAAATCTGGGCCCGTGTGAGCAAGATTATCTCTGTTAGGTAGCCAATACCGGGTACCAATGCCGGTGGCAATAGAAAGCTTTCCATTAGTTCCGGGGATGTGGGTTGAAAGAAGAACCGGTACTTCAAAATAGATGTGATGGCTAAAACTTACCGTTGCATCAATAATCTTTAAATGGTATAATAAGGAGGAGGTGGTATCGTGGAGTGACTCAGCTTTAAGTTTGATATTAACTCCAACTTGTGTCACTAAACTTAATGATCGACTGACTGGCTTTGATATTCCAAGGCCAGCTCTGATTTCTGCGCTGGTAAACTTTGAAAGCGCCTTGTAATCATTGGTAGAAAAATAAGATTGACCAAGCCCTAAAAAAATGGAAAGCCCTACTCTTTTGCTATTAGCAGTTTTTTGTGCCTGCCCAGCAGACAGGCACAAAAAAACAGTAATCAAGGAAAGAACCCATTTCATTCTTTTAGGGGCAAGTTATTACAATCCAGTTGTTTCCAATTCCCTGACTCTTGGCTTCCCCATAGAAAGACGTAAAGGGGTTATTAGGTTGAGGCTCATTGAATAGCCAATCTCCGACTGAGAAATCGGTTACAAGAGACCCAGCATCATTTAGTGACTCATCATTCAGAGGTATTGGGAAGAAACGTGGCTCTGAGGTTGACGCACTAGTAGTTAAGGATAGCCGTTGATATGCCCAAATCGAAAATGCAATATTCCTGTATTCCAACTGAGTATTATAGCCACTCCAATTGCAAAAGGTTCCAGATCTTCTTGTGCCCCATACCAAGATTTCAACTCTGTAATCATAGTAGGTACCACCACTGCCAGGTGTCGCTTGTCTGTAGGATCTGGCTCTAAAATAGGCCTTACGATCGTCCTTACAACCACTCGGGTTGTAATAGTAGGAATTCTCCATGGTGGTTGCGCATGCTTCATTTTGTTCTGCCGTCAGACAAAAGGTTAATATCCTGAATGTCCATGTCATGCACTTGAATGCCAAGACGGCTTAATTCTGATGGATCACTATTTTTCACTGACACCAAGCTTTCGTATTTATCCTTAGAAGCAGAGAGAATTTTATTTTCCGTAACCTTCACAAGATGACCGTTAATTTCATAAAGCCCATTTCTATTTACTATTGATTTCAAAGCTTCAATTTGAATTTTAGGAGTAAGGGTACTGTCACTAAATGAAAAAACATCCTCGTACTTTGATAGAAACTCGGAAAAATCTTTTTGTGTCTTTATGAGTTCTAACTCAGCGTGAGCTTGATTTATAACCGTTCTCATTGAAACGAACGAATTTTTAGACTCCCAAGCTTTAAATTCTGATTCGTTCATTTTTGAAACCTGTGATAATGTTTTGCTTAGATCTTCGTGACTATCAAGTTTTAGCATGCGATCCGAAGATACAATGGGAGCAATTCGTTGGTCTGGGTGATCGGTACATGCGAAAGCGAGGCAAAATAATGCGAAAAGATTCAAAATTGTTTTCATAAGATTTGGGTTGGTTGAACAAGAACTATTACGTGACAAATATCTCGAGAAGGTCAATAGAATTGTAATAACTCTTAACGAATTCTAAATCAATCACTCGTAAATATTACCTGCAAAAAAATGAGTAAAAATACTTAGTCATGTGTTGTTCACATTTGAAGTAGGGAAAAAACGTAAATCATTACTATTCAGTTGAAAAAGTTTTTTTTATATGCAATTAAACATAACCTATGCGAGGTTCATTAATCTTTTCTTTCTATGAAAATCTTACACCCGTGAATTAGAAATCATCAACTCTGTCAAGGTTAAAAAATCTTTATACATTGCCGGGCGAACAGTGTCCGTAAATTTTCCATGAGATTCCTCCGTGGGGATTGATCGTTCAGCCGCTTCAAGTGAACCAGCAAAAATTCAAGGTATGCCACTGGTAGTTTTATTTTGTCATTTATCGGAGCATACGGTCATTGGTTTGCAATTTGGATGTTTTACAGCCGGAAGGCCCGTATATAAGGTATCACCAAACGAAACAGACTATGAAAACAAAAATGTGGATGATCGGGTCATTGTTATTGGCATCTGTGCTAATCACGGCCTGTTCGGATGATGATGCAGCCCAGGGTCGGGTAAAACTCTACCTGACCGATGCACCAGTTGATGGCGCCAATGTAGACGCGCTGTTCTTAGCGGTAACGCGCATTGAAATGAAGGGCAGCGGCAACTGGGTAACGGTAAAAGAATTCGAAACACCGCTGAGCATCGATATCCTGGATTACCAGAATGGCAATTCGTTTTTCGTGACGGAAGAACAGTTGAATGCCGACACCTACACAGAGGCCCGGCTGATTCTGAGTGCCACGGAAGAGGGAGGTGCACCCAAGTCTAACCCCGGCTGTTATTTATTGATGAAAGACGGCACCAAGAAAGAGTTGTTTTTGCCGAGCGGAGCGCAGTCTGGTTACAAAGTGAAAGGCTCCTTTACCGTGCCTCCGGATGGAACCGTTGCTGTTACGCTGGACTTTGATGCCCGCAAGTCGGTGGTGTCTGCCGGCAACAGTGGTAAAATGCTGTTGAAGCCTACGGTGCGCCTGGTAGCCAATTCAGGAAGCCGCCTTGCTGGAGGGCAGTTTTGCCGAACACAGTGCCTACTCGAAAGTAGTGGTATACGCTTATGAAAAGGGCACTTTCTCTACCAGCGAAGCCGCTGAGCCCGCCAGCGGAGAGATGAGGTTCAAGAACGCCATCAGCAGCGCGCTGGTAAACAATGAAGGGGAATTTACGCTGGCATTTATGACTGCAGGCGAATACGATCTGGTGTTTGCCGCACACAACGCGGAAGGGGAATTTGTAGAGCTGCTTGGCAAATACGAGGATGTTACGCTGGCTGCCGGAGCAAGGTTGGATGTAAACATTTCACTCTCCCTGTTGATTGAATTGAATTAACGCAGGGACTTGGCAAAGGCAGATGGTAAAATCACCCTCGCTGCCGTGGCAGCGAGGGCGATTTGTTTCAAACCAAATGGCATCTCACCTTATCTCACCGTTGCTGCTGCGGCTCAATCATCTCCCGCAGTTTATCCATCATCAGCGGCCCCGTAGGTTTACCCACCGACATGCTGGTTAAATAGGCTGCATGCGGAATGGAGTCATGCTCGAAGAAGGTGGGCTTCAGAATGTAGCCCAGGGCATCGTTGCCCAGGCCCAACACAAAGCGCGGACCGGTGGTCATCATCCTTTTCGTTTCGAGGCCAAAGTAAGGTGCGGTTTCGCCCGGATGCGTGGCGAACTGGGCGGGCCCGATGCTGAACCAACTTACCTCGGTTTGCACCGAGTCGCCAATGGCGCGGGGAATGGTGCCGATGGCCGACAGTTGTTTCCATCCTTCGTTTTCCACGGGCAACAACAGGCGTGCACTGGCAAAACGGATGGCAGTCTGTTTCAACGTATCGGCTTTGGCAAGCGCCTCGGCAACGGCTGCCGCCAAACCACGCCCACGCTGGTCGGCCTTTTCAAAGGTGCCTTTCCCATCCACCGGCTGCACCCAACCGCCAATGGCACCCTGCAGGAAAAGCGAAGTGCCCAGGCCCAACTTTTCCATCTCGCGGTAGTAACCTCCCACGTAGTCGGCCGACACTTCCGAATACGAAGCATCGAGGTAAGTGGGGTGACAGGCAAAGTTGGTGAGGGTAGCCAGGGGTTGGCCCGCCTCCGAGCGGAAATGAAGGATGCTGACAGCCCGGTCGATTTCTTCGTTGCAGATGTTCTCCACCCAACCCTTTCCAAAAACCGTTTCAGCGGCCAGCGCCACAGCAGGCTGTGCTTGTTCGTGCGCCCGCTTCACTTGCCGGGCGGCCGTCTCTACCAGGAATTTCATGTAAGCACTATCGACACCAGTGTGCTGGTAGTCGCTCCCCCAAATGCCCACCACATCCGGGCCGGAATGGGTATGGGTGGAAGACACCACTACCCTTTCGGCCGGGAAGTTGGTGATGGCTGCTACCTGTTGCCGAATGCGCAACACATCAGTATACAATAATCCAATACAATCGATGGTAACGATGGCCACCGATGTGGTATCGTTGTGCACCACGATGGCCCTTGTGTAGAGACTATCGTGCACACCCGTGAATTTTCTGTTCTGCTTATCGCCCGCGATGTACGCACCGATGGGTGGGTTAACGGATGCTACCGATACGCCCACGCGAAGTGTGTTGACAGGCGCTTGTTGTTTGGAGCCGCAAGCCGCAGCCAGCCAGAAGGCCAACACTGTTACCCTATTGATTTTCATGCTCATGGATTTTGTATGATTTGTATTTTCCCATCGCCCAAGCTGGCCTCGCGGCCGCGCAACAGGTGGTTGTGCACCTTGCCTTCAGCAAAATTCAATACCTGGCTGACGCCAATGCCATTCTCTTCGCCCCACGTAATGAACAACAGACCTGGCGCCACGAATTCCGCCACATAGGTTTCGTTTTCGAATGTTCCTTTTTCATCGCCTGCCATAGCTTCCCAATGCAGGGTGGAGTCGGTATCGAACGTAACGTGGTATACGCTCTCGCCATATTGATAGGCGATTGTTTTGCCTACCAGCTCCCGCAGATGTTGCGGCACCTGTTCTTCGGCCGGAGATCCACACGTCCACACCAAGCCGAAAATGGTAATCAAAAATTTATTCATGTGTGAGAGATTGAGGTGTATTGTTTTGCAGAAATGCGAGCAAGTCGGCCATCTCCTGATGCGAGAGACTGTTCTCCAATCCTTCCATCATGAGGCTGGTGCCGAGGGAATTGAATTTTTTGATATCTGCTTTCGCAATGGTCTCTTTTTCTCCACCCATCTTCACCAACACGATGTGCTGATCGGTTTCGCGCTCCACAATGCCGAAATGCACACGGCCATCTGCAGTCTCCACCCGGTGATTGATGTAACGCGTGTCTACCGCTGCGTTGGGATCGAGTATGTCGTGCAGTAAGGTTTCTTTGCTCTTGCGGCCAATTTCGGAAAGCACGGGGCCCACATGTTTTCCTTCGTTGCCATACACATGGCACTGGCTGCAAATACGCACAAACACATCATGACCCGTGGTAGCTGCGCCCCGCAGGTTCAAGGCCTCTTTCATGGAAGCAACAGCCTGTGCGCGACTGGTAACGCCTGCATCGCTGAAAAGAGCCTCCGCCCGCTGCCGCGTGCGCACATCGTCTGTCCACCACAACAGCGTGCGTCTGCGCTCCAGGTCGAAGTTCATTTCACCAATACCGATTTGTTTTTGTTCGAGGGCTGTCAGCAGCACATCGTGGTGGATTTCGTTATACAAAAGCAGGTCGCCCGCCCACTTGCGGGCTTGCGGCCCCAACGTGCTCCACAGTGTCACCAACTGCTGCCCTACCGCCCGATCGTTCACCACCGAAAGCTGACGCAGCACACCTTCCTGTATGGCCAATGGCTCCGTACTTTGCAGGCATCGGAACAAAACGGATTGTTTGTCGGAGAATGGCAAATACGCCAATAGTTGCAGGTGAGCCAACCGCACGGTGTCTGCCAGTGAAGTGTCTGCAAGTGCCGCGGCCGCCTGACGGCTGTAGGAAATAAATGCCGGAGATGCTGGCAGCCGGAGTTGCTGACGCAGCCGTGCCAGCGAGGTGATCAACAGCAAGTCTCCCGTTTTCTCCAACTGTTTAATGGATTCGATGCCGGAACCCAGCAACTGCGTGATGCGTGTGGCCGCCAGCTCAGTTACCACTGCCCGCTTTAGCGCCAGACTAACCTGCGCGGTTGAAATCGTTGTCAATAGTTGGGTAACGGCAGCAGGCTCGTTGCGCACAACACGCGCCAATGCGTTCAGTAGCATTTCATGCCTTGCATCACGGGTGCTGTGGAGCAAATGGCTGAACAAAGTAGGCACTACCGGCCGTGCGGCCAGTGCCCAGGCGCCCGCCAGCCATTCATCGTGAGGTTGGCCGGCTGCCTGTGCGATGGCCTCCACCAATTCCGCTTCATGCGCTTTCCGGAAATCGGGTCGCAACGTGCTGATGGTTAAGGCTGCCTGCAGGCGTACACGGTCGCTCCGGTCTTGCAACAACTGCTGCGCTCCTGCCACAGGATGCTCGAAGCAGCCACTTGTTCTTCCGCCATGCGCAACGCATTCTCGCGCACCCCGGGCGACTCATCGCGCAATAGCCGTTGCAACGCCTCCTCTTGCAACAGATTTCGTTCGTACAACATCCACGCGGCATGCAACCTGGCCACGGCTTGCGGGCTGGAGAGCAGTTGTGTTAGTTCAGTAGCAGGAAAATCATCGCCCGACATCAGAAGCCGGTGGGCGGTGGTGCGTACCCATTGATTGGGATGTACCAACGCCTGCATGAAACCTTCTTTCGACTGGAACAGGCGCAGATCGACCGGGTTAGGTTTTTCTTGTTCGGTTGAAATGCGGTAGATGCGTCCCTTTTCTTTTCCGGCATTCAGATCCAGCGTTTTTTCAATTTCATCCGGAATCCACTCGGGGTGTTCAATCACATCGCGGTGCATATCCACCAGGTACATGCTGCCATCGGGCCCCACGGTCATATTCACCGGTCGAAAAGACCGGTCGGTACTGGCCAGAAAATCTTTTTTCTCAAGCAATCGCGAAGCGCTGAAGCCAGCACCTTGTGGATTGATCTTGTCGATGTGAACGAGGTTCAGTACCACATCGGCCACCCAAATGGTGTTCTCCATTGCTTCGCCAAGGGCACCGCCCCCATAATACGTAATGCCACAGGCTCCCGAAAAATAGCCCGACTGTTCCGGGTGATTCACGCGCGATTCCTGTTCGCCAATCGGGTAGATGCGCGAAAGGCCATTTTCTTCGTGGTCGGAGATGTTGGTGAGTGTGTGTTCGAAAGGCAACGCAGCGTCTTGCACATAGCGGGAAGGGAAGACGAGGTGCGAGATGTGTTCGAGGTTGTGTGTTTCAAAAATATGCCCCCACTCGTTTACAGCCAGTCCAAAGCCGCCAGACGATTCCCCCAGACGCTCCAGCTTTTTCCGGGCGAGGTGAAACCGAAAATCTTCGCCACGCAGATCAACGCGATTGAGGGAATCACCCCACCAGTAAGGCTGACCCGAATTGCCGCCATTGGCCGCGTAGATCCATCCGTCAAGGCCATAGGTTAGTCCATTGAAGTTGTGTTGCAGGTTGCCCGTGGCAAATCCACCCATCAATGTATCGATGGCATCCGCTTTATAGTTGCCATCGAGGTCGCTCACGTGCAACAGGTAAGGAGGTGCGGCCACCAATGCTCCATTTTTATAGAGCAGCAAAGAGGAAGCCTGCTGCAGGCTGTCTGCAAAAAGCTGTCGCTGATCAAATACGCCATCGCCATCGGTGTCGTTCAGAATAACGATGCAGCTTTGCTGATCTCCGAAAGGATACCCAGGCATTTCGAGCACCCAGGCTTCGCCCCGCTCGCTGAATTCAAGATCGACCGGGTCTTTGATGAGCGGCTCGCTGACCACCAACTCCATTCTAAAACCAGGCTCGATCTGGAAGTCGGGAAGGTCCGCAGGTTTCTGCGCGCAAGTGGCAAGAAAAAAAACAGCGAGTGCGGATAGCAAGAAATGGCGAGTCATAATGGTAGGGAGGACAAAGAAAGATAGCCCAAATTGCGAACAGATCAAACTCAAAACCACGGGAAAACTAAAAAGCGCCATAGGCTTCGCGGCTCTTGTGGCCACACGCGCCAGTCAGAACATAGAACCACCATTCATGTCAGAGCGCTCTGAAAACGAATTCAATTAAATACCCAACTTCTCCCGTTGCGTCCAGATTTCATTTATCGGGTCGCCTTTGCTGCTTTGGATCCGTTTATAACCTTGTTATTAATAAACAGCCTAAGCTTTGATCTTAGATATCCCCGCTGAACTGCCGCGCAATGGCTTCATTTAGGGCCTCGAACACACGACAATAGTAGTCTTCGCCTAAGCTCGGAAATTCTTTCTTTAATTGAGCTTTCAGAAAATCAATTGAAGCTTCAGTTGTTAAATTATCTCTATTTGATGTGACCTTCAATTCCGTGATAATTTTGTCGATGGTCACTTTACTTTTTTCAAACCTTTTCAGGTTATTTTTATTCTTTCTACCCTTGGAGGATGCTTGAAGGTTATACCGGTCTTGCAATGTCGAGATCGCCTCTTCATGATATATTTGAATAATTCTTTCCAGGGACAAATTCCGACTTTGACCTTCACTGTAACTCCAGCTCAAGCTCAAAACAAAAAGAAAAATCAATCTTACCTTCATATCTAATCCACGACCGGATGAGTTTCTACCCCAACATTAAAGTCGTGAACGAAATTAGCCTTTACGTCACTACTCGCAAAGTTTAAGAAATTCTCATAGGACGAAAAATTCATGTACTTCGCGAATTTCTCAAAATCTGTCGGTAAGCTACTATACCATTCCACTAGCTCGACCAATTCTCTGTCCGAAATATTTTTTAATTCAGATACTTCAGGGCTCTGGCAAGAAAGGATAGTAGTGAATGATAAAATCAAAAGAAATAGGTATGTCTTGTTTCGAGATTTCATAAAGATGTGATTTGTTGGAATCAAATTCATAACTTTCTTTTTGCTGCGCAAAGAAAATTAAGACTTATAAGCTAAATTTCGTGAACAAAGGCCCTGAATTAAGTGCAGGTAAAAAAACCGTACCTATAAACCAAACTTCTCCCGTTGCGTCCAGATTTCGTCTATCGGGTCGCCTTTGCTGCTCTTGCCCGAGTGGCGCCAGGCACCATCATCCATCAAAGAAAAATCGAAACTGAGGCTGATGCCCACGCGTGAAGCATCGCGCGAGAAGAATTCAATGTTCTCGGTGTATTTGCCGTTGGTCGTGGTGTAGGTGCCTCCACCCGTTCCAAAAAATTCTTTCGTTTCCACATTGTAGGCAATCCACTGAAAGCGCGTGCCCGAAAGTATCTTCATGGTTCTGCGTACTCCGGGTGTTGATTTGCGCATCTCACCATCTACAAACCGGCCCGTAATCAGCCACGCACCGGCCAGTTGGCCCGGTCTACCCGCATCGGTCTGTTGGTAAGTTGTCTTTATATTTTCAGCATTCAGCGTAAGCTGGTTTTTCTTTTGCGTGAAAGGGGTCTTCTTTACTGTTCCCACATTGGCGGGCTGCCAAGTATCGAACTCAATGGTTTCCGTCAGGCTTTTGCCTTCTATTTTGTAACTGCCTCCATAAGTACCTTCAAACTTTTTGTCCTTCACATTGTAGATAGCCACGGAGAAAAAATCTGCCGTGTAAATGCGGGTAGTTTTTTTGTCGCCTTCAACCGCCTCCCAGGCGCCCTTCAGGTTTTGTGCCTGAAGTGAGGTTACCGTGACCAAACCTATCACCAAAGAAAAAAGTGTTTTCATGCTATCATGGTTTTAGTTACTGTGTGGAATATAGCTCAGCGCACTTGCTCCAGCAACGTCTTTATGATGAGTGCAATCGTTTGGGGTATGTGCGGACATAAAAAGTAAATGGCCAAAGTATTGATACTGACAGCTTTTTATATCTTTACCGCCCTTGAAAAAAGAATAAAAATATATGTTGGTATTAAAATTCGGTGGCACCTCGGTAGGCAAGCCCGAGCGCATGAGAAAGATTGCAGACCTTTTGCTGGATACACCCGGCAAAAAGATTGTGGTGCTTTCGGCACTGAGCGGCACTACCAACACGTTGGTGCGCATTGGCGACCACCTGTTGGCACAGCAAACCACCGGGGCACAATCCGAAATTGCCGAACTGGAAAAACACTACCAGCAGTTTATTGGCGAGTTGTACACCTCCGATGCGTACAAGGCCATTGGCCAGGAAATTGTGAGCCGGTATTTCAGCCTGTTCCGCCTGCTGGCTGCCGGCCGTTTTGACGATCGCAGCTACCGCGAACTGCTGGCACAAGGAGAGTTGATTTCTACCGAACTCTTTTATCATCACCTGCAAGAGCGTAAAATTTCTTCGCGTTTGCTGCCCGCACTGCACTTTATGTCAATTGATGAAAGTCAGGAGCCTGAACTGGAAAAGATCAGCGAGCGCCTGAAGCCATTGATCGAAACTTTGGGCAATGTAGACATTCTGATAACGCAAGGCTATATCTGCCGCAACCACCGCAACGAAATCGACAACCTGAAACGCGGGGGCAGCGACTATACGGCTTCGTTGATTGGTGCCGCCATTCGTGCAGAGGAAATCCAGATCTGGACGGACATAGACGGCATGCACAACAATGATCCCCGCATTGTAAAGAAAACTTTTCCGATTGCCGAGCTCACGTTCGATGAGGCCTCTGAGTTGGCGTACTTCGGTGCGAAGATTCTTCACCCGTCTACCATCGTACCCGCACAAAAGTACGGAGTGCCCGTGCGGTTGAAGAACACCATGGACGAAAAAGCTCCGGGCACCATTATCAGCGACAAAGGTTCGAGCGGACAGTTCAAAGCCATTGCAGCCAAAGATGGCATCATTGCGGTTAACATCAAGTCATCGCGCATGTTGCTGGCCTATGGCTTCCTGCGCAAGGTGTTCGAAGTTTTTGAAAAGTATAAAACACCCATCGACATGGTGTCTACGTCAGAGGTGGCCGTATCGGTTACCATTGATGACGCACGCTACCTCGATGCCATTGTGGATGAGTTGAAAGCATTTGGAAACATAGAGGTAGATAAAAATCAAACCATCATTTGCGTGGTAGGGAACCGGCTGATTGAAAAAGAAGGTGTGCTGAAGCAAGTGTTCGACTCGCTCGCCACCGTGCCCGTTCGCATGGTTTCTTACGGAGGCAGCAATAACAATATTTCAATCTTATTGAACACCTCCAACAAAGAGAAGGCACTTAACTTGCTGAATGAGGGGCTGTTTCAGCTAATCTAATTTATTTCTAATCGGTTTGGCTTGCTTTTCCTCTAAAGGCAAATAGCACCTTTCTTCATTTTTTTATCCCGATTTCACGATAGTTTTATCGTGGGCTGCTCTATTTTATTTTAAATTTACCGGGATACCTAAAGCCAAATCATGGAATCAATTGTAATTGCGCTCTTCGTTATCGGGTACCTGGCCATTGCACTGGAGCATCCGATTAAAATCAACAAAACGGCCTCTGCCCTGCTAACGGGCGTGCTCTGCTGGACACTCTATGCCATGTTCAGCACCGACATGCACCACGTAGGCGAACAGTTGGCCGAACACCTGAGCGAAATTGCTGCCATCCTCTTCTTTCTGCTGGGCGCCATGACGATTGTGGAGCTGGTAGATGCTTACCAAGGTTTCCGGATCATTACCGACCGCATCACCACCAAAAATCCCAAAGTATTGCTGTGGGTTATCTGCTCTGTAACGTTTGTATTGTCTGCCATTCTGGATAACCTGACCACCTCCATTGTGATGGTGTCGTTAATCAGAAAATTAGTGCCCAACCCCAAAATGCGCTTGTTCTTTGGCGGTATGATTGTTATTGCCGCCAATGCCGGTGGCGCGTGGTCGCCCATTGGCGATGTAACCACCACCATGCTTTGGATTGGCGGTCAGATCACGTCTGCCAACATTATTAAAACGCTTATTCTGCCCAGCATTGTGTGTATGGTGGTACCCCTGCTTTACCTGCAGTTTACCCTTAAAGGTGAATTGGGGCACGCAGGCAGCCACGATCATTCCAAAACAACGCATGGGCATGGCGGCCATGGGCACACGGCCCACGGACACAAAGAAATAAAAGGCCAGTTGCTGATGCTGATCCTCGGTATTGGTGGATTGATTTCTGTACCCGTTTTCAAAACCGTTACCCATCTACCCCCTTACTTGGGCATGTTGCTGGCATTAGGTGTTATCTGGGTAGTTTCAGAACTGATTAACCCCGATATGGACGATGCGGAAAAAAGACCTTATACGGCCGCAGGTGCACTATCGCGTGTAGATGTACCCAGTGTGCTTTTCTTTTTGGGGATATTATTGGCCGTAGGGGCGCTGCAATCCATGCAGATATTGAGCGCATTCGCTGCCTGGCTCGACACTACCCTGGGCGATAACAGGATCATCATTACCCTGATTGGCATTCTCTCCGCCATTGTAGACAACGTTCCGCTTGTGGCTGCCAGCATGGGCATGTACAGCATGGAAACCTATTACCCTGACCACATGATTTGGGAATACCTTGCCTACTGCGCGGGCACGGGCGGCAGCATTCTTATTATCGGCTCTGCTGCGGGTGTGGCCGTAATGGGGATGGAGAAAATAGACTTTATCTGGTACCTCAAGAAAATTTCGCTGCTGGCAGCATTGGGCTATTTTGCAGGCGCCATCGTTTATTTAATCATCTACCCCTATCTGGCTGTTCATCCGTAGAGACCTGCTGCGCAAAAGAATTATTTGGCTGCGATCAGAAAAAGATCGAGCGCTTCTTCTGCCTGTTCTACTACCGGGTAATCGTTGTGCCGAATGCCCGCTACCAATGCATCAGACGCGTGCTTGAGTTTGTTTCTGTTCCATCGATTCAAAACCTCGTAGGGTACCCGCAACGCCCACGCTGGCAAGCGATGTTGCAAATCGAGCACATCGAAACGTGTAAAGCGTTCCACTGACTTTTTGTTGCGCTCGTAATATTCCATCACCTTTTCGTTGCCCCCGATTCCCTTCATTTGCACCGATGGAAAAATTGCTTGTGCCAGTTGTGTAAGTTCCACTGCGGTGTACTCGCGCACATGCCACGGGTTTCGCGTAAGCGACTTGGGGCGATTGGGCGTGGTGAGCAGCATCTTTCCTCCGGGCTTCAGCACCCGATGAATCTCTTTGAGGAACAGGCCATCATTGTCAATGTGTTCAATCACCTGAAACGTAATCACACAGTCGAATGAGTTATCGGGAAAGGCCGATAGGGGCGGAATGTTGCCGCAGACAAATCGTGCACCCGGGTACCTGACCCTCAGTTTGGCCAGTGCTTCTTCAATTTTGTCGATGGCGGCATAGCTCTTTACGCGCGGCAAAATCAAATCAATACCGCGCCCTTCCCCACACCCCACCTCCAATACATCACCGTTCACATAATCAGCAGCGGCCACATACGCTTTAAGTAACCGCTGGTGAATGGGGTTATCGGAAGTAAGCGACTCGGAGGTGATTTCGGTGGTGAAAATTTTAGCCATAAGAATTGGCGGCAAAGGTAATCCTTAGGGGCGAAACTTGTATTTTTAAGGTCGATTATGAGGCTCCTTCTGCTTTTGTTTTTGTGTGGCTTTCTCTATGCCCAGACCCAGGGCCAGTCTATTGCAGGCACCAATGTAAACTATTGGTACGATCCGGCCTGCGAGGTTTCGTGGGCGTGGCGGGTGGCTGCCGATCGCGATTCGATTGTTGTTTTTTATGAGATGACCGCAAATAGCGCCACGCCACTTTCTGGCTACCGTGTGCAGTGGGAAAAACGCGAAGCCTTCGGGCAGCGCAGTGGCGAGCTCGTGGCAGCATCGGAGAAAATCATCCGCGACAGCGAACGCAAAAAAATCGGGCAACTTACTTTTGCCGCGCCTGCCAAACCCTGGCTACTCACTGCCATCGTTACCCAAACCACCAGCCAGGCCCGGTACTTGTTTGTGCGGCAACTGGAAGCCAATTATCCACCCGATGGTTGGATAGAAGCCGACAGCATTCCGCTCTTTACACCTTTTATTGCCTCTGGCAAGCCCACCGTTATGCGCTATCGCACAACTATTAAAAATATAACCGTATTTCGATACAACACCAATTTTCCGGCAGCATCGCCACCCTTTGTTGAAAAAGAAAAAAGAGTGGCCCCTGCTTTGGTGGCCGACTCGCTGATCAACACAGCCCCGGGTGTGCCGCTGCCATTTAACAACGCGGGCTTGTACCTGGCGCAATTAGATACCAACGCGGCCAAGGGTTTTGCCTTTAGAATTGCGGATGCCAACTATCCACGCTTCACCACGCTCGAACAGTTGGTAGATCCGTTGGTATTTGTAACAACTCAGGAAGAGTTTCAGCAACTGAAAGCGGCCACGTCTGATAAGAAAGCGTTTGACAAATTAATACTCGATATAACCGGAGATGCCGAGCGCGCCAAAAATTTTATGCGCAGTTACTTCAGGCGCGTAGAGCAGGCCAACCGCTTGTTTACCTCTTACAAAGAAGGCTGGAAAACAGATCGTGGGATGATCTACCTCATCTTTGGCCCACCCGATGAAGTTAGCCACACCGGCAGCGCGGAGGCATGGAATTACAAAAACCATAAAGTAAGGTTTACTTTTGTGAAAAGTGGAACACTTTACGACCCGGACAACCTGGTGCTGGTACGCGACAAGCGTTTTGCCGAGCGGTGGTATTACACGATTGACCTGTGGCGAAAAAGCCGCTATTAACTTCATCAGAATGGACAACAAAACCATAATTTTCGGCACGCGCGCTGTTATTGAAGCCATTCGGGCGGGCCGCGAAATTGAAAAGATTTATGTGCAGGCGGGTTTGCAAAACGATCTCATCAAAGAATTGATCAATACAGCCAAAGAATTTCATGCGCCCTACACTTTTATTCCGCAGCAAAAGCTAAACAGGCTCTCCTCCAAAAACCACCAGGGTGTCATCTGTGTGCTGTCGCCCATTACCTATGCCTCGCTCGATAATTTGATTGCAAAGGCATTTGAAGAAGGGCGCGAACCGTTTTTCTTATTGCTGGATCGCATTACCGATGTACGGAATTTTGGTGCCATTGCCCGCACCACCGAGTGTGCCGGACTGGATGGTATTGTGATTGCCGACAAAGGCAACGCACCCATTACGGCAGATGCCATCAAAACTTCGGCCGGTGCGCTGAGCCACCTGCCGGTGTGTCGCACAGACGATTTGCGCAAAACCGTAAAGCAATTGCGCGACAGCGGCATACGTGTGGTGGCCTGTACGGAGAAAGCATCGAAGTTGATTTACGAAGTAGACTTGAATACGCCCATAGCGCTGGTATTGGGTTCGGAAGAGGATGGTATTTCAACCGAAATACTAAGGGTTGCCGATGAGTTGGCGAAGATACCCATGAAAGGCAGAGTGGGTTCGCTCAACGTGTCGGTGGCAGCCGGCATCGCTATTTACGAAGCCATCAGACAGAAGCTATAGCGTAAGCATTACAGGTAGTCGGCACCGTTGGGTTTGGCTTTTACATCGTTCACAAACTTGCGGAATTGCTCCTCTTTATCTTTCTCGCACACAATTACCACATTGTCGAACACGCCTACCAGGTAACCATTTAACCCCTGGGCTACAATCAATTTGTCTTTAGGCCCTTTTATAACGGAGTTGCGCGTATCGTAAACCAGCGCATCGGCATTTATAAGGTTGTTCTGCGCATCTTTTTTCGATACATCGTGCAGAGAGGCCCACGAGCCTAAATCAGACCAATCGAACGTGCTGAGGGCAACAAATACATTGCGGGCCTTCTCCATGATGCCGTAGTCTATCGAAATGCTTTTGCATTGTGCATAGGCCTGGCGTATGGCTTCCCGTTCGTTAGCAGTATTGATGTGTGGCGCTGCCTCATCAAAAATTTCTGCCATCTCAGGCAGGTGTGTGGCAAATGCATCCATAATGGCCTTCACACTCCAAATGAAGATGCCTGCATTCCACACAAAATCTCCACTCTCCAAAAATGTTTTAGCCAGTTGAAGTTCCGGCTTCTCTGTAAAGGTTTTAACTTTCTTTATGGAAGACGCACCTTCTATAAACTGTATGTAGCCATAACCGGTTTCGGGACGCGTGGGTTTAATGCCCAGCGTAATCAGATTATCCTTGGAATTGGCAAATTCTGCAGCTCTGTGAATGGTGTTTTGAAATTCTGCCTCATTCATAATCAGGTGATCAGACGGGCTTACCACCATAATGGCATGCGGATTCTGCGCAAAAATTTTTCTGCTGGCGTAGGCAATACAAGGTGCCGTGTTTTTGCGCATAGGTTCGGTAAGAATCTGCGAAGGTTGAAGCTGGGGCAGTTGTTCTCGCGTTATGACACCATGTTCCTCGTTGGTAACCACCAGAATGTTTTCTTTGGGGCACAACGGCAGAAATCTGTCGCAGGTAGATTGCAGAAGTGTTTTGCCTGTGCCCAGCACATCGAGGTATTGTTTGGGGCGCGCATTTCGGCTGTAGGGCCAAAAGCGGGTTCCTACCCCGCCAGCCATCAGCACCACGTAAAGGTTGTTGTTCATTCCGCGATTGGATCTTTAGTCATCTTTTGAATCAGGCTATTCCTTCCTTCAGCAAGTCGTGCAAGTGAATGAAACCCGCCACTTTTCCTTCTTTGGTAACCACCAATTGGGTGATGCTGTTCTCCTGCATCAACTGCAGAGCCTTTACCGCAAACTCCTGATGATCGATGGTCTTGGGTCTGGCCGACATGATTTCTGAAGCTTTCAAGTTACTGATATCTCCTCCTTTTTCCAGCATTCTGCGCAAGTCGCCATCGGTAATAATTCCTTTCAGTTCCCGTTGGTCATCGATAACAGCCGTTGCTCCCAATCGCTTCGATGAGATTTCGATGATCACATCTTTCAAGGAAGCATTGGGCGCTACTACGGGCAACTGATTTTGAGGGTATACATCGGCCACCTTCAGGTACAACTGTTTACCCAAGGCGCCACCCGGGTGGAACTCGGCAAAGTTTTCGCTGGTAAAATTTCTCATCTCCAATAAGGAGACAGCCAGTGCATCGCCCATGGCCAGGTGAGCCGTAGTGCTGGTGGTGGGTGCCAGGTTAAGGGGGCACGCCTCTTCTGCAATCGTTGCATTCATTACAAAATCGGCTTGCTGCGCCAGGTACGATTGCATGTTGCTAACCAGTGCAACAAGTTTTAACGCCCTGCGTTTTAAGAGTGGCACAAGCACCTTTATTTCGGGAGTGTTGCCGCTTTTCGAAATACAGATAACAATATCTCCGTCTTGAATCATGCCCAGGTCGCCATGTATGGCATCTGCCGCATGCATGAACAATGCGGGTGTGCCGGTGGAGTTTAATGTGGCCACAATTTTATTCGCTATGATGGCGCTTTTGCCAACGCCTGTAACGACAACACGGCCTTTGGCGGAATAAATTTCTTTCACCAAGGCTTCGAAGTCGTCATCAATAAAATTCACGAGATTCTCCACCGCTCGGGATTCATTTATTAATACTTCCCGTGCAATGTTTTTGATATTTTTTACTAAATTCAATTCCCTGTGCAAGTTAAGTTTGTAAACAGGCAAAGATAAGTAATATAGCAATTTACCAGTTGAATCATGTTAGTGGCGGAAGAAAAAGATACATTGCGAGATAAACTCAAAGAGATTTTCGGATACTCCCAGTTCAGGGGCAACCAGGAAGTAGTAATCAAGAACATTTTAAGCGGGCGCAACACGTTTGTGATTATGCCTACCGGTGCAGGTAAGTCGTTGTGTTATCAGTTGCCTGCCATGGTGCAAGATGGTTTGGCCATTGTTATTTCACCGCTCATTGCGTTGATGAAGAACCAGGTGGATTCACTCAATGCCTACGGCATTAACGCACGCTTTCTGAACAGTACCCTTAGCAAAGGCGAGATAACGCGCTTGAAGAAAGACTGCACAACAGGCCTTGTGAAGCTGTTGTATGTAGCCCCCGAATCACTCAATAAGGAAGAGAATATTGCCTTTTTACAAAAAGTGAATGTTTCTTTTGTGGCCATCGATGAAGCTCACTGTATTTCAGAATGGGGTCACGACTTCAGGCCCGAGTACCGCAGAATCAAATCGATGATTGCGCAGTTGGGAGATATGCCGGTGATTGCCCTTACCGCCACCGCCACACCTAAAGTGCAGCTCGACATACAGAAGAACCTGCAGATGGAAGAGGCCGATGTGTTTATCTCTTCGTTCAACAGAAAAAACCTCTACTACGAAGTAAGGCCTAAAAAAGAAACCAAAAAGCAGCTCATCAAATTTTTAAAAGAGCACAAAGGCAAATCAGGCATTATCTATTGCCTCAGCCGCAAAAAGGTGGAAGAAATTGCCCAGTTGCTGAATGTGAACGGTTTCAAGGCGGCTCCTTACCACGCTGGGCTTGATCCTGATGTGCGCATCAAAAACCAGGACGACTTCCTGAACGAAGAGGTAGACATCATTGTGGCCACCATTGCCTTTGGTATGGGTATCGACAAGCCCGATGTACGCTTCGTTGTGCACTACGATGTACCGAAATCTTTGGAAGGCTACTACCAGGAAACGGGGCGCTCTGGCCGCGATGGGCTGGAGGGGCACTGCCTGATGTTCTACAGCCACAACGATTTGAACAAACTCGAAAAATTCAACAAAGATAAATCGGTGCAAGAGCGGGAGAACGCACGCATCTTACTTCAGGAGATGGAGTTCTATGCTGAATCGCCCGTGTGCCGCAGACGGCAACTACTCCATTATTTTGGAGAAGAGTTTGAAGAAAATAACTGCGGCATGTGCGATAACTGCGTACACCCGCGCGAGCGCTTCGATGGCACCGAGTATGTGAAGGTGGCCCTGGAGGCGGTGAAGCAAACCAACGAACGATTTGGATTGAGCCACCTGGTGCACGTAATACGTGGAGTGGAAGACGAATACGTGAAGAGTTACGGCCATTTCGATTTGCCAGTGTATGGAAAAGGCGCTGCAGAAGAGAGCGACTTCTGGAAATCAGTGATAAGGCAAGCATTGATCTACCAGTACATGGAAAAAGACATCGAAAACATTGGCGTGCTTAAGATCACCGAAAAAGGGTTGAACTTCCTTAAAAAGCCACACCCCATAGAACTTGCCAAAGACCACGACTTCACCACGGCCATAGACGAAGAAGAAAATTCGCCCGACCGTACGCCCGCCAACACCAAATCGTACGATGAGAAGTTGTTTGAGATGCTGAAGGCGTTGCGCAAAAAAATTGCGAAAGAGAAAGACCTGCCACCTTATGTCATCTTCCAGGATCCTTCTCTGGAAGAAATGGCCACCACCTACCCCACCACCAAAGATGAGTTGGCAAGTGTGAACGGGGTAGGCATGGGCAAAGTGAACAAGTTTGGTAAGGAGTTCCTCGAACTGATTGAAAAGTACGTAGACGAAAACGACATTGAAACCGCCACCGATGTGATCGTAAAGTCTTCTGTCAACAAATCGAAGATCAAAATATTCATCATACAACAAATCGATCGCAAAGTAGACCTGGAGGAAATTGCCGAGTCGAAGAATATTTCGTTCGATGAGTTGCTAACAGAGATTGAAAACATATGCTATTCCGGCACCAAGCTCAATCTCGACTATTACATTGACCAGGTGCTGGATGAGGAAAAGCAGGAAACGATTTTTGAATACTTCCTGAACTCGGAGACTGACAGCATTGAAGATGCCGTGGCTGCTTTAAAGGATGAAGATGCAGATTTCAATGAGGATAACCTTAGGCTGATGCGCATCAAATTCCTGAGCGAATACGCCAATTAGGTTTCGGCAAGCCCACAAACCATGCGGGGTGCCCTTTCAGGCACCCCGTTTTGTTTTTAACTTTACGTGTTTGTACCCTTTTATGAATGTTCTGATTGTAGGAAACGGAGGTCGCGAACATGCGCTGGCCTGGAAGATCAAGCAAAGCCCCTTGTGCCAAAAACTGTTTGTAGCCCCGGGCAACGCGGGCACTGCCCAAACGGCCCAAAATGTACCTATCGGTGTAGATAACTTTGAAGGTCTCGGTCAGTTTTGCATCGAAAATAAGATAGACCTGGTAGTGGTAGGGCCTGAAGTTCCGCTGGTGAAAGGCATCCGCGACTATTTTGAAACCCGACCAGAACTACAAAATGTGTTGATGGTGGGCCCCGGTAAGGAAGGCGCACAATTAGAGGGCAGCAAAGATTTTTCTAAACAGTTTATGGTTAGGCATGGCATACCCACCGCCCGTGCCAAAACTTTCCAGGCATCTCAACTTGATGTTGGTTTAACCTACCTCTCGCATTTAACGCCACCCATAGTATTGAAGGCCGATGGCCTGGCGGCAGGCAAAGGGGTGGTGATTGCCCAAAGCGTGCAAGAGGCGCAGCAAACCTTGCGCGAGATGCTGGTAGACAAAAAATTTGGCGAAGCCAGCGCGCGGGTGCTGGTAGAAGAATTCCTCGCGGGCATTGAAGTTTCTGTTTTTGTGCTGACCGATGGCGAAAACTATGTAGTGCTGCCCGAGGCGAAAGACTATAAGCGCGTAGGCGATGGTGACGTAGGCCCCAACACAGGCGGCATGGGTGCGGTTTCTCCGGTGGCGTTTGCCAACGAGGCTTTCATGAAGAAGGTGGAAACGCGGGTGATCAAGCCCACCATTGCAGGACTAAATCAGGAAGGCATACCTTACCGCGGCTTTATTTTCATTGGCCTGATGAACGTGGATGGCGAACCTTTCGTAATTGAATACAATGCCCGCATGGGCGACCCGGAAACGCAAGTGGTGATGACACGCATTGAGGATGATTTTCTTCCATTGCTGGTAGCTGCCGCGCAAAAACAACTGGGCGGTAAAACCATTCGTCATGCCAATCATACTTCGTTAACGGTATCGCTTGTGTCTGGCGGCTACCCGGGCGACTACAAAAAAGGTTTTGTCATTAAGGGGTTGGAATCTGCCCAAACGGCCATTGTGTTTCATGCCGGCACCCGAAAAAATGGCGATGTCATCGCCACAGAAGGTGGCCGTGTGCTTACCATTACCGGCCAGGGCGCCACACTGGAAGAAGCGCGCAAAAATGCCTACCAGGCCATTTCGGGTATTAACTGGGAAGGGCTATCTTTCCGGAGAGATATCGGTATAGATTTGTTAAATTACAAGGTTGGCACAGTCAGCTAATGGCTGTCTAACCGCTGAATCCATCAAATATGGGATGTGCTTGTGGAACGAAGAAAGACGGCAAAGTAGCCGGTTGCAATAATAACGGGGCGTGCGGCACGGGCGGCTGTAACAAGATGAACGTGTTCGATTGGCTTTCCAACATGGAGATGCCCTCGGAGAGCAAGTTCGATGTCGTAGAGGTTCGCTTCAAGAACGGGCGTAAAGACTTCTATCGCAATACAGAAAAGCTGCAGCTTACCACGGGCGATGCGGTGATCGTAGAGGTGCCCAATGGCCACCACCTGGGCCACGTGTCGTTGCAAGGCGAATTGGTGCGCCTGCAAATGCAAAAGAAGAATGTAGCCAACGATGGCGAGATTAGGAAGATATACCGACTGGCTCATGCCAAAGACCTGGAGAAGTACGAAGAGGTAAAGAAGCGCGAATTGCCCACGCTTTACCGCACCCGCGAAATCGTGCGCATGCTGAAGCTGGCCATGAAGTTGTCTGATGTGGAATACCAGGCCGACAATACCAAGGCCACCTTTTTCTACTCTGCCGAAGACCGTGTGGATTTCAGAGAATTGATCAAGCACCTGGCTGGCGAATTTCGCATACGCGTAGAAATGCGGCAGATCAGCCTGCGGCAGGAGGCCGGGCGGCTGGGCGGCATTGGCGTATGTGGCCGCGAGTTATGTTGCTCTACCTGGCTGAGTGAATTCAAGAACGTGGCCACCAGTGCGGCCCGCTACCAGAATTTGTCGCTCAACCCCAGCAAACTTTCGGGCCAGTGCGGCCGGTTGAAGTGCTGCCTCAACTACGAGTTGGAGATGTACATGGATGCGCTGAAAGACATTCCCGAAGTAGACGCCCCGCTGCTAACCGAAAAAGGTGAAGCCACGCTTCAGAAAACAGACATATTCCGCAAAATCATGTGGTTTGGCTTTCGTGAAGAAAGCAACTGGTACCCGGTGAACATCGAAAGGGTAAACGAGATTTTGGAGATGAACAGGGCTGGAAAGAAACCTGCCAACCTGGAAGAGAATGAAGTGGCCGAAAAGGAAGTGGGCGCACCGCTAAACAGCGATCTGGAAAGCCTCGACAAGAAATTCCGCAGCAAAAACAAAAAGAAGAAACGCAGCCGCGACCGTAACCGGAGAGACCATCGGCCCCCTGGCCAGGAAAATCGGGGCGGCCAGAATCCGCAGGTGCACGGAGGGCCCAAAGGCAACCAGCCTCCCCGGCCGGACCGCGGCCCTAGAAGGCCGGGCCGAAATCCTAATCAGGGCCAGCAGGGTAAAAAACAGCCATGAACAGGTTCTTATTTCTGATAATCGTAGCTATTCTGTTCGTGTGCTGCGATGGCAACCGGCTTTTTGAAGATCACAAAGACTTTTCCAATCGCCTCTGGGCCGCTACGGACACCGCGCGGTTCAGCTTTCGCATTACCGATACGGGGCGGCCTTATAATCTCTACTATACCGTTCGCAATTCCATCGACTATCCTTACGCCCGCCTGTTTGTTACTTACGTTTTGAAAGACTCCACCGGAACAACGCTGGCAGAGAAGCTTACCACCAGCTATTTGTTCGATGCCAAAACGGGTGAGCCTTTTGGGCGAAGCGGCTTGGGCGATGTGTACGACCACCGCGAAGCCCTTTTAACCAACTACGAGTTCGTTCAGCCGGGCACCTACACCCTCGACTTGATCCAATACATGCGTTTGGACACCCTGCCGGGCGTACTGGCCATTGGAGCCCGCGTGGAGTTGAGTGAAAACAAATAAGCCCCGGCCTGGGGCCGGGGCTTAGGTTCTTTTAGTGATGGCTAAAAGAAAACCTGACTATCAAACCTGTAAAACCTACTTGCATTGCCCGTGGGCAATACACTGGTAAAAGAACGAAAGCCAACCCTTTTGGTGAAGCCAAACCGATTAGAAAAGTATTAGAATTTTCTTAATGCGTAGACAAGATGATGCGCACCCACGTGCCGCGGCCGGGCTCCGACTCTATGGTGAGGCGTCCCTTGTGCAGGGCCACGATGCGCTGACTGAGAGACAGGCCAATGCCATAGCCCCGCACCTTCGAGGTAGCATCGGCCCGGAAGAAGGGTTGGAGCACTTTCTGCAGGTCGCCCTGGGCAATGCCCGGCCCTTGGTCTTGCACATCTATGGTCAGCCCCGTTTCATCGCAATGCAGGCTTACGCGGGCCGTATGGTCATCAGAAAATTTACATGCATTTTCCACCACATTGCGAAGGGCGGTTTTAAGCAGGTGGCTATTGCCGGTTACATATAACCGCGACTCGTCTTCGGGCAGGTCTTTCATTTCCACCAGCACCTGGTAGCTCTCATCCAGGTCTGCCACCCCATCGCGCACCTCCCACAGAATTTCGTCTAAGCGCACACGGGCCATGGAGAACGAACCTTCTTCACGATTCAGGCGCGCCAGTTCGAGCAGGCTGTTTGAGAGCTGATTGAGTTCCTTGATGTCTTCCAGCACGGAGGCCACCAGCGCCTTGTACTCGGCTGCGTCCCTATCCTTCAATAAAGTCACTTCCAGTTGCGAGGTTATTTTGGTAAGTGGGTTTTTCAGCTCGTGCGATACGTTGGCTACAAACGTGCGTTGCAAGCTAAAAGCGTTTGCTATCCGCGCCAGCATTTTATTGAAGATGGTGATCAGCTTACCGATCTCATCCGGCTGATGGGTTTCCTGCAGGCGCTTGCTCAGATCTTGCGGAGAAATTTCTTCCACCTGGTTCATTACCTTTTGGATGGGCCTGAGGGCACGCCCCGAGTACACCCAACCCGCCAGGGCCACCAACGCAGTCATCACCACGAAAAGCGTTCCCAGCAAGGTTCGCAAATCAGCCAGTCGCTGTTCGCCTTGCCGGTTAACGGCACCGGCAATCACAACGTAGTGCCTGTTATTGTCAGAAAACAATAAGCCCACCACATTGAACTCGCCCTGACGAAAGCGCACCTCACGCTCTGTGCGCACCCGCCTGAAGAGGCTGGTATCTACTTGTAACTCAAATTGCTCGTTGTTTACATAAATCATCCGATCGGCACTGTCCAGTATCACGATGTTTTCTTTGTATAGGTTGTCGCGCTTAGCGCGGTCTATCAAAGTGAGAAGAGCCGAGTCGATTTGTTCTACCTTTATCAGCAGCGAAGCTGCGGTAATGGCCTTGTCGCGCAGGCGCTTGTCGAACTCTCTGCCAGCCAACTGCATGGAAAAATAATACACCAAAAAGAAAGAGAGCAATACAATGGCAATAACCAGCAGGGTAAACTGAAGTGTGAGCCGTGAGCGAATCTGCACCTTAATCTTCTTTTAAAATGTAACCCATACCTACTTGTGTGTGCAACAACTTTTTGTCGAACTCGCGATCGATTTTTTTGCGAAGGTAGTTTACGTATACTTCCACCATGTTGGTGCCTGTATCGAAGTCTACGTTCCACACCGCCCGCACCAGGTCGGCCCGGGGGATGACCACATTGGGGTGGCGCAGAAAATACTCCAGCAACGCAAACTCTTTTACCGTCAGCTCAATCGTTTTTCCGGCTCTCTTCACCTGTCTGCGATCGAGGTCCATCACCAGGTCGGCTACCTTCAGCACTTGCGTGTCCTTCTTATGGCGTTTGGTTAGCGAGCGTATGCGCGCCAGCAGCTCCTGAAATTCGAACGGCTTGGCAAGGTAGTCGTCTGCACCACTGTCCAGCCCGGTCACCACGTCATCGGTAGTGGCAAGCGCTGTGAGCATGAGCACGGGTGTCTCCACCTGCTCGGTTCGCAATTGCTGCACCATAGACTTGCCGTCTAAGCCGGGCATGATGATGTCGGTAATGATGAGGTTGTAAGAACCGCGCAGCGCCAGCAACTTGCCCTTCTTTCCATCCGCAGCTGTATCTACCGCATAGCCATTCTCTTCCAATCCCTTCTTCAGGTATTGCAGTGTTTTTACTTCGTCTTCAATCAACAGAATCTTCATGAGAAAAACTGGACAACACGAATAGGTCTTTAACAAATGTACATGGAAGATTTTGCAAAAAAGAAAAGCAGGACCGTGGCCCTGCTTTTCCCAAATAAATCCTCAAAAAAATCAGGCTGCTTTGGCAACGGTCTTTCCATCGGCACTCTCTTTGATATCCATATCCAGCACCACGGGCGCAGCAATGAAGATAGAAGAGAACGTACCCACCACAATACCGATGAACAACGCAAACGAGAAGCCGCGCAACACTTCGCCACCAAACAATAAGAGTACCACCACCACAATCAACGTGGTTCCCGAGGTGATCAACGTTCTGGCCAGTGTGCTGTTGATGGCATCGTTAAAGATGCGTGTTCTGTTGTGGTTGGTGCCCATGGCAATGTACTCGCGAATACGGTCGAAGATAATTACCGTATCGTTGATGGAATAACCAATGATGGTAAGCAGGGCCGCCACAAATACCTGGTCTACTTCAAACTTGAAACCAAGTGCACCGGCTATACCAAAGCTCGCCACCACAAAAAGGGTATCATGCACGGTGGCTACAATGGCACCGGTACTGAATTGCCACTTTTTGAAGCGTATCAAAATGTATAGGAAGATGGCGATGAGCGAGAACAACGATGCCTCCCATGCCGAGTCTTTGATATCGTCTGCAATGGTGGCCCCTACTTTGGATGAAGACGAAATGGTGAAGGTCTGGTCGTTTACTTCGCGCACGCCTTCAGCAAATTTCAGCCCGCTGAATTTTTCAATACCCTGCACCAGGGCAGCCTTCACAGCCTCGTCTGCCTGTTCTGATTCATCGTCTACCAAATAAGAAGTGGTAACCTTCATAATATTGTTACCTCCGTAGTTTTTCACTTCGGTACCCGCATTGTTGAAACTCTCACCCAGAGCTACTTTCATTTCAGTAGCTACCACCGGCTTACTGAAAGACACCACGTAGGAGCGGCCCCCCTTGAAGTCAACACCCAAGTTCAGGCCCTGAATGGCTATCAGCACAAAACCAATCACAACTATTGATCCGGACACGAGGTAGGCCTTTTTGCGCGACCCAATGAAATCGTAATATTTCCTTTCTTTCACCGCCTTCGACAAAGGGCTTTCGAAGGACACTTTGGCATCATCGCCTTTGCGGGTCATCCACTCTACAATGACACGCGAAATGTAAACGGCAGAAAAGAACGAAGTGGCAATACCAATCATCAACACGATGGCAAAACCTTTCAACGGGCCCTGGCCCAACACAAACAAGAAGATGGCCGTGAGGAATGTAGTGAGGTTCGAGTCGAAGATAGTGTCAAATGCGCGGCTGTAGCCTTTCTTAATGGCTTCGCGCAACATGCGGCCCATGCGCAACTCTTCTTTGATGCGTTCATAAATCAACACGTTGGCATCTACCGCCATACCCATAGTAAGTACAATACCGGCAATACCCGGAAGTGTAAGGGCAGCATTGAACTGCGCCAGGATACCGAGAATAAAGAATATGTTAAACAACAGGGCAATGTTGGCTACCCAACCACCTTTGGAATAATAGGCAATCATAAAAAGTACCACAATACCCAAACCACAGGCCATAGAAATCAAACCTTGGTTCTGCGCTACCTTACCCAGGGTAGGCCCCACGATGGCTTCTTCTACAATACGCGTAGGTGCAGGCAGCGAACCCGCCTTCAACACGTTGGCCAAATCTTTGGCTTCTTCCAGTTCAAAGCTGCCTGTTATCTGCGAGTTGCCATTCGGAATTTCGCCTTGTACGGTAGGTGCCGTGTATACATAGTTATCGAGCACAATGGCGATGCGACCCTGAGGTGTTTTGGCAGCGGCAGCGGCCGTTACTTTTGCCCAGGTGCGCGAGCCGGCTGCATTCATGGTCATGGTTACGGCAGGGCGTGCAAACTGGTCGTAGTCGAGGCGGGCATCGTTAATCACTTCGCCCGTAAGCAAAGGTTTGCCTGTGCGACCCAGGTTTACAAAATTAAGACGAATATCGTCAACGCCAGGGGTTAGTTCAGGTTCGGGTTTCACGTCCCAGAACCAGCCAATCGTGCGTGGCATCAGTGCGCGCACATCTGCTCTTCTTAAAATGCGGTTAATCTGCGCAGTGTCTTTCACATCGTAGAGAAAGGGAACACCCGGATTCATTTTTGCAAACAGTGGCGATACGTTGAGGTTCGCCAAAGAATCGAGTGAGCTACCGGTAGAATCTGTGGAGCCACTCAGTTGCTTTTCCAGTTCCGACTGGGCAGAATCTGCGGGTGTTTGAGTAGTGGGTGCTGATTCTTGTGCTGTTGTAGCCGAGGCATCCAACGCGGCCTGTGCAGTTTGTTCCTTCACCAACATGGTATTTATGGCCATCAAAGCCTGGCTCAACTGAGGGTCGCTGGTTTCAATGATTTCCCAAAACTCTAAACGCGCTACGCCTTGCAACAGCTTACGCACGCGTTGCGGATTGTCAGCACCGGGAATCTCGATCTGAATGCGCCCGGTACCCTGCAGGCGCTGAATATTGGGTTGCGAGGTGCCGAACTGGTCGATACGTGTTTTCAGGATGGTGAATGAGCGATCGATGGCACCTTCTATTTCTGTGCTCAGAAACTTGGTTACGGTGGCATCATCGTCCGACAGGCTTACCCGTTCTTTGTTGGCAGCCGATGCGAACAAAGAAGCCAAAGTACGATCAGGATTGGCTGCCTTGAATGATTGCGTGAACAAGTCAAGAAAAGGTGCCTGGCTGGTTTTCTGCTTCTCGCGCGCTTCCTCCAACGCTTTCAAAAAGGCAGGATCCTGGCTATTGCCACTCAGGCTTCGAATGATGTCGATGGGAGAAATCTCCAACACCACGTGCATACCCCCCTGCAAGTCGAGGCCGAGGCTCAACTCATTTTCTTTTACTTCTTTAAAAGTATACTCGGCTCCAAACAGGTTATATACCGGTTTATTCCACATAGAGTCGAGATACATTTGTTTGCGAACCAGGTTAATGGTTCCGTTGGCGTCAGTTGCGTAGGCCACTGCGTCATCATCTACTCTGCCGGCCACAAACGTGAACGACAGGTAATAGAGACACAAAGCCGTAACGATGACGGTAAGTACAATAACAACACCTTTGTTCTTCATAACTGTTTATTAAAAAATTTATATGTCAATAGAAAGCAATCCTAAGGATTGTATTAGCCAACTACAGTTGGTGCGGATAACGAAAGGAAATCAGATCAGGGGGCGTTGGGCGAAATAATAGCCCTGAAGAGCACCTTCATGTAGCGCATCAGTTCTTTGCCTGTGCGCGTGGGTATCTCCACTTCTTCTTCTTCTACGCCAAAGAGAACCTCTTGCAGCGAAGGGGCTGGTTCATCAACCTTCACAGCAGAGCCGGGGATGGCTTCAGTAGGTGCGCTTACGTACGTTTGCGCACTTTTTTCGCCTTGCTCTGTCTTTGCTTTTTCTTTGCTGTGGGCAGAAACCTGTTTGGTGGAAGACGAAATCAGAATAACCGCCACTGCCAGCAATCCGGCTGCGAGCATCATGGTTCTGAAAAGGGTCTTCTTCAACATAAGGGCTACAAAAGTAGTAATTTGTAGTTAAAACGCAACTGACGCCTGAGGCACCCTATTTCCACCCGTTTCAGGCGACCAGCAAATCCTCAGGGGCAATTGCCAGAGGCACTTGCGAAGCAAGTTAACTGCGCTCCGCTATCTGGGTACGCAAGTAACCAGTTAGTACGGCCAACGCCCGGTCGAACTGGTGGTTGTTGGGTATTACGATGTCGGCCTTGTGTTTGATGGGCTCAATCAGGCTTTCGTACACGGGCATTACGTGAAACTGGTAGCGGTAGAGTACATCGTCCAGGTCGTAGCCGCGCTCTACCTGGTCGCGTCTGATTCTGCGACCCAGCTTCACATGGTCTTTGGCTTCGATAAAAATTTTCAGGTCGAGTTCTTTTTCAATCTCTTCAAAGTACTGCACAAATAAACCCTCCACCACCAGCAAAGGTGCCGATTTGAACTGCAGCAGTTTGGGTTCCGCTTTCGGATTGTTGAAGGTGTATTCTTTTTTGATCACATCCTGCCCCGCTTTCAACTTCAACAGATCGGCATGAAAAGCATCGCGATCGATAGAAACAGGCAGGTCGAAATTTTTTACTCCGTTTTCGTCAATGGGCTGCTGGTCGCGCGGCTTGTAGTAATTGTCCTGCGAGATGAGGCACACCTCGTGGGGTGCAAAGCGCGATGACAGGCCTTGCAGGAAGTAGGTTTTACCCGACCCGCTGCCGCCTGTTATGCCTATGGTAAACGGACGCTTCATTACAAATGACGAATGGAGAATGAAGAATAAAGACAGATGTTCATATCATCGACTTTAGGTGTTTCACCAATTGTGCGATGGCGATCGATCGGTGGCTGATTTTGTTTTTTTCTTCCAGCGACATTTCTGCCAGCGTGTTACCAAAGCCATCGGGCAGAAAAACCGGATCGTAGCCAAAGCCACCCGTGCCGCGCGGCTCTGTTAAAATAGTGCCTTTCAGCCTTCCCTCAAACTGGTGGGTGCCCGCAGCGCTGATGAGGGTGATGACTGTAACAAACGATGCGCTTCTGTTGGACACACCCCGCATGTTTTTCAGCAGCAGCGCTACGTTATCTGCAAAACTTTTCTGTGGCCCTGCATAGTAGGCAGAGTTGACACCGGGCGCTCCGTTCAGCGCTTCCACCTCCAGGCCCGAGTCGTCTGCAAAAACGGCAATGCCGTAGTTACGAAACACATAATCGGCTTTTTGAAAGGAGTTGCCCGCAATGGTGTCTTGTTCTTCGGCCAGTTCTTCGTGGCAGCCTATGTCTTGCAGGGTTACCAACTCAAAAGAATCGCCCATGAGCTGGGCGATTTCTTGTGCCTTGTGGCGATTGTTGGTAGCCATGCAGAGCCTCATCTTATGTTCAGGATTTCAATATCGAAAACAAGGATGGCGTTTGCTGGAATCCGTGTGCCAGAACCGGCAGTTCCATAGGCGTACCCCGAAGGAATGTATAGTGTAAGCTTCGTTCCTTTCGGATATTGGGTAAGGATGATTTGCCAGCCCAATATCAAACTCTTTAACTCAAACTCAGAGGCCCCGCTATCGAATTCTTTGCCGGTGCTTAGCAATCTGCCGGTGTAGATTACCGAAACCATGTTCTCCAGGCAAGGCGTTCCTCCAAAGCCATCTTTTTCCACCACATAGCGAATGCCGCTGGGGTCTTCCACGGCTGTTATGCCTTCGTTTTGCAGGTAGGCGTCAATGGTGGCAATGTCGGCCTGCAATTGCGTTTGGTCTACTGCATCTAATTGCGCCTGGCTTACCGATTTGTTGCAGGGCAACTCTTTGCACCCGGGCAGCAATAATACCCCTGCACAAAAACAAAAAAGAACAACAATACGAATCATCCCCGTTATTACTTAATGTCTACCATCTCCATATCAAACACCAGAATGCTGTTGGCTACAATATCTTCGCTGCGCTGGCGGTTGCCATAAGCAAGCGTTGAAGGGATGTACACCGTCATGCGCGAGCCTTTGTTCATCAGTAACATGGCCTCCTCCCAACCTTGAATAACGGAGCCGCTACCGGCTACTAAATCCAGCGGGGCATAGGGGCGGTTGGCATCGAACAGGTTTTTTTCTTTGGCCACAGATTCCCAGCTGGTATCGAAATATTTGCCGGATAACAAATAACCAGCGTAGTTAATGCTTACGTTCTGGCCCGGCTTGGCAGGCGCACCTTTGCCTTGCTTGGTAAACACATAGCGCAGGCCAGAGGCTGTTTTTTGTGTTACAATATTGTTGGCCTTCAGGTACTCGTCAATCATTACGGTGTCTTTGGCCAACTGCTCTTGCTTTTGTTTCACCATGCGCTCGTTTTGTTTGGCAATCAGTTCTTCCTGCAGTTTCATTACCGCAGCAGAATCAATTACATCGTTCACTTTCATGCAGAAGGTAAACTTGCTTTTGGGGTCTACCCCGGGAGGCACAGGTTGGTGAAAAGTTTTTTCGTACAAGGTTTGAGCAGTAATGGTCATCACGGCACTATCGCCTTTGGTAAGCATGCGGAATACTTCGTCCAAACCTTCTTCCATGCCCTGACCGGTGGTATCGCGCACCATAATGATCTCGGGCACCTCGTTCTTGCGGTTGTCGTAATGCACAGAGTCTTTTTCGTCTTTGTACATCAGGTCCATTACCAGGAAATGACCGGGCTCTACCTTTTTGCCATCGCCTTTGGTGGCGAGTGTAAACTTGTATCCTTTGGGTGTTTCTTTTTCGTTCGAGCAGGCCATAACCACCAGTGCCAGCAACAACAGTTTCGAGATTTTCATTGAATGATTTAAGTAAAGGTTGATGAACTATTATTCGTTTATAAGCTTGTCTTTGTATTCGGGTAAAATTGATAAAAATTTCTGCAAGGTGTCGGCCAGGTTGAGTCGGGAGGTGCCCCCCGAAGCGTTTTTGTGTCCGCCACCTTCAAAATGTTTGCGTGCCATTTCGTTGGCAGAAAAATTTCCTAACGAGCGAAACGAGAGTTTTATTTCTTCGCCCCTGTCGTACATCAGCACCGAGAGCACCACACCCTTCACCGAAAGGCCGTAGTTCACCAATCCTTCGGTATCTCCGGTTTGTGCTCCGTAGGCTTTCAGTTCATCGCGCGAAAGCGTCATGTAGGCCGTTCTTAGTTCGGGTAGTACCTGCAGCTTTTGGCTCAACACAAATCCCGTCAGGCGCAAGCGCTCCAGCGTGTTGGTATCGTAAATCTGTTTGGCCACCTCGTGTGGGTTGGCACCGGCAGCCACCAGGCGCGAGGCTATACCGAATTCGCGCTGGTGTGTGTTGTTGTGTCTGAATCCCCCCGTGTCGGTCATCAGCCCGGCATAAAGGCAAGTGGCCGTTTCGGGATCAATTAATTTGCTATCGCCCAGTTGTTCAATCAGTTCGCACACCAGGCCTGCAGTAGAGGCCGACTGTACATCCCACTGCTGGTAGGTGGCAAAATCTTCCGGCTCCAGGTGGTGGTCTATCATCACCTTCACCGCCTTGGCCTGGCGCACGGGCTCCTCCAGGTCGTTGATGCGCTTTAAACTTGAAAAATCGAGGCAGAAAATGGCTTCGGCCTGTGCCAAATACTCTACCGCCTGCTGGTAAGAGGGGTGCTGTTTGCCTTCTTTGGCAACGGCCAATACCGTTTCGTTGTCGGGCATCCAGGCCAGAAAGTCTGGGTAATCGCTGGGGGTAATTACTTTTACCTGGTGGCCTTTTTTACGCAGGTAGCGGGCCAAACCCAGCGAAGAACCCAGGGCATCGGCATCGGGCTTAAAGTGGGTAACAATTACCACCTTACGCGGTTGGGCCATCCAAACTTGAAATGCCGAAATATTTTCCATGAAAGGGGGCAAAAATGACGATTATTCAGTGGAATGCCAAGAGGCTGGGGCGCAGGGCTGACAGCCCGCAAAGACGAAATTGTGTTTAGGCACCCTCACTGCCATTTTAACTTTACTGAGATGATGTTTTTGGGTTTTGATTATTGTGGGTGGGCGCTGCAAGCTGGATTCTTTTAAATACTTTTGCGGCCGAAAACTTAAACTGATCTATCATAATGGCAGGAAACAGAACTTTTACCATGATTAAGCCCGATGCAGTGGCGGCTGGCAACACAGGGGCTATCACCAAAATGATTGAGGAGGCGGGCTTTCGCATTGTGGCCATGAAAAAGGCGCAACTTTCGAAAGAGCTGGCTGGCAAATTCTACGCCATCCATAAAGAGCGCCCCTTCTATGGCGAACTTTGCGCGTACATGTCTTCCGGGCCGATCGTGCCCATGATTTTGGAGAAAGACAATGCTGTAGAAGATTTTCGTAAACTGATCGGAGCCACCGACCCTGCAAAAGCAGCACCCGGCACCATCCGTGCATTGTTTGCCAAGTCTATCGATGCAAATGCCATACACGGCAGCGACTCTGATGCGAATGCAGAAATTGAAGGCAACTTCTTCTTCTCGCAGTTCGAACGTTTCTAATAGTTAGTTGTTAGTTCTTTCGTTGTTGGTTGTTCGTACGCTACGCACAGCCAACAACTTTTTACCGTCAGCGATTTAATCTTTCTTCCATGACCATCGATCCCTCCTACTCAGAAAAATTCGAAAGCCGCCACATCGGGCCAGATGCACACCAGATTGAAGAAATGCTTAAGGTGGTGAAAGCCGGCTCGGTGGACGAATTGATTGCCCAAACCATTCCTGCCAGCATTCGCCTGAAGAAACCCCTGAATCTGCCCAGGGCACAGAGCGAGTTTGAGTTTCTGAAGGAATTCAAGAAGACCATCTCGAAAAACAAAATATTCAAATCATACATCGGTACAGGCTACTACAACTGCATAACACCGGGTGTGATTCTGCGCAACATCTTAGAGAACCCGGGGTGGTACACCGCCTACACACCTTATCAGGCCGAAATTGCACAAGGCCGCCTGGAGGCGTTGATCAACTACCAAACCATGGTAATGGACCTGACGGGTATGCAGATTGCCAACGCCTCTTTATTGGATGAGGGCACCGCTGCCGCAGAAGCCATGCACCTGCTGTTTGCTTCGCGCAAAGGCGCAAAGAAAGATGCCAACAAATTCCTGGTGGATGTACACACATTCCCCCAAACCGTTGATGTATTAAAAACACGTTCGGCCCCGCTGGACATTGAACTGGTGGTAACAGACATCAACAAAGCGGACATCACAGACCCTGCGGTGTTTGCTGTATACATTCAAAACCCCAACAACAACGGAGCCATTGCAGACTACACCCACTTTATCACGGCTGCACACGAAAAAGAAGTGTTCGTGGTAATGGGTGCCGACCTGATGAGCCTGGTGCTGATGAAATCGCCAGGCGAAATGGGTGCCGATGTGGTGGTGGGCTCCTCGCAACGCTTTGGTGTGCCCATGGGTTTTGGTGGACCACATGCAGCATTCTTTGCTACCAAAGATGAATTCAAACGCCAGATGCCGGGCCGCATTATCGGAGCATCTTTAGATGCATCGGGCAACCCCGGCTACCGCATGGCGCTGCAAACCCGCGAGCAACACATACGCAGGGAAAAAGCAACGTCTAACATTTGTACTGCCCAGGTATTGCTTTCGGTAATGGCAGGCATGTACGCAGTTTACCATGGCCCCGAAGGTCTGAAGAAAATCGCAGGGCGCATACACGGCCTCACACGCACGCTGGCTCAGGGCATTTCCGAATTAGGCCTTCAACAGGTGAACGAAAATTATTTCGATACGTTGAAGGTGGCTGTTGCCGATAAGCAAGCCGTGCAACAAGAAGCTGTAAAGCGCGAAGTGAACCTGCGCTATTTCAGCGACAACCATGTGGGTATCTCGCTGGATGAAACCACCACGCTGCACGATGTGAACGCGTTGTTGGAAGTGTTGGCAACCGCGCACGGCAAAAAAAGCAGTGGCAGCAAGGCACAGGAATTAAAAGTGAATTGGCCAGCCCAGTTGCAGCGTACCAGCAGTTTCATGACGCACCCCGTGTTCAACTCGCACCATGCCGAGCATGAAATGCTGCGTTACATCAAGAAATTAGAGAACAAAGATTTGTCGATGGTGCACTCGATGATCTCTCTCGGCTCGTGCACCATGAAACTGAATGCTACTACGGAGATGATTCCGGTAACGTGGCCTGAGTTGGGACAGATGCATCCCTTTGCCCCGGCCGATCAAACCTTGGGCTATGCCGAAATGATCACCCGCCTGGAAAACTGGTTGAAAGAAATTACCGGCTTTACCGGTGTATCGTTGCAACCCAACAGTGGGGCACAAGGCGAGTACGCAGGTTTGATGGTGATTCGCGCTTACCATCAACACCGCAACGAAGGTCATCGCAACATCTCATTGATTCCTGCTTCTGCCCACGGCACCAACCCGGCCAGCGCAGTAATGGCCGGCATGGAGGTGGTAGTAGTGAAATCTGACAGCGATGGAAAAATTGATGTGGCAGATCTGAAAGCCAAAGCCGGGCAATACAAGGACAAGCTTGCTTGTTTGATGGTGACGTATCCCTCCACGCATGGCGTGTTCGAAGAATCGATTGTAGAAATCTGCGAAACGATACACCAGAATGGAGGCCTGGTATACATGGACGGTGCCAACATGAACGCACAGGTGGGCCTTACCGCGCCTGCCAACATTGGTGCCGATGTGTGCCACTTGAACCTGCACAAAACGTTTTGCATTCCCCACGGTGGTGGTGGTCCTGGCATGGGCCCTATCTGTGTGAATGACAAGCTGAAGCCCTTCCTTCCGGGACATGCCGTGGTGAAGACAGGCGGTGAAAAAGCCATCTCTGCCGTATCGGCAGCACCTTGGGGCAGTGCCAGCATTCTGGTGATTTCCTACGCCTACATTGCCATGATGGGCGGTGAAGGGTTGACGAATGCCACCAAGCTGGCTATTCTGAATGCCAACTACATTAAAGAGCGCCTGAGCGGGCACTACAAAATTTTGTACACCGGAACGCATGGCCGTTGCGCCCACGAGATGATTGTAGACTGCCGCGACTTCAAGAAAGCAGGCATTGAGGTGGAAGACCTGGCCAAGCGCTTAATGGACTATGGCTTCCATGCGCCTACGGTAAGCTTCCCCGTTGCCGGAACGCTGATGATTGAACCGACCGAAAGCGAGACCAAAGAAGAACTCGACCGCTTCTGCGATGCGTTGATTGAAATTCGAAACGAGGTGCGCGAAGTAGAAGAGGGCAAGGCCGACAAGGAAAACAACGTATTGAAAAATGCACCCCACACCGCGGCCGTAATTACTGCCGATGCGTGGACACGCCCCTACAGCCGCCAGAAGGCTGCCTACCCGCTACCTTACGTGAAAGACGCCAAGTTCTGGCCTTCGGTGAGCCGTGTAGACAATGCCTATGGCGACCGCAACCTGGTATGCAGTTGTTTGCCTATCGAAGAATACGCGAGCTGATAGCACAATCAGATGGAAACACAAGAGAGGCTGCCTTTCACACGGCAGCCTCTCTTGTTTGGTAACGAGTCAATAACGCAGGGCTTCGAATGCGGGCTGCACGGCCCAGGAACCATCTTTCAGCAACAAGCCATATTTACCGCCCTTGCTGGCAATGGAAAATCCATACTGAAAAGGTGTAGCCGTCTCCAACTCCAGTGGAATTTTTTGGTTTCCGTTCAGATCTGTAAAAATGTAAAGACCGTTTTTCTTTTTGAAGAGTACAAAACCACCAAAATACATGGGCTGTTCGTTGGTGTATTCGTCAACAGATAGGTTAGTCTCGCTGAGTAAGCTGCCATCTTTATCGATAAATGCCCACTTACCGTTTTTGTGTACGGCTGCAATTCCCCCGGAAAATGAAAAAACAGCCGGTGCCAGGAACGAGAATTTCGCCTGTGCCAACGCCATGTCTACCGGCAGTGGCACAGCCCACGAATAGGTAATACCGTCCAGTGCCAGATTCAAACGCCCTTCGCGCACCTCCTGGGTCATGGAACTAACTTTGGCGCTGACCAGTCTTTTGTTTTTTACATCCAGCACAGCAAAATAAAGTGTACGGCCTTCCAATTCATAAGGAGACTTTATGAGCCGATCGGAGAACTGACCATCCACCAGTAAGGTAATATAACCCTCGCGCACATAGCGCGTGGCATTGGCGGGCAGGTAGATGTTATCGAAAGCAATTACACTGCGCCCCAACGTATCTACAATCACCACCCTGTGCAAGCCTGCCTTCGAGGTTTTGATGCCAGCCACCGCGAGCCCATTCTGAAAAGACTGCATGGCATCGTACTCGAAAGGTACGTGCGTTTTGCCCTTTAGGTCCATAGCGCCCCACTTGCCCAAATCGTTGGCCAACACGATGCGGTTGTTGTTTACTTCAGGCTGTATGGGGCCTTTGCGCGGGGTAAATACCCACTTACCCCTGGTATCCATCAAGCCAAACCCTTCATTATTTTTTGCCACCGCCAGCCCTTTGATGAAAGGATAGGCCTCTTCAAGAGTGGGTGGAATTTCAAAAATCCCCGAAACATTGATGTAGCCCCACTTGCCATCTTTCTTAGCGGCAAGTAACAACTCCTGGGCGTTCGCAACACTGGCACCCAGCAAAAAAACACACACCAGCATGCGAAAGACGGCCATTCTTTCCATAAGGATCGGGGTTTTGAGGCAAATGAAATTTACCCAATCGCCTGATAACTGCAAGGGTTGGAGCCCAGAAAATTAAGGTTTCACTTCCAGGTCGAATACGTATTCGCCACTCACGCTGCCAGTACGACCACCCTGCCCCACATATTGAAACCGGAGCACAAGCCGCTGCTCGGTTAATTGGTCAACAAACACTTCTACGCCATCGCTCCGCAAGAGGTTAAAACCGGTTGTAGTACTTACCTTTTTTAAAGTAAACGTTCCGGAGGCGGGCCAGATGGGCGCATTGCCATTGTTAGTCGTAAAAGACGATTGCGTAGTGAGCGAAATCGTAAATCCATTAAACACGTTATTGACCGGCACATCATCCAACACCACGCCCTCAGCAGACAGTTGCCAACTCGTGCCAATTTTGGAAAGAAATATTTCTTCTTCGGTGGGTTCGTCTTCTTTGCATGAGGGCAAAGCCAGCAAAGCCAACCATACCATTACACTTAACCAACGCAAACTCTTATTCATAGGCCTAACGCTTTACAAATCTTACAAAGTGAATTTTATCACCCAAGGGCACCGCTACCAGCCAGGTGCCCGCAGCCAAATCGCTCACATTCATACGCACGGTTTCGGGCGTAGTTCTTTCAACTGGTTTCGAAAAGCCCTTTCCATCAACACCGCTTATCTGAAGTTCTTGTACGGCTATACCAGGTGCATAAATTTCTATGTAGCTATCTGCAGGATTGGGGAACAAACGCACCGAAGAAGAAGAAGAAGGGATATCGCCTGTAATCAACACCCCTCTGCCAGTAACGGCTATTTTATTGTTGCCTGATGTGGCATTACTCTCTACTTCAATTTCCCCGTTATAGTCGGCATCGTCCGTAGGCGCGAATGTAACAGTCACAACCAGGTTGTTCCCACTCACCGAAGAGGTGCCGCTGTAGCCAGCCGGGTAATTGATGCCCGAAACGGTAAGCGGTGCTGTGCCCTCGTTTTCGATGTTGAAGGTAAGCTGCTTCCGCTCGCCAATAATCACATCACCAAACGACAGGTTGCCCGTGAGTTGAATAATGCGCGATACCACTGTTAATGTTTGCGCAACATCTGCTGCAGCCAAAAAGTTGCTATTGCCAGCCTGGCTCGCTGTGATGGTGGTTGTTCCCACGCCCCTGATGGTCACCGTGCTACCGCTCACGGTTGCCACACCGGTATTTGAACTCGTGTATGAAACGGTTAGTGAAGATGAGGCCGAAGCCGTAAGTTGAAAAGGAGCATCGTTGATTGACTTTTGTGGCAGGGTGGCGAACGTAATAGCCTGCGGTGCCTTATTAACGGTAAGTGTTTGGCTGACGGGTGCAGCCGCTTGATATTGCACATTACCCGTTTGAGACGCGGTAATAGTAGTGGCGCCAGGGGCTACAATGGTTACCGTGCTTCCCGTTACCGTTGCAACGCCCGGATTAGAGCTGGTGTAGGCCACTGTGAGTCCGGAAGAAGCGGTGGCTTCCAATTGAAATGGAGTATCGCCAAAAGTTTTCGCTGCCAGTGGCGGAAAGGTAATGCTCTGCTCCAGTGATGTGGGCAGCAGGGCAGTGAACACGCCCCTGCCGTGGGTGGCCGCCTGAATCACAAAATCAGCGCTTCGTACTTGCAGCATATCTACCCGCACATTGGCAAGGCCACCATTGGTGGAGTTCCAAACAGGGCTGGCTGCGCTCACATCGTCTGTAGACCACACGCCCACTTCGGTAGCCAGCAATACCTGGTCAGGATTTAAGGGATGGTAAACGGCCCAACGCACAGGCATGTCGGGCAGGTTCCCTTCGCGGCTGCTCCAGTTAGCACCACCGTTAAGGGTCTCCCACACGCTGGTAACACCGTAGTTAGAGAACGTTACCAGTATTTGGTCTTCGGAGGCACCAAAGGCGATGCTGCTAATAGACCCGGTGGGGAACGATGGCCCGGTAATTTCGATGACCACCGGAGAATTGTGAGCATTCTGCACACTGAACAACCGGCCCGCTTCCGTACCGATGTATAATTTGCTGGCCGTGGTGGTGAATGGAGAAACGCGCATGACCGTGGCCAGGCTGCCTAAATTAATGTTCACTTGCTCAGCCGCGCGCGAGGCAAGGTTTACGTTCCGAACCCGATAAATACTGGACTCGTTACGTGCAGTGAATAAAATTTTCAGGTTCGAGTCGTAATCGCCTGCGTTGATGAAACTGCCGGTTTCTCCATCCTCCAATAAAGTGATGTTGAAAGTATTTCCACCGTTGGTAGACAACTGAAAATTATTGTTCGTATACGAAACGATCTGAAATGCCGGGTTCTTCTGGTCTATGAAACAAAGCCCACCATCGCCACCGAATGCTTCGGTAGTGCTACCCAGCAACGCCTGCGTGAACTTGAGCGTACCATTGTCCTGCGTGCCGCCAAGCATATAATCCTTCTGTGTAGGGTGAATCGCTCCGGAGTAAAACTGAGTAACGTTGTATTGGTTGTTACGCGCGCTGATGGACATGGAAGCGGGTGCATTGTTCAGGCCTATACCGTAATACACACCTCCGTCCGTACCAAAAATGGCCTCGTTGGGGAAATCCGGCCTGTAGACAATTGCGTGGTGATCGGCATGTACAACGGGTGCGTTGATACTGATGCCCGCATTCCATCGTGAAATCTGCGACCACGTATTGCCGCCATTGAGAGACCTGAACAAATTGATGGTGCCCACCATCACGTTGTTGGCATCGGCTGGATGCACGGCCATGATCAAATCATACCAGGCCTGCCCACGACTAAAATCTTCTGCCGGAATGTCTGTGTCGGCATCGATCGGCTGGTTGATGGAACTCCAGTTATCACCGCCATCTGTTGTTCTAACCATGGCACCCACTTTGTTGTCCGTTTCAATAATGGCGTATGCGATTTGTTGATTTGAAGGCGCGCAGGCAATCTCTACACGACCGTTGAAGGGTGAAAATGAGACAAACGTCCAACTTGTTCCATTGGCGGATGTATAAATCCGCGCAGCATCATCGTTGCGTGGATTTGCCCCTACGAACATTTTATTGTTGCTCGCAATCTCAATGTCCGTCAAAAAAAATTGATCGCTGTTGGGCATCGACACCTGGCTCCAGGTGCTGCCTTCGTTGGAAGAACGAAAGAGGCCGTTGTTATTAATATTAAGGCCATTGAAGACCGTGTTTCCCTGAATGGCTGCATAAACCACAGGTGTGCCTCCTTCATTACGCACCACTATGTCGTTTACAAATCGAAAATCGGTGGTTGACGGCAGGCGCGTCCATGTAGCGCCCCCATCGGTTGTTTTCCAGATGCCTGCGCCCACTACCAGGTCGAAGTTAAACCAGCCTTCACCGGTACCCGCATAAAACACTTGTGTATTGATAGGATCTGATGCAATACAGGTGATGGCCAAATTATCCCAAAAGTCGTTTACTTTTTGCCACTCAGAGTTAGGATTGGTAATGTCGTTGTTAAACCAAAGCCCACCCGATACACCGCCTGCCCATACCTTCTTGTGGGTAGCATCGTTGGGGTCGAACATGAGGGCGCGGGTTCTTCCGCCCACATTGTCAGGGCCTCGCTCTTCCCACTGCGTATCGGTGCTGATCGAAAGCGTCCCTTCCGATCGGGCCGATGAAGATCGGCTGTCGCGCAGGCGGGCAGTTGTCTCGCTAATGCCGAACAATTTTTCGGGCGTGGGACGCTTGGTCTGCGGATTCATGGTGCGGAGGAAATCCTGCATCTTGGCCAGATCGGGCCGGTCGCCCTGTTCTTCGCCCTGTTGTTTGTGTTTCTGGGCCATTGCCGCACGGAAAGGATGCGCACGCAGGTAAGCCTCGTATTGCTGTCTTGCATCATGAATGGGCCCAAAGAAAAAAAGCGCGGCTCCTAAAATGGCCAGAGCAATCAACGCGTAGAAAATTTTCTTCATCGTTCAATATTTTACCAAACCATAGAAAGCCTACTGACTTAATTGCTGATGCGATGTGGATGATTTTATTTTTTTAATCGGCACCAGGTACCATTCATCATTCACCCTCAACACCAGGGCTGCGGGTGCACCGGCTTGCGTCAGTTTTTTAACAATGCCTTCATCTACGGGCGTGGCCGTTGCTCCGTCATCGGTTCGGCACACAAGGGTAAGCAGCTCGCGTCTGCGCCACGGCCCCTGCACATTTCGCTCTGTTTGCCGGGTAACTTCTATTGGCATGGACTTGTTATCAAACACACCTTGCTGAAATTGCCAATCGCCCCCTCTTTTAATTTTTACTCTGAACTGGAAGATGAACCCACCGGAGGCATTGGTATTTTTTTGAACTGTGCCAGGCGACCACCTGCGCTGCGTGGCGTCCAATACCTTTACATACTGACGTGAAACCTTTACCTGTGCTCCGGATGAATGTCCGGCCAGAAGGATGCATACAACTAAAAGGGGGCGCATGGGCTGCTGGTTAGCTTCGAAGATAACCAGTTTTGCAGGGGCAACCTATACCCCGTGCGTGGTATATTTCGAACTGTTGAAGCAGAGGTTCGGCCGACCTTATTTCAAACCGTACTTGTCCATCAGGTAAACCATCGCTGCCATGGAAGCAGCGCCCATCTCCAGTTCGCGCTTATTCACTTTGTCGAACGTATCTTCTGCGGTGTGGTGGTAATCGAAATAGCGCTGCGAATCGGGAAGAAAGCCCAGTAACGTAACACCTTGCTGTGCCAAGGGCCCAATGTCGGCACCGCCCCCCTCTTGCGAAAAATCAGAAAGCCCATAGGGTTCCATCAAACCCTTCCACGACTGAATTTTGGCTCTCGTCTTCTCATCGGCACTGATGGTGAAGCCACGCGGAGTAAAGCCCCCACGGTCGGATTCAATAGCAGCCAGATGTTTTTCTCTATTTTTTTCTGCCATCTCGGCATACTTCATACCTCCTCTCAAGCCGTTCTCTTCATTCATAAACATTACCGCACGAATGGTTCTTTTGGGTTTGTATCCCAACGTTTTGAATAACCGCAGCACTTCTATGGACTGCACACAACCGGCTCCATCATCGTGCGCGCCCTCCCCCAAATCCCACGAGTCCAGGTGGCCGCCCACCACAATGTATTCATTGGGAAACTCCGAACCTCTTAGTTCGCCAATCACATTAAATGAAGGTGCATCGGGAAAGGTTTGGCAGTGTGTTTCCATGTAGAACTGAAGCCCTTTGTCTTCTTTCAGCAAAGAACTGAGCCAGTCGGCATGGCGCGTGCTGATGGCTACGGCAGGTATTTGTGCAATGTTGGGTGCGTAGCGCATGCCACCCGTGTGCGGGTAATTTTCGAGGTTGGAACCCATCGAGCGAACCACCACGCCCACGGCCCCGTATTTGGCTGCTTCGCTGGCACCGCTGGAACGCTGGTCTACTGCCCCTCCATACGCCCCAAAGGTATTGATGCGCGTAGGGTCCATTGGCCGGTTAAAGAATACAATCTTGCCCTGCACTCCTTTGGTGCCCAATGCCTTCAGCTCCTCAAAATTTTTAACCTCCACCACGTTGGCCAGCAGCCCGTCTTCGCCTGTACCCACCGATCCGCCCAAGGCGCAAATGTTAACAGAAATGGCACCCATTTTTTTGGAGTTGGTAATGCGGCCGATCTCTTTTTCGCCCCGCACCCAGTGGGGCACCATTACCGGTTGCAGCCAAACCGAATCAAATCCATATTGCGCCATCACATGGCGGCTCCACTCTACCCCTGCGGCCGCTCCGGGGGAGCCAGACAAGCGGGGACCTACTTCCTGAGTAAGTTGCTCCAGCATCTGATAAGACTCACCCCGACTCAGGGCTTCATCAAAAATTTTCTTCACCATGGCTTCATCGGTTTGCGCAAAAGCCGATACACTCAGGAATAATCCTGCCAGAAGTCTGTACATAGCAATTGAAGTAAATGTTAGCGCGAAAAATACGGTGTTTCGGGATAAGCACCAGCAGTGGGAGGCGATATTACCTGTGCCATTTTCAGAATATACATGTGGCGGTCCGGGTCGCGGTCGTTTAATTGAAGAATGCCTTCCATCCAAATGGCCTTGGAGCTAAAGCGAACCGGTTCGGTAGCTTCTACCTCTACTACGGTTTCGGGGCCGGCAGCACCACAAAAATAGCATACATTAAAGGGCAAGGAAGAAAGCATAAATTTCTCGTGGTCGCCCACTTCATTCACGGGAATCACAAAACCTTTCAACTTAATCTTTTTGCCATCCCAGCTTCGCAGGTTCTTGCTAAACACCGGCACCTCCACCTGGTAGCCGTATTTATCGTTTTTAACTTGATAGCCCACTTCTGCCAGCACATGCCAGAAGTTTTGACTTTGCGTGGAAGAGGACGACACGACCAGCCCCAGCGCAAGCCCTATAATGATAGCCAGCTTCATGGTTATAGTTTAGGTTTATCTGGCCCGTACCCTCAAGTACTGCCAGTGTTTCGAAATTAAGATACCGTGGTTGAAAAAGAAAAGGTGTTGAAGAAGATTATCTGCCACATTTAGCGGTATTTACAGCAATGGCACTAATGGACATTTTGTTTATACCTTCGCATAAAATTACATGCTATGCCTTTTTTGTTCGATTCGTTTGCCGGGTGGAAGGACTATGCACAACAGAAAAATGTTTCGCTGGTGAATGTGGTGCTGGAGTATGAAATGACGCAAAAAGGCCGCACGGAGGCCGCCATTTGGGAGGGCCTGGGCCATGCATGGTCGGTAATGAAAGATGCTGTGCGCACCGGCCTGGAGGAAGACATGACTTCGCGGTCGGGCATGATTAACAATGGTGCCAAGAAGGTATACAACCACGGCACTGCGGTACTCTCGAAAGAATTTCAAAACCTGGTGGCGCGTGCGCTGGCAGCCAAAGAAGTAAACTCGTGCATGGGCCGCATTGTAGCCGCGCCCACAGCGGGTGCCAGCGGCATTATGCCGGGTGTGTTGTTTACGCTGCAGGAAATTCACCACATCACCGACCAAAAAATTCTGGAAGCCATGCTATTGGCTGCGGGCATTGCGCTGATCATGGAACAGAAAGCTTCCATTGCCGGTGCCGTAGGTGGTTGCCAGGCAGAAACCGGCACTGCGGCCGCCATGGGCGCGGGTGCGATTGTCTACTGCCTGGGTGGCGATACGGACCAGGTATTTAATGCGGTGGCTATTACCGTGCAGTGCATGCTGGGCCTGGTGTGCGATCCTGTAGCCGGCCTGGTGGAAGTGCCCTGTGTGGTGCGCAACGCCAGCGCTGCTGCCATTGCCAACAGCTCTGCCCAAATTGGGTTGGCCAACGTAAGCAGCGTAATACCCGTTGATGAAGTGATTGAAGCCATGGGCGAAATTGGTGCCAGCATGGAAACGCGCTACAAAGAAACCGCGTTGGGGGGATTAGCCGCCACCAAAACCGGGCAGGCCATTGCCAAGAAAGTGTTGATCAGAGATATTGAGGTGTTGCCGGATGAAAGCCATTAACGGGATTTACGTTCAAGTTTTTGCCTCCGAGAAAACAATTCGTTCGTGTTAATGATATTCTTGAATCCCTTCTTCAACAGCCCATTAGTAAGTTCCTGATCGCCACTCCAGATTTTGCAACGAAAATGCCTTGCATAGGCCAAGTAAGGTGTATCTTTTGGATCAATGTCTGAGACCAATTTTTCGGCATACAACCATGCTTCTTTTCTTATTTGTTCCTCCGAAATAAAGGCAATTGCCCTGCACACGCTGTATTCTGACTCAAAAATATTCTCAAGCGACAGCTTCGAAATTCTGACAAGCTTGCTGTAATGAGATTTGATTTCTTCCGTCAAGAAATCGGTAGCAATGAATTCAATCAATCCGTATGAATTAATCAATAGGTCACCAATCTTTCCGTTGGAATTCAAGATGCTAATAAAGACAATGTTGGCATCGACAATAATCTTCACTTTAGGAATCGTTTTCTATTCTTCTTCCACCACGAAGCATTCACTTCATTGGCCACCTTATCAACATCAGCCTGTTTTACCTTCGTGTTGGCCGTGGCTTCCAAATACTTTACATAGTCAATCAGCCCTTGAAGGCCGTAGCTATCTACCGATGAAGAGACGGTGATTGTGATTGATCATTCTCTTTTCGTTCAACAATCATTATGTTTTTGTCTTAGATCGTTCTCAAATATACAAAAAAGAGGGCTCAGCGTCCGTACTCCCATCAGACTCCGTTATTGTAGTACAACTTTCAAACCGGCTGAATGTCTTTAATCAATCGCACAACAGCATCGTAGCCAAAGTAAACCGCTGTCGTTATAATGGCAGACCAGGCGCATGCGCTGATCAGCATATACAATAAAATTTTACCGCGGTTGGAAGTAAAACTCACCGCCAGGATGGTTCCCCCGATGGGTGTTAGTATCACGGGCGTAAAGATGGCGATGCCGGCCAGTCCGTATTTTTTGAAGAAATTTTTTCGTTGCTCTTCTTCGGGCTTTTCTTTCCGCGCGAACCTGCTCAAAATTCTGGCTCGCAAAAATTCGCCAAAATAGGTGAATGCCACCACCGAGGCCATCATGCCAGCGGCTGTACCAATCATGGTGGTAACCAGGTGTAAGCCTGCGGCCTTGCCGCCAATGGGGCCGAAAATAAACTTCAACATGCTGGGCAAAAACACCAATGAAAATGCCTTCAAAATTTCTTCCCACATATCACTCATGGCAGGTGTACGTATTGTTTAGACCCCATACATCGAACTTCGCTGACTCGCTTCCTGTAATTTTTCCTACTCCTCTTTTTCACCAAAGCTCAAATCACCCGCATCGCCCAGGCCCGGCACAATGTAGTTCTTTTGGTTGAGGCGTTCGTCTAACGCAACGGTATAAATTGAGAACGGAACCGAAATAACACGCTTCAGGTTTTCGATGCCCTCGGGCGCGGCCACCAGCGAGGCAATGAACAAATGCTGGGGTATGCCATTTTTCGTTATGGCTTTTACGGCCTCGGCAATAGAACGGCCCGTTGCCAACATGGGGTCAATCAGAATAACCTGCTTGCCGCCAATATGGGGCGTGGCAATGTAGTCGAGGTTGATGCTCATGGTATTTTCGTTGCGAAAAGCCCCGATAAATCCTGCGTCAGATCGATCGAAAAAATGCTGAAAGCCGGAATAGAAAGGCAAGCCCGCCCGCAAAATGGTGAGTAACACCGGCTGCTCCTGCAGCACCGTCATGGTAGAGGTGGCCAGCGTGGTTTCCACCCTCCTGATTCGGTAAGCCATCTGCTTGGAAATTTCGTAGGCCATTACGGCACCCAGCCGCTCCAGGTTGGTGCGAAACCGCAACCGATCCTGTTGAATATCACGGTCGCGCAGTTCCAGCAGAAACTGATTGGCCACCGTATTCTGTTCGGTCAGAACAAAAACCATGTTTTCGTTTTTTGATTTGAAAATTTAGGATAAAGTTGCGCAATAGTTGGGGCACAACGCATAATAATTTTTTGAGAAGCCAACATGAAGAAAACCACCACCGCAACACCTTCATTGCTGCAACAACTCTGCGAGGTGCACGCCCCCTCGGGCGAAGAAGTAAACCTGAAGCGATTTCTGTTGGCGCACATCAACAAAGCCAAACGCACGTGGAAGGTAAAACCCACCATTGTGGAAGGACCTGAATTCCAGGATTGTATTATTCTGAAATTTGGCAAGCCGCGCACAGCCATTTTCGCGCACATGGACACCATTGGCTTTACCGTGCGGTACCACAACCAGCTGCTTACCATTGGCAGCCCCGATGCCGAAGCCGGCACTCAACTGGTAGGCCACGATGCGCTGGGGCCCATTGTGTGCGAGCTGGAATTCGACCGCGAGCACCACGCCTTCTACAAATTTGGCCGTTCGATAGACCGGGGCACTTCACTTACCTACCAGGTAAACTTTCGCGAGTCGCGCGACTACATTGAATCTGCCTACCTGGACGATCGTCTGGGCATCTACAATGCGTTGCAGGTGGCCGAGACTTTGAAGGATGGTGTGATTATTTTCAGTTGCTGGGAAGAACACGGGGGCGGATCTGTGCCCTACCTGGCCGACTACATCTACAAAAAATGGAAAGTGCGGCAAGCCTTGATCTCGGACATTACGTGGGCCACCGAAGGCGTGGAGTTGGGAAAAGGCGTGGCCATTTCCCTTCGCGACCGTAACATTCCGCGCAAAGCCTTTGTCGACAAAATTATTGGCCTGGCAGAAAAACACGGCATTGCCTACCAGCGCGAAGTAGAAGGCATGGGCTCCAGCGATGGCGGGGAGTTGCAACGCGCGCCCTACCCTTTCGATTGGTGTTTTGTGGGCGCGCCCTCGTTAAATCCGCACACACCCAACGAAAAAGTGCACAAAAAGGATTTCCAGGCCATGGTAGAACTATACAAAGTGCTGATGAAAGTGCTTTGAAATTAAAACTCAAACTGCTTTTTAAGGAGTGCGCTTTTGACCACAGAATTCCCTCGAAAAAACTCAACGTATTTCTTTTGTTGTAAAGTCAGACCAATGGCTTCTTTTGTTTCCGGGTCTACCATCCAGTATTCTTTAACACCGAATTTTTCATAGAGCTTACGTTTTCTTTTCAGGTCGTGGTTTTTGTTGCCTTCTGAAAGAACCTCAATAACCAAGTCTGGCACTCCGTGAATGTGATCTTTGATGATGTGTGAATTCTCCTTCGATACAAAAACTACATCGGGTTGCACCGCGTTGGAATGTTCATCCAGATACACATCAAAGGGCGCAATAAAGACTTCACCCAAACCATTTGATTCAACATGTGGTTAAATTTTACTTAACAACTTAGAGATAATCCTTTGATGTTGACTGTTGGGGAAAGGACTCATATAAATAACTTTGTTGACCAGTTCTGCGAGCGTCCCTTCAGGAAGCATCCGGTAAACTTCCATAATGCTTTTGGGTGGAGAAATAATCAGCTCTTCCATACTTTCAAATTTACAAAATAAAGGTGTTGCAACTGCCCAAAAGTTTTGCTCAATTTGAATAGAAACTTCTCGTCCCAATGAAAAAAACCACGACCCGTAGAGAATTTATCAAGTCTGCCGCACTGGCGGGTGCGGGCTTCACTATTCTGCCCAGTTCGGTTGCTCTTTCCAAAAACCAGGCAAGTAAAGTGCGGTTGGGCTTTATTGGTGTGGGGTTGCGTGGCCAAAACCATTTAGATCTTGCCCTGAAACGCGATGATGTAACCGTGGTAGCCATTTGCGATATACAGCAGCGGATGATTGACATGAGCTTGAAGTTGGTTGCCAGCGCTGGTAAGACAAAGCCACAGGTTATCATAGATGGCCCATACGGGTACCGCAAACTTTTAGAAAACAAAGATATTGATGCCGTGATTATCTCCACCCCGTGGGAGTGGCACACCATTCAATGTTTAGATGCCATGAATGCCGGCAAGTATGTGGGCTGCGAAGTTATAACAGGCACCACTATCGAAGAATGTTGGCAACTAGTTCACGCCAGCGAGAAGACAGGTATGCCACTCATGATGCTGGAAAACGTGTGCTACAGACGCGATGTAATGGCCGTGATGAATATGGTGCGGCAGGGCGTATTCGGAGAGTTGATTCACTTGCAGGGCGGCTATCAACACGACTTACGCGAGGTGAAATTCAACAACGGCATAGAACCTTATGGTCATGGGGTAGAATTTGGCGAAAAGGGATTCTCCGAAGCACAGTGGCGCACCCAGCATTCGGTAATGCGAAATGGCGACTTGTACCCCACCCACGGTATCGGCCCGATCGCCATGATGGCCAACATCAACAGAGGCAACCGTTTCACCCAATTGGTATCGTATGGAACCAAAGCGCGTGGGTTGCACGAACATATCGTGAAACATGGAGGCGAAAATCATCCCAATGCCAAAATTAATTTTAAGCTGGGCGATGTGGTTACCACCATGCTGCACACCACGAACGGAGAAACGATGCTGCTGCAGCACGACACCAATCTGCCCCGCCCCTATTCGTTGGGCTTCCGTGTGCAGGGCACCAACGGCATCTGGATGGACCTAAACAAATCCATTTACATTGAAGGTAAAAGCAAAGAGGCCCACCGCTGGGAAGATGCCAAGGCATGGCTCGAACAATACGACCACCCGCTATGGAAAAAATACGGCAACGATGCCAGTGGTGCCGGCCACGGTGGCATGGACTGGTTTGTGCTGAATGCGTTTGTGGAGTCGGTGAAGCGTAAAACAAATACTCCTCAAGATGTGTACGATGCCGTTACGTGGAGTGCCATCACACCCTTGTCGGAGTCATCCATTCAATTGGGTGGGGAAACAGTGGAGTTTCCCGATTTTACAAAGGGACAATGGATGTATCGCAAAAATACGTTTGCGTTGGACGATTCATACTAGTGGAAGTTGCTCCTCACGCCTTCTTCTTAAATCCGTACGGACAATGGCGGCAACCATTCTGGCAGCAATAGCCACGCTGCAGATGGTACTGTTTAGTGAACACCAGAAACCCATTCTCTTCATAAAAGAGTGGCTCTTCCTTTCCCTTGGGCTTGGTTTCTTTCTTTTTCACAACTCACAACGTCATGGCAAAACTAATTCTTAATATTGCAGCATGAAAAAAGTGTTTAACTGCATTTTGGTAGTAACCCTGGTTGCCTGCCACAAGCCATCCAAAGTGGTAGAACGGCCATCAGAAATAACGTCACCCATTAAGTATGCTCAGGGTTTCAACATCAGAAACGAAGGAAAGGCCAGGTGGGTAACGGTTACTTACCCCTATCAGGGGGCTACTTCCGGCTACCAGTACCTCCTGGTACCCAAGGGCACCGAAATACCTGCGCACGATGCATCTGTTCAGGTTATTGAGACACCTATTGAGCGTATTGTGTGCACGTCTACCACACACCTGCCACACCTCGACTACCTGGGGCTTAGTGAAAAACTGGTTGGCTTTCCCACCACAGACTACGTAAGCTCGGAGAAAATCAGAAAACGAATTGACGAGGGTGCGGTAGTTGATCTGGGCATAGACAAAGGCATGAACATAGAACTCCTTTTTGCTCAAAAACCAGAACTGGTAATGGGTTATACGATGTCGGGCGATTTGGGGCAACTCAAAAAAATTCAGGAACTCAACATCCCCGTAGTGATCAATGCAGAATACCTGGAGCGAACACCGCTTGGCCGCGCGGAGTGGATCAAGTTCACCTCGCTTTTTTTCGAAAAAGAGAAAGAAGCCGATTCCGTATTCAGCGCCATTGAAAATAATTACCTCACCCTGAGCCGTTCATTTGCCGAGGTAACAGATAAGCCTACTGTGCTGAGTGGCATTGTGTATGGCGATACCTGGTTTATGCCCGGTGGCAAAAACTATGCAGCCCAAATACTGCACGATGCCAGCTGCCACTACCTGTGGCGCGATGACGACTCTCATGGATTTCTTGAGTTAAGCTTCGAATCGGTATATGAAAAAGCAAAAGATGCCGACTTCTGGATAGGCGCGGGTGCCTTTACCTCGCTGGCTGAAATGAAAGCGGCCGAAGAGCGCTACGCGCTTTTTAAGGCATTCCAGAACAAACAGGTGTACACCTACAATGCCCGCATGGGTGCCAGGGGCGGCAACGAGTTTCTGGAATTGGGCTACCTGCGCCCCGACATTGTGCTGCGCGACCTGGTAAAAATTACCCACCCGGAAATGCTTCCAGAATACGAACTCTATTTTTACCGGCCCTTAGATGGTGATTAGAAATAACGCGTAACACCCGGCACGGCCACTGCATAAAAACCATTGGCATCGGGCTTGCTTGGCATGTCGGCATCCCACGCATAACGGGAGGGCTGCAGCGACATACCAGAGTTCAGCGCCTGATCCCACTCTACCACCTGGCCTGTATAGGTAGCCAGTCTGCCCAAAATGGCAGTCATGGTGGCTTTGGCGCCATTTTCCGCATCGGCAAACTTATACTCGCCTTTGGCAATAGCGGCAAATAGTTCATCATGTTCGGCCTGGTAGGGGTTGTTCTCCTGGTTGCGATCGTATTGAAATATCACCTTGCCACTCCGGTCTACCATGTTCATGGCGCCACAGTAAATGGTGCCTTTGGTTCCTACAATCTGTTCATCCACTTTACTCATGGTGCCTTTAATATGGCGGCACTGCGAATTCATAATACTGCCATCTGCGTATTGAAACTCCACATAGTGGTGATCGAAAATTTCGCCAAACTCTTTGCCAGTACGCACCTGGCGCCCACCCATGCCTTGTGCTTTTACGGGGTAACCGCCTTTAAACCAGTTCACCACATCAATGTTGTGTATGTGCTGCTCCACAATATGATCGCCACAAATCCAGTTAAAGTAGTACCAGTTTCGCAATTGGTACTCCATTTCTGTTTGGCCGGGCTGCCGCCTATTCACCCACACGCCTTCGTTGTTCCACCAGCATTGTGCAGAAACAAAATCGCCAACCAAACCTTGCTTGTATTTTTCGTAAAGGGCCCGATAGGAGTTTTGGTAGTGGCGCTGAAGACCCACCACCACGTTCAGCTTTTTCTTTTTGGCTACCTCGGCAGCTTCCAACACTTTTTTTACGCCTGCAGGGTCTGTGGCCACCGGCTTCTCCATAAAAACATGTTTACCTTGCTTCACAGCCTCCTCAAAATGCAACGGACGAAAGCCCGGAGGGGTGGTCAGAATTACCACGTCTGCCAACGGTATGGCTTTTAAGTAGCCATCGAAACCGGTAAACTTTGTTTCCTCTTTCACCAGCACGCGGTCTTTTACATTGCCAGCCGCACCCGACCAGTCCGAGAGGTCATCCTGCATCAAACTGTTGTAGCATTCGTCTAGCCGGTCGCGAAATACATCGGCCATGGCTACCAGTTTCACGTTTTGTTTGGTTAGCAACGCCTGCATGGCCGCACCGGTACCCCGGCCGCCACAGCCCACCAACGCCACTTTTATGGTATCATCGGCCTGGCTGTTAAAAAAAGATCGGGCATCAGACATCAGCGGCATGGCAGCGAGGCCGCCAGCCAACAAGGTAGACTGCTTAACGAATTCTCTCCGCGTGGACTTGGTTTTCATAGGAACGGTATTGGTGGAAATGAAAATTACAGCTTAATGGGCTTTCCTGCAATGGGTTTTTTCGAAGCTTCCTTTTGGAGGTAACACAAGGTTATTTTAAATACCGGGCATAAAATTTTTCGATTTCTTCTTTAGGGGGTGCGTTCAAGGGCCGTACCACTCTGAAACCCACAAACATAGCATCGGTGAGCCACCAACGACTTTTGGGTATCTGCGGATCGCGTTGGTTCCACTTCGCATCGGAGGGAATGCGGTTGGCACATCGAAGTTCTCTTGCTTCGTCCAGATAAGAGCCTCCGCGTGTGGTGCGCGGATATTTACTGGCCGGTGGTGCCAGCGGGTCTTTCACCGCAGGTTTTGCATACCACCCAGCATCATATTGATCAAGCGTCCATTCACTCAGATTGCCCAGCATATCGTACAAACCCCATGCGTTAGGCTTCTTTAATTTAATCTTATGGAACTTGCCATTGCTGTTGTCGTGAAAAATAGCAAGTTCCTGCAAGCCTGCAGGATCAACGTTCGATGTGCTTCCTGCCCTGCAAGCATACTCCCACTCGGCCTCTGTAGGCAGCCGGTAGAAGTGGCCGGTTTTGTTATACAGCCATTGGCAGTACATCATGGCCGCCTGCTGGCTCATGCTGTTGGTAGGGTGCCGGGCATCGCGGCCCATACCCCACGTTAAATCAATGTACTGGGGTGTGGGCCTGGTAATGCCGTCTACATTTTTTCCTTGTGGAATGGTTACATCTTTAAAAAAGGCATCCCACTCTTCAAAAGTTACCTCATGCTCTTCCATCCAGAAACCGGACACCTCCACCTGGTGCGCAGGCATTTCATCGGGTTCGTAGTGCCGATCGTCTGGCTGGCTGCCCATGGTGAAGGCTCCCGGCCGGATGGCCACCATACGGAACGTAACCGAGGTGCCGGGTATCGTTTCATCGTAATTTTTGAAATCATTCTGTGCCCATCCTGAAACAGACATTAACACTCCGGCACAAAAACAGAAAAAAGAATATTTGCGCATAGCGTGCTAAGTTAAAAAACAGTTCACCAGTTATCGCAATCGAACAAATGTTTTCTAACTTCGCTTGCACCTAATCTGCTAAATCCAACCTTGCAATGAACAGAAGAATTTTTTTAAACAACAGCCTTGCAGCTTTGTCTACACTCGCAGTGGCGCCTGCATGGGCTGCCCGCTCTGAAAAAAAAGCAGCCGAAAAACCATTTAACCTGCTGTTTGCACCACACGATGGCATGTTCAAAAACCATGGTGGCAATGCCTTTCTCGATCAGATTCAGTTTATGTACGATATGGGGTTCCGTTCCATTGAAGACAATGGCATGTTGGGGCGCAGCAAAGAAGAACAAGAGAAGATTGGAAACCTGCTGGCCAAATTAGGCATGACCATGGGCGTATTTGTAGTGGACGCAGGCGACAACTGGAAGGTGAGTTACACCACGGGAAAAGCAGAGTTCACAGAAAAATTTGTGGCCACGTGCAAACAAAGCGTGGAGGTAGCCAAAAGGGTAAATGCCAAATGGATGACCGTGGTGCCCGGTTACTATGAACGCAAACTTCCTTTAGGAATACAAACAGCCAACGTGGTAGAGGTGCTGAGGCGGGGTGCCGAAGTATTCGAGCCGCATGGTTTGGTAATGGTGCTGGAACCGCTGAGCGACAACCCTGACTTGTTTATGCGCACCGCACCACAGACGTATGAATTGTGCAAAGCAGTAAAAAGTCCTTCGTGCAAAATTCTGTACGACATCTACCACATGCAGCGCAACGAAGGCAACCTGATTAACACCATCGACTGGTGTTGGGATGAAATTGCCTACTTCCAGATTGGCGATAATCCGGGTCGGAAAGAACCGGGTACCGGAGAGATCAACTACAAAACAATTTTCCGCCACGTGCATAACAAAGGCTACCGCGGTGTGTGGGGCATGGAGCACGGCAACTTCAAAGAAGGCAAAGAAGGCGAGCTGGCATTGATCAAAGCCTACCGCGATCACGACCTGGCCAGCGCCTCCTAACTTCGCAGTTTGATTGGCCCAACGAAACCTTGATCCCTGACTTGAAAAAACTCATTATGAAAAGACTTTTCCTTCTGTTCATGTTTATTTCGGTTGCCGCCAGTGCCAACCACCAACCAGCCGGCTCCCGTTACTATGAGTTGCGCATTTACTACTGCCACCCGGGCCGACTCGATGCCTTGCTGGCCCGTTTTCAAAACCATACCACACGGCTATTCGAAAAACACGGCATGGTAAACGAGGGTTATTGGCTGCCGGTTAACAATGAAAAGAATGCCCTGTACTATATACTCTCTTATCCCTCGAAAGAAGCCCGCGACCAATCGTGGAAAGCATTTGGCAGCGATCCCGACTGGAGGAAAGTGCAGACCGAATCGGAGGCTGATGGAAAAATTGTTGCGTCTGTAGTAAGTATGTTCATGAACTATTCAGATATCGTTCCCCTTGCGGAACCATGGTCTAAGCAACAACCAAGGCTATTCGAATTGCGCACCTACACCTGCTTACCCAACCGACTGCCTAATTTGATTACACGGTTCAAAGACCACACGGTTAAGTTGTTCGAAAAGCACGGGATGGAAAACATTGTGTACTTTGAAAGTATTGAGGCAGAAGGACAACCCAAGTTGGTTTATCTGTTGGCTCACCAAAGTGAAGCCGCTGCCAAACAATCGTGGGATGGCTTTCGCAACGACCCTACCTGGATAGCCGCCCGCGATGCTTCCGAAAAAGACGGAAAGATTGTTGAGAAAATTGAGTCGGTGTACCTGGTGCCTCTGGCGTTTTCTAAGTGGAAGTAACTAGAGTTTGTAGCCGTAGAAGCTGCCACTGAATTGGGCTGTAAGTTGAATGCCATCTCCAACCAGGCTTACCGTTTGGCCAGCAAGCAGCTTATGCATAAAGGTTGCGTTGAACCTTAGCCCAAGGGGTGCAAAGCTTTGAACAATCGGTATCGGAATCTTTGTCCCGTTTACTCGCAAACTAAGTAGAGCACTGGTGGCTCCAGGAGTGTGGTTGCCATCGATGGTGAAAATATAAACTCCATCTTCGTTTGCTGTAAACTGGTTGGTTGCTAATACATTAAAATCATCAAACTCTTCTGTTACAAAAGGTATTACCTGATCACTCACCACCAGCCCGGAACTATTGGTGAATGAAAATGAAGTTTTAAAGGCATACGTTGTCGAAATACGGGCGGCCAGGGCTGCATCGGCATCATCCACATACTGTTTGGTAGTTGCATCGGTCGCGGCAGTAGGTGTTCCTACATTTTGAATACGCGTGCTGCCAGCGGAAGCACCATTCGCCAATACCTGCGCCAATGTTTGGGTTTCTGTGAGGGTTACCGTATTTCCACCGGCTATTGACAAAACTTTGGTCGTTCCGTTATAAGCCAGGGTCTGCGCATCGGTATTATCAAGAAAGGGCGCCAGGCTCACCGTTGTGGCATCGCCCGAAAGCCATAAGGTGTTTCCAGTCAGAGTCAAATCCTGAATTTCGTTGGTAGCGCTGGCATCGGCATCGCGCACATCCACATTCAAAGTATTGCCACCGGTTATGGAAAGGCTTCGCGTGTTGGCATCCACCGATTGGGTGCTCAACGTCTGCGCATCGGTATTATCAAGAAAGGGCGCCAGGTCTACCGCTGTCGCATCGCCCGAAAGCGATAAGGTGTTGCCCGTCAGAGTCAAATCCTGAATTTCGTTGGTAGCGCTGGCATCGGCATCGCGCACATCCACATTCAAAGTATTGCCACCGGTTATGGAAAGGCTTCGCGTGTTGGCATCCACCGACTGGGTGCTCAACGTCTGCGTATCGGTATTATCAAGAAAAGGTGCCAGGTCTACCGCTGTCGCATCGCCCGAAAGGGATAAGGTGCTGCCGGCCAAAGTCAAATCCTGAATTTCGTTCGTAACGCTCGCATCGGCATCGCGCACGTCCAGCGCAATGCTGTTGCCTCCGGAAATGGAAAGATTGCGTGTGTTGTTATCCGTGAAAGTGGTGGACAGCGTTTGGCTATCGGTATTGAGGGTAGCCAGGTTTACTTCATTGCCACCGGTGATCGACAAATTGTTGCCCGAGAGTGCCAGGGTTTGGGCATCTGTATTATCAAGGTATGGTGCCAGGTTAATGGGTGTTGCCGAACTATTGTTGGAGATGATCAGCGTGTGGCTGTTCAACGCCAGGTCTTGTATTTCGTTGGTGGCGTCTGCATCGGCATCGGTATGCGCGTCTACATAGCCTTTGGTGGCGGCATCGGTGGCTGCCGTGGGCGAGCCTATGTTTTGTAGCTTTTGGCTTCCGCCATCATTTCCCCTGGCCAACACCTGTTGCAGATTTTGTCCCGCTCCCAGCAGGGCAGAAAGATCGGCTTCTTTTGTTCCGCCCGCATCGGTAATACGTAAGGTGTTGTTGCTGAACGAAAGTTCCGAAATCAACTCATTGGTGGCGTTGTTGTCGGCATCGCCTGTGTTGCTGATCACCCCATTGGCGATTTGAATACCACTTCCGGCCGTGTAGCCGCTACCCGAATACTGGGCATAAAATGCGTATGGTACACTCATCAATTGTTGGGCTCCCATCAACTGAAAACTGTTGCCCCCTGTGGGGTCCAGTTCAATGCGCAGCCATTTATTGCCTACGGCCCAACTGATGAACTGAAAATTGCCGTTTTGCACGTTACCCTGGCCAATCACCAACATAAACAAACCAAACGGGTTGGTAGTAACCTCGTGCACCTCGCTGTATTCGGTCGTGCCGCTTTCGCTGCCTTGCAGTATGCTGATGCGCACCGCAATGGATGCATTGCTCAACGGCTTGCCTTCTGCATCGCGCGCCACGCCCTGGTAGTTAATACCGGGTGGCGCCTGGGCCAGCACATTCAAAGAGATTAAAAGCGCAACTGACAAAAGTTTAAAAAATGGGGTCCGCATGTTCAGTCAGATATTTTCACAAGGTGTATGGTTTGTTGGGTTCCATTGGTTAATTCTACATTCGCCAGGTAGCTTCCCTGGCTTATCTCGGTCAGCGAAAGCTGGTTTGTTTTTTTGTCGTAGCTGGTGGGCAGCAACCTTCCCCACAAGTCCACCAGTTGCACCCGTCTAATCTGGGTTTCGCAACCGTAAGCTTCTATGGTGATTTTACCGCGGGCCGGGTTCGGGTAGTAGCGAAACGTTACCTCTTCGCAGGGCAAAACCTCGGGTTGCAGAAAACCCTGCGTCAAAAAGTAATCGCCAGAAGAAAAGGTGAGGATGGCCGGCTCGCCAATGGACGAGCTGATGACTGAACCCGCCAAAGTAGCTTCTGCACCGGCCAGGTTGGTAACCTGGTGGCTCAGGGTGCCGGGTTTGAGCTGACTATACCCCAAAAGAGGTACACCCAGGAGACAAAAAAAAGCGAAAACGCTTCTCATAAGTAATTCAAGAAAAGAAACTTACAAAAGATTGTTCAATTTTCACATAAAGTGGCGTTTTTTTCGTCCGTCAGGGGCGTGTTTTTATTTCTCGACCGAATTTTTGTATCTATGTGGATACATGAAGCGGCTCATTACCCTGTTTCTGCTCTTTCTGTTCCTGCTGAACATGCTGGGGTATTACGGCATTTTTGTGGGCTTGCAGTGGCAAAATGGGAGGGCCCTGAATGCCCGCCTCGACTCGGATGATTACGAAGAGTTCGAAACGGTTACATACAAAATTCCGCTTACCATTCCTTATGGCACCGACAGCCGCGACTTCGAGCGCGTGGAAGGCACCTTTCATTATGAAGGAGAAACCTATCGGCTGGTGAAACAGAAATTTTACCGCGACACGCTGCACATCGTGGTAATTAAAGATGAAAAAAGCCAGCGCATCAATGAGGCGCTTTCAGACTATGTAAAAACATTTACCGACAAGTCCGCCCATACGGAGGGCAGCGTTAAGGTATCCTTCGATTTCGCGAAAGATTATTTATCGACAGCCGTGGCTGTTTCGGCAGCGAGCGATGGTTGGGAACTCGGCACCCATTCGTGCCACAGCACATCGCAGTTTATTCCCTCTTTTCTAGCCTCCATCATCCATCCACCCGAAAGGGCTTGATTTGTGACAGCCTCCCTGTTCTGTGCAACAGGTGGCTATGTACTTGTGGAGTTGCCTCTGCAAGGCAAAATGTTACTGTTTCGGTAACTGTAATTATTTAGTACATACACTTTAGTTTAACCGATTTTTTTGCGCACCCGTTTCAACAACTCAGCGGAGGCAAGGGTACCAACCTGCCGAACTGGCTTTATGGAAAAGTTTAACCCAAAAACCATATGAAGAGAAGTTTACTCATTTTAACTGCACTCAGCTTTTCGTGGGCGTTGCACGCCCAAACATCAACCGATGCGTTGATGATGAACAAAAAAGAGATCTGTTTTGCCTTTATGTACGACCAGGGCAACTGGGATCAGTATTGGGAAGGCACCACCCTGATCCGCAACGAAAACATCGGCACGTTTACACGGAACACCTACATGCCCATGATTGTCTACGGCATCACCGGCAAACTAAATGTAATGCTGGCGCTACCCTATGTTAAAACGCTGTCGGATGGAGGGCAGTTGGCCGGTGTGCAGGGTTTTCAGGATGTGAACATAGGCGTGAAGTACGAGATCATTAGAAAAGAGATTGAAAAACACAGCTTCGCGGCCCTGGCAGTGGGGCAGTTTGGCACACCCATGACCAACTACCTTTCTGATTATATGCCCTACAGTTTGGGATTGGGCACGCAAGAATTAACGGGCCGCGTGATTGGCCTTTACGAATTCAAAAAGATGATTTATGCGCGCGCTTCAGCCGCCTATGTATGGCGCGGCCAAACCGAAGTAGAGCGCCCCTACTACTACGCCAACGGAAGCTATTACACCACGTTTATGGATGTGCCCAGCGCGGTGAATTACCAGGCCGCCCTCGGTGGTCTTACGCTTAAGAACAGCTTACGCCTGGAGGCATCGTACACCGTGCTGAACTGCCTGAAGGGCGATGACATCCGCAGATGGAATATGCCGCAACCCACCAACAAAATGGAGGTGAGCCAGGTGGGTTTCTTTGCACAGTATTATTTCAAAAACATCGAGCCGCTGAAGCGTTTCAGCCTCATGGCTTCCTACAACCAGGTGGTGGACGGAAGGAACATGGGCAAATCCACCAACATAGGCGGAGGCATTACCTATCAATTCACCTTTTAAGAATTTCATGATAACAATCCATGCCCCGAATACACGCAAAGTGAAGATGACAACGCATGGACTACAATAGGTCGACAAAAATGAACATTAACGTATGAAAAAAATAATTTTACTTGGCTTGAGTTTGGCATTGATCATCGCTGCAGTTACCAGCTGCGAAAATGAACTGCCTACCTACTTTAACTACTCGGCTTACGAGTTTTCAGACTTAGATGAGGACGGGGGAAGCTGGCAACCAATACTCTTTTCCAGCGCAAGCGACATAACGGTTGCGGCTCCGGCTGCGGTAAGCTCCAGCGAATACCAGGCCGAGTTAACCGCACTGAAATCGGCAACACGAAATCTGAATGCCAGCCAACGTGAGGCGGTAGATTACTGGACCAACAATCCGCTGATTCGCTGGAATGAAATAGCTCTGGAGCTTGCTGCGAAATACAACCTGATTCCTCCTCCCAACCCAGACGGTACCTATACGTTGCCCTCACCCGCCAATCCGCAAGGCCCGCCACCCTTTCCCTTTGCACATCCGCCCTACACCAGCCGCATGCTGGCTTACCTGAGCGTGGCCCAATTCGATGGATTGATTGCCGCCTGGCATTACAAGTATCAATACAATCGCCCCGCACCCTACGTAACGGACAGTGAAATTGCCTTTGCTTACCAAAAGAACAATTTGCCTTCTTACCCCAGTGACGGAGCCGTGATTGCCGTGGCCTCGCGCGATGTGCTGAAAGCCATGTTTCCACTGGAACACGCATACCTTGATGCGAAGGCCGAAGAGCATTTGAATAGCCTGGTGTGGTCTGGATCGAACACCACCAGCGATATTGAAGCGGGTAAGGCAATTGGCACGGCTGTTAAAACGGCTGCGTTGGCACGCGCATCGACCGATAGAATGAGTGCAGCTCAAACACCACGCCCTGCGTCAGATGCCATCAAGCAAGCCGCTATCGATCGATTTGGCTGGTCTTGGGACAATCAGGAAGTGCCGCAGCGCCCCGTGGGACTAACGCCTCTGTTCGGTAACGTAATGATGTGGAGTGTGCCCAACGTAGAAAATGTACGCCCAGGGCCTCCGCCTGCACCAGGCTCTGCTGAGTTCGAGCGTGATGCAGAAGAACTGCGCCACCTTGCCAAAAACCTGACTGAAGAACAACGCAAGATTGCCAACTGGTGGTCGGATGGATTAGGCACCTACACGCCCCCGGGCCATTGGAACAGGCGCACTAAAGAATACATTGTAAAGTACAAAATGAATCCGTTGCGTGCCGCACGCACATTTGCTTACCTGAACATGGCCGTGATGGATGCGGGAATTTCGTGCTGGGATGCGAAATATTTCTACCATTATCCGCGCCCTATTCAAACCATGAATGGCTTCAAAACCATTCTAGGCACACCGAACTTCCCCAGCTACACCTCTGGGCACAGCACATTTTCGGGTGCTGCTGCCGAAGTGTTGGCTTACATTTTCCCTGCAGAAGCCAAAGCGGTGCGCGATTGGGCAAGGGAGGCAGCCGAGTCGAGAATTTATGGTGGCATACACTACCGGTTTGATGCCGAGGTAGGCCTCACACAAGGCATCGCTGTTGCAGCCTATACCATTGAAAGGGCCAGGGCAGATGGTGCGGATTAATATTGCTTAGACCAAATGGGGCGTTGTAATCTGGTTCTCATATTTCTGCTACTGCTTTCAGGAGCCTGTGCACAAGCCCAGGACTCCCTGAAAACGAAGCAACTTAATGAGCTTGTCATAAAATCGTACCGCCTGCCTGGAAGCGTTTCGCGTTTGCCAGAATCCGGCAATGGCTACATCTGGGCAGGAAAAAAAAATGAGGTAATTCAACTTGCAGGTATCAACGCCAATATCGCAGAGAAAACCCCTCGTCAGATTTTCGCAAAAGTGCCGGGAGTATTTGTATATGACATGGATGGATCTGGCAATCAGATCAATATTTCGACACGTGGCTTAGACCCACACAGGGGTTGGGAATTCAACATTCGTAAGAATGGGGTCATCACCAATTCAGATATGTATGGCTATCCTGCCAGCCATTATTCGATGCCGTTGGAGTCAGTTGAACGCATTGAATTGGTGCGTGGAACGGGCTCGCTTCAATACGGTGCGCAGTTCGGAGGTATGCTGAACTACGTTACCAAATCGGGCGACACCACACGTACCATCGGCTTTGAAAGCGTTAACTCAATCGGTTCATTCGGTCTTGTGAGCACCTATCAGGGCATTGGCGGCAAAGCGGGACGTTTCAGGTATTATGCTTACTACTACAAACGAAACTCCAACGGCTATCGTGCCAACAGCAGAACGGAGGCCGAAGCCCAGGCCATTATGGTTGCGTACAAAGCCTCTAAAAACATTTCCATCAACCTGGAATTGGCACGGTCTGCTTATGTGTACCAAATTCCCGGGCCACTTACTGACAGCATGTTTCACGCAGACCCGCGCCAAGCCACTCGTTCGCGAAACTTCTTTAACCCAGACATTTATGTGCCTTCTATTCAACTGGACTGGCGAATGAGTGATCGCACGCGTTTCCTTTGGACCGTTTCGTCTGTATTGGGTTATCGCAACAGTGTTATGTTTGATAAACCAGCTACTATGGCAGATGTTATAGATTCCACCTCACTCAGCTATGCACCTCGCCAAGTAGACATTGATCAATTCAACAGCTATACTTCAGAACTGAAATTGATTCATGAGTATAACTGGCTGAATGGACGGCATTTGTTGGCCTCTGGCATGCAGGTTTTTAACAACGACTTACACCGCAGACAATTGGGCAGGGGTACCACCGGAACGGACTTTAACCTATCGGTAGATGATGCAGGTTTTGCCAGAAACCTTCACTTCAGATCGAAAAACATTGCGTTGTATGTTGAAAATAAATTTCAGGTTTCAAAAAGGCTAAATATAACACCCGGTTTTCGTTTGGAAAGTGGAGAATCAGTCATGAGCGGCACAATCTCTTACTACGAGCCGGGCAACTTACCCAGAAAAATACCGCATCAGTTTCCGTTGTTGGGGGTAAGTGCGAACTATTCTTTCAACAACGAGCAAAATCTGTATGCTGGTATAACACAATCGTATCGGCCAGTTATCTTCAAAGACATTATCCCAGCTTCTACCTACGAACAGGTCGACAAAAATCTAAGAGATGCGGATGGCTTTACAGCTGAGCTGGGATACCGTGGCGCAAAGGGCAGGTGGCAGTGGGATGTAAGTGTCTTCGAGCTACATTACAACAATCGTCTTGGCATGTTAGCAATGGACAATGGTCAAGGCTCATTTTATATTTTCCGCACCAATATTGGCAACTCGATAACGCGAGGGGCAGAAATTTTCGCAGAATATCTGATCACCTCTGCCAAAACAAACTTTGCCATCTTTACATCCACCGGAATTTTTCGGGGAAGGTATGCAGAGGCATATGTACGGGTGGGCGATGACAACATCAGCGTAAAAGGTAACCACATTGAAAGTGTCCCAGATATCATTTCCCGTAATGGCATCACACTGCAGCATGGCATTGCCAGCGTTACGGGATTATTTAGCTACACAGCCAGGTCTTATGCCGATGCATTGAACTCCATCCAACCATCACCTACAGGCTCTGTGGGCCTGGTGCCATCGTATAGCCTGATAGATATCAATATGTGTTTTCAGATCGTGCAACAGTTGGAGGTAAAAGTGAATGTGAACAATGTGTGCAACAAATCCTACTTCACCAAGAGGCCTCAATTTTATCCGGGGCCGGGAATCTGGCCTTCCGATGGCCGGTCTTGGTCGGTGACACTATCGTTGAAATTATAATAGTTTTGTTTTGGGTATAGATGAGTTGAACAGGGAGGGTGGTTCCTCCCTGTTCGTTTTTTATGGCGTAGTCAAAGTACGCATCAGCGCAAAGCAAAGGTCATCGATGTTTTTCATGTGCCTGCTGAAAGCAGATACGTTGCTGAGAATAATGATACCATTTTTTCTTTCCACATCCAGTGCCATAGACGAGGTGTAGCCGCCTGTTCCCCCGTTGTGCCATAGCCACGTTGCATCGGGCGAATCATAAAGCAGGTGCCAGCCCAGGCCTACACCCATTTTGTCATTGATGCGAAACGTTTCTTTCTGCGTAAGTGCCAACGCCCGGTTGGATGCATCGAACTGTGCCAAAGCAAATTTAGACAAGTCTTCTGCCGTAGATAAAATACCGCCCGCTCCTGCCAGGGCAGATAAATCCCAATTAGAAACTTCTTTGCCGGTTTCGCTTAGCCCTTTAATAAGTGTGCCGGAAAGCTGTTCGCGTAAGGTGGTTGTGTGCACCATGCCCAGTGGCGAAAAAACCTGGTCTCTTAATAGTGTCTCAAAATCTTTACCGTTGTATTGTGTAAGTGTATAACCCAGCAAGCCAGCGCCCAGGTTAGAGTAGTTATTTTTTAGACCCGGTTCATTTTCGAGTTTCAATTCTTTCATTAGGTATTCTTTCAGTTTTTCTTCCGTATAATCTTTGTAGGGATTGCCTGGGTTCATGAATGCCGTGAGTTGAAAATTAGATGGCATGCGGGGCAAACCCGATGTGTGATTAGCCAATTGGCTAAAAGTTATTTGCGTTTCGGCTTTTAAGGCAAAGGGCAAGTGTTTATTGATGGGCTCGTTCAAACGGAGTCCTTTTGCCACCACCGCCTGGGCAAGAATGGTACTGGTAAACACTTTGGTAATGGAGCCAATCTCGAATACAGATTGCTGATTATTCACCAATACGAGTGAATCTCCCTGGCGCATAACACCTGCAAAAGAAAGTTCACCATTGCGCACAATGGCCAGGGCCAGTTGTGTTGCCTCAGGAAAAACTTTGGCTTTATCGAAAATCAGGTTTGCCTGATAGGCAGTTAACGATGGAGATTGCAACGAATGGGTTACCGCTTCTTCTACCTGGGCATTGCCACATGCTGTAAACAAAAGAAATAGTAGGAATGAAAACTTTCTCATTGAATGATGGGGTTGCGGATAAATCAGCCTTAAGGTGAAAACCTTTCATTACAATATAAATCGTTACCCCCATCCAGAGCCCGCTTCACTAGATATGCTCCTTGTTCTTCTTCACCAGGTCGTACATCAACTCGCGTGCGCGGTGCAACTGTGCTTTTACGGTGCCCAGCGGAGCTTCTAGCTCTTCGGCAATCTCTTCGTACGACAGTTCGTGGAAATAACGCAACCGCACCAGCTTCTGATACTTGGCCGGCAGCATGTTTACAAATAGTTGAATAATCTCTTCCTTCTGCGCCTTGATGGCTTCTTCCTGTGGATCGAGATTTAAGTCCTCCACATCCATACCTACCGACTGGCCATCATCATCGGTATAGGTATTTTCGATACTGAGGGTTTTTAGCTTGCGCTTGCGTATAAAGTCGATGGCATTGTTGGTGGCGATGCGAAACAGCCACGTGCTGAACGTAAAATCTTTTTTGAAACGGTGCAGGCTCTTGAATGCTTTGGCAAATGATTCGATGGTGAGGTCTTCGGCATCGTCTACATTGCGCACCATTTTCAGTACCATGTGGTACACTGCCTTTTTATAGCGCGCCAACAATTTGGCATAAGCCTGGTCATCGCCATCCACGGCCATGTCGATCAGCTTAAAATCGTCCATGGCCTTTACGGAAAAGCGGCTGTCTTCCTGCTTCTGTTCTTGTTTATTCTCTTCCGTTTTGCCTAAATCCTCCATCTTACTTTTTTGGAAAGAACTGCCACCAGTCCCGCGACAAGATAATAAAAGGCATAAATAAAATCTAAAAGGGGCACTTTCCAGCCCTCAAACGGCTCCCCCAGTTTACGTGTGGCCTCCCAAAGCGCTGCCTGCTGCACCGCCCAGCGCACAAAAAAAAGCACCACTATCCACAAAAACTCGTTTGCCCACCACCACACAGGTGCGGCAACCAGCCACGTCAGTATCCACGTAAGTGAAAACCCACCCAATAAAAGCCGGTCTGAAAAGTGGTAGCGCTTACCTACCGACAAGTGCCTGAATTTTTGGTAGAGAAAGGCGCGTACCGAAGTTTTTGGTCGTGAATACACCAGCAGAGAGGGCCCCAGCGCAATAGCTGTGTTGTTGCTGTTGGCATGGGCATTTACAAACAGGTCGTCATCACCACCTACCACACCCAGGTAGTCATTAAACCCTTTTGCCTCCAGAAAGAGCGACTTTCGGTAAGCCAGGTTACGCCCCACACCCATGTAAGGCCTGCCAAAAAGAGCGAAGCCGATGTATTGCATCGCGGTGACCAGCGTTTCGAAACGGATGAAGGCATTGAGCAGGCCCGCGGTACGTTGGTAAGGTGAAAATCCAATGACAATTTTCTTGTCGTTGGCCATGTGGGCGCTGAGGTGGCGCACCCAGGTGTTCGTGGCCGGCCGGCAGTCAGCATCGGTTAGCAAGAGCCAGTCGTGGGTGGCTGCCTTTACCGCCAGGGTAATGGCAAACTTCTTTCCGTGGATGTGCGTGGGTGTGTTTGTTACGCGCACCATGCGCAGGCGTTTGTCTGCCCGGGTGGCTTCCAGCAAAAAATCGTATGTGCCATCGTTGCTGCGGTCGTCCACCACAATCACTTCAAAATGGGGGTGATCTTGCTGCAGCAGCAGGGGCACCAATTCGCGCAGATTTTGCTCTTCATCGTGCGCGCACACTACCACCGACACAGGGGGCAGCTCGGTAAGCAGCCGAGCGCGTTGTTGTTTGGAGAAGCCCCACCACAGAACCAGCCAGTAAACGATCTGAATGCCGAGAACAACAGATAAGAAGACGAGCGCGAACAAGCGAAAACGGTTTTACTGATTTTACAGATGGCCACAAATATAGAATGTTGCATTTTGCCACCGCCATGGCGCAAAACAAAGCACGAAAAATGAGTGATGGGGGAAACCGCTTTTGGCACCGCAACGATTAGGCGTATCTTCGCGCCTTGCATGACTTTTGAGCTTCAACATACTGACCCACAATCGAAAGCCCGCGCAGGCTTTATACACACCGACCATGGCGACATACCCACGCCCATTTTTATGCCGGTAGGCACGGCAGGGTCTGTAAAGGCCGTGCACCAGCGCGAGTTGGAGAACGACATTGACGCCAAAATCATTTTAGGAAACACCTACCACCTGTACCTGCGGCCGGGCATAGAACTGCTGGAAAAAGCCGGAGGTCTGCACCGGTTTAACGGGTGGCAGCGCCCCATCTTAACCGACAGTGGCGGCTACCAGGTGTATTCGCTTTCCGAGAACCGGAAGATCAAGCAAGAGGGTGTTACTTTTAAATCGCACATTGACGGCTCCAAACACCACTTTACACCCGAAGCGGTAATGGACATACAGCGTGCCATCGGTGCAGACATCATCATGGCTTTCGATGAGTGCACCCCCTATCCGTGCGAGTACGGGTACGCACACAAATCCATGAAGTTGACACACGAGTGGTTGCTGCGTTGCATTCAGCGCTTTGACTCCACACCACCGCGCTACGGATATTCGCAGGCACTGTTCCCCATTGTGCAGGGCAGCGTTTACAAAGACCTGAGAAAAGAGTCGGCTGAATTTATTGCCAGCCAAAACCAGCCTGGCAACGCCATTGGTGGGCTTTCGGTGGGCGAGCCGCACGACATCATGTACGAAATGACCGACCTGGTATGCGGCATTCTTCCGACCGACCGCCCTCGCTACCTCATGGGTGTGGGTACGCCCGAAAATATTCTGGAGTGCATTGCCCTGGGTGTAGACATGTTCGATTGCGTAATGCCTACGCGCAATGCACGCAATGGCATGTTGTTCACTACGCAGGGCATCATCAACATTCGCAACGAAAAATGGAAAGACGACCTGAGCCCCATCGATGAAGCGCTGGGTGGTTACGCAAGCACGTTCTATAGCAAGGCGTACCTTCGCCACCTCATCATCAACAAAGAAATTTTAGGCGCGCAAATTGCTTCCATTCACAATCTCACCTTTTACCTTTGGCTGGTGCGCCAGGCACGGCAGCAGATCATGGCAGGCACTTTTGCTGGCTGGAAGAACAAAATGGTGAAGGTGGTTTCGCAACGGCTTTGAGCAATGAAGATACTGGATCGCTACATCATCAAAAAAATCCTCAGCACATTCCTGTTTGTGATGCTGATACTCATTGCCATTATTGTGGTGATTGACCTGACCGAAAAAATAGACAAGTTCAGCAAGAATAATCTGAGTAGCAGCGTCATCATCGGTTACTACCTGGACTATGTGCCCTGGATAGCAGGGTTCATTTCGCCCATCATAATTTTTATTGCCATTGTATACGTTACCGGGCGACTGGCGGCACACACCGAAATCATCGCCATCTTGAGTAGTGGCGTCAGCTTCGTTCGTCTGTTGTGGCCTTACTTTGTGGCTTCGCTGCTGCTGGCAACTACCAGCTTTGTGCTGAACGGCTGGGTTATTCCGAAATCGAACCGCGAAAGAGTAGATTTTGAAATGACATACATCAAAAGCCGCACCTACTCCGACCGCCAAAACATACACATGCAGGTGGAGCCCAACGTATTTATGTACATTCACAACTACAACAACCAGTCGAACTCGGGTTACCAGTTTACGCTGGAGCGTTTTGAAGACAACCGGTTGGTAGAGAAACTAACAGCCGATAACATTACGTGGGATACAGTAAAAAATACATGGGTACTGAAGTACTGGAAACACAAGCAGATAGACGATTTGTTTAAGGTGAATCGTAAATCGCAGTTGCGCAAGCTGATGCGCGAGGGTGTTACGATGGACACCGCCCTGAACATTTCGCCCGAAGACTTTAAAAACGAAGACCGCAAGTACGATGGCATGACCATTACAGAGTTGAACGAACACATTGACAAACTGCGCTTTCGCGGATCGACCGGTGCGGAAGTTTTTGAGGTGGAGAAACACATCCGGTATGCATCACCCTTCACCATTTTTGTGCTGGTGTTCATGGGCGTTTTGGTATCAGCCCGCAAAAGCCGGGGCGGCACGGGCTTTCAGATCGCGCTGGGTTTCTTACTTGCTTTTGTGTTCATTTTATTTTTCATGCTTACGCGAACATTTGCCGAGGCGGGTTCGCTCTCGCCCTGGTTGGCCGCCTGGATTCCCAACATGATCTTCGCAGTCATTTCGCTGGGCATGTATCGCTACGTACCCCGATAAATGGCCACCACCCGCGACTACCTGCAACTGCACTTCCTCGTTTTCCTGTGGGGCTTTACGGCCATTCTGGGCAAGCTAGTCAGTATACCTGCCGTTGAAATGGTTTTCTACCGTACGCTGCTGGCCGCCCTTGGCATGGGTGGTGTTATACTTTTACTGAAAGGCTCTTTTGCTGTAAGCCGTGCAGACGTGCTTAAACTGATGGGCACCGGCTTGATTGTAGCCCTGCATTGGCTCAGTTTCTTTTTATCGGGCCGTGTTTCTAACCCCTCCACCAGCCTGGTGGGTTTTGCCACCTGCTCGCTCTGGGCTGCCTTTCTGGAGCCCCTGGCGCGCAAAAACAAAATTCAGGTGATAGAAGTGGGGTTGGGCGTTGTGGTGCTGGCTGGGTTATACATTATCTTCTCCTTTCAATTCGAGTACCCCTTAGGGCTGGCGTTGGGCATTTTATCGGGATTGACGGCCGCCCTGTTTGGTGTTATCAATGCACAGATGGTTACGCGCACCAATTCGTATGTTATTACTTTCTATGAAATGATGGGTGCCACCCTTGGCATCAGTTTATTTTTTCCGCTCTACCAGAATTTCTGGTCTGCAGACGGGCAACTGCATCTGGTGCCCACCGCAGCCGACTGGTTTTATATTGCTGTGTTGGCGTTGGTGTGTACGGTTTACGCCTATGCGGTTGCCATTAATCTCACCAAGCGTTTGTCTGTATTTTTTATACAACTCACCCTTAACCTCGAACCCGTTTACGGCATCATTCTGGCACTGATTGTATTCGGACAGCAGGAAGTGATGGATATTTCCTTCTACATCGGCACGGCTGTTATTCTTTCGGCTGTGGCTGCCTATCCTTACCTGAAGAAGCGGTTCAACACCACGTTCCCCAAAGTGCAGGATTTATCAAACCGTTAGATAACCCGACCAGCAGATAGCGTCAGGGAAAAATGAATGCAGGGCCACTTCGCGCTCGAACAGCCCGAACACGGCTGAGCCGGAGCCGCTCATGCTGGCATAGATGGCACCGTGCGCATACAGCGCTTTTTTAATGGGTTCTATTGCTGGAAATGCCGGGAAGACCGTTTTTTCAAAATCGTTTACCACAACGTTCTTCCAATCCTTCAGCGCATATTCCGTCAGCAACTGCTCTATTCGTTTTTCGGGTATGAGGGGTTGTATGCCTGCATAAGCCGCAGCCGTTGATACATGCACATCGGGCTTTACCACCACCATGTATGTGCCTTTCAAAGAAACCGATGCCTTGGCAAGAACCTCTCCGCGCCCACTTCCCCACATGGGTGTTGGGTAAAGAAAGAAGGCGCAATCGCTACCCAACCTGGCTGCGTATTGCGCTAACTGCACCAGCGACAGCTCCAGCTCAAATTTTTCATTGAGTATTTTCAACGTAAATGCCGCATCGGATGAGCCACCACCCAGGCCGGCTCCGGTGGGTAAAATTTTATGCAAGTGAATGTGCACCGGTGGCAACGCATACTCTTTGCTTAAAAGGTGATACGCCTTCAGACACAGGTTTTCATCGGCATTACCGGGGATGGCAGCACCTGTCTGGGTAAACTGCAGCGAAGGCGCCTCGATGATTTCAAGTATATCCGTCCACGGCACGGGGTAGAAGCAGGTGCTCAGCTCGTGGTAGCCATCGGGGCGTTTATGCAGAACCTGCAAGCCCAGGTTGATTTTGCAGTGCGGAAAGGCAACCATGTGGGCAGTTTAGCCAGTTGTGCGGCAACTGGCAAAAAAAATTATTTCGTTAAACGTGCTATGAGGTCTTCTGTAATACCTGTGCTGGAGAAGCCCCCATCGTGCATCAGGTTTTGCATGGTAACCATGCGGCTCAGGTCGGAGAACATCAGCACAATGTAGTTGGCACAATCTTCACCGGTGGCGTTGCCCAGGGGCGACATCATGTTGGCGTAGTCAAAAAATACATCGAAGCCCGAAATGCCGGAGCCGGCCGTTGTTTTGGTGGGCGATTGTGAGATGGTATTCACCCGCACTTTCTTCAACTTGCCAAAACGGTAGCCATAGCTGCGCGCGATTGACTCCAGCACCGACTTGGCCTGGGCCATGTCTGAGTAATCGGGAAAGGTGCGTTGCGCAGCAATGTAGCTCAGGGCCACAATGGAGCCCCACTCGTTCATGGCGTCTAATTTCTCTGCAGTTTGCATCACCTTGTGGAAAGACACACCCGAGATATCCAACGTCTTCAAAAACCATTCGTAATTAAGGTCGCCATAAGAGCGGTCTTTGCGTACGTTGGGGCTCATGCCTATAGAGTGCAGCACAAAATCAATTTTGCCTCCCAACACTTCCATGGACTTGGTGAAGAGGTTGTTCAGGTCTTGTTCGGAGGTGGCATCGGCCGGAATGACCTCTGCATTACATTGCTTGGCCAACTCGTTGATCTTGCCCATGCGCATGGCGATGGGCGCGTTGGTAAGGGTAAATGAGCCGCCTTCCTCATGCACTTTCAATGCCGTTTTCCACGCAATGGAGTTCTCGTCCAGCGCCCCGAAAATGATTCCTTTCTTTCCTTTCAGCAGATTGTTTGCCATAACGTATCCGAATTAGTGACTTTGATGGTGGCTGCAATATTACAAATACGGCCGATATTTTGACCTCGAATTGGAAAAACTGCGTAACTTTCTCCCAACCTAAACAAGCCTTATTTAACCTTATGGAATCTCACAATGCATTGTTTGCCCACTGGGATCAATACGTTGCCCTTGGTGGGGCCACGTTTGTGGTGTTGGGCATCCTCATCCTGCTGTACCACGAATTTCGCCTGTTGCAGATCAAAGATTACAAGCAGAAGTTCGACTATGTAAACCTGCACGAGGTTCAGTACTTCTGGTATGCGGTGATCTGTTTTATCCTGGCCGCCTTCCTGTTCATGAACACCATTTTCACACACCGCATTGAGTTGCACGGCATGCTTTGGTTTTGGGTGCGTGTGTTCATTACGGTCAGCCTTTCTATCATTCTCTACTTCCTGCTCGACAGTTCTGTTCGGGTTTACTATCCGCGTGTTCTGGAGAAACGCCTGCGCAAGTTGCGCAACAAACCGCGCATATCGCCCGCTGGCAACATAATGCGCAAACTGAATGAAGACGAAGAAGACCACCACCTGGAAGCCGACCAGATTGCCCAGGAGGGCAGCGAGGTGCACTCGGTAGATTACGATGTGTGGATTGATGACAAAACGGGCTACAAAAAAATTGAAAAATACATGGCCTACGAGCATGCCGAAGAGTGCTCGGAATGCGGCTACTTCACCATGAAAATTTACAACGAAGAGGTGGAAAAAAGACCTACCGATAATGAAACCGGTTTGCTGTTGAAGCATTTCCGCTGCAGCTATTGCAACCACCGCGAACAGCGCGAAGTGGTGCTGGCCAAGCTGTCGGACAACGTGTAGGAAAATATTTCCTGACCTAAAAAGGCGAGCGGTAACGTTCGCTTTTTTAGTTTTGGGGCATACACAACCCTGCTTGGCAACTCCCGAACAACCCATTGGTATTTACGATAGCGGCATCGGTGGGCTTACCGTGGCACACGCCATCCGCACCTTACTGCCGCATGAAGCCATGATCTATTTTGGCGACACTGCACACCTGCCCTATGGCGATAAATCAGAAGCAGCCGTACAGGCCTACTCCATCAAAATTGCCGACATCTTGTTGCGCAAAGGCTGCAAAGTGATTGTGATAGCCTGCAACTCGGCCAGCTCTGCTGCCTACGAACTGCTGAAAGAATATGTGCGCAAAGAAGCACACATCATCAACGTAATAGATCCCATGGTGGCGTGGGTAGCCACCCATTTCACCGGAAAAAATATTGGGTTGATCGGCACCAAGCGCACGGTGCAATCGGGCGTGTACACGCGCAAAATTCAAGAACTAAGAAAAGACATTGCCGTACATGCGCTGGCTACGCCCCTGCTGGCACCTATGATTGAGGAGGGATTGATACACAACCAGATCAGCCACGAAATCATTGCCAAATACCTGGCCGACCCCGCACTGGCCAACATGGAAGCACTCATCCTGGCGTGCACACACTACCCACTCATCAAAAAAGAAATCAGCAGCTTTTACCATCCTGCCATACCCATACTCGATTCGGCAGGGGTTGTGGCCGAGGCACTGAAAGACTACCTGCTTGCACAGGGGTTGCTAAACACCGGCAGACCCCGGCCCGAGCACCACTTCTACGTTTCGGATTACACCGAATCTTTTGAAGCCGCCACCCGCCTCTTTTTTGGCGAACAACTGCGGCTGGAGCAGCACCGCCTCTGGCAATAAGCGGGCGGATTTTACGCCTCTGCGGCTGGCCTTTACAAAAGTATTAGCCATTTTTGATGAAATATGGTGAGCACACTGTTTTACATACTGCCTTTCCTGGTTGCTTACACCATTCTGGCCGTCTATGCCGAGCGCAAGATTTCTGCCTTTATGCAGGACAGGCTCGGCCCCATGGAGGTAGGCTATTATGGCACGCTGCAAACCGTGGCCGACTTGCTGAAGCTGCTGCAAAAGGAAGACATTGTGCCAGCGGGTGCCAGCCGTTACCTGTTCAAGGCCGCTCCCCTTTTCATTTTTATTACCATCTTCCTCGGCTTCGCGGTGGTGCCGCTCGGTCCGGGGTGGGTAGGGGCTGCACTGCCCACGGGCGTATTTTTTCTGTTGGCCATTATATCTTTGGATGTAATTGGATTGCTGGTGGCGGGATGGTCGTCAGGCAATAAATACAGCACGTTGGGCGCGTTTCGGGCCGCTGCACAAATCATTTCATACGAAGTACCGCTGGGCTTGTCGGTTTTGTGCGTGGTGATCTTTGCCCAAAGCCTGGACCTGCAGGTCATCTCGCAACAGCAGGGCATCCATTCGCCCATACCCGTTTATTTCTTTGGCATCAAAAGCCTGGAGGTAACCCGGGTAGGCGGGGTGGTGGCGTGGCATGTATTTCAGATGCCGTTGCTGTTTGTGGTGTGGATTATCTTCTTCATCGCATCGCTGTCAGAAAGCAACCGCGCGCCCTTCGATTTGCCCGAGGCCGAATCAGAACTGGTAGCTGGCTACCAAACCGAATATGCAGGCTTTCGTTGGGCCATCATTATGCTGGCCGAATACGCCATGATGCTGCTGGTGAGTTTGTTAGGAGCTGTTTTGTTCTTTGGAAGCTGGAACACCCCGCTGCCCAACCTGGGGCCCCTGGCCCTGGCCGACTGGACTACCGGAGGACTTTGGGGCGTGATCTGGCTTACGGGCAAGGGCTTGTTTCTGGTGGCCGTGCAGATATGGGTTAGGTGGACTTACCCGCGGGTACGCTTAGACCAGCTCATGAGCCTTAGCTGGAAATATTTAACTCCGGTTGCATTATTATTGGTTATAATAGTGGGATTTTGGAAATTATGGCTTTTGTGATGGGCAAAATTATCAAACCTCTATTCTTCAGCATCGCATTGCTGCTTGGCACTCAGGTATTTGCACAGGCACCCACGATAGAACAATTGGAAGAACAATTGGAGGACGCCTCCTCCGATTCGGTGAAGGTTAGTCTGCTGCTTGCGCTATCAGAGGCCTATCAATACAGCAGCTACGCCAAAGCATTGGAATACGCCACGCAGGCCCAACAGTTGGCACAACAATTAAATCAATATTGGGCCGTCAAATCCACCTTCCGGCAAATGGGGCTGCTCTCTGCCCAGACCGGAGATTTCGGCACGGCCCTGAAAATCGACAACCAGAACCTAACGTACGCCATGGAGGCCAAAGACAGCGCGGGCATTGCAGAGATTTTGAACTTCCTGGGCAACGATTACCTGGATATGGGCCAGTACGATGAGGCCTACTATTATTTTACGCAGTCTTTCCGTGTGGCCAAAGCCATCAACGACTCTATGAAAATGAATTTCGCGATCCATAATGTAGGGTCGGTATTCAAAGAGTTGGGTCAGTACGATATTGCCCTTAGTCACTACAAAACTGCGCGATCTATTGGCGAAAAACTAAACGATGAGGACGGGCTGGCCTACCTCTACGATGAGTCGGGTGATGTGTACCTGCGCAGAAAAGAATATGCGTTGGCCGAAGAAAATTTATTGAAAGCTCTGCAGGTGGTGAGGGCCCGGAGAATTCAGATTGTAGAACCGCGCACGCTTTCTAAACTGGCAAAGCTGGCATTTGCCCGGGGCGATTATGAACGGGCGTTGGCCTACTACGATTCTACCCAGCGACTTCACCAAAGCAATGCCCACGAGTTTGGTCTGGCCGACTCGCAACTGGGAAAAGCCGAAGTGTTTATGGCACAGGGAAAGTTTAAAGATGCCAAGGCCCTGGTGCAGCAAAGCCTGGCGATAACACAACAGATAAACGCTTATAAGTTAGAAATACGTGGCTACGATCTGTTGAGCCGCTTGGCCGAACGCGAGAACAATCTTAAAGACGCGTTGGCGTATTATAAACGCTTTAAAACCATGGAAGACAGCGCCTATAGCCAGAAAGTAATTGAGAAGCTCTACCAGAACCAACTAAGGTTTGAAACAGAAAACAAAGACAGCGAGATAGCGCTGCTCAGCCAAACGCAGGCACAACAGGCAAACGAATTGAAGCGCCAGGAGTTTATACGCAACATTTTTGTGGTGGTGTTTGCCCTTACGGCCATCTTACTCTTTACCGTTTACCGCAGCGGCCAGCGAAGAATCCGAATCAACAAATTGCTGATGGAGCACCAGGAAGAAATCAAAAGACGCAGCCTGGAGTTGGAACAACTGAACCAGGTGAAAGACAAATTCTTCTCCATCATTTCGCACGATCTGCGCTCGCCCATGAATGCCCTGGCCGCCATACTCGACATGGCCGACAAGAAGCAATTATCGGCAGATGAATTTGCTCAGCTTACCAAGGAGTTGCGCATCCAGTTCAACCACACCAAAACACTGATCAACAACTTGCTCGACTGGACCTTGTTGCAGATGGACAAACTGAAAATTCAGGAAGACCGTGTTGACTTGCAATCGATGGTAGATGAGAACTTCCGCTTGCTCAGCTCGCTGCACCTGAAGGACATCCAGATGATCAACGAAATCAGCCCCGGCACCTTCGCCAAAGCCGACACCAATATGGTGAACCTGGTGTTCCGCAACCTCATTCTCAATGGCATTAAGTTTACCGATGCAGGCGGCACTATTAAAGTGGCCGCCCGGTCAGAGAATGGCAAGATCGTGGTGTCCGTAACCGACAATGGCGTGGGCATTGCTCCCGAAGTTCAGAATATTCTTTTCGAAAAAACCAGCGGCTACAGTACACGCGGCACAGCCAACGAAAAAGGAACAGGCTTGGGGCTGATTCTGTGCAAAGAGTTTGTTGAAAAAAATGGAGGCACCATTTGGCTGGAAAGTGAACCGGGCAAGGGCAGCACTTTCTATTTTACTGTGAAGCAGGCCTGATCGCCACATCCTTCCAAAATCCGGGCTTTTTACTGACAGCGGTAACTTGTTTACGCCTATTTTTGTTTTTTGATGGCCATGCGCGCAAACAACTACTGGAACAACATACGAACGGCAGCCGCCACACTGGCTGCCGGCCTGAAGCTTACGTTGCGCCACTTCTGGCAGTCCCGCAAAAGCAAGCACACCACAGACATATCCAAGCCGGGCTATTTCGAAGGCCAACAAGGTATTGCCACCATTGCTTTTCCGCACGAACAGATACCCGTGCCCGACAATGGGCGCTACCAGCTTCACAATGAAATTGATGACTGCATTGTATGCGATAAGTGCGCCAAAATCTGCCCGGTGAATTGCATCACCATAGAGCCCATAAAATCACCTACCGAGTTTGGCAAAACATCAGACGGCACCTCGAAAAGAATTTATGCCGCCCGTTTCGATATCGACATGGCCAAGTGCTGCTTCTGTGGCCTCTGCACCACCGTGTGCCCCACCGAGTGCCTCACCATGACACCCACGTACGACTATACCGTAACCGATATTGCAGAACATAACTTCGCATTCGGCAACCTATCTCCTGCCGCCATCGAAGAGAAAAAGCAAGAATGGGAAAACCATCAGAAAGCAAAAGCAGCGCCTGTGGCGGCCAGCCCATCTGAGGCGCCCGCCCCAACTGCACCGGCCGCAGCCAAGCCCGTGTTCAAGCCACGCATTAAACCGCCCGGACCCTCGCAGGCATGATCAGCTTCGTCTTTTATTTTCTTTGTCTAACGGCCGCACTTAGTGCCATAGGAATCATGGTGGTAGAAAACATCCTTCATGCAGCGCTATTGCTCATCGCCTGTTTGCTGGCAGTGGGTGGCATTTTTATAGTGTTGCAAGCAGAGTTTCTGGCCGTGGCTCAAATCATGGTGTATGCGGGTGGCGTATTGGTACTGTTGATCTTCGGTATTATGATAACCCTGCGCACAACAGGGCAAACGCCCGCGGTAGGTCGAAATAATTTTGTCACTGGCCTGTTGGCTGGGTTTGCATTGTTTGGTCTGCTGGCCTTCATCTTAAGCGCCACCAACTGGCCTTTTACAGAATCGGGAAGGGATACATTAATCCGGCAGTGGGGCATGGAACTCGTAACCTACCAGGCCGCACCTTTCGAGTTAGGCGGCATCTTGTTACTCATCAGCTTAATTGGCGCAGCCCTGGCTGCCACGTACCCAGGCAAATCAAGATGAAGGTATGATAACCCACGCGCTGTATCTCGGAGCTTTTCTTTTTGTGATGGGATTGGTTATTCTGATTACCAGGCGCAACCTCATCATGATGCTGATGGGGCTTGAATTGATGCTGAATGGCGCCAATGTAAACCTCGTTGCCTTTAACACGCTGCATCCAGCTTCGTTGAATGGGCAAATGTTTGCGCTGTTCGTAATCTTGGTGGCCGTTTGCGAAGCAGCCATTGGTATTGCACTGGTGTTGCGCGTTTATCATTTCTACCAAACCTCGCTTCCCGATCAGATTAAAGAACTTCAGGAAAAGTAATGACTGCGCCTTTCGATAACGTACCTCTTGCATTAACGGTGCTCCTGCCCTTGCTGTCTGCCGCAGCATCGGCCGCCCTTGGCAAAAGGCGGGCATGGTTATCTCCGTTGCTTTCGGTGGCTTTCATGCTTGTCAGCCTGTTCTTTGCGTTGCTGGTTTTTGCCAATCACTGGGGTGAAGGCACTTTGAGTTTTGCTTGGAACTGGTTTTATCTGGGCAACAAAGCCATCGCGTTTTCGCTGGAGCTTACCTCCGTTACGCTGCTCATGCTGCTGCTGGTGCCGCTTATTTCATTCTTTGTGCACGTCTACTCCATGGGCTACATGGTGGGCGAAGCCGGTATAAGGCGATACTTCGCAGCGCTGGGCTTTTTTACATTTTCGATGCTTGGCCTGGTGCTGGCGGGCAATCTTTTGCAGATGTTCTTTTTTTGGGAACTGGTGGGCCTATCGTCTTACCTGTTGATTGGCCACTGGCGCGAACGCCCCTCGGCCGCTGCAGCCGCTACCAAGGCGTTTGTTATGAACAGAATTGGCGATGCCGGTTTGTTGGTAGCCATGTGTTTGCTGTGGCGCGAAGCAGGCACATTGTCTTTTGCAGAACTGGAAACCATTAGCTGGACAAACAACGGATGGCAGGTGGTCATTGGATTGCTCATTCTGCTGGGTGTTGCCGGCAAGTCGGCACAATTCCCACTGCTTACCTGGCTACCCGATGCCATGGAAGGCCCCACACCGGTATCTGCATTGATACATGCTGCCACCATGGTGGCAGCCGGTGTTTTTCTCCTGGTGCGCGTTCATGTTCTTTTGCCTGAATTGACCCTAACGATCATAGCCGCAACGGGTGCGCTTACATCCATTTATGGTGCCTGGTACGCGGTGCGACACACCGACATCAAGAAGGTGTTGGCTTACTCCACTCTCTCGCAACTGGGGCTGATGGTAATGGGGATCGGTGCAGGCGCGTGGAGCGGAAGTTTCCTCCACCTGTTTACGCATGCTTTCTTCAAGGCGTGCCTGTTTCTGGCAGCAGGGGTTGTCATCCATCACATGCACAACCTGGGCCCGGACAAAGCGCAAAACCTGCTCTTTATGGGCGGCCTGCGCAAACAATTGCCAGCCACGTTCCTGGCCTTTGTGGCAGCCGGTGCTGCACTGGCCGGCCTTCCGTTTTTCTCGGGCTTCCTTTCCAAAGAAGCACTTCTGCTTCAATTGATAAGCAATGGCGCATGGGTATGGATAGCTGTGTTTTTTGCGGTATCGTTTGCCACCGTATGGTACACATACCGGTTGATCCATTTGATTTTTGCCGGAGTACCGAGGGCGGAATCCGCCTCGCATCCACACGCAACGCCTGCTGTTATGCTTTTCCCTGTTGTGGTGCTGGCACTCGGCAGTATGTGGCCGATTGTAGGAATCAATCCCTTCGGAACTGAAAACTGGTTGCTCCGTGGATTGAGCATCGCACTACATGGTAATGGTACAATCGCGCTGGTTTCGGTGTTGTGGGTAGTGCTGGCTTTGGCAAGCGCTCATTTCTTCTTTCGAAACAGGGTTCTCGTTTCAACGGGAGATAATCAGCCGTGGCTCGATCAATACTATCAAAAGATTGTACGCAACGGAACACTAAGAATAAGTGCTGTCATAGCCGGCATCGACCGACAGTGGATCGATCGCTTTCTGCATGCCCTTGTCATTATAAAAGTAACGCTGGCATATGTGGTGGCCTGGTTCGATCGTAATGTGGTAGATGGCGCGGTGCGCAGCATCGCAAGGCTGTCGCAGGGTGTGGGCAATCTGCTGCGCTGGAGCGGAGGCAACACTCTGCAAACCTATGTGCTGGGTTCTGTCATTGCGCTTGTTATTTTTCTATTTTGGCTCTTGAAATGATGGATGACTACCTGATATCGCTCCTTATTATCATTCCACTGGTAGCCGCGTTGGTGCTGTTAATCATTCCTTCTAAATGGAGTGGCTCGTATCGCACCTTGGCGTTGGCAGCCAGCATTCTCCAGGTATTCGTTTTGTTCAGGGTTGTTCAGGTATACCAGCCTGCTTCCGAAGGCATTCAGTTACTGGAAGCAAAACCCTGGATTACCGTTACACTGGGCGACTGGGGTACGTTGCAGGCCAAATACCTGATAGGCCTAGATGGCCTGAGCCTGCCGCTGGTAGCCCTTGCTGTTTTGGTGTTGGGTATTGCCGTGGTAGCATCGTGGCACGTTACGCAACAACCACGGGGCTACTTTGTACTTTTGCTCATTCTCAACGCCTCGGTAATAGGCAGCTTCGCAGCACTTGATATGCTGCTTTTCTATTTGTTCTTCGAGTTCATGCTGCTTCCCATGTATTTCCTCATAGGCATTTGGGGCGGCCCGAGGCGGGAATATGCGTCTATCAAATTTTTTCTTTATACCCTTCTCGGTTCTATTTTCATATTGATCGTTATCATCGGTCTGTACCTGTCGTCAGGAGTACAGACGGATGGAACGGTTATTCACACCTTTAGCCTGCTTGAACTGTGGGAACCGGGAAGTCTGGAGCCCGGAAGCATTTTACACCCCGACAATCCATGGACCCTTACGGGTTACTCAGCACGCTACTGGGCTTTCTTGCTGTTATTTTTCGGCTTCGCCATTAAGTTGCCAGCGGTGCCGTTGCACACCTGGCTGCCCGATGCCCACGTAGAGGCTTCTACACCCATATCGGTTATACTGGCGGCATTGTTACTGAAAATTGGCGCCTATGGTTTGCTACGCATGGCTTACCCGTTGTTTCCCGATGCGGCCGTTCATTTCAGCGCGTTGGTGGCGGGCATAGGCGCACTATCTATTGTATATGGAGCACTGAACGCCCTGGCCGCCAAAGACATTAAACGTTTGATAGCGTACTCTTCGGTATCGCACATGGGCTTTGTGTTGCTGGGCCTGGCGGCAGCCACTACCGAGGCAATACATGGTGCATTGTTTCAGCTTACCAGCCACGGGCTCATCTCTGCCTTGTTGTTTTTGATTGCCGGTGTGTTGTATGACCGCACCCACGACCGGCACATCAGTAACTACTCAGGGCTTGCTGCCAAAATGCCTTTTTATACGGGTATTGTTTTAGTGGCGTTCCTGGCCACCATGGGGCTTCCGGGCTTCAGCGGATTTATTGGAGAGGTGATGGTTTTTATGGGAGCGTTCCGCTCGCAAGTGGTTCCTATTTGGATTACGGGCGTGGCCATTACCGGGCTGATTCTGAGTGCCGCCTATTGCCTGTGGTTAATACAACGCATGTTCTTTGGCGCCTTTGCTCAGAAAGCAGAAGGCTCTTTGTATGACATGACGTGGCGCGAACGGGGCATGTGCCTGCTGTTGGCCGTGTTGATATTTATGTTGGGCATCTTCCCCCAAACCTTAATCAACTACCTGGCTTCTTTTGCCAATGGGCTGGCGGCATACCTGCAGTTATTTGTACAACCACAATAACAGCGGCACATGAAAGCCTCCACACATCAGCAACTTCTGGATATTCAACAAAGTGTAGGCCTTGTAGCGGCCGAGTGGTTGCTGCTGGTTGGGATCATCTTGTTGCTGGGTGTTTCACTTGTGCGCAAATCTGCCGACAACCTCAGCTACCTGGTTGCTGCCGGTGTGGTTGTTGCATCCGCTGTAGCCACGCTATTCACCTGGCCACACGAGCCTCAGAACCTTTTCAACGGTGCGTTCATACAATCATCGTTTGCATCGTACTTCAAGATGCTGGCCAGTGCGGGCACGCTGCTTACACTTTTCATCGATCACACCCGGAAGAGAAGCACTGAATATTACCTGCTGGTGCTATCGGTGCTACTGGGCGCGCATCTTTTGCTGATGAGTTCGAACTTCATCGTGCTGCTGCTCTCCCTTGAACTCATCTCGCTGCCCTCTTATGTGCTGGCCACGGGGCTTGGCCCTGGCAAAAGAAATGCGGAGGCAGCCTGGAAGTATTTTTTGTATGGCAGCGCCTCCACCGCCATCATGGTCTTCGGCATCTCTTACCTTTTTGGGCTTACAGGCTCACTCGACTTTACAACAACTGCATTTGCCGAGCGCCTGGTAAATGAGGCATCGCCCCTGTTTTGGATAGGGGGCCTGCTTACTTTGGCAGGATTTCTTTTCAAGGTCGCAGCCGCACCATTTCATTTTTGGGCACCCGATGTGTACGAAGCATCGCCCACCCCACTGGTGGCGTTCTTTTCGGTGGTGCCTAAGCTGGCAGGTGTGGGCATATTGGCGCGCTTCGTGGTGTCGCTCCAACTTTTTGGCCAGTCGCCAGTGGATTGGTCGTTGATAGTCGGGGGCATTGCGCTGCTTTCGTTGGTGGTAGGCAACCTGGGCGCATTGGCCCAGACCAACATTAAGCGCATGATGGCCTATTCATCCATCGCACAGGCGGGTATGCTGCTGGCCGTGGTGGCTACACACTCGCCCGAAGGCTACCGGATGGCCCTTTTCTACGCTTCCATTTTGTTGTTGATGAATTTCCTGGCATTCCTCGGCATACGGCAGGTGGAAGATGCATTCCTTACCACCGATTTCAGCGCCCTGGCGGGCAAAGGTGTGTCGCTGCTGTTTCCATCGGTATGCCTTACCCTGGGCCTGGTGTCGTTGGTGGGTCTGCCGCCAACAGCCGGTTTTATGGCCAAGTTGTTTGTATTTACCGCGCTGTGGCAAAAATTTCGTGAAACAGAGCACATTTTCTACGCCTTCCTTTTCGGGGTGGGTTTGCTCACCACGGTTACCTCGCTGTTCTTCTACCTGAAACTGCCCTATGCCCTTTTTATTCGAAAGCCCGCAGCCGGAAATGTTCCCAAACAAAGTTCGCTCACAGCAAATCTTTTGGCGCTGATTCTGGTTATCATGCTATTGTACCTTTTCTTCCATCCCGGACTTTTGATGGGTTGGGTGAATAAGGTTAACTTTGTGCTTTAGCGACCACACCCATGAGCGACCAGATACTTCACGAGTGCGGCATAGCCCTGATACGCCTGCGCAAGCCCCTCCAGTATTACATCGAGAAGTATGGCACCGCCTTCGCCATGAACAAGATGTACATCCTCATGGAGAAGCAGCACAATCGCGGACAAGACGGGGCCGGTGTAGCCAACATCAAAATAGACCAAAAGCCCGGTTTTCGATACATTAGCCGCTACCGCTCCGTGAAAGCGCAGCCAGTTGCCCACCTATTTAAGAAAATAGGCAAGAAGTATAAAAACGCCCAGAAGGAAGGAAAAGAGAAATTTAAGAACGAACAATGGCTGAAAGAGAAGGTAGCCTTTACGGGCGAATTGTGGCTGGGCCACTTGCGCTACGGCACCCACGGGCTCAACAGCATTGAAAACGTGCACCCGTTTCTGCGTCAGAATAACTGGCGCAGCCGCAACCTGGTGATGGCCGGCAACTTCAACATGACCAATGTAGACGAGTTGTTTAACATACTTCTTGAACTGGGCCAGCACCCCAAAGAAAAGGTTGATACGGTTACGGTAATGGAGAAAATTGGGCACTTTCTGGATGAAGAAGTGCAGGCCACGTTCGAAAAATACAAAGAGCAGTACAGCAACAGCGAAATATCCGAGATCATTGAAAACGAACTGGACCTGCAGCGTGTGCTGAAGCGTGCCTGCAAAGACTTCGATGGCGGATATACCATGGCGGGACTTACCGGCTCGGGGTCGGCATTTGTGGTGCGCGATCCCTCAGGCATACGCCCCGCCTACTTTTATGCCGATGACGAGGTGGTGGTAGTGGCCTCGGAAAAGCCAGCCATTAAAACGGCCTTCAACGTGCAGTACGAACAGATTGAAGAAATCAGACCGGGGCATGCGCTTATCATCAATAAAAATGGCGAGTACGGCCAGCATCAGATTCTGCAGCCCCTCGAAAAAACTTCGTGCAGTTTCGAACGCATATATTTCTCGCGCGGCACCGACCCCCAGATATACAAAGAACGAAAACAGTTGGGCCGCCTGTTGGTGCCTCAGATTTTGAAAGCCATCAACTTCGACTTGAAGAACACCATCTTCTCTTACATACCTAACACGGCAGAAACAGCTTTTTTGGGAATGATGGCCGGCATAGAAGATTACCTCATCAGCAAACAAAAAGAAATCATCCTGGAAGGAAAACCTTCGGTAGATTCGCTCGATGAAATTCTTTCGTTCAGGCCGCGGGTAGAAAAAATTGTTTTGAAAGACGTTAAGCTGCGCACCTTCATTGCCGATGACGACCACCGCGATGACATGGTGGCCCACGTATACGACACTACGTTTGAGGTGGTGAACAAGGGCAAAGACACGCTGGTGGTAATAGACGACTCGATTGTGAGAGGCACCACTCTGGAGAAAAGCATTTTGAAAATGCTTGACCGCCTGCAGCCAAAGAAAATAGTGGTAGTATCCTCCGCCCCTCAAATTCGCTTTCCTGATTGCTACGGCATAGACATGAGCCGCCTGGGAGATTTTGTGGCTTTCCGCGCCATGATTCAATTGATAAAAGAACAAGGCAAAGAATATTTACTAGGTGAGGTGTACGAACAATGTACACGGGCGCTAAACGAAGAGAACCCTGAAAACTATGTGAAGCGTTTGTACGAGCAGTTTACACCGGAGGAAATCTCAGAGAAAATTACCGACATCGTTCGCCCTGCCGGTATGAAAGCGGAGTTGGAGGTGGTTTTCCAAACTGTAGAAAACCTGCATAAGGCCATTCCGCACCACTCAGGCGATTGGTACTTTACCGGAAACTTCCCCACCCGGGGCGGCACACGTGTAGCCAACAAGGCCTACATTAATTACATGGAAGGAAAGTTGGTGCGGGCGTATTAGCAAACACCTGGCTGCGGTGGCAGTCGGGATTACAAATCCATTTTTTTCTGGGTTCGACATCGCAGATGTCGAACAGAACCCAATCACCAGCTAGTTGGCTCCAGCCAACAAGTACAACACTGCCATTCGCACCGCCACCCCATTCTCTACCTGATCGAGAATGATGGAATGGGCGGAGTCAGCCGCATCGGTGCTTAGTTCCACCCCGCGGTTGATGGGGCCGGGGTGCATCAGCACAATTTCTTTTTTCAGCCCATCGAGCATTTTTTTGGTGATGCCATAGTACAATGTATACTCCCGCAATGACGGGAAATACTTGATCTGCTGCCGTTCTAGTTGTATACGCAACACATTGGCCACATCGCACCACGCCAGGGCTTTGCGCACGTCTAATTCTACCTGCACGCCCAGGCTGCCGATAAACTTAGGCAACAAAGTGGGTGGCCCGCACACCATTACCTTGGCGCCCAGCTTCTGCAGGGCAAAGATGTTGGACAGCGCCACGCGCGAATGAAGAATATCGCCAATAATGGCCACCTTTTTGCCGCTTACGCTGCCCAGCTTCTCGCGGATAGAAAATGTATCAAGCAGCGCCTGGGTGGGATGCTCGTGGGTGCCATCGCCTGCGTTTACAATGTTGGCCTTGATGTGCTTCGACAGGAAGTGCGGGGCGCCTACGCTGGCATGACGCATCACAATCATATCCACCTTCATGGCCAGAATGTTGTTAACCGTGTCCAGCAGGGTTTCGCCTTTTTTTACCGAACTGTTCGATGCGGAAAAATTAATCACATCGGCCGAAAGGCGTTTTTGCGCCAGCTCGAACGACAGCCTGGTGCGGGTAGAATTCTCGAAAAAAACGTTAGCAATGGTAACATCGCGCAGCGAGGGTACCTTCTTGATGGGCCTGTTGATGACCTCTTTGAAATTATTGGCCGTTTCAAAGATGAGCTCGATATCTTCGCGGGTGATGTTTTTGATGCCCAGGAGATGTCTTTGGCTCAGCTTCGACATAGTTTTAGTCCTTATTAATTAACCAGATTTTATTTTGCTTGTGGCCCTGCGCCTCCAGCTCTACCAGCACGCGCTGGGTGTCCAGGGTTTGCACGTTCATGCCAATATAGTCGGCTGCTATGGGCAAGTCGCGTGTGTGTTTGCGGTCTACCAGCACCAATAACTCCACTTTGGCTGGTCGCCCGAAGGCAATCATGGCATCGAGGGCGGCACGCACGGTGCGGCCAGTGTAGAGTACATCGTCTATCAAAATCACATTCTTCTCTTCAATCACAAAGGGCACCTTGGTTTCGCTGGCTTTGGCAGGCACTTCGCGTCTGCGGAAATCATCGCGGTGGAAGGTGGTGTCCAGGTAGCCCAGCGGTATCTGGGTTTTGGTTTCTTTCTCCAGCTTTTTGTGAATGAATTCTGCCAGAAAAATGCCGCGCGGCTGCAGACCCAGAATAACGGTGTTGGTAAAATTGCCGTGATTTTCAATTAATTGATGCGAAAGGCGGCTGAGCGTGATGTCGAGCTGATCGGAGTCGAAAATGAGTTTTTTCCGCATGCCGAGCGCGAAGATAAGAAATAGGCGCGGTGGCTGCCTACTTGTAAACGATTTTATTGATGAAAAACACCCTGCGGTTGATGGTAACACCTTCTTCGCGCAGGTTTTTTACCTTTTGTATACCCGTGGCGAAGAATACCCCAGGATACCAGTAGTCGAGGCTGCTTTTTTCTGTGTCTTTCGGTTGCACAATATCGTTGGCGGAGCGCGCACGCAGGGCATCCAACGTTTTTCCTTCCAGCACCTCGGAGTTTTTAATGATCTTGCTGCGCAACGTGTTTTCGAAAAGGTAGAGCAGTACAATCCGCTCCTGGTCGGCAGCTATCTTCACGAACTGTTGTAGCTGCATGGGCCGCACATCGTTAATCTCAAAGCTATTGTCCCATAGCAGTTTGCCGTTTTTATCGAAACCGATTACCACCGCGTGGGTGTATTGGTAGCCATCGAAAATCATGTCGCCCCGCACCAGGGGGTTGTTGTAGAAGCGGGGCATTACTGGTATACCTGCCATGTTTCGGTTGTTGGGGTAGGAATAATGCGGGTAGAAAGCCTCACCCAGCATAATGATCTGGTCGCCATACGGAATCAGCTCCTGCACCAGGATACGATAGTTGAACCGCAGTTTCTTACCCTTTATCTTCCTTCGCTCAATGCGGTCTTTCACGCGCTGCTCGCGTTTGGCTTTCATGTAATTAAAAAATCGTTGCAACTCGCCAAAGTTGTAGTAGTTAATGGCATACTCCCCATACTCGTTGATGCGGGCCACAAATACGCCACGCGAGTATTCGGTATATCGGCCATACACACCGGCCACCACCTGCTGCCCTCTGCTCGTTTTGAGCGAACGCCCGAAAATTAGGTTCTTGTCTTCATCGGGTTGAATCACAATGGTCTTTACAAGGTTTCCGGGGCCATCGTAGGTACGTATCCATAAACTCTTTCTGCGTTCAAAATTTTTCGCGCTCACAATCACATCCACCGTGCCATCTTCATGCGGCTTAATCTGGGTAAGTTCACCCGGTTCGTTAAAAAAGCCCGGCAGAATTTTAGACTGCCGCGTTTGAAAGTGAAAATGCAGAATGAGCGGCCGGTAGTTGAAGTAGCCCCCGATCAATGCTGCTTCGTTGGTGATTACAAAGTCCGTGGGGTTAAAGGGTATGATGTTGTTCACCGTGTAGCTGCCGTACTCGCCCTTGTCGGTTTGCACTGCGGCAATCAAAAACTCTGCTTGTGCCAGTTGTTGATTTTGAAACAGCAGAAACACAAACTCTTCTTTGTATTCGGCATGTAGCAGCGACAGTTGCGCATTAATGGGTATGAAGCCGCGCCAAACTTCGGTAAGCGCAGTGTCTAGTCGAATCAGTTCAATCTGGTCTTCCTCTCTGCCGTCTAGCCTGCGATGCATCAACAAGCCATCGTACCCCAGGCTAATGGTTTGAAAGGGGTCGCGTTCGCTATCGGCCAAGGGCAATTCGTAGCGCCCGGTTTGCATTAATTGCGCAGTGGCCATGGGGGCATTACCCAATAGAAAAAACAGTATTGTCAGATTTCTACCTAACATCCAGCTTCACTACATAGAAAACAGAGCGGGTACGGTCACTGTTCACTATCAGCGGATCTTTTACGGCCTGGTAGCCCCAAACGTAGAAAAAATGGTCGTACCAGAAACGGATGCCCTCATCTTCCTTCGATTCGTTGCGCACCACCTCGTGCGGTTGTTTCAACAAAACAGCCAGCGTATCTGCCTGCACCTCATCGTTTTTAAACCGTGCCTTCACCAAAATCTCGCTTTCCTTTTTGGTAGCAATCACAATTTTGTCGGTGGTGGCCCAGAAATCCGATGCCTGCTCCAGCGCTGCCTTGCGTTTTCCTTCCAGCTTCAGGCTATGGCCCCAATCGAGTTTGCCTTCGGCATCGAAAGCAACAACCAGCGATTGCAGCACGGTAACTTCGCTGTTTTGCAACTGATTGTAGTACGAGTAGGGCGAGTTGTAAAACCTGCTGGCGTAAGGTGTGAATGGATAATAGCCATACGGTGTGGCATAGGGATTCCCCTGGTAGGGATAGCTGTTCATGCCAGACGACAGGTTGTATAACTCGGTTAGCAACAGAAAGCCCTCACTGTATTCATCTAACCTGACGGACGCAGCGTAACAGCGGTAATCGGGGTCGCGCCCGTGCAGGCGGTCGCGCCTGGATTTTTCGGTGATTTTAAAAGCCCGTTTGGCACTCATAAAATCAAGCGCATGGGGAAGTTGGGCAAAGTCGTAGTAGTTTACAGGCTGGCCTCTAAACGGGTCCACCATTACAGAAAACACACCCGATGCCTGGCGCGATGTGCCAACGGTGTAGGTGCCAGTTACCATCAACTCATCGCGCAAGAGTGAACTGGTCAGGCCGCTCAACACGGTCTTGTCATCGTCAATGTCAATCTGGTCTTCCAGCAGTTGCACGCCATCCTGGTCGAACGTACGCAGCACCAATTTTTTTTCAGCGCGTTGGGTGCGGTTAACGGTTAGGGTGTTAAAGGTATTGTTCTGATTGGGGCGCAGGTCGAGCAATTCGGTTTCGGAGGTGAAGAAGCCCGGCACCACTTTCAACTGCTCGGCTTGGGGCTGGTACAGCAAAACGGCCGGTTCGCGGTTGGCATAACCGCCCAGCGCAATGTTGGGGCCCACTACCCAGAAATGGGTAAGCTTCAGGTTAAACTCGTGTTTGATTTCCGTGCGCTGTACCGCTTTGGTAGCCAGCGTAATGGTAACCAGGCTCAGATCGCCATCGTCTGTCTCGCCTTCGCGGAAGAGCAGGTAGAGCGAAGCGTTGGCGAAATCATAACCCACCATGTTGAGGCGATTGGGCAATTCCAACTCCAGGCTATCGGTCTCGTGCAGTGCGGAGTCCAGCAGAACCACCTCATGCAAACGCAGTCCGTTGCGGTATTTTTGTTTGTCGCGCACCAGTGCCAACCCTTGGTCTTTCATGGGTACCAGGGCCCAGGCGTTATCGGAATTGGTTTGCCCGCGCTCGTAGCGCACCCTTTGCTGAAATTGTGCATCAGCATTTGGGTGGGCGGCCAACAGCAAGGCAACCAGAACAAACGGCAACAGAGCAACACCATGTAAACCCATACTATTTCGCTTCGCTCATTTTCACAATCCGATCGAACTCTTCTTTCTTAACCGGCTGCACCGACAGCCGCGCGGCACGCACCAGCACCATATCAGTAAGGTTGCTATCGGCTTTTACCTGCGCCAGCGTAACGGGCTTTTTTAGTTTCTTTTCGGGTTTGATGTCTACCACCACCCAGTCTTTATCCCCCGGTTCAGGGTAGAATTCTTTCTCTACACGGGCTATGCCCACCACTGCTTTCTCCTCGCCCGTATGGTAAATAAAAGTGAGATCGCCTTTTTTCATACTCTTCAGGTGGGTGCGTGCCTGGAAGTTGCGCACACCATCCCATGTGGCTTTGCCCGTCTTTTCCAAATCGGCCCACGAAAAGGTGTCCGGCTCTGTTTTCATCAACCAATAATTCATACCAAAAGAAGTTTTAAATAGAAATTGCGTTTAAACTCTCTAAAATAACAAAACGAGGAGTTATTTTGGCTGCTTCATGAAGGTCTTAATTGTTCGGTTCTCCTCTATAGGTGATATTGTGCTTACCACACCGGTGGTGCGTGTTATCAAAACACAGGTAGAAAATGCCGAAGTGCACTTTGCCACCAAGCCGCAATTCAGCGCGTTGTTCGAAGAAAACCCCTACATCGACAAGATGCACTACCTACGGGGCAGCCTCGGCCAACTGGTGGCTGAGCTAAAGAAAGAGAAATTCGATTTTGTGGTAGACCTGCACCACAACCTGCGCACGTTGCTCATCAAGCTGCAATTGGGTGTGCGCTCCCAAAGTTTCAACAAACTGAACTGGGAAAAATGGCTGATGGTGAACCTGAAAATCAATAAGCTTCCCTCGCAACATATTGTTGAGCGTTACCTGGCGGCCGCTGCGCCATTGGGCGTGAAAAACGATTCGTTGGGGTTGGACTATTTTATTCCCGAAAAAGACGAGGTACCATTGGATTGGCTGCCGGAGGGCTTCCGCAACGGCTACGTGGCTTACGCGATAGGTGCACAACACGCCACCAAAAAGTTGCCGCTGAACCGCATGATTGAACTATGCGATAAAATAAACAAACCAATTGTTTTGCTGGGAGGGAAAGAAGATGCAGAAAACGGTGAGAAGATTCAGGCCTTTTTCGAGCGGCAGGAAAGTTCCGTTCCTTTCGAAGAAGGGTTGAAAGAGTTGGGCAAGAAAACAATCATCTACAATGCGTGCGGCAAGTTTAACCTGAACCAATCAGCCAGCCTGGTAAAGCAGGCACGCTATGTTTTTGCCCACGACACGGGTTTGATGCACATTGCCGCGGCCTTCAAAAAAGAAATTTTCAGCATCTGGGGTAATACCATTCCGTTGTTTGGCATGTACCCCTATCGCACGCGGTTTACCGTGCTGGAGAATAACAAACTTGCCTGTAGGCCATGTTCAAAAATTGGCCATTCCCAGTGCCCGAAAGGCCACTTTAAATGTATGAACAATCTGGTGTTCGATTTCTACCTGCCCTGAGGGGCGGCAACAGATCAGTGTCCGTTTTTCTCTTTCCAGTCTTTCAGTTCGCGCTGTAGCGTATCCGTTGTTTTTTGCACTACCTCCTCGAACGATTCGCCCTGCTTTTTTACAAATATGTCGTTGCCGGGAATGGCCAAACGGACTTCCACTTGCTTGTTACTACGGTCGGTCGACTTTTCTACACGCAAGATTACTTTGGCTTCTACAATGCGATCGCTGATGCGTTCCAGTTTGTTCAGCTTTTCGTTAATCAGGTCCAGCAAATCCTGCCGGGGTGTTACCCCAATGCCCTGCACATTCACTTTCATGGTAGTACTTGAATTTTAGATATTTGATTAAATCAACTTAGCCCTTTTTTGATCCGGGCTTTTTTGTCTCTTTCAGCAAGGTAAGCTTTTCGACTTGTGGCCGCTTCATTTTGCGCTGAAATCTTTTTTCACTTTCAATTTTCAGATTTTCTTCTGCCTTCACAAATTCCCTGGTTTTCATACACCCTCCTTTTTTTGGTATCCAAAAGTCCTGGTTTATCTGCACACCCACCATGAGTTTTATCATCTATCAGAAAAAATTATGAACCACACATACCACAAGCATGTGAACAACGTGGAAGGAATAAAAAATCGATTGTGAATAATGAAATAAATGGAGATATTCCGCATCATTCCAACAATCGTTATGCAAAAATTACTAACCTCCTCGCTGTTTATCTGCCTGATGATGGCGTGCCTGAACCCTGTAGTTGCCCAACCCGAAATAGGTTTACAGTTGTACAGCCTGCGCGAACAAATGCCAAAAGATGTGGCGGGCACTTTGGATAAAATACAGGCGATGGGAATAAAGGAACTGGAGGGCGGTGGCACCTATGGCCTCACGATTCCCGAGTTCCAGAAAATGATTGCCGACCGCGGAATGAAAATGGTAGCTATCGGTGCCGACTTCAACGATCTGGAAAAAGACGCCAACAAAGTGCTGCAAAATGCCAAAGCCTGGGGCGTAAAGTATGTAGTGTGCTATTGGATTCCCCATAAGGGAGATGACTTTACCTTGGAAGATACGAACCGCGCCATCCAGGTGTTTGGAAACGCAGGAAAACTACTGAGCGATAACGGTGTGCAGTTGTGCTACCATCCGCACGGTTATGAATTCCGTCCGCACGCGCAAGGCACCCTTTTCGACCACCTGGCTACCAGCGTGGACAAAAAACACCTTCAATTTGAAATGGATGTTTTTTGGATCAAACACCCAGGCCAGGACCCGGTGGGGTTGCTGAAAAAATACAAAGGCCGCTTTGAGCTGATGCACTTGAAAGACCGCAAACCCGGCACCGAGGGTAACGCCTTTGGCCGGGCCGATGTGGAAACCAACGTGGTGCTGGGCACAGGCGATGTAGGCATTGCCGCTATTATGAAAGAAGCCAAAGCCGCAGGTGTAAAACATTTCTTTATTGAAGACGAATCTTCTCGGTCGGAGCAGCAAATACCGCAAAGTCTCACCTTCCTGAAAAGTCTGAAATAATACCGGGCGCTGCACTTTTACACAAGCGGGTTGTATTTCAATGCAACTGCCGTGTTTGCTATCTTGCGCACTGAATATTTGTCTGTTCATGAAAATTGCTCTGTTCTGCGCGGGTGCCTCGATTCTGCTGTTCGGTTGTTCAGCCGACAAAGAGACCAAGGAAAATGTAGTACCCGCCATCTCCTACACGTTGGTTAAAGCCTTCCCGCACGACATCAACACCTTTACCCAGGGACTTACCGTACATAACGGAGAATTGTATGAGAGCACCGGACAAAAAGGTTCCTGGATCGCCAAGGTGAACATCACCACCGGTGAGCAGGACAAAAAAGTAGTGCTGAACGATCAATACTTTGGTGAGGGTATTACCATCTTGAACAACAAGGTATATCAGCTTACATGGCAAAGCAACGTTGGCTTTGTGTACGATCTGCGCACCTTCAACAAACTATCTGAGTTTACTTACGACCACGAAGGATGGGGCATTACCAGCGATGGCAACCACCTGATTGTAAGCGATGGGTCTTCAACCCTTCGCTTTCTTGATACACTTTCACTTCAGGAAGTGAAAACGGTAACCGTGAAGGAAAATGAAACCGAAGCCAGCGCCCTGAACGAACTGGAATTTATTGACGGTTATGTGTATGCCAACCAATGGCAAACTCAATTCATTCTGAAAATAGATCCTGCTACAGGCAAGGTAGTAGGGAAGATGGATCTGGCCGACTTATGGAACCGCATTTTGCGAATGAACCCAAGTGCCGATGTGTTAAATGGCATTGCCTACGAGAAAAAGAGCAAAACATTTTTGGTAACCGGAAAGTACTGGCCGGTATTATTTGCCTTGAAGATCAACGATCCCGCCCAGCCACCCGCCTGATTTTACAAGCTCTTCCACAGGTAAAGGGTGGCGTAGGCTTCCCAACCTTTGTATTTTTTAAACACGCGTCTCACTTCTTCCAGGCTCGGCTTTGCTTTCAGCCCCTTCAAGTTCTTGATGGCATTGTGCACGCCTGCATCTTCCAACGGAAAAGCATCGGGGTAGCGAAAGGTTTTCATCAAAGCATAGTTGGCCGTCCAGTTGCCAATCCCTTTTATCTTCATCAACTCTTCTTTGGCTTCCGGCAGCGATAGATGTTGCAGCTTTTCCTTAGAGACAACTCCGCTCGCAAAAGCCTCGGCAATGGTTACGGTGTATTTGCTTTTTTGCCGGGAGAATTGGAGTGGCAACAAGTCTGCATCTGTTAAGCCCGCTACCTGTTGGGGCATGGGAAAAAGAAAGTGGTCGTTACCATCGAAAGCAATTTTCTCTCCCCACTGCTGCACAAAGCGTTGCTTCAATGTGTAGGCAAAGGCCAGGTTGATCTGCTGGCCCAGCACTGCCCATACCAATGATTCGAACAAATCGGGTTGGCCCACTATTCGGTAGCCGCGGTACTTTTTTACCAGCTCTTTCAGCAAACCATCTTTGCGGGCCATGGCATAGAAAGGCTTCAGGTCTGTCTCCAGGTCGAACCACTCCGAAACGTATTGCTTCACCAGGCGTTTCTCCTCGCTGGTGGGGTGAGCATTTACAAAATCGATCTGTAGATAATCGCCACTTTGGGCCACCGATATCAACAAGTTTTTGTGTCCCAACCGCAACGCTTTCCATACACGGTAGTCATCCACCCGGTGCAGCAACTCGCGTGGCGAACGCTGAAGAAAGGAAAGCGTTTGTTGAAAGCTAAAGTTGGGCGGGATTGCTATTTTTGCGGACGACATTTTCGAAACCAAAGTAAGGGAAATTCGTTCACTCTTTTTCGGTAATGTAATGAGACCAATCGAATCAACCAGTTTTTCGCTTCGCACCCGCATCATCAGCGGGCTGCTGTTGCTGTACTTGTTGAATCTTTGTATCGATCCCATGGTTCAACTTCCGGCAACAGGTTCGGATGACGTAGGCTATAGCAATGAAATCGACAGCCTGGTGGAATTGGTGGGCGAAGAACTATTCGACTGCGATAACCTGATACCAGAATCGGGTACAGACGAGACCAATAACAGCGTAGGCGTAAAAATTGGAATCATCGTATTCTCGCCTGCGTCTTCAGTTGCCGTTAACCCACCGGCATTTGTTGCCAACGTAAATCAGACCACCGCTTTCCTTTCAGAAAACTCATCGGCCTGCCTGCGGCTTCCCTCTCCACCCCCCAGGGCCTAACGGTCCCTTTCCTTCATGTACATGGTCTGGCTGCCAGACCACCCACTTTTATTTTTATTAACATTTAACACTTTAACAGCGCTTGCTATGCGTTACATCCTATTTTTTGTTTGTCTCATTTTCACAACCCAAGCCTTTGCGCAACTTCCTAAAGAAGATCATCTTCTGGATAGCTTATACATTGAAGAAGTACAACAAAAAGAACCCGACAAAGTGCTGCATGCCGAACCACTTTACATTGACCTGATTCGGGATTTGGGCGCACGAAAGGGAGAAAAAGAGTGGAACTTTGGTTTCGGCATTACCGACCACCTGACGTACGACACCTACGAAGCCCTGATAGAATATGAATTTGCGCCTGTTGACCGTTTGGGTTTGGAAGTGGAAGTACCGGTAACATGGGTGGCGCCTTTTAGCAGAAATGGCGAGTTGGCGCCCATACCCAAAAGCCGTGTGGAGAGTCTGAAAACAGCTCTTCAATGGTCGTTTTATGTGTCGCAGAAAAACAAGATGTCGATGGCGGTAGGTTACATTAACGAAATCTTGTTTTACAACGAAGCAACTGCGCAAACCGGGCTGGGCGGAAATTTATTCAACCCGTTTGTGGTTGCCGCCAAACGGTTTGGCAACAATTGGCACACGCTTGTTTACTCTGGTCCCAAAATCAAATTGGCCAATGAGCAACTTTCTTCATCGTATAAAATCAACACCAACGTACACTACATGATTCCCGGCACCCGCAACTTTGTGGGTCTGGAGATCAACAAATCTTACGACAGCCGGTGGGCAGCAACGTTGCGCCCACAGATGCGGTTGGGCATCTCCGATCACTTGTTGGTGGGCATTATCAGCGGTGTACCCGTTAATCGCGAAACACAACGATTCAGCATGTTTACCAGGTTAATCTGGGAGCCACAACCCCGCAAAAAGACATAAACAGCAAGAATCAGGTTGAACGGGCGTTGGCGTTAGATACAACTTTGTGACATGGTGAGTACCTCATTTCCAACATTTCCGCACCTGGAAGAATCGCTCAACACGAGAGGATATGCGTTGCTGCCGCGTTTGCTGAACGAGCAAACCTGTGCAGACCTTCGGCATTTGTATAACCAGCCGGCACTGTATCGTAACGTAATCAACATGGAGCGCTATCGTTTTGGCAGGGGCGAATACAAATATTTTACCTACCCATTGCCAGCCATTGTCCAAAGCCTGCGCGAACAACTGTATCCGTTGCTGGCACCTGTGGCCAACCGCTGGATGGAAGTGTTGGGAGAACCGGTACGCTTCCCGGCCCAACATGCCGCTTTTATCGCACACTGCCAAGAACAAAAGCAAACGCGGCCCACACCGCTGATTCTGCGCTATGAACAGGGTGGATTTAACACGTTGCACCAGGACCTGTACGGTTCGGTGTACTTTCCCTTTCAGGTGGCCTTTGCCTTATCGCAGTACCAACACGACTACGAGGGAGGAGAATGGGTACTGACCGAACAGGTGCCGCGGGCACAATCGAAAGCAGAGGTGATCATACCAGCCCTGGGCGATGCCCTCGTTTTTACTACTCACTTTCGACCGGTAAAAGGGACAAGAGGATATTACCGAGCCCATGTAAAACATGGCGTAAGCGAAGTGCGCAAAGGAGAGCGCTATGCGCTGGGCATTATTTTTCACGATGCAGCATAAAAGTGATGTGGCAGCACATTAACCTGGGCAACTCCGCTATCAAACTCATCCGCAAAGGGCAAATAACCCTGGCCGGCAATGGGCCATTGAAAATTTTTGGCACCCTGCACTGCCGCTCGGGCAGAAAGATGAAAAGGCAAAACCGTGTGTTCTTTAGAAATGAGGCCGAAGCGCTGCAGGCAGGCTACCGGCCCTGCGGCCACTGTCAGCGTGAAAAATTTCTGATCTGGAAAAGAGCGCAAGAAGCGGGTTGAGCACCTGGCGCAGTTATGGCAATTTTGTGTCGTCAAAAAACAATAGCTTTATGATGGTGACCAGCGAAGAGCACATCAATTACCGCAGAATAGAGGAGGCCATCCGCTACCTGGAGCACAACTTTCAACGCCAGCCCGAATTGGATGAGGTGGCCGAGAAAGTGCACCTCTCGCCCTTTCATTTCCAACGCATTTTTTCCGAGTGGGCGGGCATCAGCCCCAAGCGCTTCCTTCAGTTTCTTACGGTAGATTTTCTGAAGAAAAAGCTGGCAGAGTCGCGCAACCTGGTAGAGGCGGCCGAACAAGCGGGGCTTTCCAGTCAGTCGCGGGTGTACGATTTGTTTACCACGCTGGAGGCCGTAACACCCCAGGAATATAAATTGAGTGGTGCCGGTATTCGTGTGGAGTATGGTTTTCACGAAACGCAATTTGGGCTCACGCTGATCGGAGCCACCGATCGGGGCATTTGCTGGCTCTCGTTTGTGCCCACCGATGGTGACCCGCGGACGGAGTTGCACACCATGAAGGCGCATTGGCACAATTCCATCTTTCATCAAAATGAATCGCTCACCCAGGCCTTTGCAGAACAAATCTTTTCACCGGCAGGCAACCAGCGCAAACTTCATGTGTTTGTAAAAGGAACCAACTTTCAGGTAAAAGTGTGGGAAGCCCTGCTGCGCATACCCATGGGCCATGTATCTACCTATCAAGACATTGCCCAGCGCATTCAAAATCCCAGGGCGCTGCAAGCGGTGGGCTCGGCCGTAGGTTCCAATCACGTGGCCTACCTTATACCCTGCCACCGTGTCATCCGCAAAGACGGCATTTTGGGTGACTATCGGTGGGAGGCCACCCGCAAGAAAGGAATTATTGGCTGGGAGATGAGCCGTGCTAACGGAAATATAGTATAAAAGAAGTGCCCTCGTTTACTTTGCTCTCCACTTCAATTTTTCCTCCCAGCGCTTCCACTTGCGTTTTTACAAGGTAAAGTCCAAGGCCTTTTCCCTCTACGTGAGAGTGAAAGCGTTTATAAAGGTTGAATAAATTGGCTTTGTATTTATTCAGATCTATACCCAAACCATTGTCTGCCACCGCCACTCGTGTAAATGGGCCATCTTCTCTCAACTCTATACTTATTTTCAATGGCCGCTCCGGGTTTCGGTATTTGATAGCGTTGCTTATCAAATTATAAAAAATACTCTCTACATAAGGACCCAACGATTGAATAATGGTTTTACCGTTCATCTCTACGTGAACCTGCGCCTGTACTTGATTTATCTCCCCATCTAACAGTGCCAGCACTTTTTGTATGGTGGTTTGAAGATTTACATCGCCACGAATAAGGGTGTTCGATTTTTGAATGCTCAGAATAGTGCTTAAATCTGAAATTACATTGTCCAGATCTTGGCTGGATTGTACCATCCACTGAAAAATTTTATCCTTTTCGTCCTGGTTGGTGCTATGCTCCATAATATTGGCCAACCCTTTCAACCTGGCCAGTGGTGCCCGCAGGTTGTGCGATATGATGTAGGTAAACTGCTGAAGCCTGCTGTTTTGCTCCATGAGTTCCAGATTTGTTTGGCGCAGGTCTTGGGTTTGCCGCTCTACCTCTTCTGCCAACGCTTTGTTTTTATGTTGTATTTCGCGCGATTGTTGCTCGATTACCAACTGGGCTTGCTGAATCTGCTGTTGCTGCATTACCAACTGATCGTTGTGTGCCCTGATCTCCTCATTTTGAGCTACAATCTCTTCATTCTGGGTAAGGATGTCCTCCGTTTTTTCTTTCACCAGTTTGTCGAGCACTTCGTTTTGTTCTGTCAGTATTCTATTTTTTTCCACCTGTGCCTGCCGTAACTCTTCAGACACACGAAATGTGCGGGAGGTAAAAAAGGCCATAGTGGCCAAGGCAGGTACCAGCACAATAAAGAGCAACAACTGCAGCCTGAAACTATTGCGCAGTGCCGTCTGGTAATTTGCCTGGGCATTGCTCGCTAAATCATCTTCGAATTGATGAACGGCTTGCGAGAACTGTTTGTATTGGAGCCACAGTGGGTAGCCCCTGTCTTCGTTCAGAATATTGATGAAACGTTCTTGCTCATTGTTCTCAATCATTTTCATCATTTGCGAAACCAGATTGAAGTAAGCAACAACCGAATCATGCAGTTGATAAAATTCACTCATGTTGCCGAATTGCTGCTCGGTAAGCGACTGCTCCAATCGTGTAAAAATCCTCGGTCGGTCTTGCGCAGCCGAATCGATAGAAGAAAGCATGGCCGGGTTTTTTGTCAAGGCATAACCGCGTAACCCAATGTCGAGTAGATGCAAGTCTCTAATGATATCCAGCGTGCCCACCTTCACCTGCTCGGCCTCCTCCTGTAGCCGTTTGTTTCGTTCTATTACTTTACTGTTTTCGTACATCAGCCATACGTTTAACAGCAACAAAACGGCAATGATGGCCACCACTGCATAAAGGGTACGTAATCGCAGCTTGACGTTGAAAGCCATGTGGGGTTAAGCAGGAAGGATAATCGACAGACTAAATAAACAAAGTTTGATGAATAAATCAGGTCAAAATGATGCCTGCGGTAGCGATTGTTGAGCGATGAATGCATTTGGAGGGCTTTCCAACCTTTTTTCAACAAGCGGTGTCTAACGAAAGTAACGTCAAAATTGCCTAAATTCACCAACGATTACGCTTATGAAAAGTTTGGCCTATTCCCTCGTCAGCACAATTCTGGTGTTCGGACTGCTCTCCTGCGAGACAGAATTGCCTCAGGCATCGCAAACGCTGGTGCTCGATCTGCCAGCCACCCCCTACTCGTACAAGCAGAGCCCTGGAGATACTTTTCGCGTTATTAACGACAACAAAGCCACGCTGGGGCGCGTGCTTTTTTACGATCGGCAGCTTTCCATCAACAATAGCCTGGCCTGTGCCAGTTGCCACAAACAGAATCTGGCATTTGCTGACAATACACGCTTTAGCAAAGGCTTTGGCAGCAAGTTAACCACCCGCAATTCCATGCCCATTCAAGACTTGGGCTTTCCAAATGCTTTTATCGGGTTCGATACCAACCGACCCAATACTTCCAGTAGCCTAACAGCAATGCCCGGCACCTTCATCAATTTTTCAACCTCATTGTTTTGGGATGGCCGCGAAAAAGTTTTGAGTGAAATGGTGCTCCGGCCCATTGTAAACCATGTGGAAATGGGCATTAACGACTTGTCGGCCCTGGAACAAAAGCTGGCCAACGTAAGCTATTACCCCGCCTTGTTCGATAAAGCTTATGGGTCGCCCGAGGTAACCACCACCAAGGTAGCCGATGCGCTGGCCGCATTTTTAGGAACAATTTCTGCCACCAACACCAAGTTAGATAAGGTAAATCGCAACGAAACCACGCTTACACCACTGGAATTAAAAGGTCAGGCGTTGTTTTTCACCAAATACGATTGCAACAGTTGCCACCAGGTGGGCAGCCCGAACGGGTACATCTTTGCCGGAACTTTTGCCAACATTGGTTTGGATGAGAATGATACCGATGAGGGCGTGGCAGGAGTGACCAGAAACCCCGCTGATGTGGGTAAGTTCAAGATACCGTCACTCAGAAATGTGGCACTCACCGCGCCCTACATGCACGATGGCCGTTTTGAAACGCTGGAAGATGTGATTGAGCATTACAGCGATGGCATGGAAGACAATCCCAACTTAGACCCACGTTTGCGCGAGGCCGCTACCGGTAAGCCGAAGGTGATGAACATATCGGCAGAAGAGAAAAAAGCCATCATTGCATTTTTGCATACGCTCACCGATCACACCATGATCAACGATGTGCGCTTCTCCGATCCATTTAAAGTTAAGTAACCCCATTTCATGACTCGTATACTCCTGGCCTTCGCGCTATTTGCACTCGCATGGCCCGCGGCAGCGCAAGATGCAACGGAATCCGTACGTACCAACAGCCGATTCTTGGGTGTTCAAGCCAATCAATTGGTGCGACAGCTACTGAACTTTGGTGGTACCAACAATGCGGTGGCTAACCCTTATCTGCTCACCTACGCCTTCAACCACAACACCTCCGGCACGGGTATGTCTTTTGGTTTGGGCTATTCGTACCGTCATTTCAACGATGGCGATGCCATTACACCACGGCAAACCACAGAGAGTGATTTGTTCATCAGGGCCGGTTTGGAAAAAAAAGTTTTCTGGGGTAAGAGATGGATGGGCAGTTATGGTGTGGATGTGGTTCTTGATCGGCTACGAGATAAAACCAAAACCACTTCCAACTTTGGTGGGCCACCTATTGAAACGGGCTCTGTTACCAACCTGGCCGGGTTGGGCCCGCGCTGTACTCTCAACTTTCAGTTAGCAGAGAAAATTTTAATTGGAACGGAAGCATCGTATTATTTTAAAAGCGGCAAACAAAAGATAGAAGATTCCACTGTTTCCGTTAACACCGAACACAAGCAACGCTCTTTTAACCTGGCTGTGCCGTCAGTACTCTACCTGATTTTACGTTTCTAAGTAGCCCAGGCTTTACCTACCTCGGCCAGCGGCACACAACCCTGATAAGGACCGGGCACCGGATTGTATTGCAATACTTGTGTTGCTCCCGCCTCGCTGGTGAAAAAGCCAATGATAGTTAGCTCTTTTACCTTCAAAATAAAAGGTCGCTCGTTTGCGCGGCCTGCGGCCCACCATCCTTCTGAAACACTGCCTCCCACTGTCAGTGCTTCTTTGTTTTTCAACCCCACAAACTCATTTTGTTGCGCAGGCGTGCAGTCGATAAAGTTGGAACCAAACTGTTTCCTGGCGTCTTCATTGAAGGTATTCAGGTCGGCAACAAAGCGCTGCTGTTGTTCTGCATCGTAGATTTCGTTCACCATGCGGTCGATAAAGGCAGGCACGCCCACGTCTTTGGCACCGGGCGTAGTGGTGCGCGGCAAAATAATTTCAGCTACCTTGCCTATTAACAGCGCCTGGTCTTCGGTAAAAAATACCGGCTGGTAATTGAGATCGGGTTTGGCAGCACAGCCCTTCAAAATACCGGCCACAGCCGAACTGGAAAGTGCATACCCCAATGCAAGGGCAGATTTTTGAATGACTTCTCTTCGGGTCATAGCAATTCTTTTAGAGGTTCATTTTTTTCAATTCGCTTACTGCAAAATCTGCGGCTCGTGCTGTTAACGCCATGTAAGTAAGCGAGGGGTTCTGGCACGCGGACGATGTCATGCAGGCGCCATCGGTAACAAACACGTTGGGGGCTTCGTGCACCTGGTTCCATTTATTCAGTACAGAAGTTTTAGGATCTCTGCCCATGCGCGCGGTGCCCATTTCATGAATTCCCAAACCTATGTTGTTAGGACTGTTGTACGTGTTCACATTTCTAAATCCGGCTGCGTCCAGCATTTCGGCTGCCGCATCCATCATATCCTGCCGCATGGCCTTTTCATTCTCGCGCCATTCTGCATCCACCACCAAAGTCGGCAGCCCAAACGGATCTTTCTGGTCGCGGTTAAGGGTTACCCGGTTATCCGGATGTGGCAGGCATTCACCGAAGCCGGTAATCCCGAGGCTCCATCCTCCCGGTTCGGTCAGCAGGTCTTTTAGCTCTGCCCCTACGGCCAACTCGGCCACGCCACGCATCCAACTTCCGCGGCTGGCGGCACCCTGGTAGCCAAAACCGCGCAGGTAGTTGGCGCGTTTATCGTTGCCTATGTTTTGAAAGCGCGGAATATAAATGCCGTTGGGTCTGCGGCCGATGTAATACTTGTCCTCAAATCCATCGAATTTTCCTTCGGCTCCGGCCCTGTATTGATGGTCCATCAGGTTGCGGCCCAGCTGGTCGCTACCGTTACCCAAACCGTTGGGAAAGCGGGATGAAATGGAATTGAGCAGAATAAACGTACTGCCCAAAGCAGATGCATTCAGAAAAATAACCTTAGCGAAGAACTCTATTTCCTCTTTCGTTTCTGAATCGATCACGCGCACCCCCACCGCTTTACCTTTATGTTCATCATAAATAACGGAGTGTACCACCGAGTGGGGCCGCAGTGTCATGTTGCCGGTTTTCATGGCAGCTGGCAGCGTAGAAGCATTGCTGCTGAAGTAAGCACCATAAGGACAGCCACGGTCGCACAGGTTGCGCGACTGACACACGCCACGCGAGGGGTCGTGCGGTAGCGGTGCCGTTACGTGGGCCACGCGGCCAATGGTAACTTTGCGGCCTCCGAATTTTTCTGCTACCCGGTCGCGAAATACTTCTTCTACGCAATTCAGTTCCATGGGCGGAAGAAATTTTCCGTCAGGCAGTTGTGGCAGCCCTTCTGCGCGGCCACTCACACCTATGTAAGACTCTACATAATCGTACCACGGTGCCAGGTCGCTATAACGGATCGGCCAATCCACGCCTATGCCTTCTTTTGCGTTGGCTTCAAAATCCATGGGCGACCAGCGGTACGTTTGCTTGCCCCATGTAATCGAGCGGCCGCCTACATGGTAGCCCCGAATCCAGTCGAAAGGTTTCTTTTCTTCATAAGGATGTTCGGTATCTTTTACGAACCAATGTTTATTGGCTTGCCCGATCCAGCCCGTTCGGGATTGCACGGGGTAAAACTTTTTCTCCTCGTCCGTAAGTCGGCCGGCATTCGGCAACTGCCAAGGATCTTTGGTCATGGTGGGGTAGTCCACCACGTGCTTTACATTGCGGCCACGCTCCAAAACCAGCGTTTTTAATCCTTTTTCTGTTAATTCTTTGGCGGCCCACCCTCCACTGATGCCTGTACCCACCACAATGGCATCGTACGTGTTTTGCTGCTGCGCTTTCAGATTCAAATTCATAAACACTCTGTTTGAATCTTGAAGATAAGTGTTTATACGACAGTTATCATGATGTGAAGCGGAAAACTGGTAGAAAATTGAGGCGAGCGATCAGGCGGAAAGCCCGCCTGCCACCTGCGCCAGCGTATAGGCGTGCTGATAATGGGCAATCAGTTTTTCCCAATCGAAAGAGGCGGAGTAGTTTTCTACGTTGTTGCGTTGCATGATGCGCTCCCTGCGCGACTGTATGAGGAACTGGTAGAGAAAACCCGCAAGTTGCTTGGCACTCCAGTCGAAGGTTTTTTTGCCGCGCTCCACCACGTACATGCCGTGCTTCTCATGGTCGGGAAAATGTTTCAACAGGTAATCGCCAAAGCCACTCAGGTCGCTGGTAACGCTGGGCACACCGCTGGCCATGCACTCCAGCGGGGTATAACCCCATGGCTCGTAGTAGCTGGGAAAAATGCCAAGGTGGCATCCGCGCACAAACTGGGCGTAGTCAAGGCCAAACAAGGGGTTGGTAGAACTGATGAAGTCGGGGTGGTAAACCACTTTCACTTTGTCATCGGGGCGGTTTTGCAGGTTTCTGCGCTGCAAAAAGCTCAAAATCTCATCGCTGTCTTCTTCCACCAGCTTATGCGTTACGGTGAGCGGCCACTTGTGCGTCTTCCACGACTGTACCGTTCTGCGGTAGCGCAGCTTCCAGTATTCGTCCACAAATTCGTTCAGATCGGGCAGGTGGTTATCGTTACGCATGGTAGACTCGAAAAAAAGTTTTTTGCCTACCTGCTTTTGTATCTCATCACACGTTTGCCGCAGTTCTTCCATCATGGCGCGCGATTGTAGTACTTCTGGTTTAATGCTGTAGTAGTCGCGCCTGGTAACGAAGAACATTACTACTGTCAGCTCCGACTCTTCTTTCTTCAGCCGCTCGTTCAAATGCGTCAGGGCTTCCAGCGTAAGATCAAAACCTTTGTTCTTATACTCATACCTGCCAGATGTGAAAAAATACAATGTGTTGTTGAGATCGAACGTATAGGCATTGAAGAAGTGCCCCATAACGAACTGGTGAATTTTTTCTTTATAGATGGCATGCAGGTTCTGAAACTCGTGCAACGCTTCAAAGCGCTGAATGTTGAGTCCATTGGGCAGCACTGCATCGGGTTTTCTTTTCAGCAGGTGTTTGCATTCGCGTGCGGTTACATCGCTCACCGTGGTAAAAACATCGCAGGCTTGTGCCGAAGCATACTCAATGGCTTCCTCGGTTACGACACCAAATTTTTTTGCCTCTTCTTCGCGCTGAAAAAAAGGAAGGTGCGCGTAGAAAAGTGGCGAGTTAATGGCCAGGTGCCGGCCCAACTGGGTGGCGTGGGTAGTAAACACCGTACGTATTTGCGAGCCATCTCTTTTCAAATCCAAAATCGGAAGACTGGCCATCCATTCATGAAAGTGAGCCAGCACCATATGGCCCGCGCTCAGTTTTTCCACCTCGTCCAGAAAAAGTTTGGTGAGGTAGCCAAATGCCACCACCTGGTTGATCAACGGTGTATCGCCCGAACCGATGCCATGATTTTTCCAAAGCAGGTACTTAACTACATTCAGCGCTTTCTCTTCAATTACGTTCGGATTTAACAATACAACTCTGGGCTTACCCGTTATCAACCACACAGCGTAGTGCACATCGTAGCCGCGCTTACGCAGGTTGGCCGCGGCCCTTCCAAACACATCGCTGTTTTCATCCAGTGGATCCAGTTCGGCATGTATGGCTTTGTTCACCAACGGGCCTACCAGGCAATAATTTTCTCCCCGCAAATGCATTACCGCGGGTGCTTTCGATCGGATAACCGTGTAAATGCCACCCACCTGGTTGCATACTTCCCAGGCTATCTCAATCAGCAGTTCTTCGCGGGGCTGTGCAATGGACGAGCTTTTTGGCATAAGGAGAGTCAAATTGGCTGAAAGCGATCAGATACTACTCAATTTAATGTCAAAATTTCTGAAAACAAGGTATTACAGCGGGTGGATTGGAATTTGATCAATGCCTTGCAAACAGAATGAGTATGAACTTCGAAAAATTCACCATAAAATCACAAGAGGCGTTGCAGAAGTCGGCAGAGATTGCGACAGGTATGCAGCAGCAAGCCATCGAGCCGGGCCATCTGCTGAAAGCTATTTTGGAAACGGACGAGAATGTAACGCAATATTTGTTCAAAAAACTGAACGTAAACCGAAACATCCTCGATGCGAGGCTTACAGAAACACTGAACGGTTATCCTAAAGTATCGGGCTCTCAGCCCTACCTCTCTCAACACAGCAACAGCGTTCTTCAAAACGCAGAAAAAGAACTGCGCGAATTTCAGGATGAATTCATTGCCGTAGAACATCTGTTGCTGGCGCTCCTGGGTGGCAAAGAAAAGGTTGCCCAATTGTTGAAAGATGCCGGCCTGGAGCGCCAGGCGCTGATCAAGGCCATTAAAGAATTGCGTGGTGGCTCTAAAGTAACCGACCAGAATGCCGAGGCCAAATACAAATCGCTGGAACGTTATTCCAAAAATCTGAACCAACTGGCCAAGCAAGGTAAGATAGATCCCGTAATCGGCCGCGATGAAGAAATCCGAAGGGTGTTGCAGATACTGTCGAGACGCACAAAGAACAATCCCATTTTGTTGGGCGAACCGGGTGTGGGTAAAACGGCCATTGTGGAAGGCATGGCGCAGCGCATTGTAGATGGCGATGTGCCCGAAAATCTGAAATCCAAAACGCTTGTATCGCTCGACATGGGCTTGCTGGTGGCCGGGGCCAAATACAAAGGCGAATTTGAAGAACGTCTGAAGGCCGTCATCAAAGAAGTAACGGATTCAAACGGAGAGATCATTCTCTTTATTGACGAAATACATACGCTGATTGGTGCGGGCGGTGGTGGCGAAGGTGCCATGGACGCAGCCAACTTGCTGAAGCCTGCGCTGGCACGGGGCGAGTTACATGCCATTGGTGCCACTACTTTGAAAGAATACCAGAAGTACATCGAAAAAGACAAAGCCCTGGAGAGACGCTTCCAGGCAGTAATGGTAGATGAACCCAGCGTGGAAGACTCTATTTCCATTTTGCGGGGTATTAAAGACAAGTACGAGTTGCACCACGGTGTGCGCATTAAAGACGATGCCGTGATTGCGTCTGTTGAGCTCTCCAGCCGCTACATCTCAGATCGTTTTCTGCCCGACAAGGCCATTGACCTGATGGACGAGGCTGCCTCCAAGCTGCGCCTGGAGATGGATTCCGTTCCGGAAGAATTGGATGAGTTGAATCGCAAAATCATGCAACTTGAAATAGAGCGCGAAGCCATACGCAGGGAAAAAGACCGCGACAAGGAATCTGCACTGAGCAAGGAAATTGCCGAACTTTCGGCAGAAAGAAACTCGCTGAAGGCAAAATGGGAAAGTGAAAAAGCGGTAGTGCAACAGTTGCAGAAAGAAAAAGAGACCATTGAGAAGCTAAAGTTTGAAGCTGAGCAGGCCGAAAAAGCGGGCGACTACGGGCGCGTGGCCGAGATACGCTACGGAAAAATTACCCAGGTAGAAAAAAACCTGCAACACCTGCAGGCGCGAATGAAAGAAATGCAGGGCGAACACTCGCTGCTGAAGGAAGAAGTTGACAGTGAAGACATAGCCGAAGTGGTGGCCAAGTGGACGGGCATACCCGTTTCTAAAATGTTGCAGAGCGATCGTGAAAAGTTGCTAAATCTGGAAGCAGAATTAAGCAAGCGCGTGGCCGGCCAGGAAGAAGCCATTAAGGCGTTGAGCGATGCGGTGCGCAGAAGCCGCGCAGGCTTGCAAGACCCCAAAAGGCCGATTGGCTCATTCATCTTTATGGGTACTACCGGTGTGGGTAAGACCGAACTTTCCAAAGCCCTGGCCGAGTACCTCTTCAACGATGAGCACGCCATGGTGCGCATAGACATGAGCGAATACCAGGAGCGCCACAGCGTGAGCCGCTTGATTGGCGCACCTCCCGGCTATGTGGGTTACGATGAAGGGGGCCAGTTAACCGAGGCCATTCGCAGAAAACCCTATTCGGTGATACTGCTGGATGAGATCGAAAAGGCCCACCCCGATGTATTTAATATTTTGTTGCAAGTGCTAGATGACGGCCGACTGACGGACAACAAAGGCAGGGTGGCGAACTTCAAGAACACCATCATCATCATGACCACGAACATCGGTTCGCACCTGATTCAGGAGAACTTCGAGAAGATCACCGAAACCAACTATTTCGAGGTGCTGGAAGGCACCAAAGAGGCGGTTTTAGATCTGCTGAAGAAATCGGTACGGCCAGAGTTTGTCAATCGCATAGACGAAATCATCATGTTCCGCCCGCTGAACCGGGCCGACATCCGGAAGATTGTAGACATACAAGTTAACCTGGTTCGCCAGCGGCTGGAAGAAAGCGGTGTGAAGCTGGAAATCTCCGACTCCGCCCGCGACAGGCTGGCCAAACTCGGGTTCGACCCGCAATTTGGTGCGCGGCCACTGAAACGGGTGCTTCAGCGCGAAATTTTGAACGAACTGTCGAAGCAAATTTTAGCAGGGAAAGTGAACCGCGACTCAATTATTTATGTTGATCTCGTGAACGATGTGGATTTTGTGTTCGAAAATGTGGCCGAGGCAGAGGTTGTTAATTAAATGTTAAAACAACTTAGGTCGGCAATAAAAAAATCAGATCTGCGTTATGAAGGTTACATGAACGTTCCCCACGGGTTCGTGTTATAGATAAAGAGGTAGAGAGGTTTGTTTAGTGGGGTTTGGTTTAGATCCGAAACACCAATCGGATCAGGGGTAGAAGGCGCCCTCCGCAAGGGGGGCGTCTTTGTTTTTTACACACCTTCGCCAATCGCGAATGTACGCTTCAACTTAGCGAGGCCTCGCTGGTTCATCAGCATCACCAGGTAATCGCCCGCTTCAATTTTTACAGAACCTTCCGGGTTCTTCAACAGCTTTTTTTTGCCATCCACTGGTTTTACAATGCCAATCAACACCACGTTGCAGTCTTTTTTCAGATCGTAAAAGGCTTTTTCGTAATACATGCCCGTCAATGGATTTTGCTCGTCCACGCGAAACTGCTTCATATCATAGTCATTCTCTTCGTGCGCATAGGCAATAATTTCTTCGCTGAAGAGCGCCACATCCGGTTCATAAATGTAGCTGGCCAGCAGTTTGGACGAAATTTCGTTCTTGGAAATGGCGTAGGTAACACCGGCATTGTGAAAAGTGCTTTTCAGGTTTCCATTGTCGAGGGTTACCACATAGTTGAGGTCTTTGAAGTGCTTTTTGATGTTGATGACGTACACCAGTTTTTCGGTGTCATCGTTCAGATTAATAAAGACAATGGAGGCCTGGTCGAGGTTGGCCTTCTCGAGCAGTTCGAAGTTGTTGTAATCAGAATACAGCGTGTACACCTTGTCGTCAGGGTAATACTCGCGAATGATGTCTATGCTGGAGCGGTCTTTGGTGATAATGGCAACTTGCCGGCCGGCCGCCACCAGGTGGTTAATAACCGAATTGCCAAACTCATTCCACCCGATCATTACCACGTGGTTTTCGAAACGGGTGCCGTTCAGGCCCAGTTGTTTTTGTTCTTTCAGCGTGCTCATAAATGTAGATATGCGTCCGATTACGAATCCATAGAAAACAAGACTGGAGAAGAGAAAAACGAAGCCGATCATTTTGCCCCAATAGGTTACAGGCAATGTATCGCCATAGCCCACCGTGGTAAGTGTCTCCATTACATACCACATGGCATCTTGCAGCGTTCGGATTTTTGCGTTGGGATCTTGCGACTCCAACTTCATGAGTACGGCCACCAACGTTGCATAGACCAATAGAATGATCCCCACAGTGAGCAGAGACCGGAGGTGGTTGGGGCGCTTCATCAGGTTTTGGGCATCTCCAAGTACAAGAAAAGCGCGAAAAATTAAAAGAAATCGGGCTTTTAAAGATTGCTACGAATTTTTTCGTAACATTTCTTGCCCACATTCGTAAACGGCCTTAACATTGTATACGAAACAATTCGTAGAAATATGAGCGAATCCAACCCGGGCAAACCCACCGAAAAAGAATTGGAAATACTGGCCATTGTGTGGCAAAAAGGTGAGGTGAGCGTGAAAGAAGTGCACGAGCTGATGGGTGGCGATGCGGCCAATGGCTACACCACTATTCTGAAATTAATGCAGATCATGCACGAAAAAGGCCTGCTTACACGCCAAAAAAGTGGCAAGCTGCATCTCTATAGCGCGGGCATATCGCAACAAAGCACGCAGAAACAAATGGTGAGCAAACTGATTGAAACGGTTTTTTCTGGATCGGCCGCCAACCTGGTGTTAAGCGCATTGGGCAACCGGGCTTCGAGCAAGGAAGAACTAAAGGCAATCAGAGCCTACTTAGACAAACTGGAAGGAGGTAAACATGATTAGCAACGCACTGTTGCCAGCCTGGGTGGAGAACCTGGGTTGGTCGCTCATCCACACTTTGTGGCAGGCTCCGCTGCTGTTCTTGTTCATGCACCTGCTTCTGAAAATGTTGGGCAACCGCAAGGCAGTGGTTCGGCATGCCATTACCACATGTACCCTGGTGGGCGTGGTCGTGCTTTTTTTGGGCACCTTTATCTGGTTGCAGCAGTCAACGGTTGGCAGCGCAGAGGGCGGCCTGGCCCAGCCAACGGATGGGTTTGTTCTATTTGGCTGGAACGATGCCGTGCCTTCGTCTCCCTCGGGCTGGGCACAAGCCGTGCAGGTATGGGTAGATGCCCATCTAAACCTGTTCTTGTTGGCGTGGCTGGTGGGTACCATGGTTTTCAGCTTACGAATTGGGTTTGCCTGGTGGCAGATACACCATTTGCGCACCCATGCGCTGCCGGCCGCACCCGAATGGGTAAAAAAAATGCACGCGGTTGCCGCGGCTATGAAAATAAATAAACCGGTATGGCTGGCCGAAGCCAACGTGCACAGCCCGGTGGTGATTGGCTACCTGAAGCCGATGATCTTGTTCCCCATCGGTTTGTTGGCAAACCTGAGCACGGAACAGGTGGAGGCAATACTTGTTCACGAACTTTCGCACATACAACGCAACGACTACTGGGTAAACCTGTTTCAATGTGTTGTCGAAATCATTTTCTTTTTCAATCCTTTTGTATGGCTTGTGTCAGATCGCATTCGCCAGGAGCGGGAGTACTGCTGCGATGATGCCGTGATACAATTCGGCTCCGCACCGCTGGTTTATGCGCGTACGTTGGCCGAGCTGGAAGAACTTCGGCTGTCAGCCACCGTGGCACTTGGCCTGGCCGGAAACAAACATCAACTACTCGACAGAATAAAAAGAATTATGGAAAAGACCGTTAAAAAAGAAGCGGGCAACATACGCCTGTTGCCCATTGTGCTGATTCTGCTAACCCTTGTTTGCACTTCGTGGTTCTCGATTCAGCATACAGCGCCCGAAGAGGAATGGACCGCACAACAGGCGGACGATGAAGTGGCTGCAGATACTACCAAAGAAAAAACGAAAGAGGCCGCCACATACGAACGTAGAACCATTACCCGATGGGATGAAAATGGACAGCCCCATGAGGAGACCACGGAGACATATGAAGGACACCTGGACCCGGGTGCGTTCGATTTTCCGTCTATGCCCGGTTTTCCTTCCTTTCCCGGTTTTCCAGATGTAGCAGCAGTGCCTGGTTTTCCTGATGCCGCTTTTTCGCCCTTCAGGTTCGCGCCCGACAGTTTACCACGCACGGCTTTGCGGCATTTGAGTGGGGAGGAATGGCTTGCTTTTGAAGAAGCTTTTACTGCACGCTTCAAAGCGCAGTTTAGGGACTTCTACGAAAAAAATGGTGAACTGCTGAGTGAACTCATGGCCGAGGCCCACGAAAAATCGGTTGCTGATTCAAGGAATTGGGAAAAAGATTTTGAAAAAGAAATGCAACAGTTGGAACGTGAATTTGCGCAGATAGCACCCCAAATGAGGCAGATGGAGCTAAGCCTACCCGATATGGCCCGCATGGAAGCAGAAATTGCCCGGCAGGAGGCAGAGGTGGCAGAGCGGGCAGCTGAGATGGCGGCCCACGAAGCTGAAATGAGCCGCTGGGCGGCCGACATGAAGGCGCACGAAAAAGAAATGAAAGAGTGGGAAAGCCGATCAAGGCAATTCGAGAAGGCGCTGAAGGAACAACTGGTTGAAGACGGCTACCTGAGCAAAACTGAGCCGATAAACAGTTTTCAGATAAGCGATGATGGCGAAATGGAAATCAACGGAATAAAGATCAAAACGCAGGATAAGGCCAGGTACCGGGATTTGCACCGAAAGTATTTTAAAAACGCGCGCAGATTTTCTTATTCCGAATAATGCCGTAGTGATTGATCATTCAGGTCTTTACAGGCCTGAATGATCGGTTAATCTTCTGCAGCTATCCAACACGGGTTTCACACTTTGCACTTCCACCAGCCCGCGCTCGCGCCCCCAGTGGTTGTAGAGGTATGTGGCAATTTCTGCAATCTCCAAATCGGTTAACAGCGGGTTGCCCGGCATCGGCTGGTTGTAGCTCTTGCCATTTACTAACACGTCTCCTTCTTTTCCGAATTTCATCAGACACAACACCTCCTCGAAACGCTGGTCTACAAAATCTGACTGGTTCACGGGCGGGTAGACCAACCCAAGTCCGCTGCCATCTTTCTGGTGGCAATTGCTGCAATGTTTTAGATACAACTGCTCACCCTGCACATAGTATTGCTGCAACTTCGGATCTTTGGTAGAACAGGTCGCAACGATCAGAACGAACAGCAGCAGACAAACAATTCCCAAAACTTTACTCATCTTCCCTGCGAAGCTGCTTAATCTCCCTGATCAAACGGTTTACATCTTCCTCTTTTGTGCCATCGTACTTGCCGCGAATGCGTTGCTTTTTATCTATCAATAAAAAAGCACCGCTGTGTATAAACCCATCGGGTTCGGTTTTGTCTTCCATGGCTGTGGCGAAGTAGCTGGTCTGGGCAATTTTGTAAATGGAATCTTTCTGGCCCGTAACAAAGTGCCACTTGTTACTGCTTACGCCCAGGCGCTTTGCATAATCGCGCAACAGGGGAACGGTATCGTATTCCGGGTCGATGGTGTGCGACAAGAGCAACACATCGGGCATGTCCTGCGTAGCCTGGTACACCCGCAGCATCTGTGTTTTCATAATGGGGCAAATGGTGCGACACGTAGTGAAGAAAAAATCAGCGACATATATTTTGCCCGCAAACGTTTCGTTGGTAATCCATGCGCTGTCCTGGTCCATAAAGCGGAAGGAGGCAATGGTATGGTAAACGGTATCGTTGTTTACTACCTCGCGTTCGCCAAAAACGGGTAAGGGTTTTTCTGCCGGTGTGCAGGCATAGGCCGCCAGTAAAATCCCTATCGCCAAACAAAAATTTTTCATCTTCTATTTACTCTTTTTTTAAGGGCACATTGCAGACCGAGACTCGTTATCATTCTTGTGAATGAGTTTTACAGAAGGCCATTTCACGTCAGTCAGTGAGTCTGATTTCATCGCCCACAAATATTTCGCTATAATTCAGTGCAATCAAATTTTGCCCGAACAAAACTTTTGCGCCCACCTTTCGGTAAGTTGAAAGTGTAGCCAGCGGCTCAGTTCCTTTTTCGCCCGTGGCCTGGTCTACAGTAGTAAGCACACAGCGTGCACAGGGTTTTACTCCCGCAACTTTAACAGCGCCTACGGAAAAATTTTGCCAGCCGTCTTCCTCGTAGGGCAACCCACCAGTGAAAACCAGGTTGGGGCGGAAGCGGTTCATGGGCACCGGGTTACTCAACCGTTTGTTGAGGTCGTTCAGCGACTCTTGCCCGATGATGAGCATGGGGTACGCATCGGCCAGGCTTACGTGGTCGTCACCCACTTTGTAAGCGGCATCTACGGCACGGGGGTTATTTTCCGGAAAGAAAACAAGCTTACAAGGCATTTCGAGGTGCTTCGAAAACCAGGCGCTGAGAGTGGGGCTCACCTCTATCACCTCCACCGTATCATTCCACACCGTGGCAGCAAAACCATTGCCCTCCGGCTGATGCATCGGTATGGTTATGTGTTCATCGCGAAAGCGAACGATTAACTGGCCCGACTGCCACTGAAGGGTGAACAGCGCCATGCGCGGCCATACGCGCTGGGTAAGAAAATTATTTTGCTCATCCACCAACATCCACCGCCTGTCCCACTGAAGGCCTTTGGGTTGTACCCTGGCAGAAGGAACAGAAATACCACCCAACGATTTGATGGGATATATCAAGATTTCCGAAATCCGTTTAACGCTCATTTTGTGCGGGAACTTATTTGCCTGAAAAATTCTTGCTAACTTATCTATATTCAAACACCTAACCGTTCATTTTAACAAATATGTCGCGCGAAGCTTCTTTGTGGTATTTTGAGAGCGCCAACCTATACAACATTCTCTGCCCCCACAAGGTGAAAACCATGGCGGAGCGTCACAGTTTTAATTACTTCAAAAAAGATGAATTCATCTATTTTCCCGAAGAGCCAGCCCAATACATTTACATGGTGGTGAACGGCCGGGTAAGAATTGGCCATTACCTGGATGATGGACGCGAAATTGTGACCGCCATACTTACCAATGGCGAAATATTTGGAGAACTGGCCCTGGCGGGCGAAGAACGCAGGCGCGATTTTGCACAAGCCATGGAAGCCAACACCACCATCTGCCCCTTGAGCATCGATGACCTGAAAGAATTAATGAAAGAAAACAAAGAGCTGAGTTTTAAGATATTGAAACTGGTTGGCTTGCGCTTGATGAAGCTGGAACGTAAGCTGGAGCTTTTGGTGTTTAAAGATGCGCGCACACGCATTGTAGAATTTTTGAAAGATGCCGCCTCGTGGAAAGGAAAAAAAGTGGGCTTTGAAACGATGATTCCCACGCGGCTTACCCATAAAGACATAGCCGCATTAACCGGCACCAGCCGCCAAACAGTTACCACTATTTTGAACGACATGAAAGAAAAAAACCTGATCAACTTCGATCGTAAAAAAATTCTGATTCGCGACCTGGATAAACTGGCCTGAATGAAATCGAGCGCGCCAGCCAAGTGAATAGTACTTGCCTGGCGCCACTTACTGGTAACTGATTAATAACCCCACTTCTTCATTATCTCCAAATCTTCTTTCACGCAATCGAGCGGAGTGCGGCCCTGATAGGACTCTTGTTCGATAATAAAGTGAATGGTGCCCCCCGACTTTTTGCCCAGGTCAATCACCTCTTTCACATTTACGATGCCCTTGCCTAAAATCGTGCTCTCGTACTTTTCGTGGCCACCAGATGCCAGGACTTCATCCTTCACGTGCATGGATGCAAAACGGCCGGGGAATTTTCTCACAATATCGATGGCTTTGGCGCCACCGTTGTAGAGGTTACCAATATCCAATTGCTGCATTACCAGATCGGGGTCTGTATTGTTGAGCATTAGGTCGTACATCACTTCACCATCCAGCTTCTCGCTGAATTCAAAATCGTGGTTGTGGTAGCCGAATTTCATTCCGGATTTCTTACACAACTCCCCACTCTTGTTGAAGATTTCCATAAACCGCAACAACTCAGTTTTGGATTTACGCAGGTTTTGCGCGAGCGAAGGGCTAATGACGAACTGTTGCCCTACGGTGGCCGCATCTTCTACCAGGTATTTCCAGGTATCCGTAAAATCTTTCTTCGATTCATCCCAATGTTGGGCGCCCAGTACCGTGTGTCCGCTCGGCATTTTCATGCCCAGGTCGTCTAGTCTCTTTTTGAATTCAGCAGCCGGCCAGCCGTAAAATTTTCTGTCTACATAGTTGGCATGCTCCACATATTGATAACCCATGTCGGCCAGCTTTTTCAGCGTGCCTGCAGGGTCTGCCTTCATGTCATCGCGGATGGAATAGAGCTGAATGCCGGTAAGCGTCTTTGTCTTTTTTGCCCAAAGTTGTTCCGGCAGCAGCGTGGTGCCTGCCACAGCCAATGCACTGGTTTGTAAGAATTTCCTCCGATTGATTTTCATAAGTCTATTTTTTAATGGATACCGTACGCCCGGGAGCATATCCAGGCTTTAAGGTTTTTCAATATACACGATCGCACAGGAATCGGAAACGAAAATTATTTCAATTACCGTTGGTTGATCGGGAAATGAGACGCTGCCAGGTCCCGGGCTTCGTCTATGTCGTGCAGGGTGGGTAGCAGGGCGCAGGTAATTCCCGCCTTTTCGAAATCATGGATGGTTTCCCTGGCCACCGTTTCGGTGCTCCACTTCTTATTTTCGAAAACGCGACCGTAAAAACGAGTCATGCCTAACAGGTAATAGCCGCCATCGTGAGCAGGCCCCAGCACTGCGTGGTAGCTTTTCAATTGTCGGAAAGCTTCTGCTACGATGGAAGGCGCAAGTTGCCAGCAATCGGTGCCAATGATGCACACAGACTGGTAACCTGAGTGAAAGGCCCGTTCAAAAGCCGTTCGCATTCGCTCGCCCAGATCGGCACGCTGATGTTGCAGGTGTTTTGCATAAACTGCGTTATCCCAATTGTCTTCGGTATCTACGAAATCGGAATAACAAACCCATTTATCGCACGTAAGTGCTTGCGTTACTTCGCGCGTATGCTGAACGAGCCGAAGGTAAATGGCGAGTGCGGCCTCGTCTCCCAATGTGGCGGCCAAACGCGTTTTCACCTTGCCTAATACAGGATTTCGGTAAAAGATGATCAGTAATTCCTTCATTTGGTTGCGCGATGACAAATGTCAGTGTTTCGCTTGATGGCGATCAGTAAAGGTACTTGGCGCTCGATATATTTTTACTATCTCAACAACAAAAGCCAGTTATGAAAAGCATCCTCATCCCCACCGATTTCTCGGTTTATGCAAAAAGTGCCCTTCTAACCGGTGCCTACATTGCTAAACAAACAGGCGCTGCTATTCACCTGCTTACTATCTGCAAGGCGCCCGAGGAGTGGAACAGGCTAGGGGTAGAGCAGCAACAGAAATACCCAAACATAGAGGCCAACATTGTTGAGGCTGAAATCAAACTTCAAAAACTGTCGGAAGACCCCGTATTGAAAAACATCAACGTTTTTACAAGCGTTGCCGGAGGTGCACCCTACGAACAGATTGTGGCCTATGCCAATCGGTTGAAAATTGATTTGATTGTAATGGGCGCCCATGGCGAAAATGATACGGATGGTCCATTCATTGGCTCTACTGCACAAAAGGTGCTGCGAAGGGCATCAGGTTTGGTGCTTTCGGTGAAGAAAAATTTCAAACCCCGGCAGTTGAAGAACATCGTTTTTGCCAGCGACTTCCATCCGTCTCCCAACCTGAACAATGCCTTCAAAAAAATCAAAAAGTTTGTAACCGCTTTGAAAGGAGATTTACAGCTGGTGTACATCAACACGCCCGCCCATTTTCTCGACACCGAAACAATGGAAGCTAACTTGCGCGCCTTTGCCAGTCTACATAAAGACCTAAAACCCCAAATGGTTACCTTCGCTGACTACCACACCGAGCCCGGCATTGTAAAGGCATCCAAAAGAGTAAATGCCGACTTGTTATGCCTTGCTACACATAATCGTAAGTTGAAAAGCAACTACTTGCTGGGAGTAACAGAAACGGTATTGTTTCACTCAGAAATACCCGTACTAAGCCAGGTGTTGTAATTGGTTGGTCGCCCGAAATTTTGGTGAAGACAATTCCCAGATCAGAAAGCCCATCACCACCAGGTATTCTACGGCCACTATCCACAAATTTTCCCGGTAACCCGTGGCGTGATATCCGGCATAGGTTAAGAAGATCAACACGCTCCATACCATTCCAAACCGAAAGGTGCCCAGGCAATGAAGGGCTACCACGGGCACCACATACCACGGGTGAACGGTGGTACTGAAAAGCAGGTAGGTGGTTAAAATTAGTCCGCACAGCGCAAAGAATGGAGCCAGGTTGAGGGAGCCCATTTTTGTCTGAAAAAAATACCTGGGCAAACCCCAGGAGATTGAAAGCATCAACAAGGTGGCAACCAGGGCTAACTTCCACCCCACGGTTTGTATTATATTATGACCGTAGTAGGCAAAGCCCCACTCCCTCACCAGGTAATAAATGCTGGCATTGAACTCAAACTTTTGAAAATAATATCCCAGTCCTTCGCTGAAACCATCGACCACCTGCTGGTTGTACAATGGGGAAAACAACGCCAGCGAAAACAAAGCCACATACAAGTAAAACAGCGCGGCCCTTTTCAAACCAAGGTGAAACAACAGCACCGGCAAAAATATAAGTGGCAACAGCTTCACCGCTATGGCCAACGACCAGCTAAGCGCTGCCAGCAGGTGGCGCTTTTTTTGCAGCAACCATATGGCCAACAGAAAGAAGAAGATCATGATTCCCTCAAAATGGAGATTGCCAGTCAGCTCTACAATTGCCAACGGATTGAAAGCATACCACCCCAGGTTGCGCTCCGGCATGCCCAGTTTTCGCAGCAAGGCCACCAAAAGCAACATGGTACCGGCCTCTGCCAGCAGCAAGGTAAGTTTCATCATCAACACACTTCCATACACCGATGCCGGTGACAGAGCAACCGAAAACCAGAACACGGCCTGAGTGAAGGGTGGATAGACCGTGAAGTATTCTTTTGAGTTGAGCAGTTGGAACAACGCCTGGTCTATACCGGGCAAACCACGATCTACCAATTGCGAGGGAACAAATAAAAAGGGATGGACACCTGCGTGCCACAAGCGGCCATCCCACACAAACCGGTAAAAATCATCCGACAGGGCAGGGACCGAAAACAGAAACAACCCCCGGAAGACCAATCCCAAAAGAATGATGTGCTTAGTTGCCCATGTCGATTTGGTGGTAAGTGCTAAGTAGGCGATGACTAACACAACCCACATACCCAGCAACCATGCGCTATCGGTGCGCAGCACAAAAAACGAAACAAAGGTGTAGGCAACAACCGATGCAGCCACGGCAAGCCACGTAACACCGCGGCTCATTTAAAGTGAGGCTTAAGGGAAAAATAAAATACAGAGCCAAAACCCAACGCGAGTAGGCTGTGGAAGAGGGCAAAGGTAGCATCGCCCCAGCGGTAGCCCAGCACCAAGGCACCCGAAAAGTACACGAACAGCAAACCCTCGAGCCAGGTTTGAAGCGAGGGCATGGTGGAAACGTACTGGTTGCCTTGCCAGGTATCGCCCTTCTTCACTACATTGAATTTAGGGGTGCGGATAAAGGGTGTTTCTCTGCCCAGCAACCCTTCGAGCACGGCCAAGCCATTGTGCAAAGAGAGCCCCATGGAAACAATGAGAAAGCGTGGGTATAAAGACAAAAATGTGCGCAATGGCTGCGTAGAGGTTCTGCGGCTGCTAATCCAATAAAAAAAAGTAATGGAGAGAAACCCACCAAACAGCACAGAACCGGCTGTAAAGAACACTTGTAGCTCCGGATGCTGCTGGTGTATCAGCAACATAGGCACGCTGAGCAGTGCAGCCAGCAGCAAACAAACGAATACAGAACTATTGAACAGATGAAAGAAAGCGTGGATTTTATGCTTCCACGGGTTTTCAGATCGCAGCACATCCCAAAAAACTTTTCTCGCTGTTTCTGCTGCGCCTTTGTTCCATCGGTATTGTTGCGACTTAACCGCGGGCATAATCACCGGAAGCTCTCCGGGTGTTTCTACCTCTTCCAGGTATTGAAAGCGCCAGCCCTTTAGCTGCGCACGGTAGCTCAGGTCCAGGTCTTCGGTAAGTGTGTCGGCACTCCACCCGCCCGCTTCTTCAATACATTTTTTTCTCCAGATGCCACACGTGCCATTGAAGTTGATGAAACTGCCAGACTGGTGGCGTGCCGTTTGTTCTATGGAAAAGTGAGCATCGAGGCCAAAGGCCTGGAGTTGGGTCAGTAGGGAGTAGTCGCGGTTTAGATGGCCCCAGCGGGTTTGAACTGCGCCAATGTGGCTATCCGCAAAATGCGGAATGGTCTTCTTTAAAAAATCGGGCTGTGGTAAAAAGTCCGCATCAAAAATGGCGATGAATTCTCCTTGTGCCACACCCATCCCATTTTGCAGTGCGCCTGCCTTAAATCCCTCGCGGTTTGTTCGAATGATGTGCCGGAGATTCAAATCTTTTCGCAGCGTGGTAATCTTTTTTGCGATTAGGGAAGTGGTTTCGTCAGTCGAGTCGTCTAACACCTGAACCTCCAACCGATCGGCCGGGTAATCGATGGCTGCTACCGCATCGAGTAAGCGTTCCACAACATATTTCTCGTTGTAAACCGGTAGCTGAATGGTAACCGAAGGAAAAAACACCAGAGGCTGACGGGGTGCCACCTCAGTTGCAGGCTTACGAACATAAACCCACGCGAGGTGCAGTTGCCCCAGGCTGAAGAGGAAAATATAAAGCAACGGCAGGCTATATAATATGATCACCACCCAAATCATAGGGCATACTTCAATAAGGTAGCAATAATTTTATAACCCGCCAGCACCGTGCCTTTTACCGTTCCGGATACTTTTGAAAAGCCAATGCGCCTTCTGTACCGAACGGGCACTTCCACGCATTTCAATTTTTTCTTGGCCGCTTTTATCTGCATCTCCACCGTCCAGCCGTAGGTTTTGTCTTCCATATTAAGATCCAAAAGTTGTGCAAAGCCAATGGCACGAAAGGGGCCGAGATCAGTAAACTTTACTTTGTAAATAAGATGAAGAAGGCGTATAGCCAGCCAGTTGCCAAAAATTTGTTGGGGCGTCATGGAACCCGATTCTTTTTTGCCCAACGCACGCGAGCCAATCACCAAATCGGCATTGCCGGTTACAATGGGTTGAATAAGTTGTTCCATTTCTTCCGGGTAATCGGAATGATCCGCATCGAGAAAAACAACAATGTCGGGTGGGACACTCAGCGTTTTTAGATAATCGATTCCTTTCAAACAAGCGCGGCCATAGCCAGGCACGGGTTCGCGTAATACGGTGGCCCCCGCCTCGCGCGCCACCTTCTCGGTATTATCGGTAGAGGCATTATTAACCACCACAATTTCGCTTACCAATGAAAGAGGTATTTCGCGAATTACTTCACCAACTCCATTCTCCTCATTAAAGGCGGGTATAATTACACCAATCTTACACGTTACTTCCATCGGGGCACAAATATCACCATTTGCCACTGTATTAATGATTTGTTAACAGCCAAAAATTCAGATTCCGTCATGCCCCCGACTATTTTTGACTTTTAAACGCCATGCTGAAATTTTTTGAACTGAACTCCATCCGCCACCGGATGCTTTCGGGGTTCTTATTCCTTACCCTGTTGATCTTCATCATTGGCAGCGTATCGGTATATGTGCTGGACCAGGTAAGCCAGATGGCCCATACGCACAGCCAAATCAACCGGTTGCAAGTTTATACCCTCAATCTGATTAAGACAGATAACGACTTTTTTGATTTTGAAGTAACCAACGAGCATTATTTTACGCATCGCCAAAGCGCTTTCCTGCAGGTGCGCGACAGCCTGCAAAAACTGCTGGATATCAACCTGAAAGAAGCCAAGGCGCGCAGCGAGGCCAAAGGCTATCCATTCTCCAGTCACCTCCGGGCAGCGGATAGTCTCTCAGATCTATACCACAAAAAGTTTGCAGAGCTGGAAGCATTGGTTTATGAAAGAGGCTTTAAGGATTTTGGTGTGGAGGGCAAAATGCGTGAACACGCCCATGAGCTGGAAAATTTCAACGAGGAAATTTCTCTGGCTGATGTGTTGTCGCTCAGGCGCCATGAGAAAGATTTTCTGCTTCGCCACGATACCGTTTACCGCACGCAATTCAATACCATTGCCGACCGGCTGATCGAAACACTTTCTAACAGAACAAGCGAAAATTCTGCGGCCATCGACCATCTGAAATTTTACCAACTGTATTTTAACCAACGCGTACAACAAGAGTTGCGGCTGGGTTTACACAGTGGCGAGGGACTGCGCAAAGAGATGAATCAACTCACTACGCAACTGAGCGGCCAGTATTTTCTACTTACCCAATATGCGGCTGAGTTATATACTGATCTGCAGAGAAAAGCACGCATTGCCTACATACTAATTACCGCAGCAGCCATCGCCTTCTCGTTGATTTCCGGACTCTGGATCTCCAAAAAGTTATCAGAGCCCATTGCCAAACTTTCGCGATTGGCAAATTCGGCTACGGGCCAGAACCCCGACAAAACAAGCGACCTGGCACTTACGAACGCGGCCGTAGAAATCAACGACCTTACGGGATCATTCATCAAGCTGATGAACCAAACCAATAAGCAGATGCGCGAGATAGAACAAAAATCTGCCCAACTAAAAAAACAGAACGAGGAGCTGAACAAGCTCAACACCGAATTAGACAGTTTTCTCTACAGCGCTGCGCACGATCTCCGCTCGCCACTTACTTCGCTGCTGGGTATCATTCGGTTGATGAAACTGGAGAACCAGCAACCAGACCTGCTCAACTATTTAGAGATGATGGAGGGCAGCATTCAACGGCAGGAAGATTTTATCTCTCAAATTGTAAATTACGCTAAAAACAATAAGCTGGAAGTAGTGCCCGAGCCGATTGATCTTAAAACCACGCTGCTGGAGATATTCCAAAACCATGAATTTGTTCCCGGTGCAGGCGAAATTGAAAAGTTCATTCACGTGCGCGATGATGCCTCTTTCTTTTCAGACAAAAATCGCATCTATATCATTTTCAACAACCTGGTGTCTAACGCCATCCGCTATGCCGATCCATCGAAAAAGGAAAGATACATCCAGATAAAAATTCATGTGCGCCCGGAGGAAGCGGAAATTGAATTCAGCGACAATGGTGTTGGCATTGGCGAAGAACACCTCGGCAAAATATTCAACATGTTTTACCGCGCCAGCTTCCAATCGAAGGGATCGGGCCTTGGGCTGTTCATCTTCAAAGAGGCCATCCATAAACTGAACGGCCTGGTAACGGTGGAATCTGAACTGCATGTAGGCACACGGTTTTTTATACGCCTGCCAAACTTAGCTACACAGGCCGAGCTGCCGCTGGCAGAAGTCGCAGCGCGCGCCTGACTGTTATTTCAATGGTGTAGCATCGTTGCCCAAAAGTGTGGCCTCGCCAAAGCGACCCTTTTCATGGGCCACTTCCAGGTTCAGCACCCCACGCGGGCACACGGCCGAACAAATGCCACAGCCCACACAAGATGATCGCACGATGTTTTGGCCGCGCTGCGCATACCACCGCACATCAATGCCCATTTCGCAATAGGTAGAACAATTGCCGCACGAAATACATTGCCCACCGTTGGTTGTAATTCTGAACCGCGACTTAAATCGTTGCACAAAACCAAGATAGGCCGCCAACGGGCAACCGAACCGGCACCACACGCGGTTTCCCATCAATGGATAGAAGCCGGTGCCCACAACGCCTGCAAAGCCCGCCCCAATGAAGACGCCATACCACTCGCGCAATGTGTAGCTGTCAATAAAAATAAACCAACTGCTTTGGGTGAAGTAGGTATACAAAACTGCGGCTGTCATCACAATCGCAAAAAGTAGTACCGCATGGATCATCCAACGCTCAATCTTCCAAGCCTTTAAAGATTTGTTTGATAGCTGTCGGTACGGATCGCCCAATGTTTCAGCCAAACCTCCACAGCCACATACCCACGAACAATACCAGCGCTTACCAAAAAAGTAAACCATCACAGGCACACCAATAATAACCAGGCCAATGCCCCAGCCCAGCATAAAAATTCCGAATGTGCCGGCTTCCATCATCTGGTCTATTCGGTAGTCGAAGAAGAAACTATAGTCCAAAGGCCAGATGTTCTTAAAGTCGAAGTAAGGTTTGTTCAGTCTGGTTAGTATTTCGGGAATTAAGAAGGCGAAGGCGGTCTGGAAAAACATGACGGAAGCAGTGCGCCACTGCTGGTACTTGCTGTGCCTGTAGTTGACCAACATGCGCACGCCCATCACCAGAATACACAACGTGTAGATAAACCCATAGAGAAAGAATCGCCCCGCTTCATTGCCACTCAGTGCACGGCTCACCGGGTCTACCAGGCTCACCCAATTCGTCATGTGTTCGGGGTAGAAGTAGAGCACCACGTAGAAAAAAATTAGCCAGGTGCCCGTAACAATACCCAGCCATCCGGTGTTTTTCATGGCGCTGAAAAAAACACCATCATTCTTTATGCCTGGTTGCCTTGCCAGTTTTGGCAGTATGTACATAGATGCACCGGCCAAACACATTCCGAAAGTCAGCAGCATCCAAAGCCAGGCGTTGCCTTTAACCGGGCTGGTAGATGCCGCTTTCGCCACAGTATACTGAATGTCTTTTCTGCGGTAACGATCGATGCCCACTTTATTGACAATACCATGTTGATAAATATTGTTCGCTGCATCGCTTAATCGTTGTCTCAGCTCATCGGCCGATGAAAAAGTCTGATCGTTTAACCAGCCGGCATAATCTTGCAGCGCTTTACGCTTAAAGGCCGTTACCGGATCACCGCCAACCAAAACGGAATCGATGTAAGCAGTGGAAAAACGAATACCCGAAGCCGTGGTGCTGCGAGCGGTGAGCGTTTGAACCTCTTCTTCTGTAATTGCATAAAGTCGCAGTGCCTGCTCATTAACCTGTTGAAAAGATTTTTGTAACGACCGCGTAAGGGCCCAGGAATGAGGAAATGTCTGATGGGCCGGGCTTTCGGCCTGATTGATGATTTCATTGGCAAGCGCCTCGTTACCAACTGCGGTGCGAATGGTTTGTTCACTTACGTGATAATCGCCCAGCAGAAACAATGCATTGAACAAAACAAACCCCGCTACAAACAGAAGCAGGCCCGCTGATTTGATGAAGGCAATACGTGTCATTGTTTTATCAGGCTGGTTGAGGAGCATGGTTTCGGTTGAAAGATTCGCGAATTGAATTTTCGAATCTCTGAAAAAATTCAGGATCAAAGTTGGCTTCTGCGAGATGCGCCATCACATAGTCGATGGTTCGGCCTTCGCGCAGCCAACGGTCGAAACAGGCATGACGCAAACGGATACCAAACGTGTTGACGCCCAGCAGCTCGCGCGTATCATTTTTCCAGACAAAGTGCATCGCGCGGAGGCCGCTTTCATGCTCCCAATAAAATTCAGCCTCCCCTTCTTGCAGTTTCGACTGCACAACACCATAGGTTTGGTATTCGATATCGAAAAATTTAGCCGAGTTGAACCACGGACCGGGGGCATAACGTGTCGGGTTGCCACAGATGGTCTGCGCCACCGCCTCGCCCATCATACGCCCGGTGTACCAAACCTGTTCAATTTCTCTGCGGCCCGGCAACGAGTAGGTTCGCTCAGCACAATCGCCAATAGCATAAACATCGGGAATGTTGGTTTGAAGAAACGCGTTCACCAACACGCCACGATTCGTTTTTACTTCCGATCCCTGCAAAAAAGAAATATTAGGCGAAACACCCACCGTTAAACCAACAAATTGGCAAGCTATCCTTTCACCTGTTGTGGTTACCACCGCCCGCACCCTACGGTGGTCATCGCCTTCTATCACTTTCAGTTCGGTTTCATGTTTCAAATCAACATGGTGGCTGCGCACGTGCCGCGAAATCAGTTGCGCCTCGGGCTGCGGCAACACATTGTTCCAAAAGGCGGACTCACGCACCAACATGGTGACGGCTATTTTTCTTGAACGCAGCATTTCAGCCATTTCCACGCCAATCAACCCACCACCCACTACCACCGCGTGCTGCACGCCACTCGTTTGTTCTTCCATTTGTTTCAGATCGGGGTAGCTGTATAGACCTTGTACGCCCTTCAGTTGCTGACCGGGCCAGCCAAACTTATTGGATTGCGAACCCGTTGCAATCACCAGCACATCGAAAGGTAACTCCTGGCCGGATTTTAAGACCAACTTTTTCTCTGATGTATTTACTCTCTCTACATGGTTGTAGACCAACTCTATGCGGTTCTTTTTCCAGAAACCATCTTCGTAAGGTTTGGTGTGCTCAAACTTCATGTGCCCCATGTAGATATACATCAAGGCTGTGCGCGAAAAAAAGTGCTGGGTCTCTGAAGAAATGATGGTTACCCGATGGTCGCTCAGTTTGCGAATGTGCCGTGCGGCCGTAACGCCCGAAATCCCGTTTCCAATGATTACAATGTGTTGCATGTTCATGGCAAATGTGTAAACAAACAATGGGGCTCTTTGTCACCCATCCGACATCTGGTTTATTCTGTTTTAAGTCTCTTTGTTGTTGGGAAGTTAACCCAATCGAAAGTAAAAATCATTTCGTCTCACCGGAATTCTCTTTGCCATGAAAAAATTATTGCTCATTTGTTTGATTGGAACTTTTTCACTCGATGTGATTTCGGCAACGCCAGCGGAATTTACAAACGCTGCGGATGCTTTTCTGAAAAAATACGTAACCAACGGGTCGGTGGCCTACCAAAAAATAGCTATCAACATCAGCGAAGTAGAAAGTCTCTACCAACAAATCGGCAGTATGAATCTCGAGAAGACCACCCCCGAAATCAAAAAAGCGTTTTATATCAACGCTTACAACATCATTGTCATCTATTGGGTGGCGAAACACCTGCCGCTTAAATCGCCTTTGGATGATTCGGGGTTCTTCGATAAAATAAGACACTCCGTAGCAGGCGAAATGTTAACATTGAACGCGTTGGAAATTAAGAAACTGCTGCAGGGCTATCAGGATGCCCGCATTCATTTTGCCTTGGCTTGCGCGGCTAAAAGCTGCCCGCCATTGGCCAGCTTTGCCTACACGCCTGAAGACCTGGACAGACAACTAATAGAGCGCACCACGCAAGCGCTTAACGATAAGAATTGGCTACGCGTAAATGCTTCCAAAAAAGCAGTAGAACTTTCTAAAATTTTCGATTGGTATAAAAACGATTTTATTGCCACAGGCAAAAACCAAATCGATTGGATCAATAGTTACCGTAAGGAAAAAATTCCCGCCAACTTTATCATCAGCTTTTACGACTACAATTGGGCGCTGAACGATATGTAGCGAACTACTTTTCTACCAGGTACATACGCTCGTAATACTCTTGCGCCATTCTGCCAGAATCGAAGAACGGCAACACGTCTGTCATGCTGGCTTTCATAATCTTTAACCACTGATCGGGTGCATCGTAGTACATGGGTATTATTTCATGTTCCAGCAGATCGAGCAACGTCTTGGCTTCCTGGCGATCCTTCTCTTCCTGCGAAAGTGAATCTGCTGCGGGTTGAATAACGAACGCATTCTGTTTGTGCTTGGCAAACTCTGGCACCCAACCATCGGGGATGGAAAGGTTAATGGAGCCATTCATGGCGGCCGTCATACCCGAAGTGCCGGAAGCTTCATGATACAGTTTTGGGTTGTTGAGCCAAACGTCCGAACCTTTCTTCAGGTGTCCGGAAATCCACAACTCGTAGCCTGTAACTACGGTGCAGTTGGGCAACTCTTTGGTCTTCCAGTAAATTTCATTGAAGAGGTTGATGGCGTTAAAATCTTCGGGATAAGGTTTGCCCGCCCATATAAACTGAACAGGGTACTTCTTATTGCGGGCAATTTTCAGGAAGCGATCGAAGTCGGATAGCAATAAGTTGGCCCGTTTATACGCTGCAAAGCGCCTGGCCCACACAATGGTCAGCACGTTCTCATCGAAGAGCTTACCGGTTTGGTTGGCCACCACGCGGAAGAGTTTGGCTTTCAGCTCTTTTTTGCGATTCACCAAAGCCTTATCGTTATTCTTTTCCAGTGCTTTGTCCAGCTCGGCATCGTGCCAATACGTTCTGTTCTGCGCATTGGTAATGGCAATAATGTTGCAAATGTTTGGGTAGCCTCCCCACATTTTGCGAGCTACTTCGCCATGTAGTTGCGAAACGCCATTGGCAATTTTGGCCATGCGCAGGGCCGTTAGGGTATAATTGAGCACACCATTCTCGGGGTGGGCGGTATCTTCAATTTGTTTCAGCGTAAGGCCGTTGAAAAAGCTCATGCTGTTGAGCAGTGGCATACTGTGCTCTTCGTTGCCTGCCTTTTCGGGCGTATGGGTGGTGAAGACTACCCGTTTCTTTACTTCGTTCAGGTCTTTGTATTTGTCTAACAGATAAAAACACATGGGCAACGCATGGCCTTCATTCATGTGGTAAATCTCTGTTTCGCGCTCTATGATGTCGAGCAGTTTGGCACCACCGGCACCCAACAAAATGGACTGCGCAATACGCGTGGTTTCGTTGGGATCGTACAGGCGGTGGCTGATGGTTTGCGCCAGGTAGTCGTTTTCGGGAATATCGGTAGTGAGCAGAAACACCGGGGCCGACTGAAACACTTCGGGCTTCAGCAAAAAAGCCTTCACATACACACGCGCCCCGTGAATGGTGATGGGGAAAAGTATTTTGGTATCGGTAAGAAAAGAATAGTCCTTATCGCGAAAGCTTACCCGCAAGGTCTGGTCCTGGTTTCGTTCCTGATCGTAGTAGCCCTTCTTCCAGAGTATGCCAATGCCAATCATGTTTTGCTTCAACTCGTAGGCACTGCGCATGTGCGAGCCGGCCAGAAAGCCCAATCCGCCACTGTAGATTTTCAGCGGCTGGTCGATGGCAAACTCCATGGAAAAGTAAGCAACGGGTTTGGCGTATTTTGCATCGAAACTGTAGGGGAAGAGACTCTTCAAATCGAACATGCGGTACTGAATTTTTATAAAAAGACCGCCAAGCTAACAAACCTGCCCGACTTGGGTTTGAAAAAGCATGGGAATGTTGAAATTTTTAGACTGCAATCGTTTGAACTTGATCTAAAAAAATGAGGCGAAAGCTGTTGGGCCATCGCCTTTGTTTGGGTGGCTACTCGAAGGGAAGACCGCGTTACATGTAGCGCATACTCACGGCTACCTGATGCTCGCCAGCTTTGAGCGAAAAACTTGCCTTGGCAAAATCGGGTGGACCGAATGTGCCCATGGCATCGTTGCTGAAGCCAAATCCTTCTTTGGGTATGCCAAAAAAATTGGAGTCCAGTTCGCCATTTTCATTCTCATCGTGTATGATGCTGATGGCGTAGGTGCCTGCAGGAATGTTTTCAAAAACCACCCTCACTTCCCCCGTAGCTGCTTTAACTACCTCCCCTTTCCAGGCTTCCTTCAAAAAAGTTTTATCATCCTTAAAAAGACCTACGCGCACCTGCCCCTGGGTGTCTTTTACATTCTTTACCACCACCGAAAGTTTACCCTGCGCCAAAGATGCACCCGTTAGCAGCACCATCGACAAAGCCAAAACTGTTGTTTTCATAGTTTATGTTGCATTTGTGTTTAATGGCTCAAACTTCGCACAGCCCACCCACCCGCAAAAATAAGTAACACCGAACTGTTGAAAGGGTTGGATGAATTGTGCCCCTCGCTGCACAGACATCCTCCGCAAAAAATCAAAAAAATTTATGTCGGCCAGTTTGGGCCGTTTGTCCTGCCAAAAAATTCGCTCATCCCAACAACAGCATGTATTATGGTGCCTTTAACCGGTTGCTGGTCTGCCCTGGCTAACGATAGCGTCCCTCTATTCGTAAATTAGGCATTCGAACTGCGGTAAAACTTTTTGATTATGGCCACCTACACCTTAAATGTTAACGAAAAGAAAATCACCCTGGAGGCAGACGCCAGAATGCCCTTGCTGTGGGCCCTTCGCGACCTGGCCGGTTTAACCGGCACCAAATACGGCTGCGGCATTGCGCAATGTGGTGCTTGCACGGTGCACTTGAATGGCAACCCGGTTCGCTCCTGCTCCATACCGGTATCGGCAGCAGCCAATCAAAAAATTACCACCATCGAAGGCCTGTCTGACGACAATACGCACATTGTGCAGCAGGCCTGGATTGCCGAGCAGGTGCCCCAATGTGGCTACTGCCAAAGCGGACAAATAATGGCGGCCGCAGCCTTGCTGAAGCGCAACCCCAACCCTACCGATGCTGACATCGACACGGCTATGCAGGGGCACATCTGCCGCTGTGGCACCTATCTGCGCATTCGCAAGGCCATCAAAACCGCATCGCAGCTCAGCACTCAAAAAGCCGGTAAGTAACATTTTTACAGCAGCACTTAACTACATGCCATTATGACCATCCAAAAAAAGGCACTCTCTCGCAGGGATTTTATTAAATTAGGCGGACTTACCGGGGCAGCACTTTCGCTGGGGCTGCATTTTCCCGCCAACGCCAAAGAGGGCAAAGTAATAACATTAGCCGAGGCCGATGCAAAAAGCATAGAGCTGAACCCGTGGATTTCCATCAATACACAAGGCAAAGTTACCATCATCAACCACCGAGCAGAAATGGGCCAGGGGTCGTATCAATCGGTACCCCAAATTATTGCCGAAGAATTGGAGGTTGACCTGGATAAAGTGAACATTGTTTTTGCCCAAGGATTTCAGGGCAAATATGGAAGCCAGATAACAGGAGGCAGTTCTACTGTGCGCGGCTCTTACAAAAGGCTGCTGCAACTCAGTGCCAGCGCGCGCGAAATGCTGATAGAAGCGGCCGCCAACCAATGGCGTGTGCCTAAAAACGAATGCTATGCAGAAGCCGGGTTTGTGATTCACAAAGGCAGTAACCAACGGTTAGGCTATGGTGCTTTGGTGGAAGCAGCCTCGCAACTACAGCCACCAGCAGAGGTGGAGCTGAAAAATCCGAAAGACTATAAGGTTCTTCGTAAGCCGCTGCCCCGCCAGGATACGCCTCTGAAAACCAACGGCCAGGCGATTTTTGGTCTGGACAAAAAATTGCCCGGCATGCTCTATGCCGTGGTGGAACGCAACCCGCGCTTTCAGGGAAAAATAAAAAGCTATGACGACTCTGCTGCCAAAGCAGTGCCCGGTGTGAAGCAAGTGCTGCCCGTGAAGATGAAAGTGTTCACGTTGGATCGCGAAGGTGTGGCAGTAGTGGCAGATAGCCTGTGGGCCGCGCTGGAAGGACGCAAGGCTTTGAAAGTAGAATGGGATGACAGCGGCTTTGAACACCACAGCACCGAACAACTTTACACAGCCATGAATGAGGCGGTGAAGAACAAGCCGGTTTTATCGTTTCGCACCAAAGGCAACTTTGCCGATGTGTTTGCAAAGGCTGAAAAGAAACTGGAGGCCACCTACGAAACTCCCTACGAAGCGCATGCATGCATGGAGCCACTCAATTGCGTGGCGCATTACCAGGGCGATAAGCTGGAAATATGGGGGCCCATTCAGGCGCCCGACTGGGTGCAAAGCGATGTGGCCAGGTTAATGGAACTGAAAACTGAAAATGTGGCCGTGAACATGACGTTTTTGGGAGGTGGTTTCGGCCGGAAGGCATTCATCGATTATCCACACGAAGCGGCCGTTATTTCAAAAGCCATCAACGCACCGGTGCAGGTGGTATGGACACGCGAAGACGACATGACGCAGGGCCCCTTCCGCCCGGGCATGGTGTATCAGTGCAAAGGTAGCCTCAACAAAGGTGGCCGCATCAACGGGTTTGAAACACGCATGGCCGGCCAGAACATGGGCCACCAAAACCCAGGGGCCGATAAATCATCCTACAATAGTAGCATCACCGAAGGGTTACCCGAAACTTATTTCGACAGCATTCCGCATTACAACTTTGGCGATATCCCGCTGGACTCGCCCATACCGGTAATGTGGTGGCGCTCGGTTTATTCATCCACCAACACGTTTGCTTTCGAAAGTTTTATTGATGAGATGGCGCTGGCGGCAGAAAAAGACCCGCTGGATTTTCGCAAGCAACATTTTTGGGATGAGCGCTATCACTTATTGGCCCAAAAATTGGAAGAAGTATCTGGCTGGAAAACGAGGGAAAAGAATGCGGGGTTTGGCGTAGCCATTACCGAATGTTTCTCCAGTATTGTGGGCGAGGTGGTGAAGGTATCGAAGAAAGCCGATGGAAAAATTAAGATAGACAAAGTGTGGGCAGTGATGGATTGTGGCTGGTACGTAAACCCCGACATTATTAAAGCACAGGTGGAGGGTAGCGTTGTGATGGCGCTGGGTGCTGCCACCGTGCACGCCACCGAATTTAAAGATGGCAAGGCCGTGCAACGCAACTTCGACACGTACCGCATGCCGCGTATCAAAGACATACCAGAAATTGAAGTGCACATCATGGATAATGAAGAGAAGGCCGGTGGCGTGGGCGAACCCGGGCTGCCTCCGTTTACACCCGCATTAACCAATGCCATCTTCGATTTAACCGGTAAGCGTATCAGGAAGTTGCCATTTAGTCTCGATCAGATTGCGTAAATTTGAGTATGACGTCATTTCCCCGAATTACATTCAATCCCGACATCATGGATGGTAAAGCCTGCATTCGCGGGATGCGTATTACCGTTGCGCTTATTTTAAGCCTGATCGCCAGCGGGATGACATTCGAAGAAATACTCCGGAATTATCCCGATCTGGAAGAAGAAGATCTGAAAGAAACGTTGCGTTATGCCTCGTGGCTGGCCCAGGAACGCCAAATTACGCTGGCTTGATCAATGCGGTTCTTGGCAGATATGGGAATCTCTATGCAAACGGTAAAGTGGCTTCGCCAAGAAAACCATGGCGTAAGCCATCTGTCTGAGGAGGGATTGACGAAACTTTCGGACGAAAAAATTCTTGAAAAAGCAGCGGCAGAAAACAGAATCATTTTAACCTGCGATCTTGATTTCGGATTTCTGCTTTCGCGTAATAAAAAGAGTATTCCGTCTGTTATCATTTTCAGATTAGAATTTCAGACTCCTGAGCAGCATATACACAAGTTGCGCCAACTGTTACCAGATTACGCGAAAGAGTTTGAAAAGGGATGTATAGTAAGCGTTGAGGATAAAAAAATCAGAATTCGTGAATTACCAATTTAAGCAAATGAGAACTGTTGTTACTGTTAGTATTGTTAGCGCGTTTTTAGTTATCACATTGGCTTCTTTTCAGGAAAAAAAATTCGATCTGAAAGCAAGCGTGGCACGTGGAAAAGAAGTGTACGTAGCCTACTGCCTCTCGTGCCACATGGATGAAGGGCAAGGTATTGAAGGCATTTATCCTCCGCTGGCAAAATCCGATTATTTGATGGCGGATAAGAAACGATCGATCGAGCAGGTGCTCAACGGTGTTTCGGGCGAGATAACTGTGAAGGGCGTAACCTATAATGGTATGATGACGGGTTTCGACCTTACCGATGAAGAAGTGAGTGACGTGCTGAACTATATCCGCAACACCTGGGGCAACAAAGGCGAGGCGGTGAAGCCGGGGGAAGTGAAAGCCATTCGCTGATCAAAATCACCAACATCGGGTGGTTTTTAAACAGCAAAACTTTTCGTTCTTCCGATTTTCGAAGGCATTACAAACCATTGATCAGTAAACTGAAAAACCATGCCCAACTACACCCTCCACATCAACAACAAGCAGGTCTCTGTAGAGGCCGAAGCAGACACTCCCTTGCTGTGGGTGTTGCGCGATGAGTTGCAACTAACCGGTACCAAATACGGCTGCGGCATTGCGCAATGCGGTGCCTGCACTGTGCACATCAATGGCAACGCAGTGCGCTCATGCAGTGTGCCTGTTTCTGCAGCCACCAAAGGCAAAATCACGACCATCGAAGGTATCTCAGAAGATGCCTCCCATCCGGTGCAAAAGGCATGGATGGAGTTAGACGTGCCTCAATGCGGCTATTGCCAGGCGGGGCAAATCATGTCGGCCATCGCCCTGCTGGATAAAAAGCCTAAGCCCACCGATGCAGACATAGACACGGCCATGTCTGGTAACATCTGCCGCTGTGGTACCTACACACGCATTCGCAAAGCAGTTCATCGTGCAGCAGAACTGAAAGGAGGGAAATCATGAAAGAAATTGAAAAACTCGGCATTGAGGTGGGCGAAAGCGTACCAACATCAACACGAAATGTATCGCGCAGAAATTTTCTGAAGCAAAGCGGATGGGCGGGGGCTGGCCTTGTTATCGGCATCCATTTCTTGAATGGCACCGTGGCCAGGGGCGCGGCTGTTGAAGCCGGGGAAAAATATTTTGAGCCATCGGCCTATCTGAAAATTGGCAGTGATGGCTCCATCGTGATCAAGGCCAAAAATCCGGAAATCGGTCAGGGCGTAAAAACTTCCTTGCCACAAATCATAGCCGAAGAATTGGAGGTTGACTGGCAACACATTGTGGTAGAGCAGGGGCACCTCGATCCGCGCTTCGGTGCGCAATTTGCCGGTGGCAGCACAGCCATTAAAACCAACTTCACGGCTTTGCGCAAAGCGGGTGCTGCCGCGCGCGAAATGCTGGTGGAAGCAGCTGCGCGTAAGTGGAACGTGCCGCTCAATAAATGTTACGCCAAACAGGGAGCCGTTTATCAAACCGGCACCGACAAAAAATTTACTTATGCCGAACTGGCCGAAGCAGCCGCCCGATTAGAAGTACGTGAAGATCCTAAACTGAAGGATCCGAAAGATTTTAAAGTGATCGGCCAGTCATTAGCCGGTGTTGACAACCAACTGATTGTTACAGGGAAGGCCGAATTTGGCTTGGACGCCAAACCCAAAGGCATGCGCGTAGCGGTGATAGAACGGTGCCCTGTGTTTGGAGGAAAAGTAAAAAGTGTTGATGACAGCTTGGCGTTGAAAGTGCCGGGTGTAGAACAAGTGGTGATTATTGATCCCACTCCCGACCCCACGCGCCTGGTGGCGGGTGTGGCGGTGGTGGCCCGTAGTACGTGGGCTGCCATGAAAGGCCGAAGAGCACTGAAGGTAGAGTGGGATTTCCAGAATGGCGAAACCGAGAGCGATGACAACCTGAAAACGCAGTTCGAGAAAAATATTTCTACCCAAGGCGAGGTGCTGCGCGATGACGGAAATGTGGAAGAAGCCTTTGCCGGAAGTGCCAAAGTGCACGAGGCGGTTTATGAGGCGCCCCTGCTGGCCCATGCGCCTATGGAACCCATGAACTACATTGCAGATGTGCGCGAAGATGGTGCCGACTTGTGGGGCCCCACGCAAGTGCCCGGCAGCGTACTGGGCCTCACCGCTGCCCTTACCGGCCTCGGCCGCGACAAAATAAAAGTGCGGATGACGCGCGTGGGTGGTGGCTTCGGCCGCAGGCTCATGGCCGATTATGCCTGCGAGGCGATCTACGTTTCCAAAACCATCAAGAAACCCGTGCAAGTGGTGTGGACCCGCGAGGACGACATTCAACACGACTTTTACCGTCCCAACGGCCTGTTTAAAATCAAGGCCAGCCTCAATGCCAACAATCAATTAAATGCGTGGCACCTGAAGTCGTCTACAACGTCACGCTATGGCTTCCGCGGTTCCAGCGATCCTGCCTTTCGTACAGAAGTATTCCCAGACGGATTTCCGGCCGGTTTCATTCCCCACTTCAGAATGGAGTACCTGCCCGTGCAAAGCAAAGTGCCACGTGGCGCCTGGCGTGCGCCCGGCCATAACATCACCGCTTGGCTCGATCAGTCGTTCATAGACGAAATGGCGCACCTGGCCGGCAAAGATCCGGTTACTTTCAGACTCGAACTGCTGGGAGAAGAAGACAAAGAAATGCCCTATGGCGACCACGGTGGCCCGGTGTACAGCACCAAGCGCCTGAAGAATGTGATCCGTTTGGCTGCTGAAAAAACAAGTTGGTTTCAGCCGGCACCCAAAGGCATCTACCGTGGGTTTGCTGCCCACTTTATGTTTGGTGCCTACGTGGCAGAAGTAGTCAGCGTTTCCCTAGCGGCCAACAATGCCATCAAGTTGGAAAAAGCCGTGGCCGTGGTGGACTGCGGTATCGTTATCAACAGAAGTGGTGCCATGAACCAGCTGGAGGGTGGAATCATAGATGGCCTGAGTGCCGCCATGGGCCAGGCCGTGCACATTGAAAATGGCCGGGCCAAAGAAAGCAACTTCGATACGTACCGGCTGTTGCGATTGAAAGACGCACCGGCTGTAGAAGTACATCTGGCGGACAGCACCGAAAATCCTGAAGGGCTGGGCGAAATGACCTTGCCTCCCGTTGCCGCTGCTTTGTGCAATGCCATCTTCGCAGCCACTGGCAAAAGAATCAGAAAACTTCCTGTAAATTTAAATGACAAATCCTCTGCCTGAAGCGCAAAGGAGAAAGGAGCATTGTGAAAGAGTTTAAAACCATTCTGTCGGAATACCGCAAAATTGATTTCGCCCAACGCAAGGCCGCCCTGGCAACGGTGGTAAAGGTGCGAGGTTCATCGTACCGTAGTCCCGGTGCGCGCATGCTGATTACAGACGATGGCCGCTGGGTAGGCTCCATAAGCGGTGGATGCCTGGAGGGTGATGCTCTGCGTAAAGCGCGAAAGGTGATGGCCAACCAGCAGCCGCTAACAGTAACTTACGATACCCGTGAGGAAAGTAATCAGAACCTGGGCATTGGTTTAGGATGCAACGGTGTTATCGATGTGCTGATTGAACCCTTGCTGAAAGACGATCCGAAAAATCCGATTTCACTTTTTGAAAGCTTTATCGAGACAACCGAACCGCTCGGCTTGGCCACCCTGTTCGATGGCAAGGAAGGTATAGCCGAGAAAATGCTGCTTACAGCGGCAGGAAATTTCAAAGTCTCGTTCTCCAACTCGCAATTGGCAGAAAAAGTTTTGCCCGACCTGAAGCAGGTGTTCGAGACAGGTAAATCGGGAGCCAAAGTTTTTGATGGCGCAGAAGTATTTATTGAGTTGGTGCAGCCCTCTGTGTCGTTAATCATTTTCGGGGGCGGCTTCGATGCAAGGCCCGTAAGCGAGTTGGCCAAGTCTTTGGGTTGGACCGTTTCCGTAACCGATGAGTGTGTGGCCCACATTGCTCCTGTATTCTTTCCCACGGCCGACAAACTTTCCTTGTGCCAGCGAGAATTCGTTGACCGCGATTTTCCGATAACGCCTTATACGGCTTGCGTGTTGATGTCGCACAATTATGAATACGACCGGGATGTATTGAAAAAACTACTGCGCACCTCTACTCCCTACATTGGTATTCTGGGTCCGCGCAAGCGTTTCGACAAAATGCAGGCTGAGTTTGCGAAAGAAGGCATCGAACTGAAAGCCGAAGACTTCCACCGCATTCATTCGCCCATAGGTCTGGATATTGGGGCCGAAACGCCCGATGAAATTGCCGTTTCCATTGTGGCGGAAATTCAAGGCAAGTTTGCCAACCGATCGGGAGGTTTTTTGAAGTACCGGTCAGGGCCCATACACCAACGCGACCAGCGCAGCGACCAGGTTTTTAAACAGGTTTACTTAGGCAACGAAGAGCCGCGCACCTCCGTACAAGGAAGGTAATGTTCCGAATGTTGCTTTGCCTGTTGCTTGCCTCGCTGCTGAAAACAGGGGCCGCACAAACACCTAAAACTGAAATAAACGAACAGGTATGGAAGCCCTTCTGCCAGGGGCTTCGGAATTTGGATACAACACAATATCTGTCGGTTCACTCCATCGCTTTGATTCGTGCCGAAGGAAGTAACCAAAAGGTTTACACTTACGATGTGTACAGCCAGAATACAAAAAGCGGTTTCGCAGGCGCCCTTGCCAACAAGACAAAGTCACCCGATATCCGGTTCCATATGGAACTACGGTTTCTCCAACGGGTTGCCTCCGCCTGCGCGGCCTACGAAGTAGGCTACTTCAAAAGTATGTTGTCTTTTCCGGATGGCAGGCAACAAGTTTTTTACTCTCAATTTCAAGTGTCGTTGCGAAAAGAGGCAGGTGTCTGGAAAATATTGACGGACTCAAGTTTGCCCATGCCGGCACTAACAGAAGAAGAATTCTTAAAACTCAACCCCTTAATAATGAAAAACATACTCAGTATTCTCCTCACTTTGTCTAGCCTTTGCTCTTTTGCTCAAACTGATCAGGCAGAAATAAACGAACAGGTGTGGAGGCCTTTCGAAAAAGCCATTATGAACCAAGACGTGGCTGCGTTTGTGGCACTCCACTCCAAAGAACTGATTCGTGCCGAAATCAATCGCAACAAAGTGATGGGGTTAGAGGAGTACCAAAAAGGAATGGAGGCAGGCTGGCCCGGCTGGAAAGAATCGATGGAGAAAAGTAAAACGCGCTATACCTTCGAGTTGCGCTTCTTGGAACGCCTCAGCAATGGGTCGCAGGCGTATGAGGTAGGTTATTTCAAAAACGAAATGGTGAATGCCGCTGGTGAAAAAAGACAAAGCTTTGGCAAATTTCATGTGGTGCTGAGAAAAGAAAATGGCACGTGGAAGATTCTGGTAGACTCCGACAGCAACGAAGGAGGAACCATTACCGAAGAAATGTTTTTGGCTGCCAAACCGCTGCAGCCATGAGGTTTGTTGGGTTGATCTTCCTGACGTGCATGTGGGCCCGGCCAGTACTCAAGATTTTCAACAAGAAATAAACGAGCAAGTGTGGAAACCATTCTTAAAGGCAAGCAACGAGTTTGATGGGCCGCGTTTCATGTCGGTACAGTCGCCAGAGGTGGTGCAGGCCTCGCTGGGTTCAGGGCGCGTACTTGACTACACTGCATATGCCCATTCCTTTTTGCCCAACTTCGAACGGATTCAGCGCGAAGGCAAAGTGAAGCGAACCACAGAAATGCGCTTTACGGCACGGTTGGCGAACACCCAGATGGCATACGAGCGGGGCTATTTTGAATCTACCGTGGTGCGCGCCAATGGCGAAACCCGAATCAGCTACAGCGAATTCTACATGACGCTGAGAAAAGAAAATGGCATCTGGAAAATTCTGGTAGATGCAGATTCAAGCCTGCAGGGTACCATTATGGAAGAAATGTTTTTAGCCGCCAGGCCCATGGAATAACCGTTTCTTGCTTGGTTTCTTCTTCAAAAATTCGCAGCTTCATTTGTTAACTCAACATCATGAAGCTGTTCTTATTCGCTACCCTTGCACTTTTACTCCTTTCCTGCAACAATTCTTTCGAACACACCGAGTGGCGTGTAAAGGGTGGCACGGCCAGCGGCATACAGTTTTCTTCGCTTACGCAGATCAACAAGAAGAACGTATCTCAACTTCAGGTGGCATGGGTGTATCGTTCGGGCGATGCGGATACGATTAACAACAGAACACAAATTCAGTGCAACCCCATTGTGATTGATGGGGTGCTCTACGGCACCACACCTTCGCTGCGTGCCTTTGCAGCCGATGCTACTACCGGGCAAGAAATCTGGCGTTTCGATCCGGGAGAACAAAATTCAGGTTTGGGTGTGAACAGAGGCGTAACTTACTGGGCGCAGGGTGGAGATCAACGCATACTCTACAGCTTTGGCGAATATCTATATTGCCTGAACGCAAAGACCGGAGAACAAATTGAAAGCTTTGGCACCAAAGGTCGGGTAAGCCTGAAAGAGGGTTTGGGCGAAAGGGCCGCTAACCTGATGGTGCTGTCGAACACACCGGGGGTTATCTTTCAAAACCTGATCATCATGGGGTCGCGGGTGCACGAAGGACCGGTGGCCGCACCCGGATACATTCGTGCATTTGATGTGTTGACCGGAAAGTTGGTTTGGACTTTCCACACCATACCAAAACCGGGAGAAGAAGGCTATGAAACATGGCCACCCGATGCCTGGCAGAAAATTGGCGGTGCCAACTCCTGGGCTGGCATGAGTGTAGATGAAAGGCGGGGAATGGTATTTGCATCTACCGGGTCTGCTTCGTTCGATTTTTATGGTGGCAACCGCAAGGGCCAAAACCTGTTTGCCAACTGCGTACTGGCTTTGGATGCCCAAACAGGTAAACGAAAATGGCACTACCAGATCGTTCACCACGATCTGTGGGATCGCGACTTGCCAGCATCACCCATACTCATTACTCTCACACACCAAGGAAAAAGACTTGACGCTGTAGCCCAGGTAACAAAAACCGGTTATGTCTATGTTTTTAATCGCGATACGGGTGAACCTTTGTTTCCCATAAAAGAAGTACCGGCAGAAGCCAGCGATCTGGAGGGTGAAGAAGCCTGGCCCACGCAGCCCGTACCCACACAACCTGCACCCTTTGCGCGCCAGGTATTTACCGCAGATATGGTTAATACTATTTCTGGTGAGGACAGTATCATCCGCGAAAGAATGAAAGGTCTTCGCACCGGCAAACAATTCCTTCCCCCCAGCCGCGAAGGCACCATCATTTTTCCAGGGTTCGATGGTGGTGCCGAATGGGGTGGCCCTTCTTTCGATCCGGATACGGAAACTTTATATGTAAACGCCAACGAAATGCCGTGGATATTGACAATGGTAGATGTACGGCTGAAAGAAGACGCGTGGGCGGGTATTACACTCTACCGCGCGCACTGCGCCACCTGTCACGGCATTGACAGAGGGGGCGATGGCCATGTGTTTCCCTCGCTTAGAAATCTGCAAAACAAATACTCAAAAGAATCACTCAAAGTATTGATGGCAACCGGCAAAGGTGTAATGCCAGCCTTCACCCACCTGGCCGACACCGAACGTGATGCCATTGCCCGCTATGTGCTTGACCTGCACGAGCGTACAGAAGATGAAAAGAAGGGGATTTTTGAACGCGATCCGGAAGTGTTATACTCTAATACAGGCTACAACCGGTTTCTTACCCCAAAGGGGTACCCTGCCGTTGCGCCTCCCTGGGGAACATTGAACGCTATCGATATGAAAAACGGAACCATTAAATGGCAGAGACCGTTGGGCGAGTTTGCCGAACTGAAGGCACAGGGCGTGCCGCCCACCGGTACAGAAAATTACGGAGGCGGCATCGCCACAGCAGGAGGTTTGATTTTTATTGCCGCCAGCCGAGATGAAATGTTTCGCGTTTTCGATAAGGACACCGGAGATATTCTTTTTGAATACAAACTCCCTGCCGGTGGTTATGCCACACCCGCCACCTACATGGTGCGCGGTAAACAATACGTGGTGATTGCCTGCGGTGGCGGCAAAATGAGCACCCGGTCAGGCGACAGCTACGTGGCATTTAGCTTGAATAAAGTACCCTAAATGCTACACTGATCTCATCAAAATTTCAGTTGAAAACGAACGTTTAACCATTAAGCACGCCACAGGCGTATAATGAACGAAACTACTATTTTGATTCTCGCTGCAGGCGCCTCCACCCGCATGGGGCAGTCGAAACAATTGTTGCCGTGGAAAAATAAAACACTGCTTACCCATGCCGTTGGTATCGCCATCCAGTCCTCTCCCTTTCGGGTAGTGGTGGTTTTAGGTGCAGATGCGCAAACCCATCGACAAAGCCTGGCAACGCTGCCAATTGACATTGTTACCAACGAAACATGGCAAAAAGGAATGGGGTCATCTCTCAAAACAGGGCTCCGCTTTATCGAGGAAAGATACCCCCACTTGCGTGGCACCGTGGTGATGGTGTGCGATCAGCCCTTCATCACCAGCTTGCACATTCAGGCATTGGTGCAAAGGCAAGCGGAAACCAAGAAAGAGATGGTGGCCACCCGTTATGCCGGCATTTTAGGTGTGCCGGCTTATTTTGAAAAATCGGTTTGGCCCGCTATTTACCAACTGGGCGATGAGGAAGGCGCCCGAAAGCTTCTGGCTGGAAATAAAGAGAAAACGGCTTTTGTGAACTGCGAAGAAGCGAAAGTGGATATAGATACTCCGACCGATTATGTTAACTTTACTACTCCGAAGTAAATCAACATGATCAAACTTATAAAACCCCTGTTCACTGTGCTCATGCTGGGCGCGGTTGTATTCATTAGTTCGTGCGACAAAGACGATGAGCCGAAACCGAAAACCAAAACGGAGCTGATATCAGCACACGTATGGAAAATGACACGGCTAAAACTTGGAACCCTTGAGGGTGATCCAGAAACCTGCCTCGCAGATGATAGTTATGAGTATAAGATAGATTTCGAGTATAGATTTTCTGAAGGTGCCACCAAATGCGATCCAGATTTTCCCACCACCATAACTGGTACTTGGGAATTCAAGTCCAATGAAACCATTCTTGCAGTTTCACAAACGGAGAGCGGAGTAACCATTACCCTTAATTACACCATATTAGAGCTCACCGAAGATAAACTTCGGCTTAAGTTTGATTTTGCAAGTGAGGTAGAGGCAACGTACGAACCCAAGTAATGTATTTTTGAACTGATTCTTCAAGGCTGGCTTACCCAAGTCAGCCTTTTATTTTTGGTTTATGTGTACCTTTGGCTTCCCATGAGAGAGGGATTTGCTTTTGTTCTGTTACTCTGGTTGTGTTCGGCACAAGCTGCCGACTATCAGCTTTTCTACGAAAATGGCAAAGCAGGTCTGCGCAATGAAGAAGGCAAAGTGATTCTTCCCGCCTCCTTCGATGCACTCGGTTGGTCCGATGGCAACTTCTCGGTCATCAACCAGGTTACAGGGTACCGGCAAAACGGCCAATGGGGGCTCATCAACCTGAAGAAAGAATTCGTTACGCCAGCAAATTATGAAGTGCTGACCTCTGCCGGTGGCGATCGTGTAGTAGCCGCCCGCTGGATAAATCCCTATACCAAAAAATTCGGATGCCTTAACCTGGAGGGCAAAGTAACCGTGCCCTTCCATTACGATGGTATTTCCATTCGCGGCCTTCGCGCCATCGTGTTGGTAAAAAACGGAGCACGCTACGAATACGGCCTCATCGACCTGAACGACAACCGCATTCTTCCACTGCAATTCCGCGATATCCGCCACCTGGGGCCCATGCGACTTGCCGTGCAGAACTTTGAAAAGAAAACGGCCCTGTATTCGGAAGACGGTGTTCAACTTACGCCCTTTTCGATTGACAGCATCGCAGCCTTCAGAAAAGGAAAGGCCATTGTGTATCAGGATTTCAAACAGGGCATCATCAACCACGAAGGGGTTTTCGAAAAACAGCCCACCTATCGGGAAATAAAGGTTGGCGACAACGGCACCATTACTGCGCGATTGTTTGATGAGTGGTTTCTGCTCGCGCCCGACAATCAGGTAAAAGCGGTAACAAACGCAGACCAGATTACACCAAGCGATACGGAGTACCTTGTGTCGATGGCGGACAAGCAAGGCACAGTCAATACCTCGCTCGAAACCAAGATCGCCTTACAATATGATTACATAGGCACGTGGCAGAACAAACTGGCGGTAGCAGGCATCAACCATAAATATGGGCTTATCCACGCATCGGGCAAAAACGTCTTCCCTTTCGATTTCGATACGTTGGTGCTGGAGAAAAATTTTGTTCGGGGAGGTACAAAAAAGTTCGGAGAGTGGCAGTGGGCATTGTACGATACATTCGGCATTAAGAAATCCGAAAAATTCTACCAACTCATTTTACCATGGAATGGCAAATTCTTCCCGGTGGTGCAGCGTGGCTATACCGGTGCCATGAACCGCTATGGGCAAGAAATACTTTCGTGTGTGTACGATTCAATCATTCATTTCAACCACGCACTGGTGCATGTTGAATTCAAAAATCAGTTTGGTATTATAGACTTTGAAGAAAAGTGGCGCGTGGCACCGCAGGCGCATAACATTCAATTGGTTAACGAAGACCTCTACCTCGAAAAAGCCGACTCTATCACTTTCGTAAAAAACCTGGCGGGCGAAACCATCTACTTTACCGGCAATCAATTGTTACCCACCCATGAGCATTTCGAAGAACGATTGCCCGATGGTGAGTTGAAGTTTATTTCATTCTCGGGCTTATTGGAGTCGGTGGCCAACGGGGCGGTGGACTTGCCCACCGAAAAAATTTTTGAAGAAAGTGAAGGCTTTCGCGGCATCTATCGCGATGGCCGCTATGGGTTTATCGATGCAAGGGGCCGCCTGCGCGTGGCCAATCGCTACGAGGGCATTGGCAAATTTCAAAACGGCATGGCACCTGTGAAAATCCTGGGGCGTTGGGGTTTTGTGAACAAAGAAGATCAGATTGTCATCAATCCCAACTACGAATCGGTTACCGATTTTGACAAGGGTGTGGCCATTGCCTATAGAAATGGCAAAGCAGGTTTGATTGATGCGGAGGGCAAAACGCTGCTGCCTTTTCGTTACGATTCCATTTTCAGTCGAGGCGATGCGTTGGTGGTGGTGTCGGCCGGAAAAAAGGGGCTGGCTGACCGGCTCGGTAACGTTTTGATAGAACCACGTTTTGAAGAACTGCACCTGCTACCCAACCAACAAGTGCTGGCCAAAGACGAAAAATATTGGGGCACGCTTACCCGCGATGGCTTGTCCATTATACCTATGAAATACCACCAACTGATTTACGATGCGCAGACAGGTAACTTCCTGGCGCACCTTCAGGCACCGTGGCAGGTACTCAGTGCAAACTGATCGCAAGAAATGAATGTAACAAAAAAGGCCACCCCTTGGCGGCCTTTTAATCCCTCTTAGATTTTTTTCAGACTCCTTATTGCTTCGGCTGGTTGCCTTTGCCCGATCCGGAAATGGACTGGCGCATGTCGGTATCGGCCTGCACGTTCTGCATCTTGTAATAATCCATTACGCCTAAATTGCCGCTGATGAAAGCTTGCGCGATAGCCTTTGGTATTTCCGCTTCGGCCTGAATAACGTTGGCCTTTGCTTCCTGCGCCTTGGCAATCATTTCCTGCTCTAGCGCCACGGCCATCGCCCTGCGTTCTTCCGCACGTGCTTCTGCCACCTTCAAATCGGCAGCTGCCTGGTCGGTTTGCAACTTGGCACCAATGTTAGCTCCCACATCCACGTCTGCAATGTCAATGGAAAGAATTTCGAATGCCGTGCCGGCATCCAGCCCCCGCGACAGCACCAACTTGGAAATCTTGTCGGGGTTGGCCAACACTTCTTTGTGCGATTGGGCCGAACCGATGGAAGTAACAATACCCTCGCCTACACGGGCGAGGATGGTATCTTCACCAGCACCACCCACCAACTGTTGTATGCTGGCACGCACCGTAACGCGCGCCACGGCAATTAATTGTATACCATCGGCCGCTACCGCGGCCACCTTGGGTGTGGTAATCACCTTTGGGTTTACTGAAATCTGTACCGCCTCAAATACATCGCGGCCGGCCAAGTCGATGGCGGTAGCCTGTTTGAAATCAAGGTTAATATTGGCCTTCTCGGCCGAAATAAGGGCGCGAATCACATTGGGCACGTTTCCACCGGCCAGGTAGTGTGTTTCCAATTCATTGGTGGTAATAGCTATACCGGCTTTATTCGCTGTAATGAGTGAGTTAACGATTACGCTGGGCGGCACCTTTCGGATGCGCATACCAATGAGCGAACCTATGGTAACCTTTACACCGGCAAAGATGGCGGTAATCCAAAGCCCTACCGGCACAAAATACATAAACAGGAAAAAGCCTATGATGCATAGAAAGACAATAAAAATAAATGCTAAACCTTCCATAAGATTAGTTTATAGGTTCTACAATAATTTGGTTTGGTAAAACTTTCACAATACGTATGCGGGTTCCGGGTTCTAAATAGCCGCCCCATGTTGTTACTTCTACGGTATGGTTGTTTACCTCCGCCTTGCCGATAGGCCGCAGGGCCGAGGTGGCTACGCCTTCCTGGCCCGTTTCAAATGGGCGAGGTACACTCTCATTTACCTTGCTATCGATGACCGACTTTAAAGCAAATCTTCCCCATACATTCGCTTTGAAAGAAAAATACAACAGCAAGCCCGAGGCCACCGTGGTGCCTGCCAGAGTTATCCACCCGGCCTCTCTGCCAAAGTTGGAAAAGGCAAACCACACACCCAGCACCATTAAAACAAAACCGGCCAGACCTACCAGGGTAGTGCCCGGCACAAAAATGATTTCCACAATCACCAGCGCCAGTCCGAAAAAGATCAAGGTTATAATGGTAGCCCACTCCATATTTCCAAAGCTAACGATTTATTCGGTGGGGATTAATAAGCCCGCGCAAACAACACCCTTTTGTTAGAGGGTTTTCCTGAATAAACACATTTGCCCTGTTCTTCGGGTGCATCGAGTGGAATGCAGCGGATGGTAGCTTTCGTTTCTTCTTTGATTTTCGCCTCAGTTTCGGCAGTGCCGTCCCAATGGGCCAACACAAAGCCGCCCTTGTCGTCCAGCACCTTTTTGAATTCCTCGTACGAGTCTACCCGCGTGGTCATTTCCTGACGGAACTTCAACGCACGCTGGTATATATTCTGCTGAATTTCATCCAACAACGCGGGGATTACATTCACTACCTCATCCAACTGCACCACTTTCTTTTCTTTGGTATCTCTGCGGGCCATTTCAACCGTGCCGTTCTCGAGGTCGCGTGGGCCAATGGCCAGCCGCACGGGCACTCCGCGCATTTCGTATTCTGCAAATTTATAGCCGGGCTTATAGTTGTCGCGGTTATCGAACTTCACGCTGTAGCCCAGCTTGCGCAGGGCGGCCGCTATCACATTCACCTTTTCAGAAACGCGATTTAACTCTTCCTCTGTTTTAAAGATGGGAACAATCACCACATGAATGGGCGCCAGTTTGGGCGGAATGATCAGTCCATCATCATCGGAGTGCGCCATGATCAACGCACCCATCAGGCGGGTACTTACACCCCACGAGGTACCCCACACCGATTCCAGTTTACCTTCCTTGTTGGTAAACTGCACATCGAACGCTTTGGCAAAGTTTTGCCCCAGAAAATGCGAGGTTCCCGCCTGCAGGGCTTTTCCGTCTTGCATCATGGCTTCAATACAATAGGTATCGATGGCTCCGGGGAAACGCTCGCCTTCACTCTTTCGGCCTTTTATCACCGGCAGGGCCATAAAGTTTTCAGCAAAGTCTGCATAGACATTCAACATTTGTTCTGTTTCCTGAATGGCCTCCTTTTCAGTGGCGTGGGCGGTGTGTCCTTCCTGCCACAAAAATTCTGCGGTGCGCAAAAACAAACGCGTACGCATTTCCCAGCGCACCACATTGGCCCACTGGTTTACCAAAATAGGCAAGTCGCGGTAAGATTGTATCCAGCGTTTGTAAGTACTCCAGATAATGGCCTCGCTGGTAGGGCGTACCACCAATTCTTCTTCCAGCTTCGCATCGGGGTCTACCATCAGCTTACCTTTCTGAGCCGGGTCGTTCTTTAGCCGGTAGTGCGTTACTATGGCGCACTCTTTGGCAAAGCCCTCTGCATTTTTCTCTTCGGCTTCGAACATGCTCTTGGGCACAAACAGGGGGAAATAGGCGTTTACGTGGCCGGTGTCTTTAAACATCTTGTCGAGGCCCTGCTGCATTTTTTCCCAGATGCTGTAGCCATACGGTTTAATCACCATGCAGCCCCGCACATCAGAGTTCTCGGCCAGGTCGGCCTTTTTTACAATGTCCAGATACCATTGCGAGTAATCTTCGCTGCGCGCGGTAATTTCCTTTCCCATGGGTATAATAGTTTGCTAAAAGCGTTAAACGAACGGCAAATATAACCGCCTTTTGCAGCATAACAGGTGGTTTTCAGCGTTTTCGGGCAGATATAATGGCCAAACTACCACCCCTTTTCTTATGGCCGCGGAATCGATTTAATCGTAAACTTGTTATAAGAATTGGGTAGCTTTATCAAAATAAAAGTGGTTTTCATTTTTGTTGGGAACTAAAGTGGAATGCGATGAAAAAAAGTTTGATGATGGGTGTATGGCTGGCGGGTGCATGGGCTGCACAAGCACAGCAGGTAGAGGTAGACGACATGTATTTCAACCGCAAAGACCGGATAAAGATGCGCGAGTTAACGGCTCGTGAAGCGCGCAAGCGCGAAGAGCAATTGAATGAAGAAAGTCGTAAAACGCTGGGCATCAACCCTACCGATTCTTACTCTGCCAGAAATGTGAATCCGGAGTACGTTTCGAGGCTGAAAACTAACCCCAGCAGCCAGGACGAAGAACCCAACTATTTCCTGTCGGGCTATCAGCCCGTGGGGGTTAATCCTCAATTCAGAAACAACAACTACTACGCACCTGGTGCATTTAGCAGCCCTTTTTATGGCAATGGTTGGGTAAATCCCGGTTTTGCCTACACGAGCGGCTTCGGTAGCCCCTTCGCTGGTGGCTTCAGCCCCTACTGGGGCGATCCTTTTATGAATCCCTATTGGGGCGGGTCGCGCTGGTCGATGTCTGTTGGCTATGGCTGGAACAACTGGTCGCCCTGGGGATGGAACACCTGGGGAAGCCCCTCAGGCTTTTTCTGGGACACCTACTATTACAATTCGTGGGCGTGGGGGCCATCCTGGAACATGGGATGGAACAACTGGGGATGGAATTGGTGGGGGAACCCCTATTGCTACTATAACCGCTATCCTAACCAGGTCATCATCATCGATGGCGACAATGGCAACAGACCCCGGGTAGTATATGGCAGACGAAGTGACCGCAGCAGTTCGCTCAATAACGATGTAGACACCTCTCGCCCGATTAACTCTCTTACGCGCAGCGGCAGAGAAATTTCTACGGGCCGCACACGGGCCGATGTAAATGACCAGCAGAACTACTATGACCGCAGTTGGAGACGCAACCCTGAGGTAACCCAAACCCGTTCGTATTGGGGCAATGAGTCGAACAACAACGGGCGGAGCAACTTCAGCAACAATGAAGGCACACGCCAGCGCACCAGCACGTGGGGCGATAACAATAATTCACGCAGTTGGTCGAACAACAATAACTCTAACTCAGGGTTTAATTTCAACAACTCTAATTCCAACAGTCGCTCATCCAGTTTTAACAGTGGGGGCAACACCAGGAGTTTTTCTGCACCCAGCAATTCAGGATCGTCAGGAGGAGGTAGCCGTTCAAGAGGCAGGGACTAAAAAACACAACAGCGTATGAAAACAACGAAGGGGCTAATGCTCGCAGCTATTACTATGCTCAGCGGGCATTTATGGGCGCAAAGTTTTACGGAAACAGCATTGTTGTTCAGCCGCACCCAACCGGGTGGCAGCGCGCGCATACAGGCATTGGGTGGCGCGCAGGTTAGCCTGGGTGGCGATTTCAGTTCTGCTGCAACCAACCCCGCAGGCCTGGGGATGTACAACAAGTCAGAGTTCTCATTCAGCCCGGGGCAGTTCACCACTTCCGTGAAAGGCGATTATTTCCGTGGCAACACTCCCATTTCGGAGAACAATAACGATACACGTGCTGGCATCAACCTATCAGGATTGGGCCTGGTCATTTCGTCTGATGATGGCGCACGCGGCTCATTTGTTCGCGGCACCTTCGCAGTTACGTTCACGCGCACAAACCATTTCAACCGGTCTATGCGGTACGAAGGTCTTAATTCGGCCACCTCGTTGATCGACTATTTTTTGGAGGAAGCCACCGGTCGCACGCCTTCCCAATTCGATGAAAACGGCTACTCCTTTAATACAGTAACAGAATTGGCCTACAACAACTACCTGATAGGCGAAAGCACCGTGCTGGATCCAAACAACGACCCCACCGAATATTTCACCGATGTTCTGGGCGAGCCCTACCAGACGGAAACAGTACAAACGAGAGGTGCGCAAAACCAGTGGTCTTTTTCATACGGTGCCAACTTCGATGATCGCTTTTTTGTCGGGGCAGGGCTGGGCATTACCTCGCTGCGTTACAAGTCTGAAAAAAGCTACAGAGAAGAATTTGAGGGCGAGCCCCTGTCGGACTTTTCGTTGGATGAAGAACTGAGTATTCGCGGATCGGGGGTAAACCTGACCGTTGGCGGTATTGCCCGCCCGGTGGACTTTTTACAAGTGGGCATATCTGCCTCCACACCCACCTTCTATAACCTCACCGACAACTTCTTTGCACGCTTAGAAAGCAACTGGAACAATTACGATTATTATGGCGATGGATCTGAGATACTTTCGAACAAAAGTTCCAGCACCGACATGGTAACATCAGAATATAACCTCACCACCCCCTGGCGGCTTAATGTGGGCGCTACCTTTTTTCTGAAAAAGCACGGCTTCATTACAGCTGATGTCGAACAAGTAAACTATTCGCAAGCACGCTACAGTTCGGAAATTACGGGTATATCATACAATGGCGATAACGACCGCATTAAGTCGCTGTATAAGCCTGTTACCAACGTAAGAATGGGAGCAGAATTCCGCCTGAAGGAGTGGCGGCTCCGGGGCGGCTATCAATTGCTGGCCGACCCTTTTATTAATCAACAAAACGACATCAGCAGGGCAGTGCGTACCGTATCGGGTGGCGTGGGCTATCGTACAGCCGATTTCTTCATCGACTTTGCCGTTGTTCAAGCCCTCGGAAAAAATTCGTACCGACCTTACAGCGTAAATAGCAACCAAAGCCCTTTGTTTTCCTTCGAGCAAAGAACTACCAATGTAATGGCCACGATTGGATTTATTTTTTGAGTAGCGGGTTGATAGCTGTGAGCACTTCTTGAACAGAGATTGCCTCGCCCTGAAAGGTAAACTGCGCCTGCCGATAGGTACTGATACGATTGGAACGGAGAAATTCAATTTGGTCTTTTAAACCATCTTTACCGCTGGCGGCCAATAGCGGACGGTTCTCCAATTTAGATGCCAGCATCCTTCGCATAATTTCGCGCGCGGGCACATCAAGAAAAATCGAAATACCAGCGCGGTTAATTTTTTCCATGTTATCAAAAAAACACGGGGCACCTCCACCGGTGGCCATCACAAATTGTTTATCAGAACGGCATGCTTTGGCCAGCAGGTCAGATTCCAGTTGACGAAAGTAAGGTTCGCCCTTCTCTTTGAATAGGTCCTTTACAAGTTTCTGCTCGTGCCTTTCTATTTCCTTATCCAGGTCGAAAAAGGGCAAGGCAAGCGCTGCGGCCAATTCACGCCCCAGCGAAGTTTTGCCAGACCCCGGTAGGCCTATCAGGAAAATTTTCATTGAAGCAACTGCAGGATTTCTTCGGCCGAGGGTGTATCGTTATGGTGCCAGTTGCCCAACACCGTTCCATTCTTCCACAGGGCAATGCCAGGGTTAGAACGCAGAATGGTTTTCAACACGGTGGCATCGGCAAAGTAGTAAGGTACCGCCAACTGGTTTTCGTGGCGAAATGCCTCCATCTGCTCAGCCGAAGAAGAGGTCAACACAAAACAGTCCACCCTGCTTTCGAGCTGTTTGGTTAACTCGCGGATGGCGCCTATGTTCTTAACAGATGCTTTGTTCACATCGTACATCACAATGAGGAGGCGGCTCCCTTCAAAAGTGTAGGAGGTTTTATCTTCGCCCTCCGGGCTCGATACATAATAATCGGTGATTTTTGGTTTCGTCTTTTCTTCATTCAGCACACGCGAAGACACGTATTGATAGCCCGGCTCGGTGAGGAAGGTGGTGGACGCTACTTCTTTTCCATCTTTCGTGAAAACATACTCCACAATGGGCTGTTCGGCAGGTATCATTTGCTGCGGAATGTTGTTGCCAATTCTGTATGCACGAAAATCGATAAAGGGCAGATGGTTGATGGCGTAAATGCCGATGAAGGTGCACAGTAACGCTACGAGTACCACCACGCCATGTCCTTCGCGGGTTCGCAGCATGGGTTCATAACCTTTGCGGTACCAAAACAGGTGCAGTACAAATACCATTAATATAATGTCTTTCCAGAACGACTCCCACGGAGTAAGTTTGATGGCATCGCCAAAACAACCGCAGTCGGTAACTTTATTAAAATAAGCTGAGTAGAAAGTGAGGAAGGTGAAGAAGACCATCAGGGCCAGCAGCACCCACGTGGTTTGCGCCATGCGGTAGTGAATGAGAATAGCCACACCCAGAACGAGTTCAAGCACAATCATGATCATGCCGATCTCTAAAGCCCACGGAATAAATGCATGAAAAACCGATCCGAAGTCCTGAGCAAATACTTCAAAGTATTCTTCCATTTTTATCTGTGTGCCAACGGGGTCGTTTAGCTTGATCAGGCCGGAGAAAATAAAGAGGCCGCCTACAAAAACCCGGGAAAATAAGTCGATGTATTTTTTCATAGTTAAAAGGTCGACAGTCCTCGGTCAACAGTTGACCGAGTGTATTTTACATTATTGATTTTTTAAGCGCCCGAATTCTTTTTACTAACATCGCATTGATTATAAATTCTCATGAAATCTTCTTCTGACACAATTTCTCTGGCCTTCGCACGATAGAGGCATCCAACAACTTCAATGGCTGACCGAATAGCGTAACTCAAAAATCTCTTGAACTCCGGATTAGTCTGGCCAGTTGACCCCTCGGCAATATTTAAAGAAACCGAATCGGCCGCTCTCTTGATCTGCGGTGTTAGAACATAAAGTTCCTCCTTCGGAAATTTGAAACACAGCTCATGAATTGCTCTCGTCAGCTCAAGCGACTCCTTCCAGACATCCAATTTTTCGAACTTAAACGCCATAAATACAGTGGACTATTGACCGTTGACTGCATTTAACTTAATCAAACAAAATACCGAGTAGTTGATCATGTCCTGGTAGTTGGCTTTCACACCTTCGCTTACCAGGGTTTTACCTGCGTTGTCTTCAATTTGTTTCACTCTTAACAACTTCATAAGAATAATGTCGGTCATGGAACTCACACGCATATCGCGCCAGGCCTCTCCATAGTCATGATTTTTGTTTTGCAGTAAATCAAAAGTCTCACTCGCAATCTGGTCGTACAGTGGTTCCAGTTCTTCAAAGCTCATCTCCATTTTGCCGGAGGTGGCTAGATGCATTTGTATGAGAGCGATGATGCAATAATTGATGATGCCCACAAACTCATCCTTTACCGGGTCGTCTACCTTTTGGGTGCCTTTTTCCTGAATACTTCGGATGCGTTGTGCCTTAATGAAAATCTGGTCGGTAATGGAGGGCAGACGCAGCACCCGCCAGGCCGTTCCATAGTCGTGCGTTTTCTTTGCGAACAGTGCTTTGCACGTGGCAATTACCTCTTTATATTCGGTGGCGGTTTTCTCCATCATAAGCGCTGCAAAATAAAGCAAATATTCCTTTAATCATGATAAACCCGGCAACGCGCACATTGAACATCAGGGGCCAGGTGCTCGACCTCTCCACTCCCCGCGTGATGGGCATTTTAAACGTTACGCCCGATAGTTTTTACGATGGCAACCAGCATTTTTCGACAGATGCCGCCATGAAGCACACCGAAAAAATGTTGGCCGAGGGGGCAGACATGATTGATGTGGGTGGCTACTCCTCCCGGCCCGGTGCCACCGATATTTCTGAGGAAGAAGAAACAAAACGCGTGCTGCCCGCTATCGAAAAAATAGCGAAAGCATTTCCCAACGCGGTTATTAGCATCGACACCTTTCGAAGCAATGTGGCCAAAAGAGCGTTGGCGGCTGGCGCCTCTATGATTAACGATATTAGCGGTGGCGATTTAGATAGCCACATGTTTGAATTGGTGGCACAGCAACAGGTGCCCTACATCATGATGCACATGCGCGGCACGCCCCAAACCATGAAAACACTGACCCAATACAACCACCTGGTGAAAGATGTGCTGGACGAGTTTCATCCGAAACTCAACCGGCTAAAGGAAATGGGGGTGAAAGATGTTGTACTCGATCCTGGCTTCGGGTTTGCCAAAACTACCGACCAGAACTTTGAATTATTAAACCAACTTAACTTGTTGCTGGCAGCAGGCAAGCCCTTGCTGGTGGGCGTGTCGCGCAAATCAATGATCTGGCGCACGCTGGAGGTAACTGCCGATGAAGCATTAAACGGCACCACCGCACTCAACACCATTGCCCTGCTAAAGGGTGCCTCGGTTTTGCGCGTGCACGATGTGAAGGAGGCGAGGCAATGCATAGCGTTGGTAACAAAATTACAGGGAGGAATCGCTAACTTTACCAAGTGATACTGGCTTTCAAAATAGGTTTTCTGGAGATCGGTTGGGTCGATTTTGTAGACGTAGCGCTGGTGGCCATATTGCTTTACCAGGTATACAAACTGATCAGGGGAAGTCTTGCCGTGAATATTTTTCTGGGGATACTGGCTCTCTACCTGATCTACTTGATCGTGAAGGCTGCTGAGATGGAATTGCTGGCCACCATTTTGGGGCAGTTCATGGGTGTGGGTGTGCTGGCCATGATCATTCTTTTTCAACCAGAGCTGAGAAAATTTCTCTTGGTGATTGGCCGCAGCACGGAGTTTAACCGCGAAACATGGTTCAGGTCCATTTCTAACTGGCGCCAGGACAGCCACGAAGAGTTTGATGTAAACCAGTTGTTAGAGGCTATCAAAACACTGAAAGCTTCCAAAACAGGTGCCCTGATTGTTTTTTCGCGCGATATCGAGCTGAAATTCTATGCCGAAACGGGCGATCCACTGGATGCGGCCGTGAACAAAAGGTTGCTGCTCTCCATCTTCAATAAGAACAGCCCCCTGCACGATGGCGCAGTGATCATCTACAAAGGCCGTATCAAGGCCGCACGTTGCGTTTTGCCGGTTAGCGAAAACGATCACCTGCCTGCGCAGTTTGGTTTGCGTCACCGCTCCGCCATCGGCATGAGTGAAAACAGCGACACGCTGGTGCTCGCCATCTCGGAAGAAACCGGCCGGTTGATCTTGGCGCGCAATGGCAAATACCTGCGCGGGCTAAAGTTGAAGCAAGTAGAACAAAAGATACTGGAATACCTGCACAACGAAGAACCCGAAAAGTGGGACGAAGTGCCCGTAGAACCGGAACCCGAAAACCAGGCAACCGCCTGACCGGCCGCACCGGTTACCTTACCCCCCATTTTACCCATCTAACTTTCATTGTTAACAAATTGTTACTATTTTCGTATAACAGTTCATTGATAACCAAATATTTATAAAATGAAAGAAGCCAGTCTGGTGAAATACTATTTCGCTAAGTACTTTTTTCTGGCCTTTGGTCTCCTGCAATGGCTCATCGCTGGTGTTTTCCTTCTAAAGCAAGGAGAAACCTTCAAGGGGCAATATGCAGCCTTCATCATTTTTACATTGGGTCTTGTGTTTGTGGCGCTCTACTGGTTGTTCTCATCCAGGCTCAGCCGCGTGGCCATTGGCAAAAAGAAGGTGGCGGTAATCGCCAATAGAAAAGTACAACGTTTCGAACAGTCCGACATCAAAGACATCCGTTTCATCCCCATGTTCAACCTGTACAGCATGAAAATCAAAGGCAAAAAAGATAAGATTTACTTTTTGCCGTCCGAAGAACAAGAGGTGATCTACGGATTGTTTCCTTCGGTGGCCGGTCTTAGCAAAAAACTAAGGTAGCCCGCAAGAGGGCTACCTTAACTTATTCTGCTCTAATCGACTTACTTTAAAACGCCCAGTTCTTTACCTACTTCGGTAAATGCTTTGATGGCTTTATCCAGGTGGTGTTGCTCGTGTGCGGCAGAAATCTGTACCCGTATGCGCGCCTGGCCCTTTGCCACCACCGGGTAAAAGAAACCTATTACATAAATACCTTTATCGAGTAACTTCTCCGCAAACTGCTGTGCCAACGGTGCTTCGTAAAGCATAATGGGCACAATCGGGTGTTCGCCCGGCTTAATATCAAAACCGGCAGCCGTCATCTGCTGGCGGAAGTATTGGGTATTCTTCTCCAACTTATCGCGCAAAGCCGTTGTTTCTGAAAGCATGTTGAACACCTCGATAGATGCGCCCGTAATGGAGGGTGCCAGTGTGTTGGAGAACAAATAAGGGCGCGAACGCTGGCGCAACATTTCAATGATCTCTCTTCTTCCCGAAGTAAATCCACCCGAAGCGCCACCCAGGGCTTTGCCGAGGGTACCGGTAATGATATCTACACGCCCCATAACACCCCGGTATTCAGGAACGCCTCTGCCCGTTTTGCCGATGAACCCCGAACTGTGGCACTCATCGGTCATCACCAGCGCTTCGTATTGATCGGCCAGGTCGCAGATTTTATCAAGCTGGGCAATGGTGCCATCCATCGAGAAGGCACCATCGGTAACAATAATAATCTGTTTGGCCCCGGCTGCTTTGGCATCGTCTAATTGCTTCTTCAGGTCGGCCATGTCGTTGTGCTTGTAGCGGTAACGCATGGCTTTGCAGAGACGCACGCCATCAATGATGGAAGCGTGGTTCAACTCGTCTGAGATAATGGCATCTTCTGCACCGAGCAAGGGTTCAAACACACCCCCATTGGCATCGAAAGCGGCAGCATAGAGAATCGTATCCTCCGTTCCCAGAAATTCTGAAATCTTTTTCTCCAGTTCTTTGTGGATATCCTGCGTGCCACAGATAAACCTTACCGAAGACATGCCAAAGCCGTGTGTGTCGATGGCTCTTTTGGCGGCCGCAATCACGCGTGGGTGAGATGACAGCCCCAAATAGTTGTTGGCACAGAAGTTAATTACCGCGCGACCATCGTTGGTTTTGATATCGGCCCCTTGCGGTGTAGTGATGATTCTTTCTTTTTTGAACAACCCGGCCTGGCGGATAGACTCGAGCTCTTTTTGAAGAACAGGCTGAAGCTTGGTATACATGGTTTAGTTGATTTTCGGTTTAAAAGCAGGGCGCACAGGCTTAGGCACAGCCGGTGCCCCTTCTGCCGGTTGTGGAGTTTCGACAACTGCTTTCAACGGATATTTTCTGCGCGTGGGATTAATGAGGTAAAGTTTCTGCGCAGTAAAACTGGCGGGGCTCACATGCAGAAAAAGCTGGTTCCATTCCTGCCAGCGGTCGGGTTCAGCTGCACGAAAAGCGGCCGAGTCGATTTTTTTAGTTGACAAAAACTCCTCGAAAAGCATGGCGCAAAACTAAAACAAATCCGCCCAGCCCGCATGTGTTGCGGCCATATTCCATTTCATTAACTTCGCCCCGCATTCGTTTTAAGCATGAAAAAAACCAAGGTTTTATTGATTGGCGCTGGGGGCCAACTGGGGTCTGAACTTACCCAGGGACTGTGGAGTATTTACGGTCAGGAGAATGTGATTGCCAGCGACATCAAAGACCCACAAGGAATCTTGAAAGAGGGGCGCTACGAAAAATTTGATGTTATGCAGCGCGACAAACTTTTTGAGATTCTGCGCAAAAACGAAATCACTCAAATCTACCACCTGGCTGCCCTGCTTTCCGCCACAGGCGAAAAAGACCCACGCTGGGCCTGGAAGTTGAACATGGAAAGCTTGCTTTTCGTACTAGAGGCCGCCCAGGAACTAAAGCTGCACAAAATTTATTGGCCGAGCTCTATTGCTGCCTTTGGGCCCACCACACCCAAGCACGATACACCGCAGCACACCATTATGGACCCCACAACAGTCTACGGCATCACCAAACTGGCGGGAGAGCTCTGGTGCGAATATTACTTCAGAAGATATGGCGTGGATGTGCGCAGCCTGCGCTACCCCGGCCTGATTGGCTGGAAGACACCCCCCGGTGGCGGCACCACGGACTATGCGGTGGATATTTATTTCAAAGCGCTGAAAGAGAAAAGTTACGAGTGCTTTCTCGCTGCCGACACCTACTTGCCCATGATGTACATGGATGATGCCGTGAAGGCCACCTTAGATTTAATGGAAGCACCAGCAGAAAAAGTGAAAGTGCGCACCAGCTACAATGTATCGGCCATGAGCTTCTGCCCCGCACAAATTGCGGCCACTATCAAAAAGCACGTACCCGATTTTCAAATCAGCTACAAGCCCGACTTCCGCCAGGCCATTGCCGATTCGTGGCCCAAAGCCATTGACGATACTACCGCCCGCAAAGACTGGGGCTGGCAACACCAATTTGGATTGGAAGAAATGACGGCAGATATTTTAAAAAATCTGAAGGCCAATCCTCAGTTGCTCGCTTAGCGAACCACCACCCGCTCTATTCGGCTGAAGGCTCCGGTTGCAATGCGCAACAGGTAGGTGCCCGGATCGAGGTTGATGAAAAACGAAGCCTGTTGTCCATCGGTCTGGTAGCGTGCCTTCTCCACACCACTTAGATCGGTTACTACCAGAGTAACGATATCGGTTGGCGTGAATGACAGTTCCATATTCAATTTGCCATCAACCGCAGGGTTGGGGAATAAACGCGCTGACTGCGCCCCGGAATAGTTAACCGCAACAACCTCGAATGTTTCGGTATAACCGTCAAAATCTACAGAAGTAAGCCTGTAGTAAGATTTGCCCATGAGCGGGTACCGGTCTTCGAAGGAATAGTCGTGGCGTTCGCTGGTGGTGCCATGGCCTTGTATACGGGCAATCTCTGTAAAGTCCTTTCCATTGGCAGAACGCTCCAGAGAAAAGTAGTCAAAGTTGAGTTCGGAGGCGGTAGCCCAGGAAAGAGCAATTTGAGTTGATTTCTCAGTCACCCAAAACCCGATCAAAGTAACGGGTAAGGTACAGTTGGCCGGGCAACCTTCGTTGCAAAGCCCTCCACCCGTACAACTCCCTGCAGAAACCGATGGGCAATCACCTTCTGACGCACAGGTTACATTCCCGGCATCCGTAATCGATCCGGCCGTGAGCGATCCTCCACCATCCATATCAATATTTTCTCCATTAAAATCGAGGTTTTCAGTTACTTCAAAGGTGCCATCAATATCCAATACTTTGGCGGGATTGCTGTTGTTAATAACCACATTGGTTGCAAGTAGTTTATATCCGGGAGCAATTCGCAAAAAGGCATCATTACCCGTAAAATTGATTGTAAGGGTACCGTTGATGGTAACATTTCCGTTGATAGTAATGGATCCACCCTGCCCAATATTCATTTCATAATTACCCGTGTAGGTATAGGATGTACCCGTTTGGCAAAAATTAAAGAAATTACGGTCGCTGGTTCCTGCCGAACAAGGTCCTTGCGCATACATTTCAACTGACTGGAGTTGAATTCCGAGCATCACAAAAAACGAGAGCAGTAAACAGTTTCTTTTCATTTCAAGGTTTAAATTAGTTTTCAAAGGTAATGGAATTGCCTCCGATACATTGCCGGAATTGAACCAATTATGCGAAAACTGTTCCATTCGGTCTATATTCAGCTGCGGCCTCAAAACCGTGTACTAAACTCTTTGCATCGTACTAGGGCCTCCCAAAAAGAGAACAGTCAAGCTAAAAATGGGAAGAATTCACTCTACATATAGTCTGGAGTAGCCAACAAAATATCCTGCCTCGATCCTGGCGATATACAGGCCGGGCTTTAACGCTGCGGGAACGATTGTTAAAACTTGCGTCAATCTTGTTGAATAAACGATAGAACCGTTCATATCCAATATCTGCAAAGAAGCACCGTTCGTGGGATCAAAATTCAATTTCGCAGAAATCGGTTCCCCCATCTTGACCGGGCTTGGGAAAATCGAAAACGATTTTGGGGCTGCGAACTCAACACGTACTACCCCGAACTTTTCCCGGTACCCATCAAAATCTACGGATTCTAACCTGTAATAAGAAGTGCCAGCCAAGGGGCTTGCATCCTGATATTCATATTCGCTTCCAACCGTAGATGTTCCCTGACCCTTAATTCGGGCCACTTCAAAAAAGTCTCTGCCATTGACCGAACGCTGAAGGGAGAAATAATCGAAGTTCAATTCGCTGGCGGTTGCCCACTGCAGAGTAATCGCCTCATTGGTTTTTTCTTTCAATCCAAAATGAAGAAGGGTGATCGGAAGAGGGCTATTGGGCTGGGAAGCAATCCAAACAAAAAAGTCGTTGTTATTAGAAATCAAATCATCTTGATCACCAACAGTACCTGTAACTGTTTGAGCCGTAGTTGTGCCGTTTACGTAAAGGCCTATAATGGGTGACCCGTCTGACCCTGTGGGCGAGCCAGACCCATTATTATTTGTAACAGTGTTACCACCACCGCTTCCAAGATTGATATCTCCATCAACATATACCTGGCCTCCACAGTTGATCGTTATCAAACTACCAGCCCCACTAGGGCGCGTAATATTGCCAAATACGGCCAATCTGCCATTTTGATTTACAGTAACGTCTCCGCTTCCGGTTAAGATAAGATTGGAACCAACCACAAGGTTGGCGTAACGGGTTATTACAGTGTTACAGGAAGATACATTGGTACCCACGACAATCCATGGATTTGCATTTACTGTTAATGTGCCTGATATAATCATGTTAGAATCGGTAGACGTGCCAGGATTAAGTTGTATAAGCCCGTTAGCAGTGGCATTACCAGTAATGTATAGATTTCCTGAGTTAGTGGTTGAATTACCCGTATTGGCTTGGGTAAGGTTGCCGTTTACCTGCAAGGTGCCTGAATTGGTTATTACCCCTGAAGATGAAACATCACCATTGATGGTGGAAGTGCCGGCATTTGAAAAAATGGAAGAACTGTTATTGGCGGTGGTCAGCCCTGTTGCTGTCAACGTAGCTCCAGACCCAACGGTGAAGGTGACCGAACTGCCGATGCTTAAGCTTCCCGAACTCAGTTGTCCACCATTCATGGTAACCGTTGGTTGGTTATTAACGGTAAATGACCCTGAAACACTTAGTGAACCACCTGCATTTATTGTAACTCTCATTCCGGATCCGTTGATTGTTAGGTTGCCCGACACGCTAATGGATCCTCCATTGTTAATGGTAATTGAACTTGTTCCATTCCAACTCGTATAGGTTCCGCTCGCAAGCGTCATGGCATGATTCACGATTACGATATCGTTAACTGTAGGCCCACCTGTAACATTCGGAGACCAGTTTGTGCCGGTAGTCCATGCACCTGACGCGGAGGATGTATAGGTGGCTCCAAAAACGGGTAGGGTAAGCACACACCCGCATAAAAAAAGCATAACTGTATTAATTCGAATATTCATACAATGAACGTGTCTCTTTTTAGTAAAGTAATCTCGATAAGCGCCTTTTGGTAATTTAGGGTTCAAACTAAACAGCAAATATAAAGCACACTTCTTGCCAATTAGCTACATTAAAATGTGAAGGGCCCTTTTTTGGGCTCCATTTGTGCGTTTTCATTCAAAAAGTGCTGCAACGAAGCAGTTATCATGTAATCAGTCCTTTACCAACATCTTATTTTGAGTATTTTTTACCCAAAATGAGACGTTTAAATGTGCAATAGGTTGTAGGTTGCTCGATGAAACCCTTTAAATACTACATTTTCGCACCCCTTTGAAATCCCTCCAACAACTTGCCTCCGAATCAGTGCTCTATGGCCTGGGGAACATGGTGCCGCGGTTCCTTAACTTCCTGTTGTTTCCGCTTCATACCGAGATTTTTCCGGCAGCACAATACGGGGTTTTTACCTACCTGATGTCAGCTGTGGGGGTATTGAACGTGATCTACACCTTCGGGATGGAAACCTCTTATTTTCGGTTTGCCTCCAAACCAGGTGCCAACGAAAAACAGGTATTTAACACTGCCTTAACTGCGGTAGCTATGATCAGCGGAACGTTATCCGCCTTATTCATACTGGGATCAACCTCGCTGGCCACCTGGGCCGATGTACCGGGCAAGCCGCAATACATTGTCTGGCTAAGCCTGATTTTGTTTATCGACAACATCGTAGCCATTCCTTTTGCGCGACTCAGGCTGGAGAAGAAGGCACTGCGATTTGCCGCATTCCGCATTACCAACGTAGGGGTTTTAGCGGGCCTGAGCTACTATTTTCTGTTTGTCAACTATGACGCCACTATTGGCATCGAATATATTTTCTGGGCCAACCTGATTGCCAATAGTCTGTACCTGCCATTTTTTGGGGCTACTTTGATCAGATGGCGTCCTGCGATCGATCGCGAAGTTTTTCCTCACATGTTTCGCTATGCGTACCCCATTATGCTGACGGGCTTGGCCGGCATGATGAATGAATTTTTCTCGCGGCTGGCCCTCAAGGCATGGCTGCCGGAAAATTTTTACCCGGGCAAAGACACCGACTATGCAACGGGTGTATTTGGTGCCGCTTATAAGTTTGCTGTCTTCATGCAGTTAACGGTGCAGGCCTTTCGCATGGCGGGCGAACCCTTCTTCTTCAGCCATGCACACCACAAAGATTCTCCGCAGTTGTTTGCACGTGTCAACCACTTTTTTATTATCCTCTGCTGCTTCATCCTCCTCAGTGTTAGCATCCATACCGATGTACTGAAATACCTGTTCCTGCGGCAGCAAGAATATTGGGAGGCACTGGAAGTGGTACCACCCCTGCTGCTCGGCTATCTTTTTCTCGGTGTCTATTATAATATTTCTGTTTGGTTTAAAATTACCGACAAAACTTACTACGGCACCTTCATTACCCTGGGTGGTGCGCTTCTCACCATCCTGCTCAACATCTTGCTTATTCCTGCCTTTGGTTATGTGGGCAGTAGTTGGGCAACGGTGGCAGTTTATGGCGCCATGATGGTTAGTTGCTACTTGCTGGGCCGCCAACACCACCCTATTCCGTATACCGTTAGGGCAGATTTAACCTACATCGTGGTAACGCTTGCACTTGTGTATGTTGTACTGGCGATACCCTTTGGCAATACGTGGATTGCTTTTGGCGTTCATACGGCTGTGATGCTGCTATTTGCCGCCATCGTTGTCTTGATAGAGCGCAAAAATTGGCAAGATACAATCGGGTAAATTGCCGTAAATTGCTTTTGGTAGTCGCCATTTCTGTCTATGAATATCATTATCCCCATGGCCGGGCTGGGCAAGCGCCTTCGCCCACACACATTAACCACTGCCAAGCCACTGCTGCCCATTGCCGGTAAGCCCATTGTGCATCGACTGGTGGAAGACATAGCCAAGGTGTGCCCTGAAAAAATTGAAACCATTGGCTTCATCATCCACCCTTCATTCGGTAAGCAGGTGGAAGAAAACCTGAAAAAAGTGGCACAGGCGGTGGGTGCTACGGGGAAAATCTATTACCAGGAACAAGCACTCGGTATTTCGCATGCGCTCTTGTTTGCCAAAGAGTTGTTTTCGGGGAAGGTAATTGTTGCGTTTGCCGATACGCTCTTCAAAGCCAACTTCAAGGTGGATACCAACCAGGACGGAATCATTTGGGTGCAAAAGGTGGCCGATCCATCGCAATTTGGTGTAGTGAAATTAAACCCAGCGGGAGAGATCATTGAACTGGTCGAGAAACCTTCCACCTTCGTCTCAGATCTTGCCATCATTGGAATTTACTATTTTAGAGATGGTGCCGCATTGCGAACCGAAATGCAAAACCTGATCGACAACAACATCAAAGAAAAAGGCGAATACCAGTTTACGTCTGCACTGGTGGCTTTACAACAGAAGGGTGCCAGGTTCAGTCCGGGGCAGGTGGAAGAATGGCTGGACTGCGGAAACAAAGATGTGTTGGTGCAAACCAACGCACGCTATCTTGAATTCATTAAAGACCAACAACTGATTTCACCGAAAGCAAAAATCGTTCATTCTGTTATACTGCCACCTTGTTACATAGCCGATGGTGTTGTGATAGAAAACAGTGTGGTGGGCCCGCATGTGTCTGTGGGTGAGTCCTCCACCTTGCGGGATTCGCGTATTTCCAAGTCCATCATCCAAACCTTTTCGGTGGTTTCGAAGGCCGTGTTACACAACAGTGTGTTGGGAAATTTCGTTACTTTTGAAGGTGAATCCGATGATGTAAACCTCGGAGATTACAGCAGCCATTGTTCGTGAGGAAATTTAGAAATACTTTTTTTCTGCTCATCGCCCTGTTGGCGATGAGTTTTTTTTCTGTTGCCCAGCGCGATAAAAAAAAGAAGCCCGATGATGAACGCAGCGCTGCCGCGCGCCTGCGCGAGGCCGAATTCTTTTTTACCGAAGGGCAGAAATACTTTATTCTGGAAGACTATTCCAAGGCCCTTACCTACTTTCAGCGTACGCTGGAACTCAACCCGCAAAACGCCACCGTTCATTACAAAATAGCGGAGATTCTGTCGAAGGGTAATAAAGAAGAAAATCTGCGCAGTGCGTTGAATGCCATTGAGACGGCACTGCGCCTGGAAAAGAAAAATAAATACTTCTACCTGCTGGCGGCCAACATATATGGAAGCTTGCTGCAGTTCGAAAAGGCAGAACAAACCATGGAAGCCATGCTGCGCGAAGTGCGCGGCACAGAGGAGTACCTGTACGAGCTGGCTGCCTTTTACCTGTACGACAACAAACCCAACCAGGCATTAGATGTGTATAACCGTGCCGAAACCATTCTCGGCATCAACGAGGTTTCGTCTCTGCAAAAACAGAGAATCTATTTCGAACAAGGCAAAACAGAAGAAGCCATCCGCGAAGGCGAAAAATTGATCGAAGCCTTTCCTGACGAAGAACGATATGTGTTGGGCCTGGCCGAAACGCTGTCGCAAAACAAACAGGGTGCCAGAGCCATCAGCTACATAGAAAACTACCTTACTGACCACCCTGAGGCAGGCAGTGCGCGGCTGTTGCTGGCCAGCCTGTATCGCGAAAACGGCCAGGAGAGCAAAGCACGCGAATTGTTGCTGGCGTTATTCGATGATGCCTCCGTGGAAGCGGGAAGCAAAATATTGGTAGTGGGCACCTACAATGCGTTGCTCAATCAGCTTGCTTCTTCACCGCAGGTAGATCCTGAGCTGGGCAACTTCATACGCCAACTGGTAGGTAAGTTAAAAACTAACTATCCCGACAATCCCAATGTGTACATTGTGAGTGGCGACTTGCAGATGGCACTTAAGGACATGCGCGGTGCGCAGGCGGAGTACCTGCAAGCCGTGCGCAAAGGATCTTCCAGCTTCGATGCGTGGCAAAACCTGCTGTACCTCGAATCGCAATTGAACCAGTTTGACAACCTGATTGAACACACTGAGGAAGCACTGGAATTATTCCCCCACCAGGCATTGCTGTACTACTTCAATGGCTACGCACACCTGCGCAAGCGCCATTACCGCGAAGCCACCTATGCCCTGGAGCAAGCCAAAAAAATGGCTGCCTCCAACACCACTTTACTGGCCGACATCAACGGGCTTTTGGGCGATGCTTACAATGGCGCCCACGACTATGCCAAGTCGGACAAGGCCTATGATGAGGCGCTGGCCTTGAATCCTAACAACGACCTGATTCTGAATAACTATAGTTACTACCTGGCCCTGCGCAATGAAAACCTGGAGAAAGCTGAAAAGATGTCTACGCAACTGGTTAAGAATAATCCCGATAATGCAGCCTTTCTGGATACCCATGCCTGGGTGTTGTTCATGCGAGAAAAATACAAAGAGGCCCGCAAGTTCATGGAGCGGGCTATTGCCACGGGCGATACTTCAGCCACCCATTTTGAGCACTATGGCGACATTCTTTTTAAACTGGGCGAGGTAGACGAGGCGGTTGTTCAATGGCAAAAGGCCAAGCAAATGGATGGCGACAATGTGGCGTTAGACAAAAAAATAGCGAACAGAAAGTTGTATTGATTATTTTAGCGGTCGGTTCGTACCGGAAATCAAAGCTATATTGGCTATTCATTTGGCATCGTACATGCATCGATTTGTTCTGCCCTTGGCTGTGGTGGCGCTGTTTGTGGCCGGCTGCAGCAAAAAAATAACACCCGCCATTCCGGAGCCCTCCAGTTCGCTCGCCATCGAGGAAATTGATTTTGAATACATGCACGGCAAGGCGCGCATCAATTTTAAAGACGAAAAGAAAGAGCGCGAAGTAAAAGCCACCATTCGCATTCGCAAAGACAGCGTAATCTGGATGGATATCTCCGTGGTGGGCGTTTCCGGGGCGCGGGCGCTCATCAACAAAGATTCCATTACCATACGCAGCAATATCGACAAGGAGTATTTCGTTTTCGAATTCACAGAACTCTCCAGGCGATTTAACTTTCCCATCAACTACCAAATTGTACAAGCCGCCATGTTGGGCAACCTGATTCAAGGCCGCGATGAAGGCGACAAGCTGACGCGCGATGGCAGCTTCAACATACTGGAGCAAACCGAAGGCAGTGTGCGCATCAAAAATTTCATCAACCAGGCAACCAGCAAACTAGAACGGGTGGAGTTGAAAGAGAACAACAGTAATAATTCACTCACCATCAATTACAGTAATTTTCAGGTGGTGGGGCCAAAGGTATTTCCTTACAATGGTGCCATCGATATTGTTTATAAAACCATGGCCGGTGTAATCAACAACAGTATTGTTTTTGAATATAGCAAAGCTGAAGTGGGCGACCGTGAGTTAAGGTTCCCTTTCAACATTCCTAAAAAATATGTGCGCAGGTAACTACTTCGCATTGGCTATCAGTTTTTTTCTTGCTGTTAGCCCGGTGGCCGCGCAAAAACAGCAGAAAAACAAAAGTCAGCTACAGAAGGAAAAGCAACAGAACCTTGAGAAGATCAAGGAAACAGAACGCATTCTGGAGCAAACCGCGCAACAAAGAAAAAGCTCTTTAGGCGAGTTGGCGGCTCTGAACCAGCGCATCTTGCAGCAAGAGGTGCTTATTACCTCTATACAGAGCGAAATAAGTCTGTTGGATGAAGACATCGATGAAAACAACGATATCATTGCCGCGCTGGAGGAAGACCTGACCAAACTGAAAGAAGAATATGCGGCCATGCTCTTCTCCGCACAGAAGGCCAATGGAAAAATCGATCAGTTAACGTTCTTGTTTTCTGCCAGTTCGTTCGATCAGTTGCTGCTTCGCCTGCGGTATATGGAGCAATATGGCAAGGCCCGGCAAGAGCAGGCCGATGCCATTACCAAAGTGCAGTCAGTTTTGGCCGACCAGGTAAAGCAAACCGAAGCCATACGCGAAAACAAAAGCACGTTGCTGGCCGAAGAGGTGGCCGAAAGAAAAAACCTGGAAAACCTGAAAGCCAAGCAGAATGCCGTGGTGAAATCGCTGCAACGCGAAGAGAAGAAACTGAAGAAAGACCTGGAAGATACACGCAAGGCAGTAGCCCAGTTAGACAGGCTGATTGAAGAACTGGTACGCGAGGAGATAGCCCGTGCCGAACGCGAAGCCCGTGAAGCACGCGCCAAGGCCAATGCCAGCGCAGCCAAAACAAATGCCGATGCCAAAGTAGCCCTTTCTGCCTCTTTCGAGGAGAACAAAGCCAAGTTTAGCTGGCCTGCCACCGGTTTTGTTTCTCAAAAGTTTGGCAAACAAAATCACCCGGTGCTAAAGGGTATTGTCATTCAAAACGATGGCATCAACATACAAACCAAACAAGACGAAAAAGTGAAATGCATCTTTAATGGCGAGGTGCGCATGGTGTCGCAACTGGCTTTGCTGGGCAACACCATTATTGTGAGCCATGGCGATTATTTTTCCGTGTATGCCGGCCTGAAGGAGGTATTTGTAAAACCCGGGCAAAAGGTAAAAACCAATGAAGAACTGGGTCAACTGATGGTGAATGCCGATGGTATTTCTGAACTGCGCTTCCAAATTCGCAAAAATACCCAGGCCCTCGACCCGCAAACCTGGCTCAGAAACTAGGCATTTTGGCCGCTTGCGTAATTGCCGGGCACCGAACAGCCATTTTTTTCGTTAACAGAATAAAAACCTATCTTTACAGGCTTATAAAACTACAGCTATGACAGGCATACTTTTGTTTTTGGGGGGAGTGGGCTTTCAGGAAATCTTACTCATCGGCTTATTTGTTTTGGTATTTTTTGGCGCCAAGAAAATACCTGAGTTTATGAAGGGGTTGGGCAAAGGCGTGCGCGAATTTAAAGACGCCATGAGCGATGTGAAGAAAGACATCGAAAGCTCAGCCAAGGAACCTACCAAGATTGAAGACGGAAAATAAGTGCTGACCGGAACTTCTGACTACCTTTCTCTCCGCACTCAACTTTTTCAAGGCACGCTTTCCTGCACGGAGGTGGTTCAATTCCACCTTTCCCACATAGAAGAAAAAAATAATTTACTCAATGCTTTCCTCGGTGTTTATGCCGGGGAGGCGTTGAGTCGTGCTGCCCACATCGACCAGAAAATAAAAGCCGGCAAGGCCGGCAAACTAGCCGGTTTGGTGGTGGGTGTAAAAGATGTGTTGGCACATAATGGCCACCCCCTGCACGCTGGCAGTAAGATTCTGAATGGTTTTGAGTCGCAATACAATGCCACGGCTGTGCAGCGGCTGTTAGATGAAGATGCGATCATTATTGGCAGACAAAACTGCGATGAGTTTGCCATGGGTTCATCGAACGAAAATTCTGCGTTCGGCCCTGCGCGCAATCCGGTAGACCCCTCGCGCGTGCCGGGCGGCTCTTCGGGTGGATCGGCTGTGGCCGTAGCTGCCAACATGTGCCAGGTGAGCCTCGGTTCAGACACCGGTGGCTCTGTTCGTCAGCCGGCCGCCTTTTGTGGGGTGTTGGGCCTGAAGCCTACCTACTCACGTATTTCGCGGCATGGCCTGGTGGCCTACGGCTCGTCCTTCGATTGCGTAGGTATTTTTTCTAAACACCTGAGCGATGTGGCGCTGGTGCTGGAAGTGTTAGCCGGTGCCGATGAATGGGATAGCACGGTTTCGCGTTTGCCTGTTCCCGGCTATATAAATCAACTGAATTCGGGCGCGGCAACGCGCTACAAAGTGGCTTACCTGCACGAAACAATTGAATCGCCTGCGCTGCAACCGGAAATCCGCGAGACCATCCAAAAAAAAATCAACCAGTTGCAGGAAGCCGGGCACGTTGTGGAAGGCATCGACTTCCCCCTGCTGGAATACATACTGCCTACCTACTACATTCTGGCTACAGCAGAAGCCAGCTCTAACCTCTCGCGCTTCGATGGCGTGCGCTATGGCTACCGAAGCCCACACACCACCGACCTACTTTCGATGTATAAAAAAACACGGGCCGAAGGCTTTGGCGCAGAAGTGCAACGCAGAATTCTGTTGGGCACGTTTGTGTTGAGTGCCAGCTACTACGATGCCTATTACACCAAAGCACAAAAAGTAAGGCGGCTGATCAGGGAGAAGACCACAGAAATATTTAAAACCTACGACTTCATCATCATGCCCACCACACCCACCACGGCTTTTCCATTGGGTGCGCACACAGACAACCCGCTGGAGATGTACCTGGCTGATTTGTTTTCAGTACAGGCGAACGTTGCAGGTGTGCCCGCCATATCCGTACCCGCGGGTACAGACAACCAGGGCCTACCTATTGGCTTGCAGGTGATGGCCGATGACTTCAACGAAAGTGGGTTATTTCAGTTTTCGAGCGTACTTTTGAATTTGGATTGACGTTTGCAGGAAGAAGGGGAGATATTTTTTAAACGATGAACCGATTTCTACTTTGGCTGGCTTTGTATTTACCACTTTGTGCAAGTGCACAGGTGGAGGAGGTCGTGGTGGACTCGTTAGCAATTATTCAACCTCCAGACGAAGTGATTGCACTGGCCGATACCGTAACTCCCAATCTGGCTGCCCTGCCGGGCGACTTTGATTTTGTGCCAGCCGATGAAACACCTGAATTATTAGAAGACCGCCTGAGTTGCCTGCAAAGAACGGTGCCGCTTACCTACAACGACAAAGTACATTCATTCATTAACTACTTTCTGGTGCGCGACCGCGAATACACGCGCATGGTGTTGCGCAAAAAAGATTTGTACTTTCCGCTGTTCGAAAAGCATTTGAAAGAACATAACCTGCCCGATGAATTAAAATACCTGGCCATTATAGAATCGGGGTTGCATCCGCGGGCGGTATCGCGGGCACGGGCAGTAGGCTTGTGGCAGTTCATGGCACCTACCGGGCGCTACCTGGGCCTGAAAATCGACTGGTACATAGACGAACGCATGGATCCGGAGAAGTCGACCATTGCGGCCTGCAAATACCTGGCACAATTGTACTCCATCTTCAAAGATTGGGAACTGGCACTGGCTGCCTACAATTCAGGACCTGGAACGGTGAAACGCGCCATTCGCAGATCGGGCTACAAAAAATCTTTCTGGGAAATTTATCAATACCTGCCGCGCGAAACGCGTGCCTATGTGCCTCAGTATGTGGCCATCATCTACGCAGTTAACCACGCAGAACAACACAACCTCTTCGAACCCGCTACCGAAGAAATGATTCCGTACGACACATTGCATACGAGAAAATTTTTGCACTTCGAAACTTTTGCCAACCTCACGGCCACCTGTGTGGAAGATCTGCAGCGGCTGAATCCTTCCGTGCAGCATGGTGCCATCCCCGAAAACGGCAGGCTTCACGTTGTAAAAATTCCTGCGTGGTCGAAAGAAATACTGGTTCAGAACCGAGCAACCATTCTGGACTCTGCGGCCAAAGCCGGGCGACCCCAGATTGAAGCGCTGGCAAAAAATGCTGTGGGCAACACGGCAGGCCGCGAGTTGATCGTGTACCGGGTGCAGTCGGGCGATGCCATCAGCAAAATTGCCGAGCGTTACCGCGTAAGAACTACCGACATCCGCGAATGGAACAGACTATCGTCCAACACCATCCGCATTGGGCAAAGATTAAACATCTGGGTACTGCCTTCGCAGATGGCATTGGTTTCACGCACCAGCCTACCCACGCAGGAGCCGCTGACGATCGGGCCTGACAACAAGACTTACACCGTGCAGCCAGGCGATACCTTGTGGGACATTTCCCGGAAATTCCAGGGGCTTACCATCGAAAAAATCAAAACCCTGAACAATCTCAAATCCAACGAAATAAAACCCGGCCAGAAATTAATATTAGGCTAAACCAAACGTGACTTACTTCTACGGTTTGAATTACAAGAGAGAAAAGTATAACCTTATCGGATGAGCGGTCTATCTACCACACATAATTGGTGGGATGTTAAGTTAAGGTCAATGGATGCGTCCGGTTTGGTGGTTGGCAGAACATCTTCGAATAAACATAAAGCGTAAAGATGAAATATTTGGCCATTGCCCTGTTGACGAGTGTTGTGCTTTTTACGGCCTGTACGCCAGAAAAAGGGGGCGAAAATCTGCCCTCTGCGTCTGGTCTTTCGGGCGATATGTATCTGGTGATGGACTCTACCCAGTGGCGTGGCCCCTTAGGCGATTTGCTCGACTCGGTTTTTAACGCAGAAATGCAGGGCCTGCCCCGCGAGGAGAGTATTTTCAAAATGCGCTGGATTGACCCGCGCAAGCTCAACTTCGTTCTGAAGCAACGTAGGAATTTGCTTTTTGTAGTAACGCTCGATCAACGCGAGACTGGTGCAGCCATTATCAAGCGGTTGTTCAGTCCGGGATCGCTGGAAAAAATAAAATCAGATACTTCCATTTTTGTGCAAACCTCCCCGAATGTTTTTGCCAAAGGGCAGGAGGTAATGTATTTGTTTAGCGATACAGAAGAGAACCTGATAAATAAAATCAGGAGAAACAGAAACAGACTGGTGGAGCACTTTAATAAAGCCGAACGCGAACGCCTTACCCAAAGTCTTTTTAAAGCAGGGCGCCTGAAGGGCGCTACCGACTGGCTGAATAAAAATTTTCAGGTAGGCCTGCAGATTCCGTTTGGATACAAACTGGTGCAAAACGAAAATGATTTTCTGTGGGTGCGCCAGATCAACCCCAGAGACGATAAGGATATTTTTATTGCCCGCACCGCCTACACATCACCCAACCAATTCAAGAAAGAAAACCTGATTGCCTGGCGTAACGAAGTTTGTAAACAATATTTATTCGAAGACCCCGACCTGCCCGATTCGTACCTGGTAACCGAAACGGAAATTCCATTCATACCGGTGCAAACCCGCGAGGTTAACTTCAACGGGCTCTACGCGGTAGAGATGCGCGGACTGTGGCGCACCAACAACAAGTCTATGGGCGGGCCTTTTGTGAGTTTTGCCGTGGCAGATGAAGGCACGGGGCAAATCTATTACCTGGAAGGCTTCACTTTCAGCCCCTCGCGCGACCAGCGCGAAATCATGCGCGAGTTAGAAACCATTCTTTACACCTTCAAGCCAAGCACACAACTACCCGTGGCGGCAAAGTAGATGCACCCCGTCAATTTTGTTATGCCGATGTTACCGTGGCCGGGGCTGGTTAACCGCTTTCGGCTGAATACTTTTTTGTACCTTTCAAGCTTCAATATCAAAGTATGTCTATCAAAATCCGAAAGCAGGATGCCTTGAACTACCACATGCAAGGGCAGCCTGGAAAAATTGAAGTGGTGCCCACCAAAGTGTTGAGTTCGCAACTTGATCTGGCGCTGGCTTACTCTCCGGGTGTGGCAGAACCTTGTAAAGAAATTGCCGCCAACAAAGAAGATGTTTACAAATACACCTCTAAGGGAAACCTGGTAGCGGTGATCTCTAACGGTACTGCCGTATTGGGCCTTGGAAATATCGGGCCGGAGGCGGCTAAGCCTGTAATGGAAGGCAAAGCCGTGTTGTTTAAAAAATATGCAGGCATCGACAGTTTCGATATAGAAATTGCCGAAGAAGACCCCGATGAGTTCATCAAAATAGTGAAGTCGCTAGAGCCCACCTTTGGCGGCATTAACCTGGAAGACATCAAGGCGCCTGAGTGTTTCAAAATTGAAAGCGTGTTGCGCGAAAAGATGAACATACCCATTATGCACGATGACCAGCACGGCACTGCGATTATTTCGGGTGCAGCCCTGCTGAATGCATTGGAATTGGTGGACAAGAAGATAGGTGAAGTGATCATTGTTATCAATGGTGCTGGCGCTGCGGCCGTTTCGTGCACTAAACTCTACATTGCGCTGGGCGTGAAGAGGGAGAATGTAATTATGTGCGACAGTAAAGGTGTGATACGAAAAGACCGGGCTGGCCTGGATGCCATTAAATCAGAATTTGCTACCGACCGCAAACTCGCCACGTTGCAAGAAGCCATGAAAGGAGCTGATGTATTTGTTGGCCTCTCCGTTGCCGATGCCATTACGCCAGACGATTTGCTGGCCATGGCCAAAGACCCCATTGTTTTTGCCTTGGCCAACCCCAACCCGGAAATTGCCTACGACCTGGCCATGAAAACACGCAAAGATGTGGTGATGGGAACCGGGCGCTCCGACCATCCGAACCAAATCAATAACGTACTGGGTTTCCCTTACATTTTCAGAGGGGCCCTGGATGTGCGGGCCACAGAAATCAACGAAGCCATGAAGTTGGCAGCCGTGCATGCGCTGGCAGAGTTGGCCAAAGAACCCGTGCCCGATATTGTGAACAAAGCCTACGGGTTAGAGAAAATTCAATTTGGCAAGGATTACCTAATCCCCAAGCCGTTAGACCCGCGCCTCATCACCACCATTTCGCCTGCTGTTGCCAAGGCAGCGATGGATTCGGGAATGGCCAAGAACCCCATCAAAGACTGGGGCGCCTATCACCTTGAATTGCAGAAGCGCATCGGCATCGATCAGAAATTCATGAACCGGATTATTGATCGCGCCAAGCAAAACCCGAAACGTGTGGTCTTTGCCGAAGCCACGCATCATAAAATATTGAAGGCTGCCCAGGTGCTGCTGGATGAAGGCATAGCCAAGCCGATTTTTCTGGGCGACAAAAAAGAAATTGCCACCCTGATTAAAGAACATAAACTGGAATTGGACGAGTGCCCCATCATCTATCCGCGCGAAGAAGATGATATAGTAGAGCGATACGCGAAAGTGCTGTACGAAAAAAGGCAACGCAAGGGCCTCACCTACCGCGACTGCCTCAAGTTGATGCGCGACCGCAATTATTTCGCTGCCATGATGGTGGAGATGGGCGATGCCGATGCACTGGTGTCGGGCCTTACCAAAGATTACCCGAAAACCATCTTGCCCTCGCTGCAAATTATTGGCACAGCACCAGGTGTAAACCGGGTGGCGGGCATGTACATCATCATGAATAAGAAAGGCAATTTCTTCTTTGCCGATTGCACTGTGAATGTGGATCCCAATGTAAACGAACTGGTGGAAATCATCGGGCTAACGGAAAGAGGTGCACGCTTCTTCGACATGGAGCCGCGCATTGCCGTGCTCAGCTACTCTAACTTTGGTTCCAGCAAAGGCGACATACCTGAAAAAACCCGTGAGGCCGTGCGCCTGGCCAAACAGAAATACCCGAACCTGGTGATTGATGGCGACATTCAGGCGAACGTGGCATTCAACACAGAGATTCAGCAGGAGATGTACCCTTTCAGCGCCCTGGCCACCGAAGGCGCCAACACCCTGATCTTCCCCAACCTGGCTGCCGCCAACATTTCGTACAAATTGTTGATGGAGATAGGAGGGGCCGAGGCCATTGGCCCGATACTGCTGGGTATGAACAAACCCGTGCACGTTTTGCAGTTAGGAAGCTCCATACGCGAAATAGTAAACATGGCAGCCATTGCCGTGGTGGATGCACAATTGCACGAGCAGAATAAGCACCTTTAGATATTCATTTGAAGTTGTATCCGTTCAAAGATTTGAAATGCACTTGCCGGATCAGGCACCAGTCATTTGATTTTTTAACTTGAGCCAACTTCAAATACTCAAATCATACTATGATCGCTTTTTTGAAAGGAAGGCTGGTTCACAAAGAGCCCACCCATGTTATCATTGATGTAAACGGGGTTGGCTACCAGGTGAGTATTTCGCTGAATACCTTCTCCGAAATAAAAGACCGCGAAGACATTCAGCTTTCCACCCAACTGCACGTGCGCGAAGATGCCCAGGTGCTCTATGGTTTTTCGGGCCCGGCCGAAAAGAGTATGTTTCAGCACCTGATTTCGGTGAACGGCATTGGGCCCAATACGGCCATGGTGGTACTATCGTACATGCCGCCTGCCGATTTGAAGGCCGCCATCGTTCGCGAGGATGCCGCCACCCTTCAATCCATTAAGGGCATAGGAGGCAAAACGGCCCAGCGGTTAATATTGGAATTGAAGGACAAGCTGCGTAAGGATGTGCCCGAAGAAGTGACAACCGGAGTCAGTCCTTCTTATAATAAAACCAAGCAGGAAGCGTTAACAGCACTAATGACGCTTGGCATACCCCGTGCCGCGGCCGAAAAAAGCATCGATACGGTCCTGAAAAAATCGGGAAATAGCCTTACTTTGGAGGATTTGGTGAAGCAAGCGCTCAAAAACGCCTGAGATACGATTGAACCTAAGCCAACGGAATTTTCAGTTCGCCATCGGGCTGATGGTGTGGTGTATCACCCACCTGGGAGTAACTGCCGCACGTGCGCAGCAGGCTGACTCCACACGCACAGATTCGGTCCGCTACCGGTCGCCCTACCGCCCTACCTTCCGCCCCACCGACCGCTTTGGCGATCCGTTTTCGAGCACACCTTCGTCTTCGCCACTGTTTCTAAAAGACCCCAAGAACATTTCGCTGGATGTGGAAATAGACACCAGCATGAACTATACCATTTACGAAAAAGTAGGGGGCACTTTTTACCGCCCGTTGAATTCCATGAGCTTCAGCGAATTCAGCCAGCAGCAAAACCGCCAGATGATGAAAAGCTACTGGCAGGGGCGCAGCAAAGCATTAGATGGCGAGAGTGCGGTGAGCGGCCGCAATCTCATTCCCAAAATCTACGTGAGCCCCGTGCTCGACCGCATCTTTGGCGGCAGCTACGTAGAAATTGTGCCCCGCGGATTTGTAACCCTCGATTTTGGCGGATCGTGGCAAAAAATTGAGAACCCACAGATTAACCTGCGGCAGCAGCGCAATGGTGGATTCGAATTCGACCAGCAGATCAACCTAAGCGTGGTGGGCAAGATTGGCGAGAAGCTGAACGTAGTCACCAACTTCGACAACAACAATTCGTTCGATTTTCAAAACAACATGAAGGTAGAGTACACCGGCTTTAAGGAAGACATCCTGAAAAAGCTGGAGCTGGGTAACGTAAGCCTTCCGTTGAACAACAGTTTGATTACAGGGGCCCAAAACCTGTTTGGGGTAAAAGCCCAGATGCAGTTTGGTAAACTGTTTGTTACTTCCATTGCCACTACGCAGCGCGGCAAACAAAATTCGATAGAAATACAGGGTAGCACCAACGGCACCTCGCAGGGAAGACCTTTCGAAATCGTGGGTTCTAATTACGATGAAAACCGCCATTTCTTCCTGTCGCAGTTCTTTCGCGACAACTTTGAAGGCTGGCTGAGTACGCTGCCGCAAATTACTTCGGGTGTTAACATCACACGGGTAGAGGTGTATCTGGTAAATCGACAGAATGACACACAAACGCTGCGCAACTATGTTGGGTTTATGGACATGGGCGAAACAGACAAAATTTACCGAAAAGATTTACTTACGGCCGCTGCACCCGACAGATCGCCTACGGCAAATGCCAACAATAATTTATTTCAGAATTTTCTGAATGGCATAGACCGAAGAGCTGATACGATAAGCTATACACTCGAAAAAAACTTCGGATTCAAGGCAGGTACCGATTTTGAAAAAATCACCAGTGCGCGAAAGTTATCGCCCACCGAATACTCTTTTCACAAGGAGTTAGGTTACATCACACTTCAGCGCAAGCTGCAAAATGACGAAGCGCTGGCTGTGGCCTTTGAATACACTTACAATGGACGCAACTACAAAGTAGGTGAATTGTCTGAAGACTACGGCAACCTGCGCGATGATGAAGTGATCTTTCTTAAGATGCTTCGCCCGCGCAAGATCAACATCAAAGACACACAAGGACGAATCATTCCTACCTGGAATTTGATGATGAAGAACATTTACAGCCTGAACGTACAGCAACTGACGCGCGAAAACTTTCAACTGCGCGTAATCTACCGCGATGACCGCACCGGTATAGACAACCCGCAGTTGCAGGAAGGTGACATTGCACGCACACGCCAGTTGGTAGAGGTTTTAGGCCTCGACCGGCTGAACCCCTACAACGACCCGCAACCCGATGGTAACTTCGACTTTGTGGAACGAATTACGGTGAACACCGAAACGGGCTTGATCATCTTCCCTTTTCTGGAACCCTTCAACACACCCCTGCGAAGGCTCTTCAACCTCGAAACCAACACCTCTACGAAGGACTTCCTCATCAACAAATATGTGTACGATACACTCTACCGAACCACCAAAGCAGAGGCAGAACTGGTAGCCACCAAAAACAAATTCTGGCTAGTAGGTTCGTTCAAGGCCGGTTCAGGGAAAGAAATTATTATACAAGGATTCAACATAGCGCAAGGCTCGGTGAAGGTGTATGCCGGTGGTACACCCTTACGGGAAGGGACAGACTACACCGTGGATTATACTTTTGGTAAAGTGACCATCCTGAATGAAGGTATTCTCAGCTCGGGTAAAAACATCAGTGTTACCTACGAACAACAAGATCCCTTTGCCTTTCAAACCCGCTCATTGCTGGGTACACGCTTTGATTATAAGCTGAACAACGATATCAACATCGGCTCTACCCTGCTTTATTATAATGAAAGGCCATTGGTGAGCCGGAACCTGATCGGTACAGAACCTGCCCGCAACCTGCAATATGGTGTAGACCTTAACCTGCGGAAAGACTCGCGCATTCTCACCAAAATGGTAGACGCGCTTCCTTTTATGCAAACCAAAGAAACGTCTACCATCAACGTGAATGCAGAGTTTGCCCAACTATTGCCCGGTACCTCCAACATCGTGCAGGGTGAAGGCACCTCTTTCATTGACGATTTTGAAAACAGCGCCCAGCCCTACAGCCTGCAAACACCGGTTTCGTGGAAACTCTCCACCGTGCCGCAAACGGAGGATAACCGTTTCGACCTGGCCAATGGAGAAATTAACGACCTGCGTGCAGGCTACAAGAGAGCCAAACTCTCGTGGTATATGATTGACAACGTGTTTTACCGCAGCACAGCCGGCCGATTTAAACCACAAAATATTTCAGATGAAGATTTGAAAAATCATTACGTGCGCCCCATCGCGCCACAGGAAATATTTCCCAACAAAGACGCCCTGCTGGGAAACTTTTTCGAGCCCATTATGGATGTAGCTTATTATCCTTCCGAACGCGGGCCGTACAATTTCAACCCCGACCTGAACAACGATGGCACCTTGAAAGACCCTGCCAGTTCCTGGGCCGGTATTACTACCGCCATCCGCACCGAGGTAGACTTCGACAAAGCCAATGTGGAATACATTGAATTCTGGCTGATGGATCCCTTTATAGACGTACCCAGCGGTAACGGCAACATTAACGATGGCCGTGGCAACAACAGGCCTAACCGCACAGGTGGTAAACTGGTATTTCACCTGGGAAGCATTTCTGAAGACCTGATGCGCGATGGGAAACACGCCTTTGAAAACGGGCTCCCCCCCGATGGGAATACCGCGGGCACCACCACAAAAAACGAATGGGGTTACGTTACCAATCAACAATACCTGAATCAAGCTTTCGACAATAACCCCGCCTCCCGCCCCAACCAAGATGTGGGGCTTGATGGCGCCTCTAACGAAGTGGAGCGCATCATCTATAACGATTTTCTGTCGCAAGTGCCGCCCGCTGCGCGCACGGTGGTAGAGCAAGACCCTGCCGCTGACGACTTCCGTTACTTTTTGAACAGCACCTACGATGAACGTGATGCCAAAATTCTGGAACGCTACAAAGATTTTGCTGGCCTAGAAAACAATTCGCCCGTAAACACCAACAGCCTGGTACCTCAATCGTCTACCACCATTCCCGATAATGAAGATCTGAACCAGGACAATACATTGAGCGACCTGGAAGAGTACTATTCCTACAGCATCGACCTGCGTCCGGGGCAACTCAGGGTAGGCAACAAATACATTGTAGATGCCATACGCCCCACCAACGATGAAGCGGCAGGTGAAGTAACATGGTACCTGTTCCGCATCCCCGTAAGGCAGTTCGAAGAAAAAGTAGGCGAGATCAATGATTTTAAATCAATACGTTATGCCCGAATGTACCTTACCGGCTTTGCCGAACCCGTGGTGCTGCGTTTTGCCTACTTCCGCGCAGTAGGTAACCGTTGGAGGCGTTATACCAACAACCTGGCCGAGTCGCAACTGAGCGAGCCGCTGGAACCCAACCTCGATAACTTTTCTGTATCGGTGGTGAACGTAGAAGAAAACGGATCGCCCAAGGCAGAAAAGCCCGCCTATGTACCTCCCCTCAACCGCGACCGTGACATTACCTCCGTGCAGCAGCGCAGGCTAAACGAACAAGCGGTACAGTTGTGCGTAACCGAATTGCCCGATGGCGATGCGCGCGCCATCTTTAAAAACGTATCGCTCGACTTCTTTAACTATGGGCGCATTAAAATGTTTCTAAGCGCCCATGGCGACAACTGGCAAAATGGTGAACTGACGGGCTTCCTGCGCCTGGGTACCGACTTCGATGAAAATTATTACGAAATAGAACTCCCGCTTCAGAAAACGGAAGGCGGCTCCATCTCGCTGGACGATATATGGCCCGAAGTCAATCAAATTGACCTTGATCTGAATGACCTGTACGCCCTGAAAGCCAGGCGCGACCGCGAGAGTTTTCCGCTATCGGAACTCTACCCGCGCGGGGCGCCCGCGCAGGCGGGTAAACACGGCATTCGCATCTTAGGCCGGCCCGACCTCAGCCAGGTAAAGATGATGATGATTGGTGTGCGTAACCCACGCTCGGGCGATGGTCGTTCGCGCAACGTGTGCCTTTGGGCCAACGAGCTGCGCCTTACCGATTTCGACCGCACGGCAGGATGGGCCGCCAACGTAGTGCTCAATACCAAACTAGCTGATCTGGGCACTGTTACCGGGTCGCTGCGCCACATCACCTATGGGTACGGTGGCGTGCAATCTAAAATTTATGAACGTGCCCGTGGAGAAACCACCACTTACGATGTTTCTGCCAACATCAACCTGGACAAGCTGCTGCCACAGAAGGCGGGTCTGCGGATTCCGGTATTTGCCAGTTACGAGAGCACCCTTATCAGCCCCAACTTCGACCCCGCCAATCCCGACCTGCGTTTGGCCGCAGCGCTGGCCTCATTTAATACCGAGGAAGAGCGAAACAATTACCGAAGGCTGATACAAGATCGGTCTGTGAGGCGCAGCCTCAACTTTACCAACGTGCGCAAAGTGAAAGTAAACAAAGATGCGGCCACCCACATTTACGACATCGAGAACTTTGCCTTTACCTATGCATTCAGCGAAGCCACACAAACCAACTTTAACCTGCGCGAAAACACACGCAGAAGCGTACGCGGTGGCGTAGCCTGGCAATACAGCAGCAAGTTCAAGGGTTTTGAGCCCTTCAAAGAATCGAAGGGCATGAAGTCACCGTACCTGCAACTCATCAAGGATTTCAATTTCAACCCCGTACCCACCAACATCACCGTGCGTGGCGATCTGGACCGATCATTCAACAAAATGGTGTACCGCAACTCGGTAAGCGATGCACAAAGTGCCCTTCCTAATTTTCAGAAGTTCTTTGTTTTTAACCGCACCTACAACGCGCGCTGGAGTTTGACAAGGGCACTTACCGTAGACTACAATGCACGCACCAATGCCATTATAGATGAACCTACGGGCGATATTGATACACGCGAAAAGTACGACTCGGTAGTGAGCAACCTGAAGCGCCTGGGGCGTATGAAGAGTTTTGAACAAACCGTTACGGCCAACTACACCCTGCCGCTGGACAAGTTGCCCTTTACCAATTGGCTGGGTGCAGACTACCGACACAATGTAGGTTACAACTGGAAGGCAGGCCCGGTAGAAACCAATCGCGCATTGCAGTTGGGTAATATTATTCAAAACTCGCAAGACCAGGCGTTGAGCGGCCGTATCGATATGGTGAAGCTGTACAACAAAATTGGTTACCTGAAGAACATCAATACACCTAAGCGCCCGCTAACGCCTTTGGAAAAAGCTAAGCTGGCCAAAGCCCAGCCCGACACGGTGCGCAAGCCCCCTGAGCTGGCAGGTATAAAGGGCATCCTGCGGCTCATTATGTCTTTGCGCAACGTTACAGGTACGTACAATGTAACCCAGGGAACCATCCTGCCGGGCTTCAACCCCAGCCCGCACCTGCTGGGCATGGATAAAATGTGGAGCGCACCCGGCTGGGGCTTTGTGCTGGGCCAGCAAGATCCCAACATACGCTTCAGGGCGGCAGACAGAGGCTGGCTTACTACCAACGGCCGGTTAACCAGCCCGTTTACACAGCAGCAACAAAAAGACATCAGTGCGCGTGCCAACGTTGAGCCCTTCGCGGATTTTAAACTACAGCTGGATGTGAAAAAAACCACTAACTCTTCCTTCCAGGAAATTTTCCGGTTCGACACGATCACATCCGTCTACAATTCGCTGAGCCCCAGCCGGCAAGGGTCGTACAAAATATCTACCGTGACGATCAAGACGGCCTTTCGCGACAATGGCAAAGTAAGTTCCTCGGTTTTTCAGCAGTTCGAGCAAAACATCGAAACCATTCAACAGCGATTTTCCAGCATACAGGGCAATGGCTACGAAAGGCAATCGCAGGATGTTTTGATACCGGCATTCCTTTCTGCTTACACAGACAAAGATGCCAACTCGGTTTCGCTCAGCCCTTTCCCGCAGATACCCATCCCCAACTGGCGTATGGATTACAACGGGCTGAATAAATTGAATGTCTTCAAAGATGTTTTTCAGTCTATTACTTTGAGCCACGCTTATAACTCATCGTACCAGGTCATGAACTTCTCCAACTCGCTGGAATATTCCAACGTGGGCATTGACATACCGCTGGAAGATTACAACAACACCCAATTCCCCAACCAGTTCAACGAGAATGGCCAGCTCATACCCGTGTATGTGATCAGCCAGGTAATGATTTCAGAACAGTTTGCACCCCTGGTGGGTGTAAATGTGCGCACCAAAAATAAGATGACGGCCCGCTTCGAGTACAAAACCAAGCGAGACCTTTCGCTTAACATTTCGAATGCGCAAATCACAGAATTGAATGCCAAAGACTGGTCGTTTGAACTTGGCTACACCAAGAGCAACCTGAAGCTGCCGTTTAAAGATCAGGGCCGGGTAATCACTTTAAAGAACGATGTTACCTTCCGGCTGAATGTAAGCGTTACCAACAGCCAAACCATACAGCGCAAAATTGCCGAAACCAACACCGTTACCAATGGCAACATCAACTTCCAATTGCGGCCCAACATCAGCTATGTGGTCAATCAAAAACTGAATATTCAGTTGTATTTAGATCGAAACGTGAACGAGCCGCTGGTGTCGAGCTCTTACCCCCGTTCTACCACCCGCTTCGGCACCAAAATACAGTTTAACCTCGCGCAGTAGCCCCGCCTTCCACAGCTAAAAAAACAGGCTTTTTCAAAGCTGAAACTTTCCTATTTTTGGGCCTAAACTCAATCATTGCAATGAATATTCCTGAAGGATTACAGTACACCAAAGACCACGAATGGGTTAAAGTGGAAGGCAACACCGCCACGGTAGGCATTACCGACTTTGCGCAAGGCGAGTTGGGCGATATTGTGTATGTAGATATTACCACCGTGGGCCAGCAGGTGGGCCAGCACGAAGTGTTTGGCACGGTTGAAGCCGTAAAAACCGTGTCGGACCTGTACATGCCCATTGCAGGTAAAGTGTTGGAAGTAAATCCTTTGCTGGAGGCAAATCCTGAAAAAGTAAACGAAGACCCTTACGGGGATGGATGGATGGTGAAAGTAGAAATAACGGGCACCCCTTCAGACCTGTTGTCGGCCGCACAATACAAGGAACTTATTGGTAAATAATGGTTGTTGGTTATTAGTTCCTGGTTGTTCGAAAAACTACCTGAACAACGAAGACTAATGATCGCCCAACAACGAATTTATTATGATTGAACTGCCCGTTATCTCCAGCGAACCAAAAAAACGCAAGCCCGATTGGCTGCGGGTGAAGTTGCCTGTGGGGCCGGAGTATGCCAAGGTGCGCAAGCTGGTAGACACACACCAACTACACACCATTTGTGAAAGCGGTAACTGCCCAAACATGGGCGAATGTTGGGGAGCAGGTACGGCAACCTTCATGATATTGGGAAATGTATGCACGCGCAGTTGCACCTTCTGTGCGGTGGCAACGGGCAGACCCACCGAGTACGATGTGGACGAACCCCGCAGGGTGGCCGAAGCCATTCGATTAATGGGTGTGAAGCATGCGGTGATTACCTCGGTAAACCGAGACGAGTTGAAAGACCGCGGTGCAGAAATCTGGTACCAGACGGTGGTACAAACCAAAGCACTAAGCCCATCTACCACTATAGAAACACTGATACCTGACACTAAAGGAAACTGGGATGCTTTGTATCGCATGATTGAAGGTGGCCAGGAAGTAGTATCGCACAACATGGAAACAGTAGGGCGCCTCTACCGAATGGTGCGCCCCCAGGCCAAGTACGAGCGCAGCCTGGAGCAGATCAAACGCATACGCGAAGCCGGCAAGCGTACCAAGAGTGGCATTATGCTGGGCGTAGGCGAAACGAAAGAAGAGGTATTCAAAGCGATGGACGATCTGGTGGCAAACGGTTTGATGATATTGACACTGGGCCAATACCTGCAGCCCACCAAAATGCACTTAGAGGTGGCCGAGTTCATCCATCCCGACACCTTCGAAATGTACAAAGAGGAAGGCCTGAAACGCGGACTGAAGTACGTAGAGTCAGGACCGCTGGTACGTTCCTCTTACCACGCAGAAAGGCATGTAAACGTGCCGTTGGATTAGCCGAGCGTCATTCTCAGACGGCTGATACTCTTACCCCACTGTTACTTCAAACAGCGATTCTGCCGCGAAGTGGGTATTCCCAATCGTAACTAAATCAGCCGGAGTAAGAGCACGTAGCTGCTCAAACAATTGCTGGTAATAATCGGTGGGGAGCTGGTTGAGGTACAGGTTCTTGATCTTGTCTGTAACGGAAAACGGGTTGGCTACTTCGCTCTGCAGCGAACCCAGAAAATGGTTGCGGGCCACGGCTAACTCATCGGCTGGCACGGGGTGGTTGCAAAGCTGCTGTAATTCCGATCGGATTTCGCGCAATGCCAGGTCGCGGTTTTCTTTGTTTACATCGGCCCCGATTACCCACATGCAGTCGTTGGCAAAGGGCTGCAGCGAAGAGTAGATGCCGTAAGTAAGCCCCTTTTCTTCGCGAATATTCTTCATCAGGCGCGAGCCAAAATAGCCGCCTAAAATATGATTGAAGAGCAATGCCCCCGCATAGTCTTTGTGCTGCCGCATAAGCGACCGCTTACCCAAACGGAGCGCAGTCTGGATGCTATCTGCCTTCTCAATGTGCTCCGTTTGCGTGGTGGCAGGTTTTACCGGATGCACAACACGGCCTGCATTTGCTTTCGCCATTGCCTGCAATTCGTCTGCAAGCGGTTGGTGCAAAAAGCGCGTGTTCACGGTAAGAAAAACGGCAAATGGCTGATAAACTCTGGAGTGAAAGTTTGTTAGCTCATCGCGCAGCAACGGAACCACTTGTTCTTCTTCCACGGATGTGCCGTATGGATGGGTGGTGCCAAAAATATTTTTTCTGATTAACTGCGAAGCCACAAAACTGTTCTTCTCCAGGTTCACCTTCAGGTTTTGCAAAAAAATGCTTTTCTGCAGGTCCAGCTCCTCGGCAGGGAAGGACGGCTGTGTTACGATTTCTAACAGAAGCGCAAAAGCTTGTTGCCAGTTTTTGGCGAGGCCGTATAAACTTACCGAAGCATAATCGTAGCCAGGCGTAATCTCCACATGCGCCCCCAACCGGTCGAACGCTTCGGCAATTGACGTAGATGAATTTTTTGTTGTGCCCTTCTCGAGCATCTGCGCGGTAAAGTGCGAAACAGAAGGGCGTGGCTCGTACCACTTGCCGGCCCGGAACATGATTTCAATCTTCAGTACCTCCTGTTGCACATCGCGCACCAGAAACAAGTCTATGCCATTGGCTAGCTTTTCTTTTTCGTAAGAAGGTAGTTGAAATTGGTCCGCTTCAACAAACGGAGGGGCAACGCTGCGGTTGAGCATGAAATTAATTATCGATAACGGAAGCGTCCTGCTCGGATGCGCGCTTTTCAAACAACATCATAATGGTGAAACGCAACGTTTCCGCCAACGCATTTTCTCTGCCATTGGTAGGCACCAGGTAGGCCATGTCGAGGCCGAATTTCTGATAACGCAGGCCCAGACCTGCTGTGAGGTATTTTCTATTCCCTTTATCGCGTGCCTCTAAGAAATAACCTGCACGTGCCGCAAAGGTGTGGTTATACCAATATTCTGTACCCATGGCCACCATGAACTCGCGAATCTCTTCGCTGAAACCACCACGCGCATCGGAGAAAGAGCCGAAGACACCACTCAACAGCGGTGCATCACCACTTCCGGGGCTGGGTACCAGCAACTTGTTTAAATCGGCCGCAAAGGATATACTATTGTAAGCGTCCAACTCCATTTGATAGGCAGCACCCATGCGTAGGTTGATGGGGATGAAATCGTTGAAGTCTTCGTTGGAATAGGAGATTTTCGAACCCAGGTTGGTGATGGAAGCGCCCAGCGAAAGGTTGGAGTTGGTAGCCTCCATGGGCTTGGTATAAAACACACCCATGTCTACTGCCACCGAATTTCCCGGCTTGGTATCAACGGTGCCCGCCAGGCCCGAACCGGTAAGGTTGGAGTGGATGTAGCGAATGGCACCGCCAATGCTGAAATGCTCTGTTAAGAGGCGCGAATAGGTCACATCAAAAGCAAACTCGCGCGGGTTGTAGCGGCCCAATTGGTCATCGGGGTTAGGTCCTTTGTTAAAATGAATTTCTCCCAAGTCGAAATATTTCATGGAAGCGGCCACGGTCTGCTCGCGGGTAATTTTGTAGAAACCCGACAAGTAGAAGATCGACATATCATTGATGATTTTGCCAAGCCAGGGCGTGTACGAACCCGACACTCCGTATCCGTTTTCAATGAAGGCGAGCTTGGCGGCATTCCAATAAGCTGAGTTGGCATCGGCAGAGGTAGCAGCACCGGTTTCACCCATGGCGGCTGCGCGCGAATCGGGGGTGATACCCAGGAACGGCACCGCAGTGGTGATCACACGGTTGGTGGTATCCTGACCGATCAGTACACCCGTATTCTGCGAAATAGCCTGAAAATGAATTCCTGCCAGCGCAGTAAAAACGAAAGCTGCTCTCAACTTATTCATACTCAACATCTAAGGGGTAAATGTAATCAATTAACCAGAATTAACTTTGCAATTTTCTCTTTTTTGGCCCCATCCTGAATGGAACGAACAGACAGCTTCATGAGGTATATGCCGTTGCCCATTTTTGTTCCCGACAGGCCCGTGCCGTTCCATTCGAACAAGCGCACCTTGTACGTGCTGGCGGGAATGTAAAATTCCTTCGTCCCCGCCAACTGGCCCATCACATCGTAAATCACCACCTGTGCCTGTAAATCTTCGCCCGAGCGGCTGTGGCTGAATTCCACCACAGTAGATTCGCTAAACGGATTCGGGTAGTTTATTAGCTCTTCAATCAACAACTCTTTGCCTACCTCAAATTCAATTGTGGCCACGCTTTGGTTGTTGTGATTGTCGGCTGCGGTAAACCGGATGGTGTGGCGCCCGGGGCTGAGATCGAAAAGCGGATAAGAAAACGTGCCTGAGGTGAAATCGTCTTTGCTGGCCACGTAATAATCGTTCACCACAAAAGTTTTTTCACCATCGAGCACGGCCACCAGGTTGCCCGGCTCGTAACCAGATAAATTGATGCCGCTTTCGTCTGTCAGCACGCCCACCAAACGGGTATTGGCATTGGTGTAGCCTCCGTTTACAAATGTGGTGTCGCTCATAAAAAGCTGAATGGCAGGCCCTCGGTTGTCGTTGGGTGGTGCTGCCTCCGCCTCTCCAATTTTCAGATCGGTGAAGGTGCCCAATGCTTCGCGCTTCTTATCGGCCGTGTGCGCATATAATGCCAGTTTGCCTTGCCCTACCTCCTGCACCAGGTTAGCAGGCAGCATCATTTCCATGTAAAACTCACCCTGCTGCACCGAAGCCCGGCCACGAAACAACACGTGGGGCCAAACCGAGTAACTGAAGGGTGGGTTCTCGTCTCCTTTGGTGAGGGCCGTCATACGCTTATCGAACAAGGTTGCCTCAAGGGTACCGTTAAAATCGGTGCTGATCTCTTCGTTCCGCATCACCCGGCCTTCCAACACCACCTTCGACAATGCCTTCAGCGTATCGGAGCCCGTTGCGGTTTGCATTCGGGTAACCACCAACTTTTCTTCGGGTGGCCCAAAGCGCATGGAAGGATCGCCCAGCAGAGAGAAATTTCTGTTGGCCACACCACTCTGGCTTCTGTTTTTGGTTTCTTTAAAAAGCGTGCCCAGATCCTGGTTGGCGCCTCCCTCGAAAAGGGCCGCATAAAATGCTTTGTTTAGCGAAAAGTTGGTGCCCGAGTTAACGGGTCGTGCCGTGGTAACCAGGGCAATGGCACCCCCGTTCTTGCGCAACAATAACAGCTCGGCCGTTGAAATCAGTAAAGGGTTATCATGGCGACCAAACTCGCAGGTGGCCGTTACGAACAAGGGCAAACGTGGTTGATTGGTGAGCTGCGAAGGTGTGTTTACATCGAGGATACGCTCCTGCATCCACACCTGCTCCGAACCGTGACCGGTAAAGTTAACAATGGCAAAACCTTTGTTGAGTTTGAGGCTTAGCGCTTCAGCAGCTTGTGGCGACACCTGGCCGCTGGGGCGACTCTCCTGCTCGTAGGCATCGAGGTACACCTTGTCGGTGGAGAACCCCCCGCCTGCCTCTACCAGCTCCGCCAGTTCATCGGCTTGCGACTGGTGAATATTAAAGTCGCCATCATCGGCCACGAACAATACCTCTTGGCGCCAACCAGCATAACGGTTAGGGTTTGTGTCGTAGGCTATGAGTTTATCCACCACGGTGGCTGCATCGGTTGCGGTGCGAACGGGCAGGCGCCCCACGCCAATATCAAGTGTGTGGTTGCGGGCGGGGCTTTCGCTCCATTCGCCTTCATTGTCTTCCAAAAACGCGAAGTAGTCGTCAGACGAATAAGTTTCCAGCGGGCTTAGCGAGTTGCGCGACTCATAAGTGGGCACATAGTTGGAATTGTTGAACACCCTGTTTTTGTAATCGTAAGAACCGCGCCCGAAAAGCAGCAGGTTTTTCAGTTGGCCCGGGCTCTGCTTATAGAGGTGTCGCACAAGATTCCGAATGGCCGATACATCCTGGCGGCCGCCCGAAAACTGGTTGTAAATCTGCTGCGTGGTAACCACTGCCACCGCAAGCCCGTTGTGGTTGGCACGGTGGTTGGCCAGACGTTGCGCCTGTTCCAGAAAATCGGGATGCGTAACTACCAGCAGGTTTGGCGTTGGCAAGCCAAGCAGATTTTGGTTCGGCATTCTTTCTTCGAAGAGCGGCAGCGCTGCCTGACTGGCAACAAAAGCCACAAAGGTTTTGGCTGAGCCTGTTTCCGCATCGAAACGCGCGGATGATTCGATGGAAAGTTTTTGGGCAACAGGTGCAAAAGGGTCGGTGATGTCCCACACTTCCAGGCCTGCCGGTGGCGATGACAATGTAAGTGTAGATACTGTTTCGCTTACAGGGGGAATGGTAAAGAAGGTGGGCTGACCATACCATGCCAGTTGGCGGGTAACCTGAAAGAGCAGGAAGTTTAAATATCCTTGCGAATAACCTGTGGCTTTGATGTATTGGTAGCGCACGTCCTGATTGGCAGAAGAATTGGCACCCACATTATTGGCATTAAACACCAGCGTATCGGTGTTTACACGCCCCTTTATGCCATATTGTGTTTCTGGAATCACCGCCATCGGGCGATCCAACAGTTGGTTCCCGTTCCAAAAGAGGCGAAAGGACGAAGGCTGGTAGGTCTGCGCCATTACGCTGGATACTACTTTTATTTCAGAATTGGCCACGATGCCCGGCAGACCAAAGCGAATGGTAAGCTCCGGGTTGGTGGCAAACGATTCGCCAAACCATTCCCGTCCCGACTTTTCCGAATTGTAATTGTCGGTTTCGTAATAGGCCACGTCCAGGTACTGCGAAATCACTCCTGTGGCTCCTTGCACATCAGAGGTGGACACATGACTACCCTGGCCATCTACCGTAAGGAAATAAAAGTTTTTGTCGGAATAGAGGTTGTTCTCGTAGGCGAAAACGTTGCGCTGCGCATTGTACTCCAGCCGGTCTGGCCCCTGACCGTAAAAGACCACGTAATCGTTGGTATTGAATTTACCATCCTCACCACCCACTACCTTTATCGCCACATTAAGGGGCTCCTTGGGCATTACCACGCTGTTTAGTTGCGGTAGCATGCCGGTGGGGTAACCCACTAAGCGAATGTGGTTGGGGTTGATGGCATCCGGATTGAACCCGGCCTTTTTTAGCAGTTCGTAGTCGATTTTATAGATGCCATTTTTTTCTACGCTGAATTTGGCCCACTGGCCTTGCGAGAACAGATGGTGTTGCGCTTGCGCGTTGAGCAGTAGCCCTGCAAATAGCCAGCAGGCAGATATGGTAGCGTAAATTCTCAATTCACAAAACAGGTTAACCCCGCGGAGCTGACTCAGGTAAAGGCGCGGCTTGTTAACGAAAGCAGCAGGTAGATTATTATAACCGGCACCGGGGCCGCTGCTCCCCACACCACTATCAACGCCCCCGACAGCAGAACAAAGATATAGCGCACCTGGTTACCCTGCCACCCAAAATGTTTGAATTTGAGCGCGAAAAGCGGCAGGGGCGCCACGAGTAGCAAAGAAAAAATCACTGCGATGGCGGCCATTGTCCATCCTTGAGAGACGAACACCGACACTCCCTCGGGCAAAAAGGGCAAAGCGGTAATAAATAAGGCGTTGGCCGGAGTGGGCAGCCCGATGAAAGAGTCGCTCTGGCGTTCGTCTACATTGAATTTCGCCAGGCGCAGGGCAGAAAAAACCGCCACCATCAGGGCAGTGTAAGGCAACAGATCGTGGGCGCCCTTGCCGACAATTAATTGAAACAACATCAGCGCGGGCAACACACCAAAACTTACCATGTCGGCCAGCGAATCGAGTTCTTTGCCAATGGGTGAACTTACCTTCAACAGCCGTGCGGCAAAGCCATCGAAAAAATCGAACACGCAGGCAGCCCACACAAAATAAGCAACCGGCACCGGTATGTTTTGCACGATGGCAACAATGCCGAGGCAGCCACAAAGCAAATTGGCCGCAGTTAACGAATTGGGAAGGTGACGCAGCAGAAACATCAGTTCAACGATAGCGCACAGAAAGGATTTTCAACTTTTTCTTCTCCCACCGTGGTGGTGGGGCCGTGGCCGGGATAGACCACTACCTCATCGGGCAGTGTAAAGACTTTTTGATGGACACTTTGTATCAGCACATCGAAGTTGCCGCCCGGCAGGTCGGTGCGCCCAATGCTGCGGTGAAACAATACATCGCCAGCCAATAACCGGGCGCTGGGGGCATGGTAAAAGCCGATATGGCCGGGGGCATGGCCGGGCAAGAACAGCACCTTCAGTGTTTCACGGCCAATTTTAACCGTATCACCCTCCTCCAGAAACTGGTCGGGCAGGGCCTCGGTATAACCACCGATGCCATACATGGGCGCGTAAATCTTAACGGCACGCAGCGTGGGTTCATCCGCCCGGTGCATCAGTAGTGGTACCTTGAAATAGTCTTTCACAAAAGCATTGCCCAGCACGTGGTCTACATGGCAGTGCGTGTTGAGCAGACACACCACCCGGAGTTTGTTTGCCTGAATAAATTTTTTCAACTCGTCTTCTTCCGCACGATTGCTGCAACCCGGGTCCACAATGGCCGCCTCGCCTGTCTCATCAAACACCACATAAGTATTCTCCTCAAACGGGTTGAACGTGAACGTATGCACCTGTAACATACCTACAAAGGTACGCTACCCTGCTCTACTTAAGAAATTTCTATCTTGCCCGTTGGGCATGAAGGTAGACTACATCATTGTGGGTGGCGGCTTGGCCGGTAGTTGCCTGGCGGTGCGCCTCTGGCAACAGCAAAAAACAGTTGCCTTGTTCGACACGCCTTCCGAAAACCGGGCCACGGCCGTAGCTGCCGGTTTGTTTAATCCCATTACCAGCCAGGTGATGAAACGCACCTGGCGCGCCAACGAGTTGTTTGCTTCGCTGCACACCTTTTATGCGGATGCAGAAAAAACACTGCGCGCCCGCTTCTACCACCCCACCCCTTTGTACCGTCCATTTGTTTCTGTGGGCGAACAAAATGAGTGGATGGCCCAAAGCGCTGAACCCGGCATGCAGCCCTTCATCAAAGAAATTTATACAACATCGAAATACGGACACCAGGTGACAGACCCTTTCGGGGGACTGCTCTTGCATCATTGTGGCTATGTGGATACGCTTGCTTTGATGGAAGCCGTGCGGCAGCAGGCCATAGCCACCGGAAGCTATTTCCCGGATGCCTTTCGCCACCCCAACCTTACCATCAACGAAACCGGTATTGTCTATCAAGACCTGCAGGCCAGCGCCATTATTTTTTGCGAGGGCATGGCTGCTAAAAACAACCCTTGGTTTCATTGGCTGCCCCTGCACCCGCTGAAAGGAGAAACCCTGAACATCAGTTTACCCGAAACTCCCGAACTAATCTACAACCGGGGCGTTTATGTGGTGCCAGACGCTTTGACGGGAGGGTTTAAGGTGGGGGCCACCTACCAGCGGCAAGCAGAGCCGGGTGTTACCGAGGCTGGCAAAACAACGTTGGTGGAAAAGCTGAACGAACTGATTTCCATGCCCTATCAGGTGCAGGGCTACGATTGGGGCATTCGGCCCACCGTACCCGACAGAAGGCCCATTCTGGGGCCTCATCCGCATCACAAACATGTCTATGTTTTCAACGGTTTGGGAACCAAAGGCGTAAGCCTGGCCCCCCATTTTTCGGCAGTACTGGCCAATGAATTAGAGGGCCAGGGCCAGATAGAAAAAGATGTAAATATTAGTCGGTTTTATGCGTTATATTCGAAGTTCTGAGGATGATTTCATGCGCGGTATGAGCCGATTTTTGTTTGTATTGCTTTTCAGTGCCTTTTTTTCCAACGCGGTAGCCCAGCAAACACGCGAAGTATTTGGCAAAAACAGGATTCAGTATAAAAAATTTGAGTGGCAGTATCTGTCGTCAGAAAATTTTGACGTGTACTACTACGACAACCGCAGAAAGGTTGCCACCGAAGCCATTCAATACCTGGAATCGGAATTCGACCGCATTACCGACCTGATTGGCTACCCGCCCTATCTGAAAACAAAAGTCTTTCTTTATAACTCCGTGTCGGATAAGCAGCAGAGCAACATCGGGCTGAGCAGCACGCAATTCAGCTCGGGTGGCGAAACGGAGTTTATTCAACCCTACGTAGAAGTGGCGCACCCCGGCCACCTCGATGACTTCAAAGAAGAGTTGGTGCTGAAGATGACCGACCTGATGGTGAACGAAATGATGTTTGGCGGCAGCCTGAAAGACATGTTTCAAAATGCGGTGCTGCTAAACCTGCCGGAGTGGTTCATCGAAGGCGCCTCGCGCTATGCGGCCAAAGGCTGGAGCACCGACATGGACGATTTCATGCGGCAGTTGGTGGTGAGTAAAAAAATCAATCGTGCCCTCAGGCTAAAAGACGAAGAGGCGGCTTTGGTGGGCCAATCCATCTGGAATTACATTGTAGAGAAATACGGCAAGAGCAGCGTATCGAATATCCTCAACTACACGCGTGTGATACGCAACGAGCAAAAAAGCATACTCATCACGTTGGGTGTACCGTTCCGCCAGTTGATGTCGGACTGGAAAAAGTTTTATACCGAACAGGAGCAGCGCGTGCAACAAAGCTATGTTGCACCGGCCGATAGCACCCGTTTTTCGCCTCGCCACAACAAAACCACTTCTTTCCCCACAGTAAAAATCAGCCCCGATGGTAAAAAGATTGCCTATGCCGAAAACGACCGCGGCAAATTCACTATTAAAGTGAAATCGCTGGAGAACGGCAAAGAAAGCACCATCTTACAGGGTGGCAACAAGGTGATACGGCAAGACGTGGACTACCGCATTCCGCTGATCAGTTGGGCCGATGCCAACACGTTGGGTGTAATTGGCGTAAAGCAGGGCAATTATGTTTTCTGGTTATACGATTTGAATACCAAGAGCAAGCTGCCGCGCGAACTCGACCGCTTCAGCAACGTGCGCAGCTTCGATTTTTCAGGCAACGGGCGCCTGGTGGTTTTAAGTGCCGACTTTGAAGGACAAAACGATTTGTTTTTGCTCAGCAGCCGCAGAGACCGTACGCGCAGGCTCACCAACGATATTTATGACGACCTTGACCCGTCTTTCATTCCCAACACCAACCGGATTGTTTTCAGCTCTAACCGAACCACGGATACGGTAAACACAACCACCAAAGGGTACAAGAACTTATCTAATCAGTACAACCTCTTCTTGTACGACCTGGACTCTACCAACAACCTGGTAACGCGCATTACCAATACGTTGAGCCGCGATATCAGCCCATTGGCCCTGGATGAAAACAACATCTACTACCTCAGCGATCAGCGCGGCATCTACAATCTTTTCCTCTACAACCGGTCTACGGGCATCTACTCGCAAATCACCAACTTCAACGCAAGCATCAAAGAATACGATCTTGATTTTTACAATCGAAAACTTGCGCTGGTACTCGACAAAAATCTGTCGGAAGACATTTTTCTGCAGCACCAGTTTAACTACACCCGGCAAATTTTTACGCCTACCACGCGCAGAAAGGAAGTGCAGCAGGCCAAAGCCATTACCGAGCGCAGAAAGGCAGAAGAAACACCCGGCATGTCCATCAAAGAATTGTTGAATGCCCGCCTGCGCGCCAAGTCAGATACGATACAGATTAACACACTGCCCCAGGCAAAGACCGACAGCATTCCTCCGCCTGCACCGCCTTCCGATTCGCTGGCTATCGATACAGAGAATTACACCTTTGAAGCGGATACGTTGAAACCAACCTTGCCCAAGGTAGAAGAAAAGAAAATCAACACTGACGACTATGTGTTTGAAGACGAGGTGGTGAAGAGCAAACAGCCGAGCGAAACATTTTTAACGCGCTACATGAAAGCACGCGAAACCAACCGCATCATGGGGCCGTTTCCGTACGAACCAAAATTCAGTTACGATAACCTGGTAACCAACCTCGTGATTGACCCTATTCGTAGCTACAGCCTGCGCATTGAAACACAGATGAACGATATGCTGGAAAACTTCCGCTTCTTTGGCGGCATACAAACGGCATTCGACTGGAAAAGTGGCGATGTGTTTGGTGAAGTTCAATACCTGCCCCACCGCGTAGACTACAGTGCGCGCATAGACCGCAAGGTGATTTTCTGGAGGCAAAACGACCTGGGCGGGCCGAACGATCCGCCCCGCTTCGAACAAAAATATTCGTTTCAGAAAATTGAAGTAGGGGCCTCGTTGCCGCTAAGCGTTCGTACGCGCATTGCCTTAAAACCGTTTGTAGGATATACGCGCTTTGTTGACCGTGGCCCCGAAGATGCGCTGCCCCTCAGCCCCCCGGTGTTCCTGCCTTCGCAACAGCAACTTTACACAGGCTCGCGCGCAGAAGTGGTTTACGACAACAGCATCACCACCGGCATGAATATCATTGAGGGCACACGCGGTAAACTCAATTTTGTGCACTACGAGGCCATGGGTAACAAGCAACTTAGCTTCACCAACCTGTCTGTGGATATACGGCACTATCAGAAAATTTATAAAGAAATAGTGCTGGCGGTGCGCGGCTTTGGTGGCACGTTCTTCGGCAACTCCCCTCAACAATATGTGTTGGGCGGTATAGACAATTGGTTTGGTGAACATATTAACTATACCGGGCTGAACAACCCGTTGGCTTCCACCTCTGGCCGGTTTAACCCGAACCTGCTCTTTACCGAATTTGCTACCAATCTGCGCGGCTTTGATTACGCTACCCTATATGGCACAAGCGTGGTGCTATCGAATGTGGAGTTACGGGTGCCGCTGATCCGCGCGCTGGCAGGTGGGCCCATCACCAGCAACTTCTTCCGTAACATGCAGATCATTGGCTTCTACGATATCGGCACAAGCTGGACGGGCGACCCTCCCTTTAATTCCTCTGGCAGCGTGCGCAAGCGCGAGGTAATAAGCGGCCCCTTCGAGGTAGAACTGAATGAATACCTTAACCCGTGGATTTACAGTTACGGCCTGGGGCTTCGCTCTGTGATGCTGGGCTACTATATGAAGTTTGATGTGGCCTGGCCTGTGGAGAACTACCAGGTAATGAAACCACGCCTCATGGTTACCCTGGGCTTCGATTTCTAAATCGGTTCTTTTTGATTCGTGTTTTTTGCTGAGCGAAGTAACAGACCGCGCACTCCATTTCCTTTTTAGTAATTTGCGGCACTTTAACTTTTTCTGGCATGATCAAATCGATGACCGGCTTTGGGCAGGTAACAGTAAACAATGGCGAGGCCAACATCAGCGTAGAAGTAAAAACGCTGAACTCAAAATTCATGGACCTGAGCCTGCGGGTGCCCCGGCAGTTTTCGGAGAAAGAGCTTGAACTGCGAAACCTTATTTCCGACAAACTGGAACGCGGTAAAGTCTCGCTGTCAATCGACTATCAAAAAACTGGAAGGCAGGAAATAAGGCAATCGTACAATGAAGCGCTGTTTGTTGCCTATTACAACGAACTGAAAAAACTTGCCGATAAGGTGGTGGCGCCCTCTTATGATTACATCTTCCAGTTGGCACTCACCTCACCCGATGTTATTCAGGGCAATGGCAAAGAAGAACTGGACCCGGCCGAGTGGGAAAAAGTGAGCCTGTTGGTGCAAGACGCGCTGCAGAAGTGCGACCAGTTCAGAATTGCCGAAGGCAAAGCGCTGGAAGTGAAATTGGTGAGCTACATTCAAGCCATTGCAGAAGCGTTGAAAGAGGTGGAGAAGCTGGACCCGAAGCGCATTGAACGAATACGCAGTAAAATGAAGGGCAACATTACCGACTTCTTTGGCAGCGAAGGGTTCGACCCCAACCGTCTGGAACAGGAGATCATTTTCTACATTGAGAAGCTCGACATTCATGAGGAACGGGTTCGCTTAAAAACACACATCGATTACTTCCTGAAATTACTGGCCGAGAAACAATCGAACGGGAAAAAGCTCGGCTTCCTGGCACAGGAAATCGGTCGCGAAATCAACACCATTGGCAGCAAGGCCAACGATGCCGACATTCAAAAGCAGGTGGTAATGATGAAAGAAGATCTGGAAAAAATCAAAGAACAGCTTAACAACGTATTGTAGTAGTTCGCCCGGTGTGCACTGCCGTACACTTCACTGTACATTTCCGTCAATGGTTTCGCCCTTGTGCTGCCACCACGTTTCTACTATCGGCCATCATTGGTTTGGCTATATTTTTGATGACGGGCACGTAATATGAAAACATTGATTGCCTTTTTACTTTGGTTGATTCTCTTTGCGCTTTGCTGGCCGCTGGCACTGTTATTTGTCTTCCTCTTTCCGCTGGTCTGGCTTCTGTTGCTGCCTTTCAGAATAATCGGTTTCACCATCGAGGCTGTTTTTAAACTCATTGGCGCCATACTGATGTTTCCCTTCAGGGTGGTGAAGGCGCTTTAACGCGCTGCTTCCCATCACGTTTTTCCCACCTTTGTTGCTCTCGCAACAGCCCGTTAACGCATTGCCTCGGGGTTGCGCAATTGTTTTTACCTTTAAGCTTTCGCAAAACCAGATGAGGCGCAACACACTTACCAGTGTTATTCTGTGGTCGGTTATTTCAGCCGCCTTTATTGGTCCCGGCACGGTTACCACCGCAGTTAGTGCCGGCACGCAATACGGGCTGAAGCTTTTGTGGGCGGTGGTACTTGCCACTTTGGGTTGCATTGCGCTGCAAGAAATTTCCGCCCGAATCACCATTGCCAGTGGTTTAACATTGGGCGAATCGCTTGTTAAAAAGTTTGGAGCACGGAAGGGAGTTTTTCTGCAATGGCTGGTTGGCGGCAGCGTAGTGTTGGGGTGTGCCGCTTACGAGGCAGGAAACATTCTGGGGGCCATGTCGGGTCTGCAACTTATTACAGGCCTGCGCGCAGAGGTGCTCACGTTTGGCATCGTGCTGGCAGCAGCCATTATTTTATGGACGGGTGGAAGAAATTGGATATCCACTCTTATGACGATATTGGTTGGCCTGATGGGGGTGGCCTTTGCTGCGCTGGCCTTTTCTCAACCACTTTCACTTCAAACTATTCTAAGCGCTTCTGTTACGCCCGTTGTTCCCGCGGGTGCAGAATTATTGGTACTGGGCCTGGTTGGCACCACCATTGTGCCTTACAATATTTTTATTGGCGCTGGCATCAGCAAGGGCGAAACCATTCCCCTGATGCGCATTGGCCTAAGTGTGTCGGTAGCTATTGGTGGCTTGATAACGGCTGCCATACTGATTGCCGGTACTTCGATAGAAAGCTTTAGTTCGTTTGGCGAATTGAGCATAGCATTGGGTAGCCAGGTGGGCGCGTGGGCCAGTGGCGCGTTGGCGTGGGGATTGTTTGCTGCAGGCTTCTCCTCTGCCATTACCTCTCCTTATGCCACGTCTATCATTGCCAGTTCTGTTTTTGGCGTTACCCGCGAACGGCATAGCCGATTGGCAGGAATGGCAGTGCTCATCGTTGGGTTCATCGTTGCCATCAGCGGGCTGCAGCCTATCCCGGTCATCCTGGCCGTACAGGCCATTAATGGACTCATTCTGCCGTTGCTTACCCTCTTTCTTTTGTTGATTGTGAACGACCCCCTTGTTATGCCTCGCCCACATCGGCATGGCAAACTTTACAACATCGCGCTGCTGGTAATCTTTTTTGCTGTATTGCTGATTGGGCTCAACAACCTCGACAAGTCAGCCAACACGCTGCTGCACCTGGCACAAACCAGCCACCTGGCGCTCATCTTCATTCTTTCTGCGCTCATCACCCTGTACACGGCCTGGCGCATCTTTAAAAGGTAGCGCGTTTACCTTACGGAAATATTTTCCAACGCTATGCGGCTTAGCTCTTTGAGCAACCCCTGTCTAAAAAGTTCTTCCAGCTCATCGAGTGATGCGCTTTTGGAGGGCGGCTCGTAGTTGATGTAATCCTGCAACAGCATGCCATTAATGTTGCGTGGGTTGATGGCTTCCCTGAATCGTATGCCTCCGCCATCGGTATGGTAGAGGTAGGCCAGGTAATCTACGGTAAACTTCTCCTGGTGGATCCAATAATGAAAAACATCGGTATGGTCTTCGCCTCCTCCCTCTTCCGCAAAGGTCACTTCAATCTTGTAGTAGGGCTGGTCTTTTAGGGTGGTTTCGCCCAGCCATTTTTTGCGGACAGCGGCATCGTTAAGGCCGTAGGGAAGCAACGCAAAATACACCACTGAGTTTACACTGCGCGTGTATTTGGCGGCCATCGAATCGGGCAGGTTTACTTTAGCACCCTCTACCTCGCGATAGAACCCATCGTTGCTCAGCACATCGCGGTAGCTGCCGGTATTGTCGCGCCAGATACGTTCGTAGCGATAGGTGCCGCCATTTCTGAAGGCTACATAATGCCGGTCGCGGAAGTCAAACTCCACGGTGCTGTGTAGAAAAAGCTCACCACCATGTACCTCTATGGCTTTGTCAACTATTTTCTGCGGATTGTTACCCACACCACAACCTGCCAAACTAAAAATGAGCAGATAAAAGATATACTTGGTCATAACCGATCTTAAATAAGTTTCGCGAGGGTGTTGATGTAGCGTTCCGGCACTTCGCCTTTGGTTGCCGTTTGGTAATCGTTGTAGCTGCAGGGAACAATACTGTTGCGCGTATAGCGGTTGTTGGTTTGTGGCGCCACTTCCATCCACCACTTTTCAGTGAATTTACTCTTGTAGAACGTTATGGCTTCCGGCTCGGTGGGCATGGCTACGGTATATTTCATGAAGTCATTGCTGCGAAAGTTGCTCTCGTTCTTGCGGTGGTAGAATCCTTCGATAAAATACCAGATCATGGTAGCCACTACAGATGCCGTTTTCTGATGCACGTCATCGTAGTCGGGATTGTATTCGTAAAAACCAACCGAACTCAGTTTTTCATTTTGCCCGGCATACCAGCACAACTGGCAGGCTTCCTCTCCGGTTAGCCCAAACGGCTGGGCGTTGGCATTTCCGGGTGCATCTGCCGACTTAATGGAAGTAATGTCAAACGACATCATATCGGCATTGCGCACTGCAGGCTCCATTTCTGCCAGGTTGGTGCGCATGTGCCCCAGGCGGTAGGCTTCAAAGTAAAGTTTCTCCAGAATAGAGGCCGCCATTGGGTCGATGAGGTAAAGCTGGTGTGCCAAGTGCGTGTAGCTAAACAGGTAGTTGGGTTCGTGCAAAAGAATTTTATGGATGTGCTGCTTCGATTCTTTGGCCTCGCCTTTCTCTTCCAAATCCAGAAAGGCATCGATATTGAGCAAACTCACCAGCTTGTTCATTTCTTCATAACCGCGGTATTGTCCAAAATCCAGATCGTGTGTTCCGCCCAGCAGAATGGGTAGCACATTGTTTTCCAACAGAATGCGTACCACCTCGCTGATGCGCACATACGTTTCATCCAGGTCCATGCCGGGGTTCAGGTTGCCCAGGTCTACAATATTCCAGGTGCCGGTGCCTTTGCGCAGGGAGTAAAGTTTTTTCCGGATGTGGTCTGGCCCCTCGCTGGCTCCTTTGTTATTGGCAGAGCCGCGCGACTCTTTGATGCCAAAAAAAGCGATGTGTGCACCGCGATAGTCGGGCATTTTTTCGCCATATACGCGGATGCTTTTGTAGACGGAATGCACGTGGGTAGCATCCTGATAGACCGATTCATCGAGGGGAGAAAAGAGGATGGTTAAATCCATTGCAAGGCTTTTTTGTAAAACTACTTTAAAAAATAAAAAAAGGGGGCCATCCGCCCCCGTTTTAAATCGTCTGATGATCTGATGGGTTACAAGTCTATTGAGCTGATCTAAATCCTTCGTACCTCCATTGCACCACTACCCTCTGTCTGAAAAAAGATAACGCCCGAGTCTGTTGCCGAAGATTGCGCCACTACCACACCATCCTTCAATACCTGGTAGTTGCCGGGTTTCATCCCTGTTACCACATGCTTCACCAGACCTGCAGCAAAGGGCGCCACGTAGTTAACACTGGCGGCAGGTGCCTCTGTTTTGTTAACAAGGTGCACATAAGATCTTCCGGACCCTACGTACTGTATTCCCGCAAAGAGGCCCGCATCGCTTTGAATACCTTCAGGGGTAACAATTTCAACCGGAGCAATCGATCGGTCGTTTGCCTCCATTCCATGCAACAGGTGAATATCCAAATCGGGCTGCGCAAAGTCTACCCGAAGACGCATTCCGTCTACCACCACTACCCCACCTGCTGTAAGGGTTTTCACTGTAAGTCTGCCCCCATGATTTTCAGCGGTGAAGTTGCCGGGATAGTCTGTCGGAATTTGGCCAAAACCACTTTTGTTGTGCACAACAAAGTTGATTACATCCGTAGCCGATTTCTTTTTTACTCGATCGTAAATTGTAATTACTTTATCTGTGGCAATTAGGGTACGCTCAAACTTATCGAGTTGATTTTTGTAATTAGCGGTAACATCGCCCTTCACGGCCATGAACTGATCATCACCTGCGAAGTATATCACCCTGGCATCGCCATGCCCCTGACTGTTTTCGTTTCCGTTTATGAGCAGGGTATTCATAAGGCCTGTATTCTGGCGCACCCCATTACCTTCCACCCTGTTCAGGTGGTCTGCCTGCCATCCATTATTCCATATGTAAAAGGCTCCTTCTCCAAAATGCCAATGACTTCCGCGCTGGCCCTGCCCTGGCGAAAAGTGGATGGTGACTGTCATCGCATCGGGGCCCCAGCCTGTGCGGTAGTAGGCCACGCCTTTACCTTCAGAAAAGTACGACAGCGCCAGGTTTTGCGTGTAGTCAATAGCCGGTACCGTATTGTCGTAGTGAAGCAAGTATTGAAGTTGATACTCACGCTGCCAACCTTTTGATTCAAACTGCACATTTTCTTCGAAATACCGAATGAATCCAGCCGCTTCTGATTCGGCAGTGCTTTTTAAAACATCAAAGAACAACCACAGATGTAAGCGCGCCAGGTCTATCACCTTCGCTCCGGCAACTGCGGGCTGATCGCCTGTTGGCAGCTGGTACAGTTGTGGTTTGCCACCCTCCTGCACAATGGGCTGAAATCCATACAAACGACTTTTTACATAGTCTGCAAACACATCCGGATATTGCTTGCCAAAATCAACAGCACCATTAGTGGCCTTGCGTAACATCAATACCACTTCGGCATAGTGGCCCATCATCTTGTCATCATACCAAGTTCCTTCTGCACCGTGTCCACCCTTCAATTCCTGCCGCATCAACTCGAAAGCTGCCGGTAGCTCTTCCGTTACCATGCGCGCATAGTATTGCCTGGCCAGCTCGCGGTAGTTATAAGCCAGCAAAGCGTAATGCAAAATAGTTTGCACATGGCCAGGATAGAAATTGTTTAGTTGCTTGAATTCAGGGTTGCCATCTTGCCAGCCCCATCCTGACCAACCTTGCAGATCGATGATTCCTTTGGCATTGACTTCCAGATAGTCAAAAATCTTGTTCTTCTCCGCATCTGTTAACTGATCAAACAAGACATCAGCCGCCAACGCCACCTGCCCGGTACAGCCAGGGGCGCGCAGGTAAGTACTGGTTACATCGCAATAGCCTGGCTCGTCTATAATGCGAAAGATGATCTGCTTGGCTTTGTCGGCAAATTTTTGATCGTTGGTGACGGCAAAAGCCGTGGCATAATGAAACGCACCGAAGCCATACTGATCGTTGCCTGTTTGTATGACATTAGCCATGCGGTTTGTCAGGTCTACCCATTGCGGGGTGGCCGTTTTTGATTTCATCTCTGCTTGTTTTTCTGTTGTAAGGGCAAGGCGAGGGAAATCCGACCGGACTACACCATCGGAAACGGGATCGGGTAGTTGAAATTCGTCTTTTCTGCAACTGAAACACAAGATGAATAAAAAGACGAGCCAGCCAACCAGGTTAAACCTTGAGCGGTGATGAGGAATAAATCGGATAAGTTTTAAAGTAAGCATACGAAGTTTTGGTTGCACCAAAGGAACGACACAACCAGTTTCCTGGATGCTCCGTGCTTTTAAATCGAGGTGTACAATGGGTGTACACCGAAAAAAATCTGAACTACGGTCACGGTAGAGCTTGTTCAAGCACAGACCCGAAAAAGAAGAGCATGAAATAAAAACGGCCGCTCTTGCGAGCGGCCGTTGCTGATGCGGGTAGGTGCCTGTTACCCACCAAAATCGTCAAAGCGAATGTTTTCTTTCGGAATACCCATGTCGTCCAGCATCTTGAGCACCGCTGCGTTCATCAGAGGCGGGCCGCAGAGATAAAACTCTACATCTTCCGGAGCCGGGTGATTGCCCAGGTAGTTGTCGTACAAACACTTGTGGATAAAGCCCACGTAACCGTCTGCTTCGCGGTCGTCCAGGCTCTTTTTCACTTTCCAGTTGTCTTCGGGCAGCGGCTCTGACAAACCGATGTGGAACTGGAAGTTAGGAAACTCCTTCTCGATTTTGCGGAAGTGCTCTACATAAAACAATTCTTTCTTGGAGCGGCCACCATACCAGTAGCTCACCTTGCGGTTTGTTTTTTCTGTATGGAACAGGTGGAATATCTGCGCCCGCAACGGAGCCATGCCGGCACCACCGCCAATGTAGATCATTTCACGCTGGGTCTTATTAATGTGGAATTCACCGTAAGGTCCCGAAATGGTTACCTTATCGCCCGGCTTGCGCGAGAATACATAAGAAGAACAAATACCCGGATTTACATCCATCCATTTGTTGTTAGCCCGATCCCAGGGTGGTGTGGCCACGCGGATGTTCAACATGACAATGTTGCCCTCAGCAGGGTGGTTGGCCATGGAGTAGGCGCGGAAGATGGGCTCATCATTTTTCATCCTCAGATCCCACAGCTTAAACTTATCCCAATCACCTTTAAACACATCTGGCTTGTGGCCCAAATCCGGATGGGGCGTAATATCGATTGTTTTATAATCAACCTGGATGGCCGGCACATCTATCTGTATGTAGCCACCCGCTTCAAACTTCAGCGTTTCGCCAGGCGGCAACTTCACCACAAACTCTTTAATAAAGGTAGACACATTGTAGTTGCTCACCACTTCACACTCCCACTTCTTGATACCGAAGATTTCTTCCGGAATGCGGATGTTCAGATCCTGCTTTACTTTTACCTGGCACCCCAGGCGCACGTTCTCTTTTCGTTCCTGGCGGCTCAGGTGCCCCAGTTCGGTAGGCAACACATCGCCACCACCCGACTCCACCACGCACTTACACATGGCGCAGGTACCGCCACCACCACAGGCCGATGGCAGAAATATTTTTTCGTTGGAAAGTGTGGTCAGCAGCGAGCTACCGGCCGATACGGTAATGGTTTTTTCGCCATTAATAACAATTTTCACCGGCCCCGACTGCACCAAACGCTTCTGGGCAAAAATCAGCAGCGCCACCAGCAAAAGAATAATGGCCGTGAACGCTACGATAGATGACAAAATGAGCATGATCTGAAAATTTAAAGCTCACAAATATAAATAGCCAGCCCGTACTTTTAAGGGCTTGTGAAAGGGGAAATTTATAAGCGGTAAACGGTTGTTTATCAGAACTTTAAATGATAGACAAATCGCACCTTCTCGCGCGACCACAGTGGGTGGCTGTCAACTAAACTCCTTAAACCAGCGCCTCCGCCTTCGCGGCTACTTCTTCCACCGTAAACCGGGCGTTGGGTGCTAATATCACCCCCACCCCATCGCGGGCAGACCATTCCTTCAATTGATGAAGCGATATGCGCCCCACGATAAACTGTTTGCCGTTGGCTACGTAGCCGGAATCTACGTGGCTGAAGTCGGCACGCGACACGGCATCGTTAGAAAAGCTGACGAAGGCCTCCACCAGCAAGTTGTTGGAAAAGGTATCGCCCTCCTGGAAACGCTTTTTATACTCATAGGCATAATCGTAGGTAAGGGCCGAAATGTCTGACAGCACCGCAGAGCCCGTAGGGTAGCCACCGGCACCTTTGCCAATAAACAATTGCTTTTCAGAAAAAGCACCTTCTACAATCACTGCATTGTATTCGTTGCGCACGGTACTCAGCAGGTTGGTGTTTTCAATAAACTGAGGTGCCACAAAACCATACACTTTTCCATTTCTTTTAAAAGCTCGCGCCACCAACTTGATGGTATAATTGTTTTCGCGCGCGAACTTCAGATCCAGATCGGATATTTTGTCGATGCCGATGTTGATGACTTCGTCTGGCTTCACAAACACGCCAAAGGTGTGCGCTATGGCAATTACCAGTTTGTATTTGGGATCGTAACCTTTTACATCCAGACTTGGGTCAGACTCTGCAAAGCCCATCTCCTGAGCCCGTGCCAAAGCTTCCGTATAACTCTTCTTCTCCTCAAAAACCTTGGTGAGGATGAAGTTGGTAGACCCGTTGAAGATTCCCTCGATGCTGCCAATGAGGTCGTTGTCGTAATACTCCTCCAGGTTGCGAATGATGGGTATGGCCCCGCACACAGATGCTTCGTATAGCAGGGGCTTGCCATACTGCTTCTGCAGGTCGTACAGTTCCTGCAAATGTTCGGCTACCATTTTTTTGTTGGCTGTTACCACCGCTTTGCCGTTCTGCAGCGCAGCCTTCACAATATCGAAAGCGGCCTGTGCATCGTCTATCAATTCAACTACCACGTCAATCTCGGGGTCGTTCAATACGTCTTCCTTTGCATACGTGAAGAAGTGGTTGGGTATCGGCCGCTGTTTGTCACGGTTCTTCACCACAATTTTTTTTATTTCGGCTTTGATGCCGTGCGTTTCGTGCAGTACATGGTAAAGCCCCTGGCCCACACAGCCAAAACCGAACAATCCTAATTTCAAATTCTTTCTCATAATGATGCTTCTGCTTTATTGATTTCCGCCTGCGTAAAGGCGCGAATAATATTTTTTAATGATTCGAGTTCTGCCAAAAAGCCATCGTGGCCATAGTTGGACTCAATGGCGCGCAATTCTGCCTTGGCGATATGCCTCGCCAGAAATTGCTGCTCGTGGAAAGGGAACAGCAAATCGCTATTAACGCCCACCACCAACGTATTGGCTTTAATTTTAGACAAAGCTTCTTCAATTGATACTCTTCCGCGCCCTACGTTGTGGCTGTCCATGGCTTTGGTAAGCGTGTAGTAAGAAAATGCATTGAACCGGTTGGCCAGCTTTTGCCCCTGGTAACGCTGGTACGAGGCCGCCCGGAAATGATCCAACGTATCGTTCGTCTTTTCAGACTGCGTTTGGCCGTAAATAGCATTAGTGCGAAAAGAAATCATACCCATGGCACGGGCTGCCTTCATGCCCTCCACACCGGCTCTTGGTTCGCGCAACTTCCAGGTGGCATCGGCCTCTATGGCCATGCGCTGCGCTTCGTTAAAAGCGATGCCCCAGGGCGAGTGTTGGGCATTGCAGGCAATCGGCACAATCCGTTCAAATGTATCGGGCCGGCTAATGGCCCACTCCAGCACATGTTGGCCACCCAACGATCCGCCAATCAACGTGTCTACCTTTTCGATACCGAGGTGCTCGCGCAATAGATCAAAAGCCTGAACAATGTCGCGGTTGGTCAGGAGAGGAAAATCATGGTAGTAGGGTTGCTGCGTGTGCGGATTAATACTTAGCGGACCCGTAGACCCATAGCATCCGCCTAGCGCATTGGCACAGATAATGAAATAATGGCGTGGATCGAATGGGCCACCTTCTGCAAACAACCCAGACCACCAGTCGGTAAAATCGGAGCTGCCCGTGAGTGCGTGGCAGACCCACACCGCGTTAGTTCGCTCGTGGTTCAGTTGGCCCAGGGTAGTGTACTTCAATTGAAAGCCGGGGAGTTTGCCTCCGGCTTCCAACTGAAATTCAACCGGGTAATGAAACAGATGATCTTGCTTTACCATACGTTGTTTAGCTCACCAATTGCTTTTCGAACACTTTTTCGAAGGCTTGCTCAAAATCAGCTTTGATGTCGTCAATATGCTCCAGCCCGGCAGAAATGCGCAGCAGGTTGGGTAGCACGCCTGTGGTAATCTGCTCTTCATCGCTCAACTGCTGATGTGTGGTGGCCGCTGGTTGTATGATGAGTGTTTTTGCATCGCCCACGTTGGCCAGGTGGCTCACCAATTTCAGGTTATCAACCAGTTGTGTGGTTTTTTCTTTCGACCCCTTAACGGTGAAAGAAAGCACACCACCAAAGCCGTTACGCAGATATTTCTTGGCCAATTGATGATACGTGCTGGATGTCAGCCCGGGGTAGTTCACACTCTCCACATGTGGGTGCTTCTCTAACCACTGGGCCAACGCCAGGGCATTATCTACCGAACGCTGCACACGCAGTGAAAGCGTTTCGATACCCTGCAAAAACAAAAACGAATTAAACGGACTCAGGGCCGGCCCGAAATCGCGCAAGCCTTCTACGCGCGCTCGTATGATGAAGGCAATGTTAGGCAGCCCCAGTGGGTTGCCTTCGCCAAACACGTCCCAGAATTTCAGACCATGGTAACCTTCTGACGGCTCCGTGAACTGCGGAAACTTGCCGTTGCCCCAGTTGTAATTGCCACCATCTACAATTACGCCACCAATGGAGGTGCCGTGGCCGCCAATCCACTTGGTAGCCGACTCTACCACTACGTTGGCGCCATGTTCAATGGGGCGGAACAAGTACCCGGCCGCGCCAAAGGTGTTGTCTACAATCAACGGTATGTCGTGCTTGCGGGCCAGGGCTGCAAAAGCCTGAAAGTCGGGGATGTTGAAACCGGGATTGCCAATGGTTTCCAGGTACAGGGCTTTGGTTTTTTTGTCGATTAACTTCTCAAAGGCTTCTACCGAATCGCCCTCGGCAAAACGCGCTTCAATGCCCAATCTTTTGAAGGCCACCTTAAATTGGTTGTATGTGCCCCCATACACAAACGAGGTAGACACAAAGTTGTCGCCTGCCTGCAGAATGTTGTTGAGTGCAATGAACTGCGCAGCCTGTCCAGAACTTACCGCTAATGCTGCCACGCCTCCCTCCAACGCGGCTATGCGCTTTTCTACCACATCGGTAGTGGGGTTCATAATGCGCGTGTAGATGTTGCCAAACTCTTTCAGCGCAAAGAGGTTGGCGCCATGTTCAGAGTTTTTGAACGTATACGATGTAGTTTGGTAGATGGGCACCGCACGCGAACGGGTGGTGGGGTCTACTTCCTGACCAGCATGGAGCTGCAATGTTTCGAAACGAAATGTTGACATAACGGATGGTGTTTAATGTTTTAAAAATGAGATAAGACACAGGAATCAGCGCATGCGGAAACCGCTGCACTTCAATGTTGTCAGGCTTTATTAAGGCGCTTTAACAACAAGGGCTACAACACATACAACAATGCATGCGCTGGCCAATGCTACAGATGAAAGATTGAAACAGTTCTTCGATGGAAGACAAAAAGCCCTGGCGGACTTCTGAAAGGAAAACGATTACCTGATTTTTCATGGTTTAATCGGTTTATTGATCCGCACGACCCTCGTGCGGCAGGCTTTAGCACCTGTCCCGACACGATCGGGAGGGTTGCTAGCGCTTCATCGAGCCTGATCTCTCTGCGCTTCTTTATAAATCGATTATGCGTAGTGCTTCATCGATCTGACGGCACAAACCTATAGCGGATTGGTAGAGTTTCCAAACGGGGCGTAAAAAAAATTTTTGGACTGCCGCTAAACTTACAGTTGTTTGGCTGCCGTAACCGTTTGCTTTCGCTCTATTCTGCTCTATGATTTGTACAGGTCCATGCCTTGTTCCAGTGTATTGTTGATGGACTTTACTACCTCATCCAACGTTTCGGCTGTTTTCTTCAGGTGGGCGATCAGCTCTTTGTTTGCTTCGGGTAACTCATCGCGCAATATTAAATCTACCAGGCCCAGAATGCTGGCCACCGGTGCACGCAACTTATGGGCATTGAAATGCGCGTACTCTGCCAGCCGGTGGTTCTGTTGCTCCAGCAGCCGCGTGCGTTGCTCCACCATGCTTTCCAGGCTGTTGTTTATCTCCAAAATGCGCTCGCGGTGGGCGGCTATCTCTTTCTTCTGCTCCTCTATCTCGCGGTTTTTCTCTTGCAGCAGCCGGCTCTTGGTTTTTTCGCGCTGGTAGTTGCGCACCGCCAGCACCAGAAACAGCAATGCCGCAACCACCACTACCGATGCAAGCGCAAGCTGGTTGGTTTTGTATTCCACCTCGGCTGCCTGCAACTCCGCTTCCTTTTTCAGAACCTGTATCTCCATTAATCGTTTGTCTGTCTCGAAGCGAAAACGCTGGGCGTTGGCCTCAGACAATGTTTTGAGGTTTTGCACACTGTCCTTATAGGCCACATATTTCTTAAAAAACACAAATGCCTCGGGTTGGTTGCCACGTGCTTCGCTGATCTTTGCCAGTAATTCGTACGTATCGCGAATAAATGCTTTCAGGTTGCCGCGCAACGCTGCCTGCAAAGCCACCTGCGCATGCGCTTTGGCTTGCTCGTATTTTTTTTTGTTTGAAATATACCGATGCCACCGACCGATGCGAAAGGATAGTGCCACGGTTATCGTTTATACTGGCAGAGAGACTGATGCACTTGTTGTACTTTCTGAGGGCCGAGTCGTAGAGCCCCTGTTGTTCTAACACATTGCCAATGTTGCGTTCGTTGGTGCTGATGCCCAACAGGTAGTTTTGCTCTTCGCTTTTGTGCAACGCAAAACCGTAGGCGTAAATTGCAGAGTCGTACCTACGCAGGGCCAGGTACGCATCGCCAATGTTGTTCAGCACGGCCGCCTCGCGCCATTCGTTCTTCAACTGCTGCTGCATGGCTCTGGAGCGTTTCAGAAAAGCCAGGGCCTCCTGGTGATCCCCCAATCCGTTGTAAGTGGTACCGATGTTGGCCATCAGGTCGGCCTCTACCTGCCTCAGCTTTTTTTCTTCTGCAATCCGCAAGCCTGTGAGGAAATAGTTTAAAGCCGTTGCCATATCCGATTGGGCCCAATATGCCAAACCAATCTGGCGGTAAGATTCTGCCTCGCCCGCAGGGTAACCCAAACTGTCAGACAGGTTTCTGGCCTCGAAGGCACACTGCAACGAACGCACTGGCTGCGAATAGTAGTTGGCAAATGCTATTTGGTTGAGTAACTGCACGCGAAGCGTATCACGCTGCCTGCGGACGGCCAGTTGTTCTTCCAGTTTTTTTGGGGTGAGGTTGCGCTGACCGCTGCTGTGCGGAGAAACGAAAAGCAATATCGCTGCAAGCCATAGACACCAAGCGCGCATAAAAACAGGGGTAGTTTTCCAAGGTAGGTAAAAAATGACTGTGCAACAGACAAAAAATAGTGAGAGGCAGTTTTGTTTTAACCGCCCCTCAGAAAATGCGTGATAACCGGTGCGCCTTATTCCCCCAATTCAATGCGAATACCGCCTACCCAGCGAGCAATCACATTGTAGAGAAAGCCTCCGATCATTCCGGCCAACAGGCCGATAAATCCATACAACAGGGGAAAAAGTATCAGGCTGCTAACACCAAACATGGCGCTCAGTCCGCTTGTCTCCTCCGTTTCAAATTGCTGCATCAGCGAGCCAAATGCTGCGAAAAACAAACCGATGATGACCCCAATGGCCGCATAGAGTACGCCCCATACTTTGGCCAACGAAAAAGGATCTACTTGTCTTATTTCTTTCATAACGATGAAGGTTTAGATGGTTGTAAAGTTTTAGGGTATGTGCTTTTAGGTAAGCATGCCGCCATCTACCTGCAGCACCTGTCCGGTTATGTACGTTGACATGTCTGATGCCAGAAACACGCATGCATCGGCCACGTCTTCGGGTTTGCCTCCCCGTTTCAGTGGTATGGCATCGCGCCAGCTCTGCACGGTCTTCTCATCGAGTTTGCCCGTCATTTCTGTTTCGATAAAACCAGGAGCGATGGCATTGGAACGAATGCCGCGCGAGCCCAACTCCAGTGCCACCGATTTGGTGAACCCGATGATACCCGCCTTAGAGGCCGCATAGTTGGCCTGCCCCGCATTGCCCTTCAGCCCCACTACTGAGGTCATATTAATAATAGAACCTCCCTTCTGCTTCATCATGGGCTTGGTCGCAGCCTTTACTGTATTGAAACAAGATTTCAGGTTTACATTCATAATCTTATCCCACGATTCTTCCGTCATGCGCAGCAACAGGTTGTCCATGGTGATACCCGCATTGTTCACCAGAATGTCGAGCGAGCCAAAATCTGTTGCCACATCGTTAATGAGTTTTTCTGCCTGGGCAAAATCCGATGCATCAGACCGGTAGCCTTTGGCCTTCACGCCTTTGGCGGCCAGTTCCGCCTCCAGGGCCTTGCCTTGTTCTACACTGGAGAGGTAAGTGAAAGCGACATTGGCACCCTGTTCGGCAAATCGCAACGCAATGGCACGGCCAATACCTTTAGAGGCGCCCGTCACCAGCGCGGTCTTGTTTTGAAGCAGCTTCATGTGATAAGTTGTTTTTTGGCGTTAAGTTTACTTGTTCAAGTCCGCTAAATTAATGGATATTTTATTTTTCTGACCACCACATGTCCGGCAGTTCTGCCCCACAGGGAACCATTATACTCATTGTTATCAGTGCCTTGGCATTGGGCGGATGGGCACGTTTTTGCGGCCTGAATTTAACATACGATTCGATGCAATACCTGGCTGCGGCAGCAAGTATGAAACAAAGTTTTCAACTTCTAGGTGCCGATGGGAAACCCATAACTTACTGGCCTCCGTTATTTCCGATACTGCTTACTCCTTATTCAAATCCGGTGGCGGCCATGGGCATTCTTCACTACGTGCTCATTATCCTACTGGGTTGGCAACTGTGGTCTTTGTGCAAGGTGCTACTTCTAAACCACTGGTTGGCAGCAGTCTGCATGGCTTTTGTGCTGTGTGGAGTCCACGTTACCATGATTTCGGCTTTTCTCTGGTCCGAGCTATGGTTCACAATTTTCCTGATGGCCTTTGTGATTTGTCTGGTTCATCCGCACCAAAAAAGCGGGTTATGGTGGGCAGCCGGCTTCGGCTTCCTGATGTGCCTGCAGCGAAATGCCGGAGTATTTATGGTAGCGGGCGCGGCCAGTTATCTTTTCTTTAGCCTACCTTCCCGAAAGCAACTTTTGCAAAGTTGCGCCTGGTTTAGCATTGCTACATCGGGAAGCTGGGCATGGAATCTATACGCTTCTTTTCTTATCGACAGCGATTTTCGTTTCTACCAACACGAATTTGGGCAACATGTGCTCCACAACTGTCGGGTAATAATACACCCCATGGTTCGGGCGTTTGTTCCGTTGCCGTCAAATATCAGTTGGGTGGCCGCATTGGCAATGGCAGTGCTGTTACTTTACCAAGAAAAAATAGTGAAAGACAGGACTATCCGCCTGCTGTTATCTGTGATTACTGCCTATCTGCTGGGTATGATTCTCTTGTTTCGGCTTGACGTGCACGATGGGGATCGCTTTATTGCAGTGGTGTTGCCGCTGGTAGCATTGGTTACATTCGCTTTATTGGCACGTTGTAACAACAACCCCAAAAAAATCCGACTGCCGATTGCTTTGGTTGTAGCAGTCCTCCTGACCTACTCCGGTTTCAGAACAATTAAAAATGTACGCCTTTGGCATAACATGAGTTGTCAGGTAGAAACAGCCAAATAATTTTTCCATGCAAAGGATTGGTTTATTTTTGCACATTCAAAATCAGCAAATACCCTAAGTATGTCTAAATACGATGTGATTGTTATCGGCTCCGGGCCTGGCGGCTACGTGGCAGCCATTCGTGCTTCGCAACTCGGCATGAAAGTAGGCGTGGTAGAAAAAGCGGAATTGGGTGGCGTGTGCCTTAACTGGGGCTGTATTCCAACTAAAGCGTTATTAAAAAGCGCACAAGTTTTCGAATACATTAAACACGCTGCGGATTATGGCATTACGGTGAAAGATGCCGAAGCGGATGTGAAAGGTATGGTGAAGCGCAGCCGCGAAGTAGCAGCCAGCAACAGCAAGGGCATTCAGTTTCTCTTCAAGAAAAATAAGATCGATCACATTGTAGGCCACGGCAAGGTGAAGAAAGGCGGTAAAGTGGAAGTAACCGATGGCCAGGGAAAGAAAACCGACTACGAAGCCAAGCACATCATATTAGCTACAGGCGGGCGTTCGCGCGAGTTGCCCGCATTGCCAATCGATGGCAAGAAAATTATTGGCTACCGCGAAGCCATGGTGTTGGAGCAGCGTCCTAAAAAAATGCTCATTGTAGGGTCGGGTGCCATTGGGGTAGAGTTTGCCTACTATTACAATGCCATTGGTACTGAAGTTACCATTGTAGAATTTTTGCCGCGCATTGTGCCGGTAGAAGACGAGGAAGTTTCGAAAACATTGGAGAAGTCTTTCAAGAAATCGGGCATGACTATTCATACCAATTCGGAAGTAACCAAGGTGGACACGTCTGGTAAAACCTGTGTGGCCACCGTGAAAACACCGGGTGGCGAAATCAAAATTGAAACAGACATTGTGCTCTCGGCCGTGGGTGTTACCACCAACCTGGAGAACCTTGGCCTGGAAGAAACGGGTGTTAAGACCGACAAGGGGAAAGTAGTGGTTGATGATTTTTACAAAACCAATGTGCCTGGTGTGTACGCCATTGGCGACATTGTAAAGGGCCCTGCGTTGGCGCACGTGGCGTCAGCAGAAGGCATTATCTGTGTGGAGGCCATTGCCGGTATGAAACCACACCCTCTTAACTACAACAACCTGCCCGGCTGTACCTATTGCTCTCCGGAAATTGCCTCGGTAGGTTATACCGAAGAGGCCGCCAAGAAAGCGGGCTACGAAATTAAGGTGGGTAAGTTTCCATTCAGCGCCTCGGGTAAAGCCAAAGCAGCCGGTGCCACCGATGGCTTTGTAAAAGTAATTTTCGATGCCAAGTATGGGGAGTGGTTAGGTGCCCATTTTATTGGCGCCAACGTTACAGAAATGATTGCCGAAGTAGTGGCAGCACGTAACCTGGAAACCACTGGCCATGAAATTATTAAGTCTGTGCACCCGCACCCCACCATGAGCGAGGCCATTATGGAGGCGGCTGCCGCGGCTTACGGTGAAGTGATTCACCTGTAAAACCGGATTGAAGGATTTTGTAAAGCCTGCCCGCAACGGCAGGCTTTATTATTTATCCACCTTCAGCCGGTCTTCGCGGTTGGCAATTTCCCAGGCCGTATAAAAAACCAATTGCGTTCGTTTTGCGAGAAGGGCAAAATCTATTTTAGACACCTCGTCCGAAGGACGGTGATAATCTTCATGGATACCATCAAAGTAAAAAATAATGGGCACACGGTTGCGCGCAAAATTCCAATGGTCGGAGCGTTGGTATAACTGCGTGGGGTGGTTGATTTCGTTGTAGGTGTAGTCGAAAAGCAGTCGTGTGTAAGAAGCATTGTTACGTTCATTAATCTCGTGCAACTCGCTGGAGAGCTTATCCGAACCGATCACATACACATAATCTTCTGTTGTTTTGTGGGGGCCATCTCTTCGGCCAATCATATCCATGTTCAGATTTACTACGGTGTTGCGCAGCGGAAAAACCGGGTGGTTGGTGTAATGCTCCGATCCAAACAAGCCCCACTCCTCGCCCGAAACAGTCATAAAGAGAATACTTCTGCGTGGCCCCGCGCCCTGCTTTTTGGCTTCCGCAAAAGCGGTGGCCAGTTGCATCACCGCTACCGTGCCCGATCCATCATCATCGGCACCGTTGTTAATCAGGTCGCTGCCGGTTCTGTTTTTACCGATGTGGTCGAAGTGGGCGGTAATCACCAGCACCTCGTTCTTCTTGTCGGTGCCCTCCAGGTAGCCCAGCACATTTTCGGTACGCAACGTTTCCGGCTCAGCCTCTGCCCTGAACTCAAAAGGCACCGCCTTCACCCTGCCTGGTGTTTCGCGCTGGTTCTTTAACTTACGCACATCACCAAAACAGGCCTGAACCACCTGCTCACTCACAAACACGGGGCTTGTCAGGTTTTCATCGGCATGCGGCTGGGCAAGGTGGTATGTTTTGTCGGCCAATAATTCCCGGTTCTGCCGCGCAAACGCCCGAAAGTCGGAAGGTTTCTCGTCCACATACAACAATACCAATTTTGCCCCCGCTTCATAAAGGCGTTCCGTTACTTGCCTGGCTTCGCCAAAAGAAAACCCTTGCCACCAGGCCAACACGGCTTTGTTTGCTACGTCTATTTTTTTCAGCTCTTTCTCTGTTGCGTTGCCCGCAAACACCAAGTCACCGTTCAGTGTGCCGTTCCACATGCCGGTAAAAACAAAATCAGTAAAGTTTTCGAAAGCATTGTTGTTTGCGGTTAGTTGTGCGGTGCCGGGCTGCAGCGCAAACAATTCATACGGTTGATAGTAACTGCCATCTAAGGGGCCCGTTAGTCCCACCGTTTCGAAATGATGACGGATAAATGCAGCCGCCATTTTCTGACCTCGCGAGCCAGTGGACCGGCCTTCCATGGCATCGGAAGCAATGATGGTCAGGTTCTCCTTCATTTCTTCCGGCCGAATGTAACCCGCAAAGCGATCGGCTGTGGGTTGAGCAGATGCACCAAGTGCAATGAGAAAAAGGGCTAAACAGAGTAACCGAGAAGCGTTAAAGGGCGCAGGAAGCAGTATGTGTCGTTTTCGCATCTGGAAATTTAGCCAAATAAACCCATGCAGTCTGAAAGTGACATAAATTGTCTGCAACCGGAAAAAAAACTTACATCTGTCAGCGAATGGTTGTTTTAATCGGCAGGCCGTCAATCAGGTTGGGGATATTTGACGTTAATAGAGCTGAATTAAAGAAAATGAAAATAACCCTTCTTGCATCTTGTCTTTGGTTGGCGGTCGTGGTTTCTTTTGCAGAAGAGTTGAAAGGTAAAGTGATAGCCGTGCTCGATGGCAACACCCTGGAGATTCTGGCTGACGACAACGACACCTACAAGATCATGCTCTACGGCATCGACTGCCCGGAGTTGGAACAGAGCTTTGGCGAAGCCGCCCGCCAGCATGCCGAAAAAATATTCATGAATAAAGAAGTAAGCGTAACGCTGATGGGCAAAGATCGCTGGGGTACGCGCCTCGGCATTATTTGGGTGGAGGGGAACGACCCGCGCAAACAAATGCTGAGCGAAGGATTGGCCTGGACGGCCGAACGAAATCCCGAGGCCGACCTGGAACAATTAAAAGAGCAGGCGCGCGAAACAAGATTAGGATTGTGGAGTGAAGAAGAGCCTGTTGCGCCCTGGGTGTTTCGCAGGCAACAGACCATGCTGGTTCCCAAATCGAGCTGACCTTAAAATAAAGTACCGCCCTGGTCGTTCTACCGGGGCTATGCATTTCGTAAGAATATTCGTTTGTCTGTTGGTGGGATGTTCAGCGTGGGCACAAAACACAGCGCCTAACTCGTTGCATCCGGGCTCGTCTGCAACGGTTACCCCGTCTGTAAAAACGTCAAGTTCTGCGAAGAAAAGCCGGTTCTTCGCACCGCGCCACAGCAAAACGTATGTTTATAAAAAGCCGAATGTAAAACATACCGCCCGCTACGAGTTTTACGACCGCGTGGAGAAAGCAGCCAGAGAGAAAAAGAAGATACTGAAAAAGTTGTCGAAGCCGGCCTATTCAGACCCACGGTACTTCGGACACAAACGCAAACCCAAAAAAAGGCCACCTCACAAAATGCGCTACTGCGATGAGTGCAGCATACGGCATTAAAATTCCTTAGCGCGCATTAAAATTTTTATCTTTGCACCATGCTGTGGCGGACTATTGCTGTTTTAGTGTTGGTGTGCACTGCGCACGCGCTGTGTGCGCAAAACCAAAGTGCGCCCAGTTCCCTGCAGCCTAACCTTCCTAAAAAGGTGTACGCTCCCAAAGTTTCGAAAAAGAAAAAGAGTGGCATTACCTACGATGCGCGCGATAAGTTTTACGACCGCATGGAAAAGCTGGAGAAGGAGCGCAGGAAAAATGAAAAAAATTCAAGCAAGCCTCAATACTCAGACTTTCAGTACTTCGGCCATAAAAAGCCCCCCAAGCGCAGGCCGCCCGAAAAAATGAAGTATTGTAAGATTTGTGGCATCCGCCACTGAAATAATTTTTTTATTTCGACTGCAACCGTGTGCAGCTACCCTCTTTTAGGCAAGCCATTGTTAATTGCCGGCAACAAAAGTATTTTCGTTGTTGCTAAAACTAATAATGAACCTGGCAAGCCACATTGAGCACACACTGCTTTCGCCTACCACCACCCTTGCACAAATAGACCGACTGGTGGCAGAGGCGCGGCAACACCAATTTTTTGGTGTGTGTGTGCCTCCATTCTGGGTGAAGAGAGCTAAAAGAGAAGTGGGTACTGATAACGTTGCTGTGATTACAGTTGTTGGATTTCCTCTTGGCTATTCGTTAACCGAAACCAAAGTGGATGAGATAAACCGGGTGATAGACTTGGGCGCTGACGAAGTAGATATGGTGTGGAATATCTCCGCATTCAAAACCGGTATGCCGTGGGCAAAAATTGACGTAGCCAAATGCACCAAAGCAGCCCACGACAAGCAGAAGTTGATTAAGGTCATCATAGAAACCGCTTACCTAAGCCTTGAAGAAATAACGGAGGCTTGTAAAATGTGTGCCGATGCCGGTGTGGATTTTGTAAAGACCTCCACTGGATTTGCCGGTGCGGGGGCTCAAGCAGAACACATACAACTGATGCGCTCAGTGCTGCCCGGCAGCGTAAGTATCAAAGCATCGGGGGGCATTAAAACAAGGGCGCAGGCCGAAGCGCTCCTTGCTGCTGGCGCAGATCGGCTGGGCACCTCTTCCTCCATTCAAATTATTACCGACTAAACCTTACCAACCCAACATGACAAACTTTTTAGAGAAAATCTTTCCTGCAGAAAGCGACATTCCGGAAGCGCACCGCATTACCGAAACCATCGACCAGCGCGAATACCTGATTAACGGAGAGTTGAGAACGTGGCAGGGCAACCTGAACCCCGTACTTAGCCCCGTGTTTGTGCGCGAAGGTGGTAAGTTAACGCAGAAAGTTATCGGCAGCACGCCCCTCCTCACTTCCGTGGAAGCCATGGATGCATTGAACGCAGCCGTGAAAGCCTACGACCTGGGTCACGGCATGTGGCCCACATTAAGTGTTACTGATCGCATTGCACACATCGAAAAATTCCTGGTGGCCATGCGGCAAAAACGCGCAGAAGTTGTAAAGCTGCTAATGTGGGAAATCGGTAAGCCCCTGAAAGACTCCGAAAAAGAATTTGACCGCACGTGCGATTACATTGCAGACACCATCAAAGCACTGAAAGACCTCGATAGGAATTCGGCCAAGCTGGTGGAAGAACAGGGGTTTATGGCACAGATTAGAAGGGTTCCATTGGGTGTGGCGCTTTGTATGGGCCCCTACAACTATCCGCTGAACGAAACGTTTACCACGCTGATACCCGCCCTGATTATGGGCAACACAGTAATCTTTAAACCGGCCAAATACGGAGTGTTGCTGGTAAGACCTTTGCTGGAAGCGTTCCGCGATTGTTTTCCTGCCGGTGTAATCAATATTATCTATGGCCGCGGTCGCGAAACCGTGGGCGCACTGATGGAAACCGGTAAGATTGATGTGTTTGCATTTATTGGAACTAACAAAGGCGCCAACGACTTGAAGAAGCTACACCCTAAGCCCCACCGCCTGAAAGCCATTTTGGGTCTTGATGCAAAAAACCCGGCCATTGTGCTGCCCGATGCCGATGTAGACAATGCCGTGGCCGAATGCCTGGCCGGATCGCTATCATTCAACGGCCAGCGTTGCACGGCCCTGAAAATTCTTTTTGTGCACAAAGACATTTACCCCGCCTTTATTGAGAAATTCAAAGAGGGGCTGAAAAAATTGAAACCCGGCATGCCGTGGCAAGATGGTGTAAGCCTCACGCCCCTGCCCGAGCCTGGCAAAACAGAATACCTTTTGGACCTAGTGGCCGATGCAAAAAGTCACGGTGCCTCCATACTCAACGAAAATGGCGGTGAGTACCTGCACACATTCTTCTACCCTGCGGTACTTTTTCCTGTTAACCCGAAGATGAGGGTTTATTCGGAGGAACAGTTTGGCCCCATCGTGCCTATTACAACATTCAACGATGACAATGAGGCCATCGAGTATGTGCTGAATAGCAACTTCGGACAACAGGTGAGCATTTTTGGAAAAGACTCGCAGCGCGTGGCCAAACTGATGGATGCCTTTGTGAACCAGGTAGGGCGCATCAACCTGAACACGCAATGCCAGCGCGGACCTGACACTTTTCCCTTCAATGGGCGCAAAGATTCGGCCGAAGGAACTTTGTCTGTAGCCGATGCACTTCGTGTGTTCTCCATCCGCACACTGGTGGCCACCAAAAGCACCGATGCCAACAAGCAAATCATCAGCAACATTATCAGAAACAGAGAGTCCGCATTCTTAAGCACGGACTACATTTTCTAAAAGGGGGGCACGTGAAAGTACACCTGAACATGCTGGTAACAGGAAAAGTGCAGGGTGTTTTTTACCGTGCCTCTACGCAGGAGGTGGCCCAACAACTGGGCGTAACAGGCTTCGTGCAGAACCTGCCTGATGGAAACGTTTATGTGGAGGCCGAAGGAGAGGAAGACGCACTGCTGAAGCTGGTGACCTGGTGCAGACAAGGGCCGCCACGGGCAGCCGTAACCCATGTAGAGGTTACACCCGGGCCGCTGCAAAACTTTCGGGACTTTACGATTAAGCGATGAGAATTATTCCTGGCGTGGTGATGGCCCTTTTCTTGCTGGCGGGTTGTCAGCAGAAAAAAGAAACACATGCATTGGTGTTTCTTACAGATTTTGGTTTGAAGGACGGTGCCGTTGCCGCCATGAAGGGCGTGGCCTTTTCTGTTTCACCCGATTTAAAACAGTTTGACCTGACCCACGACATTACACCCTTCAGCATTTATGAAGCAGCCCACCACCTTCAGCAGGCTGCTCCCTACTGGCCTGCAGGAACCGTATTTGTGTCGGTAGTGGATCCGGGTGTGGGGTCGGAAAGAAAATCCATTGTGCTGAAAACAAAAACAGGCCACTACTTTGTTACGCCCGACAACGGAACGGTTACGCTGGTGGCAAGGCAACTGGGAGTAGCCGAAGTGCGCGAAATAAACGAAGCGGTTAACCGGCTGCAAAACTCTGAGCAATCGTACACTTTCCACGGGCGCGATGTATATGCTTACACAGGCGCGCGGCTGGCCGCCAACGTTATATCTTTCGAAGAAGTGGGGTCGGTTCTGGCACAGGAAATTGAAATGCTTGAGCTACCGATTGCAACCGTTATACCCAACGGCATCGCAGGCCAGGTAACCGTGCTGGATGTGCAATACGGCAACGTTTGGACAAACATTGATGCTGCCACCTTGAGGAAGGCTGGTATTATAACTGGCGATTCTGTAACGGTAAGGCTTTACCACAACGAATCCGTTGTGTACCACAAAAAGTTGTTGTTGGGACGCACCTTTGCAGACGTAGCTCCGGGCAGTGAACTCGCTTATCTCAACAGCTTATTAAATTTTTCGCTGGCTGTGCGCGAAGGGAGTTTTGTTGCCCGCTATGGTATTGGTGCGGGTAAGGAGTGGCGCACCGAAGTAACTAAGCCATAGGGTTTCTTAATTCATACCAAACGCCCTCATGCCCATCGAAATCAAAAAATCGCACAAATTGAAACCCGCATTTCTCGAGTACCCGAATGGATGCGTGGTTAGCACGGTTGGCTCTACCCACTAATTCGGGCAGTTGAAATTTTTCGAATGCCACCTGAATACATGCCTTTGCTGCTTCTGTGGCAAAACCCTGGTTCCAATATCTTTTGTACAATCTGAATCCTAAATCATGCATTTTTTGGTCACTATGCTGCCTGATGCCGCACCAACCTAAGAACTGATTGTTCCATCTATCTATAACAGCCCAACGGCCCAAGCCCTCTTCCGTGTATTTGTAACCTCGTAAAAAATCAAAGGCATCCGTCATGCTTTCAAAAGGTCTGTCACCCGTATACATCAAAACCTCGGAGTCGTTGTTCAGGCAGAACAAATCGGCTGCATCTTCAGGCAAAAAACGCCTGAGATATAGGCGATGTGTGATGGTTACCACCATTCGCTAAGCCACCTCAAAGCTTTCTGCAGAGGCGCGCTTCATGTAATCCTCGTAATCGAACGGTATGTCGCCTCCGTCTAGCAGGCATCCATCCGGAATTACCGGGTAGATTTCTGCGTAGGTTTTTACCAGGTTCATAAACACCCTGCGGTACACATGGGTGCGGTTGATCTTGCTGGGGTGATCGATGCCCGCTGCGGCCATCAGTTCTACAAAACTTTCTACGGTATTTTTGTGGTAGTTCGCCACACGCACTTTTTTATCTTCTACCACCAAGCCTTTCATAAAATAAGGATCCTGGGTGGCCACACCGGTAGGGCAGGTGTTCTTGTTGCATTCCAACGCCTGTATACAACCCAGCGCCATCATCATGGCACGCGCGCTGTTGCATGTATCGGCACCCAATGCCATGGCACGCAGAATATGGAAGCCCGTTAAGATTTTTCCCGATGCCATTAGTCGCATTTCTTTGCGAATGCCAAATCCACGCAGGGAATTGTCGGCAAAAGAAAGGGCATCGAGCAGGGGCATGCCCACAAAGTTGGTGAACTCGGGAGGCGCTGCGCCCGTTCCTCCTTCGCCACCATCAATCGTAATAAAGTCCGGATAGGTTTTTAACTGCACCATGGCTTTGCAGATGGAGAGAAACTCGCTTTTGCGGCCGATGCACAGTTTAAAACCCACGGGCTTGCCTCCCGATAGGTCGCGCAACCGTTTCACAAACTGAATCAACTCGATGGGATTACTGAACGTACTGTGGAACGGAGGGGAAAACACCGTGGTGCCGGGCTTTACCAGACGAATGGCGGCAATCTCAGGTGTATTTTTTTTGGCGGGCAAAATTCCGCCATGCCCCGGCTTGGCTCCCTGCGATAGTTTGATCTCGATCATTTTAACGTTGGGCTTTGTGGCATTGGCCGTAAAGGCCGCATCGTTAAAGTTGCCTTGCTCATCGCGGGCACCAAAGTAGCCCGTGCCTATCTGCCACACAATGTCGCCACCTGGCTCCAGGTGGTAGGGGCTCAGCCCTCCCTCGCCCGTGTTGTGGGCAAACTTGCCCATCTGCGCGCCACCGTTCAGGGCCAGCACCGCATTTTTACTTAATGAGCCAAAGCTCATGGCCGACACGTTCAGCACACTCATATCGTAGGGCTGCTTGCAGTCTTTGCCACCAAAACGAACGCGCGGGTTGTGATCGAGTTTATGGAAATCGATGGGCGCAATAGAGTGCGTCATCCATTCATATCCCTCGGCATACACATTTAACTGGGTGCCAAACGGAACAGTATCTATTTGCTTTTTGGCCCGCTGGTAAATCACAGACCGCTCATTGCGGTTTATAGGTGCGCCATCCGTGTCCGATTCCACAAAGTATTGTTGAATCTTGGGGCGCAAATCTTCGAATACGTAACGTAGTCGCCCCAGCACCGGGAAATTGCGCTTAAGCGATTGCCGGGTTTGAATCATATCTGCCACGCCCATGTAGATAACCGGGCCCACAATCACAAACAAAAAAAGTACGTCAATCCAGAAGTATGACCAGACCAGGAGAAGGGCCGTAACCAGGATGCTGCTGGTCACAAAAATTTTACGCATAGGGTATGGGGTTAGTAACCAAATATAGAATTTTCGGGTAGGATTTGGAACAACTTTAATTGTTGCGGCTTGCGCTATGCTACTTTGATGTGCATCAGACCCTTCTGCTTGTGCATCTTTAAGTCAAAGCGCTGCAGAATGAAGTGGCTCATGCGGTTTTCCGCCATCTGGGCGTGGGGTGTGTCGGCATAAAACACGGTGAGGTCCAGAACCGCCCGAATGAAAAGTTCGTGGTGGCAGAATTCGTCTGTCCAGTTGTGGAAAGCCTCCTCCCAATCTGCCCGGTATTTGTCGCGGTGGTCGATGCCATCCCACAAAAATGTGAGTTGGTTTTCGCCAAACTTAAACCGGTACACAGCGGCCAGCGTCTGGTAAAAAGAATGAAGTGAATCTATGTTTTTGGATTTGTAAGCCTTTACGCGTGCACTGATGGCATCGTCAATGCCCAGGGGATTGAACAAGTGGGCATAGGCCACTTTTACCTTGTCAACCATTTCACGCAGCAGGTAGTTCTGCTGCGCCAGTTGCGCTTCTTCCAGCAGGTAGTTTTTGTCGAGCGGAAAGAATTTTCTTACCAAGTGGGGCGAAGGGTTTGACAAAGGTAAAAATATTATCGTCAATCCAGGCAGGGTCAAACCACTTTCCGGATGTCAAGTAAACACTGCATATCGTGTAGAGCAGTCAATCGCGCAACTGGCGCTATCGTAGAAGCAGGTAAAATTAATGTGGGATGAAGAAATTCCTGTTGCCTTTACTCCTGGTGGCTCTGTTGGCTATCCAATTCTATCCTCCCCAAAAAGAGGTGCCCTCTGCTTTGCCGGGCCAAGCTGTATCGGCCATGTATCCGGTGCCTGCCGATGTAATGGCTTTGTTGCAACGCGCGTGTTACGATTGCCACAGCAATGAAACGAGGTATCCGTGGTACAGCCATGTGCAACCCGTGGGCTGGTGGCTGCAAAAGCATGTGGATGAAGGGCGCCATGAATTGAACTTCTCGGTTTTCGGAACCTACCACAGGGACGACCACGCGCCCATTTTTGGCGCCATTGCCGAGGTGATTCGCGAAGGAGAGATGCCCCTGGAAAGTTACCTGTGGGTGCATCCGAAAGCACGGCTTACACAACAAGAATTGGAAAAGATTGCCGCGTGGGCCGAAGGACTGGCGCATTCTGTTTCGGAAAGTGGGCAAAGGTGAACCCCTTAAAAATAGGTGTGCCTCTGTGAAAGCTTCACAGAGGCACACCAGGATTTTGGAACAAAGGCGAACACTAACGCGTTCGCTAGCGGGCCGCTTCGCTGCTGATCATCGAGCCATAGAAAATGGCATTGGCCACCAGCTTATTGGTGCCATACCAGAAGGCGCGGAAAGCGTGGTCTTCCGTAAAGGCGATGACCCTGCCGCGACCGAGGTTGGATACACCCAGGCACGAAGAATTTTTCAAACGGTTGTAGTTAGGTGCCGATATATAACCACTTACCAGCGGGCTGCCGCCAAAAGTAAGCGGGTTGGCATACGCACCCTTGGCTTTTTCCATGAAAATATTGTTGCCTTTAAACAAGGGCATTTTTGCTGACGAGTAGCCGTACAGCAACGGATGGGTTAGGTCTGCATCGGCCATAAAGATGGCCCCGCTGGTTTGCTGTGCACCACGGTTCTCATCAATATTGGCGTAGGGCTGCGAAGCCCCGCCCTTATCTTCCTCTTTCTTGGTTTCGAATTTACCGAGGCCTGCGCTGTTGAACCAGGTGACTGCGCGCTCAAAGCCAATCAACACCCCACCGGCCTGCACCCAAGCCTTCAATTTTTCTTTGCCATTTTCGGAAATGCCCATGTACGATCCTTCCGGGAAAATGATGGTGGTGTATTTTTCCAGGCTTTGCATGTTAAAAACGTTCATGGGCATCAGCGTAACCGGAATGTGGTAACGTGTGTCCAACAGGTGCCACAGTTCGCCCACATCGGTAGGCGATACACCTGCATCTACCAGCATGGCAATGGAGGGCTTTTTCAAAACCTGGAACGAACTGCTGCCTAAACTCACACCGCTGTAGTCCAGGCCGGTGCTGAGGGCGTATACGTCCATGGCATCTTTTTCTGTGATCTCTTTCATCAGCACGCGCAACTGGTCGGGTGTAACTTTCTGGTTATCTACCGGCACCATCAGGGTACCCCGCTCAAAACGTTTGCCTGCTGCGTTAAAAATTTCGGTGGAAACTTTTACGCGCACACCCAGATTCAACAAGCGATAGATGGCGCGTGGTGCATAGTAATGATGTCCTTCGAACACGTACGCATATTCGCCCGTGCCCAGTATTTTGCCCACTGGCCACGCGGGCGTTGTCAACTTCTCGCCCAACGATGGAGGCGTTTTCATTTCTTCATAGTCCAGGCCAAAGGCAAGTGGCAGCGTCCAGCTTGAAATATCGTAGAACAAGCTGTCTTGAAATTTCAACTGCTTGTAGAACATGCCTTGAATGAGTTTGTATTGCGGCTGATTGAGCGGGATGATGTAACTCGACTCGGCATCGAAAGTTTTTCCCCCAACCGACACGTTGCCGGCCGGCTTGTACACATCTACCTGCTGGCGCAACGCCATTTCCACAAAGTGGTGCGCACGCGCCTTGTCTTTGGAGCCAAACACGTAGGCCTTTACCGGATCTTTGGCTGCTTCGGCTATCGCATTCTTATAAAAATCGCGCTGGTAGGTAAGTAGCTCTTCGCGCATTTCATTCACCGCCTTCAGGCTGCTGAGCATGGTAGTGAAGTGGTTGCGGATGGTAAAAGGGAAGGTGAGCACTCCATTTACACTCTCCTGCGCATGGCCGCGCGAACTGGCCTGCTCGAACAAAATACCTATGCAGCCTTGTGCATCGGGGTAGGTAGAACCCTTGCCGTAATAAAAATCATCGTAGCCTTCCTGTGTAAAATAAAGCGAGCCGATTTCATCGAGTGCTTTGGCGTGGTACTCGCCCATCTTTTTGGTGAGCTCCTGGTTTTTGGCAGGCGTGAGCGGGTTAACGCGCGAAGGCACACCCGGCATAAAGAAGAAGGTGGCGTTGGTGCCCTGCTCGTGGTGGTCTGTCAGCACGTTGGGGCGCCACTGCTGAAATTTTTTCACGCGTGCCTGCGACTCAGGGTGCTGCGCTACCAGCCAATCGCGGTTCAGGTCGAACCAGTAGTGGTTAAAGCGGCCACCGGGCCAGGCTTCATTGTGCTCGGTGTCGTTCGGGTCGTCAGAAATTTGAACGCTCTTGCGCGAGTTCACCCAACCCGAAAAACGCTGCAGTCCATCGGGGTTAAAACTGGGGTCGAAAAGGATAACCGTGTTCTCTAAATATTTTTCAATCTCGGGGCCTTGTGCGGCCGCCAGGTAGTAAGCGCCCACCAGGCCGGCATTGGCGCCACTGGCTTCGTTGCCATGAATGCTGCACCCTAAGTAGAACACAGCGGGCATATTTTTCACATCCAACGAAGCGGAGCGGGCAGGGTCGGTTAACTGCAAATGCTGCGTGCGGATGGCCTCGATATTCTGGTGGTTTTTGGGCGAAGTGATGGTGAGCAAAAGCAACGGGCGCTTTTCGTGGGTGTAGCCGGTTACTTCCAGCGTAATTCTGTCTGAGGCGCGGTCGAGGGCGTACATGTAATTCACCAGCTTGTCGTGTGTTACGTGCCACTCGCCCACTTCGTGACCAATGATAGAAGCAGGCGTAGGAATCGCGCTGTTATACTGCAATTTATCGGGCAAATAATACGATAGATCTACCTGGGCAAATGCTGAGACCGAAAGGGCCGAAACCAGCAAGAAAACCTTCGCAAAACGCATATAGATATTACATTTAAGTTTCATATTTGTCAACGAATTTTAGCTCATAAAGAAGAGTTTTTCAAACGATTGCTCAAAAGGCTCATTAAGTAATTGTTAAAAAACCCTGATAAATGGTCTAAAAAGATTAAACCAAAAACCAAATCTTACACAGCACCCGCATCTATTTTTGCGGGTCTGAACAAAAACAACAAAATCCAATCCTATGGGAAAATTTCTACGATTAACAGTAATGCTGCTGCTTACGGCCTCGGTAGGTGCGTGGGCGCAGGGTGTTACCACCGCAAGTATCAGCGGTAAAGTAACTGATTCGAAAGGCGAAGGGTTGCCCGGAGCAAACGTAGTGGCCGTCCACCAGCCATCCGGAACAACTTATGGAACGGTGACCAGAACGGATGGAGGATTCACCATTCCGAATGCAAGAATTGGAGGACCTTACAAAGTTACCGTATCGTTTGTTGGATACCAATCTCAGGAGAAGACCGATATTCAGCTCTCCCTCGGTGTCACTTCAAACCTCAACTTCTCCCTGACAGAAGAGGGCACTCAACTACAAGAAATTGTCGTTTCGGGAAGTTCGCTGATTAATTCCGACAGAACCGGGGCGCTTACCAATATTTCGACAAAGCAAATTCAACAATTGCCTACCCTCTCAAGAAGCTTTAACGACTACTTAAGACTTACTCCTCAAGCAAATGGAACAAGCTTTGGCGGCAGAAGCAATGGTTATAACAACATCACCGTAGATGGTGGGTTGTTTAACAATGCCTTTGGCCTCTCAGGTTCAGTTGGTGGTCAGACCAACGCCCAACCAATAAGCTTGGATGCAGTAGACCAGATAACAGCAAGTATTGCCCCTTATGATGTACGAGAAGGTTCATTTACAGGTGCTGGCGTAAATGTGGTTACTCGAAGTGGTACCAATGATGTTAATGGCTCAGTTTATTACTTCACCAGAAATGAAAAATTCGCCAACAAATACGTGCGCGATTTGGAGAGCCAACTGGGCGAGTTTAAGGTTAACACGCTTGGTTTCAGATTGGGGGGGCCGATTATTGAAAACAAACTCTTCTTCTTCGTAAACTATGAGCAAGAAAGAAGGGCAGACCCCGGAACACTTTTTAAAGCATCGCGCCCAGGGCTTACTGGTTCGAACGTCTCGGCCGTAACGGCTGCAGAACTTGACGGCTTGCGTGACTTCTTGATTAGTGAATACGGATTTAATCCAGGCCCGTACGAAGATTACGACCTTGAAACAAACTCGGATAAGGCCGCTGTTAAACTCGATTGGAACATTACCGACAATCACAAATTCACTTTCAAATATAATTTCCTCGAGTCCTACCGAGATGTTGTTCCAAGTACGAGCGGTGCTATCGCCAACACCCGAAGCCCTGGCGTTACGGGTATGCCCTTTTTAGCATCCTACTACCGAATCAACAACAATCTGAACTCGTTTACCGCAGAATTGAACAGCAGCTTCAGCAACAAATATTCCAATAAGTTTCAGGTAGGCTATTCTGCTTTCCGCGATTTCAGGGAAATTCCTACTTCAGACCTGGACTTCCCCATGGTAGATATCGGTAACGGAAGTGGCGGGTTCTTAACCTCATTCGGAACAGAGCCATTCTCTGCCAACAATATCCTCAATACGGATGTAATTCAGATCTCCGATAATTTCGATGTATATCAAGGTAAGCATACATTCTCTTTTGGTACGTACAACGAAATTTACAAGTTCCAAAATGGATTTGCCCCTGCCTATTTCGGCCTTTATCAGTTTGCATCGCTTAACGATTTTTACGAAAGTGCCAGAGACGGCATTGCTGGAAATGTGCAGCGCTACGAAATTCGTTGGGCGGCTAATCCTACCGGAGAGTTCCCCCTGGTTGAAACCCGGGCCGTTCAACTTGGTTTCTACGCTCAAGATAAATATGAGATCAACAGCAAGTTGAATTTTACCCTGGGCTTGCGCGCAGACATACCCATGATCAACTCGGATATTCAACGCAATACCCAGGCAGAAACGTTTACCTTCCGCGATGGTGAAAAAATTCTGACCGATCAGCTTCAGGAAAACTCTGTTCTCCTGTCTCCACGCCTTGGTTTCAACTGGGATGTAGCAGGCAACAAAAAAACACAGATCAGAGGTGGAAGCGGAGTGTTTACCGGCCGGGTACCCTATGTTTGGATTTCCAACCAGGCATCTAACAATGGTGTGCTGTTTGGTTCCAGCGTTTTCTCTGGTGCCGCACTTAACAACCTGGTGTTCACCCCTGATGTAAATGCCAATAAGCCTACTGGTTCTGCAGCAACGGCAAGCACCTCGTATAACCTGGCCGTAACAGATAAGAATTTCAAATTTCCACAAGTTTGGAGAACGAACATTGCGGTCGATCAGGATTTTGGTAATGGCTTAGTCGGCTCATTTGACTTTGCCTATACAAAGGACTTGAACGCAGTTTACCACCAGAACATCAATCTGCCTAACTCAACCGTGAACTCTGCCGGTGCAGATGTGCGCCCCATATTCTACCAAACCTTTCCCAATACGGGTGCTGCCGGAGCGAAGCTTAATCGGATCAATGGAAACATCAGCGATGCCATTCTGATGAAAAATACCAATGAGGGCTATAGCTATTTCATAACTGGTCAGGTTAAGAAGTCTTTTGCGGCAGGTCTGGACGCTTCCCTTGCGTATACCTACACAGACGCTCGTTCTGTTAATGATGGAGGATCTATTGCTAACTCCATTTGGAGAGACAGACTTATTTCTGGAGACCCTAACGCAGAGGCGCTTTCGTACTCAAACTTCCTTCAATCGCATCGCATCATTGCCTCAGCCAACTATCGCAAAGAATATGCAAACCACTTTGCAACCAGTTTTGGGCTGTTCTACGAACTGGCCCCCTCTGGCAGGTTTTCTTATGTCTACTCGGGTGATATGAATGGAGATAATAACAGCTTCAGCGACCTTATTTATGTACCGAAAGATCAATCTGAAATAATTCTTCAGGATATCAATAATGGCGATGGTACCTTCTACACCGCTGCCCAACAGTGGGCCGATCTGGATAACTATATTAACCAAGACGATTATTTGAAAGACAGACGCGGGCAATATGCCGAACGCAACGGTGCCGTTAGGCCATGGGTTGGTCAAATTGATTTCAGAGTGTTGCAGGATTTCTATCTGGATGTGAAGGGAAAAAGAAACACAATTCAGTTGAGCGTTGATATTTTCAACTTCGGAAACATGCTTAATTCAGAATGGGGTGTTTTTCAGGTTGAGAACAGAAATACGCTTTTGACATTCAGAGGGTATGATGCCAACCGTAACCCGATCTATCAATTCCCTTACTTGAATAACACTACCAAAACACCTTTGACAGAGACTTTCCGGGATAATCTCGGCTTAGCTTCCCGTTGGCAAATGCAGGTAGGTGTGCGTTATATTTTTGGTAACTAAGCCTGTTCGCACAATTCGCGTTAAAAAGGGGCCCTTCGGGGCCTCTTTTGTTTTAGAGCAGTTTTAATTATTTTCCATACATGACCCGTTCGATGAATGCAGCAAAGGTGCTGGCAGTGCTTCTTTTTGTACTGCTTTCCTGCAATCGTACAGAACAACCCACCTTCACCAAAGAGCCCCAGGTAACGGTAGACTTGGCCGAAATACGCGAACGCGGTGTGTTGAACGCATTGGTGGACAATAATTCAGTAAGCTACTTTATCTACCGCGGCCAGCCCATGGGCTATGAGTACGAGCTGCTGAAACGCTTTTGCCAGTACCTGAAAGTGCAGTTGAAGATTACGGTGATCTCGGGCGTGGAAGAGGCCATCGACCGCCTGAATAAAGGCGATGGCGATTTGATTGCCTTTCCGCTCACCATTACCCGCGAAAGAAAAAAATACATCGACTTTACCGATGCGCATTTCACCACCAGCCAGGTATTGGTGCAACGCAAGCCCGACAATTGGCGCGAGAATCCTACGCAGGCGGAACGCCAAATGATCAGAAACCCGGTAGAGCTGATCGGAAAAGAAGTGCATGTCATGCGGCAGTCGGCATTTAAAGACAGGCTGGAGAACCTGTCGAATGAAATAGGTGGAGAAATACATATTGTGGAAGACAGCGCCACGGCCGAAACAGAATCATTGATTCGCAAGGTTGCCACGGGCGAGATTGACTACACCGTAACCGATCAAACACTGGCCATGGTAAACGCCACCTACTACCCTAACCTGGATGTTACCATGGTGCTGAGCTTGCCGCAGCAGATTGCGTGGGCCGTAAGAAAAAACGCACAGCAGTTGCTGGCGGCCGCCAACCAGTGGCTTACGCAGGTGAAGAAGAACGGTATTTTGCGCATTATATACGAAAAGTATTTTAACAGCCCGCGCACCTCGCTGGCCCGTATGAGCAGCGACTACTCCTCGTTGAAGGGCGGAAAATTGAGTCAATACGATGACCTGATTAAAGAAGGGGCCGAGACTTTAGGTTGGGACTGGCGCCTGCTGGCCGCGATCATCAGCCGCGAGTCGAATTTTAACCCGCGGGCAGAATCGTGGGCGGGTGCCATTGGCCTGATGCAGTTAATGCCCGGCACGGGCGATCAGTTTGACGTAGACAATTTGTACAGCCCTGCGCAGAACATCAAAGCGGGGGTACTCTTTCTAAAACACCTCGATGAGTTGTGGGCTAAAACCATCACCGATCCGCACGCGCGGCTCAAATTTGTGCTGGCTTCTTACAACGTAGGGCTGTCGCACGTGGTAGATGCCCGCAATCTTGCCCGCAAATACGGGGCCGACCCTACCCGGTGGGATAACAACGTGGAGTATTACCTTTTGCAGAAATCCAAACCCCAATTCTACCGCGACCCGGAAGTAGCCGCGGGTTACTGCCGCTGCGAGGGGCCTGTTAATTATGTGAAGGCCGTATTGAATCGCTACGAAGAATATAAAATCCACATCAGATAGCGCGCAGTTGGGCAACGATTTCACCAAAGTTCAGTTGCTGCCAGTTGCTTTCAATACCCGGCTGGCCCATCACCTTATCCATTATTTTCTTCTGCCGTTGGCCGGTATGGTAAGCATCGGAATAGCGCATGTTTTCGTGAAACGTTACCATTGCGTACAAGGGAATCCACTGGTCGGGGTACAGCTCGTGAAGTTTCGCCTCAATCTTTTTCCTCAGCAGAAAATCGGCATCGGCCACCAGGTCGCGCATCTCAACAAAATTATCAAGGGCCAGTTGGGCAATGGCATCGGCATCGGGCTTGCGCAATTCCTGGAAGCGGGGCAGTGTGCGTTCCCAATCGTCACCGGTTTCGTTCAGCAGTTGGTTGAAGATGCGGCAATCTTCAAAGCCCGCGTTCATACCCTGCCCGAAAAAGGGAACGATGGCATGGGCGGCATCGCCCAGCAACAGCGCTTTGCCCCTGTACCATGGCATGCATTTTACCGTTACCAGCGAAGAGGCAGGGTTGCCTTGCCAGTCTTCCAGAAAAGTGGGCATCAGCCTCAGCGCATCGGGAAAGATTTGCTGAAAAAATCTTTGTGCCTCTTCCTTCTTCTGCAATGAAGCGAAAGAAATATTTCCCTCGTACGGAAAAAACAACGTGCAGGTAAAGGTGCCATCGGGGTTGGGCAACGCTATCAGCATGTAGCTCTCGCGTGGCCAGATATGCAAGGCATTCTTCTCGAGTAAAAATGAGCCGTTCGGTCCTGCCGGTATGGTAAGTTCTTTGTAACCATGCTCGATGTACTCCTGCGAATAATTGAATCGGTATGATTTCATTAATTCGTTACGCACTACCGAGTAGGCGCCATCGCCACCGATAATCCAATCGAACTGCTGCTGTTTTTCAACGCCCGCTGGTGTTTGGTGCCACAGCGCTCCGGTTTGCCAGTCAATTCTATTTACCCCGCTCTGGAAAAGAATGGTGGCACCTGCCTGCTCCGCGGCCGTCATCAAAACCATGTTCAAACCGCTGCGCGAGATGGAATTGATGAATTGCCCTTGCTTTCCGTACGGCAAAAAAGACAAGTTACCTTGCAGGTCGTGCATGGTGCGGCCGTGCATGGGTATGGCCACCTTGCGGAGTTCGTCAGCGAGGCCCACTTCTTCCAATGCTTTGATGCCTCTGTTGCTGAGCGCCAGGTTAATGGAGCGGCCCGCCTCCACACTCGATGTCCGCATATCGCCCCTGCGCTCGAATACGGTAACCTGATATCCGCGTTTTGCCAGGTAGATGGACAGCAGCGAGCCCACCAGGCCCGCGCCAGCAATGGCTATGTTTTTAGTTGAACTCATTTTTTGTTATTCGCTGAATCGATCGCTTTCCTAAAAATCTCTGAAAAAGTAAACACCTCTTCGAATGTGTTATACAGCGGCACGGGTGCTACGCGAATGACACCCGGTTCGCGCCAGTCGGCTATCACGCCTGCACGGGTTAACCGATCGAATACTTTTTTACCATCTTTTTTTACAAACAACGACAATTGACATCCACGCTGCTGCGGGTCGGATGGAGTGAATATCTCAAATTTCTCCTGAGCGGGGTCGATCTGGTTCAACAACCAGGCAAGATATCCTGTAAGGGCTATGCTCTTCTTTCGCAAATTTTTGATGCCTGCCTCCTCGAACAATTGCAGCGAAGCCAGGTGGGCCGCACCCGACAAAACAGGAAAATTTGAGAGCTGCCAACCATCCACTCCTTCCATCGGGATAAAACCTTTTTTCATCAGGAATCGCTCCTTTTCATGGTGGCCCCACCACCCGGCTAACCGCGGCAGGTCAGTTCGGTTGGCATGCTTCTGGTGAACAAATGCACCCGCCACGCTGCCCGGCCCGGAGTTGAGGTATTTATAACTGCACCACACGGCAAAATCAACCTCATCGTTGTGAAGGTTAAGGCGTACGTTGCCCACCGCATGGGCCAGGTCGAAGCCGGCATACGCACCTGCGTTATGGGCTGCTTTGGTGATTTTACCTATCTCAAAAAATTGACCTGTGTAATATTGTACGCCACCCATTAGCACCAATGCCAGTTCATTGCCCTGTTGGCCGATCACGTCAAGAATATCTTCTGTTCGCAAGGTGCGCTCACCAGGTCGGGGTTGCAGTTCAATCAATGCCTTTTCGGGATCGAAACCATGCAAGCGTATCTGCGACTCGAATGCATATTGATCGGACGGAAAGGCGCCCTTCTCGGCAATGATCTTGTAGCGCTGCGGAGTAGGGCGATAAAATGACACCATCAACAAATGCAGGTTCACCGTTAGCTGGTGCATGGCCACTACCTCATCGGGGCGCGCACCCACCAACCGGGCCAATGCCTTCTTGGCAAACTTATGATAGTACAACCAGGGGCGTTTGGCATGCAGGTGACCTTCCACGCCCAACGTGGCCCAGTCTTTCAACTCTTCGTTTAAAAATTTTTTTGCCAGCTTGGGTTGCAGGCCCAGCGAATTGCCTGTGAAGTAGATGGCGTTTTTGCCGTTTACCTTGGGCAAGTGAAATTGAGAACGAAAGGAATACATTGGGTCTTCCCGGTCAAGTTTCTTCGCAAACTGCTTTGAGGATTCAAATATCATCTGTCAGCTATTTCCAGTATGTATGTCAATATTTTTGAGGTGAAATGATCTCCGTATGATGAAATTTGCCAAAAGGGAAATGTGTGGAATTGCCCATAATCAGAAAATCTGCATCAGCTGAATAGGCAACTTCAAGAAATTTGTTGTCTAAAGGATCGCTGAGAACTGAAAGAGAAATGGAAGGTTCGATTTTTGTTGAAAATGAGCTGAGTGCCGTTAGGAGCAATTCTCCCTCTATTTCAATCTTATGCACGCTTTCTAACCCACTTAATTATCGAGTCAATATCACTATTCCTTAATTTTGAAAGTCCTGTTTGCCGGGCAACCCTCCTTGCTTTTTTCAAGGATTTTTTTGCACGGTTTTTTAAAAGGATTTCCTCCAACTCGGCCAGGTTAAATGTCTTTCTCCTGATTCCAAGCTCCCTGTTTTCTCTTGTATTCAGGGTGATTGTTACTTCCATACTCACTACGTTTATGTCCTACACAAATCTCTTATCCGCCTCCATCACGGTTCCGCATTTTTGGCATGTGCGCAATTTTTCTGATCCGTAAAATTCGCGAAAGCGCGGCAGAAAATCCTTCTCAATGTTATCCAGGTGGAAGCGATACTCGTGCAACGGGTGGTTGCACTTCTCGCAAAACCACATCAATCCATCCAGCACATCCTGCTCGGGGCGTTTACACTCAATTACCAAACCAACGGTGTTGGCAGGGCGCTCGGGGCGGTGTGGCACGCGGGCTGGCAACAAAAACATCTCGCCCTCTTTAATCGGAATATCCACCGGCTTGCCGTCTTCCTGAATGCGCACGTTGATATTGCCTTCCAATTGATAGAACAACTCTTCCGTTTCGTTGAAGTGATAATCTTTGCGCGCGTTCGGGCCTCCTACAATCATCACAATATAATCGCCTGCATCTGCATATAAATTTTTATTGCCTACCGGTGGCTTCAACAAGTCGCGGTTGTCGGTTATCCATTGTTTCAGGTTAAAGGGTCTTTTAATGGCCATAGCGCAGGTGTATTAATTGAAAAATGATGGTTGATTCACCTTTTAATTGATTAAAATTACAAATAATTAAATGAACAGGTATGGATCTTAATCTGAGCGGAAAACACGCAGTTGTGTGCGGAAGTACCCAAGGAATTGGCAAAGCTTCGGCCATTGAACTGGCCCTGTTAGGGGCTTCGCTTACGCTGGTTTCGCGTGAGGAGAGTAAGCTGAAATCGGCATTAAAAGACATGCCCAAACCCAACGGGCAAAAGCATGACTACCTGGTGGCGGATTTTAACCTGCCCGAACAACTGGAGTCGGGTCTGGACAAACACTTCAGTAAAGAAGTGGTTCACATTCTAGTAAACAACACTGGTGGGCCTGCACCCGGCAATGTGCTGGATGCCAAACTCGATGAGTTCAATAAGGCCTTTACCAACCACCTGATCTGCAACCAGATTCTGGTGCAGGCATTGGTGCCGGGCATGAAGAAAGCCAACTACGGGCGCATCATCAATATCATTTCCACGTCAGTAAAAGTTCCGCTGCGGGGGTTGGGCGTTTCCAACACCATTCGCGGAGCCGTTGCCAATTGGGCAAAAACCCTTTCGGTAGAGGTAGCTCCTTTTGGCATTACCGTTAACAATGTGTTGCCCGGTGCCTCTATGACGGGCCGCCTGGAAGCAGTGATAAAGAACAGAGCCAAAAAAACGGGCAAAACCATTGACGAAGTAAAGCGTGAAATGATTGCCGAAATACCAGCCGGCCGTATTTCCGAACCTCATGAAGTGGCTGCAGCGGTGGCTTTTCTGGCCACTCCGGCTGCGGGCTACATCAACGGCATCAACGTGCCCGTAGATGGCGGCCGCACGGGTTCACTCTAACGCCTACACATAGATTCCTTTGATCAGTATGCTGGTTCCGTGTGTGGGGTCGCTGCTGATTTCAAGGGTTCCCTGCAAAGACGCAACCCTGGCCTGCATGTTTTTTAGCCCAATGCCTTTGTGGGCATCTGAAACATCGAACCCTTTGCCGTTGTCATCAATGGTTATCACCAGCTCGTTTTGGTGTTTAAAAAACTGTAGATCTATTTCGGTGGCCTGTGCATATTTGGCGGCATTGCTCACAGCCTCTTGCACGATGCGATACAGGTGGTGGGCAACTTCTTCAGGAATATCTGAAGGCCAATCGTAAAACTGAACGTCCACCGCAATGCCCGTGGTCCTTTTTGTTTCATCTGCCAGCTCCGAGATGAGGTGACGCAACCCTGCAATCTTGAGCTTTGCAGGCGAAAGTTGGTGCGACATGCTGCGCACATCGGCACAAAGTGCATCTATTTTTTCCTGAAGTACACCCGTCTCTGCAGATGCGTGACGTTTCAGGGTACTCAAGCGGCTTCCAATGTCATCGTGTAGCTCGCGCGAGACGCGTTCCCGTTCTTTTTCTACCCCCTCAACATACGCCTTCAGCAGTTCCTTTTGCTGTTGGGCCATCTTAACAGACAAGGCATTGCGTTCATCATATACTTTCTTCATCTGCAGAGTAAGGGCCAACGCAAGGATCAACAACTCAAATGTAGTACCTACCATCAGCAGGTTTAAATCTGTACTGGCAATAACTGCTACATCGAAAGCCCGCAGTACCTGGAGCGATCCAAAGAAAAAGAGCACACAGATAGCAACCAGATAGAGGGCAGCATCTTGCCGGTGCTTTCTTACCACATAGACTGCACCCCCCACAACCAGCACATGCCCAATCAGCATAATGACATAGTTAACGGGTAGCCAGTAAACAGAAATTTTTTTGACGGCCGGGTACGTTGCCACCCCGATTAAAATAGAAATGAGAAAATATAACGTGATGCCGCTCAGCACGGCATTTACCCTGGGTAGGGTTTGCTGAAAGGGCAGAAACGATTGGCTGAATTTGAAAAAGAAAACAAAGATAGTCACCGAAAGGCTGACGTGAATAATACTGTTAACATCTGTGGTTTGCGGATACAACCATTGGAATGCCAGGCCGAGGTTGACCAGAACATACAGAAAGACAGACAACACGTACAATGCGTACCACAAGTGTAAAACCCTTTTCAGAACAACATACGCACCGGCCGATGCCAGAAAGCAAATCAATAAAAAACCAAAGAATGCCCCATAGCCCAGATTGTTCACGTAATCGCGATGGCTCAAGGCCGAGGGCGCCCACAGGTGCAAGGGAATCTCGATAGAGGAGCCTGGTTTGTAAAAAACCATGAGCAACTGTTTTTCCTCACCGGGAGAGAATGGCAAGGGGAAGACAAAGTTGCGATGTGCCAGCGGCCGTTGTTTGAAAGTAAAAATGTCGCCTGTTTTTCCGTGCGAAACAATTTCTGCACCACGCACCTCAAACACCTCTACATAATCCATGTGTGGATTGTTTAGTTCGAGGTAGAATTCAGCGTTCTTTTTACCCCGATAGGTTACTGTGGTATAAAGCCATACATATTGATCGATATAACCCAGCACGGGACCATCTACCGTTTCGCCCGCTCCACTGGCAAAGGCATCCGTTGCTTGCTGTGGGGTTATCAGCGAGTCGACCTTCACCATTTTTGCATGAGGCAGTACCCGCTCCTTCGTGCTATTCTCTGTTATCACCCACCGGCTTTGGCCATGGGTAGCGCCCGCTATCAAAAACAAAAGAACACTAAGCAATGCCATTTTCATGCGCAAAGCGAACCAAGTCGGCAATGTTGTTGATTTCCAGTTTGCGGAAAATGTTTTTTCGGTGTGTTTCTACGGTGTGCTGACTTAAAAAAAGTTTCTCCGCAATCTCCTGCGAAGATTCGCCACGCGCCAGCTTCTCTATGACCTCCAACTCTCTGCGTGTTAGCTTCATTTTTTGGGCAAATCGATCGCGGTATATTTTTCTGCGATCCATCTCATGCTGAACGGACCTGGTTACGTAAAAATTATTTTCATCTAACTGGGCAAGGGCAGCCATTATCTCTTCGTTGCTGGCATTCTTCAATAGGTAAGCGTTTGCCCGTTCTTCCCTGGCCTTCTCAATCAGAAAAGAGTCGTTGTACATGGTTAAAATAATGATTCTGATTTTCTCGTTGCGGGTTCTGATTTCATGCAGCAACGTGAAGCCATCGCTGCCGGGCAGGTTAAGATCCAGGATCAGTATATCGGGATCGGTATCTTTCAGCAATGTAATCAGCGCCTTTCCATTAGCGGCATAGCCCACAATGGCGTACTCCTTGCTTCCCGCCAACAACAACTCCAAACCGTCATAAACAATCCGGTGGTCTTCGCAGATTACAATCTTTTTCAAATCTTTGCTCTTCTCTCAGGTCGGTTAAAAATACCCAAATTCCGGTATTGACAAAGAAATAAATTCAGATTAATAGCTAAACAAATTGCTTGTGGAAAAAATCAAAAATTTTATTAACGGGCAGTGGCCTGAGCCTGCTTCTGGTCAATACATCAACAACATCGACCCCTCGCAAGGCCAGGTTTATAGCCTCATAGCCGATTCGGACGAGCGCGATGTGGCCGCAGCAGTAATGGCAGCCCAGCAAGCTTTTGCAGGTTGGGCAGCGCTGCCCGCTGAGAAGAGAGCGGCCATCCTTCTTCGCATTGCAGATTTGATTGACCGCGACCTGGATAAGCTGGCACTGGCCGAAAGCATTGACAATGGTAAGCCGGTTAAGCTGGCTAAAGCGGTGGATATTCCCCGTGCTTCTGCCAACATGCGCTTTTATGCAACCGCCTCCATTCACTTTGCCAGCGAGGCACACATGATGGGCAATGAGGCCGTTAACTACACCGTGCGCGAACCCGCTGGTGTGGCAGGCTGCATATCGCCCTGGAATTTGCCCTTGTATTTATTCACCTGGAAGATTGCACCTGCACTGGCAGCGGGCTGCACTGTGGTAGCCAAACCATCTGAGCTTACACCAATGACGGCCTTTCTTTTTTCACAACTTTGCGCAGAAGCAGGGCTGCCGGCTGGTGTGCTGAATATTGTGCATGGCCTCGGGCCGAAAGCCGGGCAAGCCATTATTGAACACCCGAACATACCGGCCATTTCTTTTACAGGTGGAACGGTAACAGGTAAACGCATTGCCGCCACCGCGGCACCCATGTTTAAAAAACTATCGCTGGAGCTGGGCGGAAAAAACCCGAACATCATTTTTGCCGATTGCGATTTCGAGCAGGCCGTAGCAACCTCCATTCAATCGTCTTTCTCCAACCAGGGCGAAATCTGCCTGTGTGGCTCGCGTATCCTCGTGGAGCGATCGTTGTATCAGAAATTTGTGGATGAATTTGTGAAACGCGTGACCGCTTTGCCTGTGGGCGATCCATTGGAAGAAAAAACGCGTGTGGGTGCATTGGTGTCAGAGGCGCACATGAACAAAGTATTGTCGTACATACAACTGGCTAAAGACGAAGGGGGAACCGTTGTGTGTGGCGGCCAGCGGTTGGCTCCGGAAGGTCGGTGCCAGGCAGGCTATTTTGTTGCCCCCACGGTAATCACCGGACTACCACAGACTTGTCGAACAAACCAGGAAGAAATTTTCGGCCCGGTGGTAACCATTATGCCTTTCGACACAGAAGAGGAAGTGATACAATATGCCAACAGTAACGCATACGGTTTGTCTGCCACTATCTGGACCGAAAATCTGAAGCGCGCACATCGCGTAGCTGCCAAAGTAAAGAGTGGCATCGTATGGGTAAACTGCTGGTTGCTGCGCGATTTGCGCACGCCCTTCGGAGGTATGAAACAATCGGGCGTTGGGCGCGAAGGCGGCTGGGAAGCACTGCGTTTCTTTACGGAAACCAAAAATATATGTATTAAGTTGTAGGTCCTTCCACGGCATCCTCGGTTGAACGAGAAGGGTAGAAAAGCCTGGTGTTCAAAAACCACACGATAAAGGCTGCAACAAACACACTGACTGCGTACAGTAAGAAATAGATTGTGTCGTTGTGGATTTCATTGCGGAGGCTGTTGGTTAATTGGTCTTCCGATTCGATAAAAAGAGTGCTTATAAAAGCAATTCCGTTGTTAACAAAGTGCAAGAAGATAGCAGGCACAATAGACCGAGTGCCCCAATACAACCAGCCAAAAACCAACCCCAATACAAAAGCGCCAATTCCCTGAACGAGATTTCCATGGATGATTCCGAACAGTAAAGCCGAAACAACAATTGCAGGCATGGGTTTATAGTTTTTCAGGTAACCATCCAGAATAATACCGCGGAAAATAAACTCTTCGAACAAGGGAGCGGCTACAACGGCCACCAATAACCACAGGGAATTTTTTTGGAAAGATACGTACAACTTTTTTTGAAGGTGTGCAAAGATTTGCAGATACTTACCAAATGGCATTTTTCGACATTGAAAGCGTTCTGTTTACTGTATGGGGTTACCCGGTTAGTTTCCTGGAATTTTTTGGTTGGTTAACCGGTGTAATTGCTGTAGGCCTTTCAGCAAAAGCTAACATCTGGAGTTGGCCGGTTGGCATTGTGAACGTGGTGCTGTCGTTTTTTCTTTTCTACCAGGTTCAATTGTATCCCGACATGTTTCTGCAGGTCTTCTTTTTCGTTACCAACCTGTTGGGTTGGTGGCGTTGGGCCAACCCGCGCCCCGGTGAGGAAGACAAAAAGAAAGAACTGCGCATCAGCTACATGAAACCAACCGAACTAGCATTGGTTTTTGGTGGTGGATTGTTGGGCACGTGGCTAATGGGACAATCTGCGTCTAACCTGCACGAGTGGCTGCCGTCTGTTTTCAGCCAACCAAGTGCCTCACCGTATTTGGATTCGTTCATCACTGTGATGAGCATCATCACCACTTTCTACATGATTCAGAAAAAAGTAGAATGCTGGATTATCTGGATATTGGTAGACTTAGTGGCCACCTACTTGTATTTTGTGCGCGACATCAAATTCTATAGCCTGCTATACCTGTTGTTTACGGGCATTGCCACATTTGCCTTGTTTAACTGGATGAAAGAGTACCGCGGTTATAAAAATCAGGCTGCATGATTCGCGGGTTGGTGATAGGCAAATTTATGCCCGTACACAACGGTCACCAAGCGCTGATCTACTTTGCAGCCGAGCGATGCGATGAGTTGATTGTCTCCATGAGTTATACGCCATCCGATCCGATTGCTGCGCACATCCGGCTGAAATGGTTACGAGAAATATTTAAGGGGAACTCCAAATTATACATCCAACAAATAGAAGATGACTTTGACCAACCCCACCTGCCCCCTGCCAACCGCACGGCTATCTGGGCCGCCCAAATCAAAAAGCATTATGGTAAGGTAGATGTCGTGTTTTCATCAGAGGACTACGGAGAACCCTTCGCGGCTCATTTGGGTGCACGCCATATTTCGTTCGATCGCGAAAGAAAAATGATCCCCGTTTCCGCCACGCAGATACGACAACATACGCTACGGAACTGGGATTATTTACCTGCGGTTGTTCGCCCTTACTACGTGAAGAAAATATGTTTCTACGGACCGGAGAGCACTGGCAAATCTACCCTGGCGGAAAAAATGGCCGCCCGCTATCAAACACATTTTGTTCCAGAGGTGGCGCGCGAAATGATTACCTCAAATAACTTCACCATTGAAGACATTATCAGAATTGGTCAGGCACAAACCGAACGGGTGCGTAATAAACAGTTAACCGCCCATAAGCTGCTGCTCTGCGATACAGACCTGATCACCACCCAAATTTATTCGCAGCATTACCTGGGTGTTGTGCCGGCCGAGCTGATCGAGCTGGAGCGTCAAATTAAATACGATCTGTATTTTCTCTTTGATGTAGATGTTCCCTGGGTGAGTGACGGCCTGCGCGACCTGGGGCACAAGCGTGCCGAAATGTTCCGCGCATTTAGATCAGAGCTTGAGAAAAGAAAGATTCCCTTTTTACTAGTTCAGGGTACGTATGCGCAGCGTGAGGAGTTTGTTCAAAAACACCTCGACAAGCTGCTCACTTCTTAAACCGCTTACCTGCAAACTCCGACCGAAAAGTCTCTATCCCTTTTCGATCTTGCAACGTAACGTAGACCGTTTTTCCATCGCGGCCGCCAAAAACCAGGTTGCTAGGCTTCTGCCCTTTCAGTTCTACCTCACGCAACAACTGTCCGCGCGGGCTCAAAATTGCAACGGTGCCCTTGCCGTAACGGGTAACATACAGATTGCCCTTTTCATCGCACTTCATGCCGTCCAAACCAAAATCATCGAACTCGTGAAAGAGCCGCTGGTTGCTGATGTTGCCCTTCTCGTCTACATCGAAAGCCCACACATTGAGTTGTACACTCTCGTTTACGTACAATGTTTTCTCATCAGGACTTAACTCAATGCCATTGGTGGTTCCCATGTCATCGCGCAGCAAAATCGCATCGCCATTGGGCTCTATGCGCCATAACTTTCCCGTTCCGTCTTTCCAGTTGGGGTCGCTGGCAAACAATTGGTCTTTGGCATTGATGGTAAGATCATTCGGCTGGTTGAATGCTTTATGGCACAAAACGCCCACTGCCTTTTTCTTCATGTTCACACGAAGAATGTTATGCCCTTTCCAATCGGCCAGCAACATGGTGCCTTCCGAATTGAACACAATGGCGTTGGCTACGCTATTGTAGGGCAATGTGATAAACAACGATGCATTGCCGTGTGCATCTACCTTGCCAATAGTTCCATCTTTCTGAAAGTTGACTACATAAAGATGACCTTTCCCATCGAAGTTCGGTCCCTCTATGTTGTCGGTAAAAATATTCTCTGCAGTAAAATCGCGGGCTTTGTAATAGTCGTTTTGCGCCACCGAAGAAGTGCTGGCAAATACAGCCAATACTATGGTTGAAAACCTTCTCATGCCGATGGTTTACCTGCTTTGTATCCGCGTTGTGCGTAGAAGAGTATATAAAGGTAGCAGGGTAACATCAATGCAAAAAATACCACTTGAAAATTGTAGTCTTCTTTCAGGCTGGCGAATATTTTGGGAATGATGGCTCCCCCTGCAATACCCATTATCAAAATGGCCGATCCTTTCTCCGTAAACTTTCCAAGCCCATCTATAGCCAATGGAAAGATGGCCGGCCACATCAGCGCATTGGCCAAACCCAATGCCGCCACAAAACCTACCGATACATAACCCTGCGTAAACAACGCTGCCACGGTAAATAAAATACCTAACAATGCAGAAATCTTTAAAGCGCCCTGTTGCGACACAAACCTGGGAATGGTGGCCAACCCAATTACATAACCTACCAACATGGCAACCAAGGTAAAAGAGGTAAAGTATTTCGTTTCATCTAAGGGTAAGTTAAACCCGTTGCCATAAGTGCCGATGGCATCGCCTGCCATTACTTCTGCACCCACATACACAAAAATGCAAAGTGCGCCCAACATCAGGTGCGGAAACTGGAGCACGCTGGTCTTTGTCTTCGATAGTGCACTGTCTGCCGGAGTTTCGTTCACTTCCGATGCTTTGATCTCGGGCAACGCAGAGCGCATGATCCAAAAACCCAGGGCCACCAACACAACGGCCATTACCATATAAGGCGCATAGATCTTGGCTGCAAACTCATTCAAAATGGCATCTTTGCTGGCTACGTCCGCAGCCTTTGCTACGCTTTCTTCCAACTTATCGATGCCCTGCAAAACAAACGCGCTCAAAACAATCGGGCTCAGAATGCCGGCAATCTTATTACAGATGCCCATGATGCTGATGCGCCTGGCAGCGCTTTCGATGGGCCCCAGAATGCTTATGTAAGGGTTAGAAGCGGTTTGCAACAGCGACAGGCCTGAGCCAATCACAAACAAGCCCACCAGCGAAATGGTGTAGTTGCGCTGGGTGGCAAACGTGCCGAATAAAAAGGTGCCCACTGCCATCACAAACAAGCCCAGGGCCATGCCCTTCTTCATGCCGGTCTTTTCCAAAATCCATGACGATGGCAGTGCCAGAAAAAAATAGGCCAGGTAAAAAGCCGTAGTAACCAAAAATGCCTTCGAGTCTGTGTCCAGCGAAAATGCCAGTTTCACAAAAGATATCAGCGGACCGTTGATCCATGTTACAAAGCCGAAAATGAAAAACAGCACGCCAATGATGATCATCGGACCTGTATTCGACTTCTGTTGGGCAAGCGTGGGGGTAGTCATAGAAATAAGGTGAATACTATTATTTTTGCGGGGATAATTTTGTCGAGTATACAGCAATTTTGAGCAAAACACAATGAGCACAAAACCAAATATGACATTAATGGTATTGGCGGCCGGCATTGGCAGCCGGTATGGGGGCATCAAGCAAATAGACGGTTTCGGCCCCAATGGCGAGACCATTATGGATTATTCATTATTCGATGCCCACCGAAGCGGGTTCACCAAAGTGGTGTTCATTGTGCGCGATGAAATTGTGGAGACGATGAAGGAAAAATTCCTGCCTAAGCTGAAGGGCAAAATGGAGGTGGAGTTTGTGATTCAATCGCTCGACAAAAAAATTCCTGCTGCGTGGCAAAATGGCGAACGTACCAAACCATGGGGTACCGGCCACGCCATGCTTTGTGCAGAGGATGTAATTCGCGAGCCTTTTGCCGTTATCAATGCCGATGATTTCTACGGGCAGCAGGCATTCCGCTCGCTGGCAGATTTCTTCGCAAATGAAAAGACAGGGGCGCACGCCATGGTGGGATACACATTAAAAAATGTTTTGTCAGAACATGGCAGTGTGTCGCGTGGCTGTGGAGAAACCGACAGCCAGGGCTATCTTACTTCTGTGGTTGAAAGAACCACCATCGTAAGGGAGAATGGCAAAATCATATCGAAGGAAAAGGAGGGCGACAAAGAACTGAGCCCGGAGACACCCACGTCCATGAACTTTTGGGGATTTTATCCATCCATCTTCCCGCTTGCCGGGCAATTGTTTCAGGAGTTTCTGAAAGCCAACCACCAAAACATTAAATCAGAATTTTACATACCCCTTATTGTTAATGATATGATTGCGCGCCACCTGGGGAAGGTAAAGGTCATATCCGGAGGAAGCACCTGGTTTGGTGTTACCTATAAAGAAGATAAAGACGCGGTATCTTCGCGCATTGCAGAACTGATAGCCAAGGGAGAATATCCTGCGAAGTTGTGGTAGAGAGTGTTTCTGCTGCTGAGCTTACCGCCATTGAAGGTGTGTTACCGCAATTTGGTCTGGAAGCTTCACGTTTCTCAGTTGAAAGAATTGGGTCGGGGCACATCAATCGCACCTACTACCTACGCAATAAGCCAGGCTATATACTGCAAAGTGTTAACATACATGTTTTCCAAAATCCGGAAGCGGTTGCCGGCAACATTCGGCTGGCAGCCGACTATCTGAAAGAAAAACATCCCGACTACCTCTTTCTGGCTCCTATTCCAACCGTTGCGGGTTTGAGTTATGCCTACAATGAGCAACGCCATCCCTGGAGGCTTTTTCCCTACTTTGAAAACTCCTGCACCATCAACGAAGCAGCACGGCCGCAGCAAGCTTATGAGGCCGCTCGGGCATTCGGGCAGTTGGCATCCAATTTGTCCGGGTGTTCCTTGGCATCGTTTCAGTACACCATCCCACAGTTTCACCATCTCGAACTTCGCTACCGGCAATTTCAAGAGGCCTTGGCGAATGCGTCAGTAGAAAGAAAAGACGCAGCAGAAGCCCAGGTAAATCTGGCCATTCATCATCATTTTTTGGTTGAGCGTTACCAAGAATTGATATCTTCCGGAGAACTGGTGCTGAGAATTTTTCATAACGACACAAAGATCAACAACGTACTGTTCGATACTGCCACCGAAAACACCCTGGCCGTTATCGACCTCGACACGCTAATGCCCGGCTATTTTATTTACGATCTGGGCGATCTGATCCGCACGTTGGTAAGCCCCGTGAGTGAAGAAGAAAAAGATATTTCGGCCATTCGGTTTCGTGCCGATTTTTATGACGCAGTGGTGAGCGGATATCTTTCGGCCATGAAGACACAACTTACCCACAACGAGTTGCATCATATATCATTTGCAGGCCCCATGATGACCTATATCATGGCGTTGCGTTTCCTGGCAGACTATCTACGGGGCGACACTTATTATCACATCAATTACCCAACACAGAACCTGGTGCGCGCAAGTAACCAGCTAAGGCTGCTGGAAGTTCTGTTGCAAAACAAGCCGCTGGATTGACAATTGTTCCCAGTTGAAAGTCTATTTCTTATTGCAATGCTGGTCGATGGAAAAGCGCGCCTTCGCGTCTCCGTACTCCACCGACTTGCGCCAATCAAAGCATGCTTTTTCCTTTTCGCCTAACTGATAGTAGAAGTTGCCGCGTTGTTTGAAGAAAGATGCATTCTTTGGCTCCAGGTTAATCGCCTCATCCATGTCCGACACAGCAGCTCCATAATCATCCAGAGCCGCCTTACAGTTAGAGCGGCCGTAATAGGCAGCAGCGTCTTTCGGATTTAACTGTATGGCTTTGTTGTAGTCTAGCACCGCGGGTTCATACTCCTCGCTTTCTTCCTTTATCAAGGCGCTGTTATAGTAAATATCGGAGTTGTTAGGGTCTGCCTCCATAGCCTTGGCCAATGCTTGCAATGCGCCTTTTTTGTTTTCCAAACCTATGTACGCCCGCGCTTTGGCCAGGTGAACGTCCACACCATTCTCCCCTGCCTTGATCGCTTCGTCCATGTCTCTAATGGATAGTTCGTATTCCTGTTCTTCCAGCAGGCAGATACCCCGCTTGTAAAGAATCGTTTTGTCCTTCATGCCACCCTTCACCGTTTTATCAAAATAATCAAGCGCAGCCGTGTAGTTTTTTAACTCGTAATACCCTGTTGCCAAGATGTAAAACAAACGGGTTTCTGGTTGCTCCGTAAGCTTTTCGACTGAGCGATAGTCTTTTACCCCTTGCTCAAATTTGGCTTGTTTATAAAATGCCTCACCGCGGTTTTCATAAGCTTTGGCGTAATCTTCTTTCAGTTCGATAGCCTTGCTGTAATCAGCAATCGCTTCATTTATCTTATCTAGCAAAAAGTGGGCCTTACCCCTGTTGTTAAATAGTACGGGGTCTTTAAGACCTAGGGTAATCGCCTGCGAATAATCTGCCACTGCGCCAGCCATGTTATTGCTTCTAAATTTTGTATCACCTCTGTGAAAAAATGCACTGCTTAGTTTCGCATCTTTCTCAATAGCGGTTGAGAAATCGGCAATGGCTTCTTCCAGCTCCTTGCTTTCCATTTTGGTGAATCCGCGCATATCAAAAGCAACGGCTTCCGAATAGCCAGCGGCAATTGCCTTGTCAAGGTCGGCTCGGGCCGGCTGATAGCTACCCAATTGAAAATGGGCAGCGCCCCTTACAAAGAAAATTTCTGCAGTATTCTCGCCCAGTTCGATCGCTTTGCTCAGATCGGGCAACGCTTTCTGAAACTCCTTTTGCTCAAAGAATGATCGACCTCTGGCCGCAAAAACGTCTTTCACGGTTGTACCTCCCTCAATGGCTTTCGTACCATCCTCAATGCTGCCCTTGTAATCCTTACTCTTAAACTTAGCAACCGCTGAAAAACCAAACTCTTCCACGCTTGCCTGCCCCTTCGACTTAAGGATGGCCACATCGGCTATCACTTTTGGCCAATCCGCCAACAGGTAAAAAGCAGCAGCCCGATTTTTCATCGCCTGATTGTATTCGCTTTTTATTTGCAGCGCTCTGTTAAAATCTTCTATGGATTCTTTTGCCAAACCTTCATTCAACCTTGCCTTACCCCGGTTGTTATATACAACCTCATCGGCCGCACCCAACGCAATGGCCTGATCGTAGGCGGTAATGGCCGTTTTGAAGTTCGAATCGCGAAAGCGTGCGTTACCCAATTGAAAGAAGATCTCTTTGTCTTTGCTGCCCAAGGTCGCTGCCTTCTCAAGGTAGGGTTGCGCCTCTTTGTTTTTTTGATTTTGAATATAACTGAGTGCCAGATTTTCGATGGCCATCAGGTCGTTTTGACCTGCCGCCTGAACATATTTTTCAAGGTCGTTGATGGCGGTAGTAAAATCCTTTACCTGATAGGCCGCTTTACCTCTTTTCTCAAATACACCCGTTTCTCTTTCTCCTGCTGCCTCTGCCAGGGCCAACATTTCAACAGCCGGCTGAAATTCTTTCTTCTCATAGCGTAGGTAGCCCGTGTACAGCAGAACCTTCGAATCTTTGATGTTGCCTTTCACGGCATTTTCAAGATACTGCTTGGCAACGTCCATTTCTTTGAGATGGTACCTGCTTATGCCAAGCATCCGCGAGACCTCTGCGTTCTCACCTTCGGCTGCTTTTACCTTCTCCAGATCAGTTACGGCTGCACTGTAGTTGCCGGCCTCGAACCGGATGGTTCCGCGGTTGAGCAGTGCTTTGCTGTAATCTGGTTTAATGGAAATGGCCTTATCAAAATCTGCAAGGCCTCCGGGCACATCGGCCAGGCTCACCTTTGCCTTACCACGGTTGTTGAAAACGATGGCGTCAGTTGCCTGAAGTGAAAGGGCCTTATCGTAGTATTTTACTGCAGAGGCAAAATCATTTTTTAAGAAAGACAAGTCGCCCATGTTTTTGAATGCATCATAATCCGATATACCGGCTGCCAGGGCTTTCTCTAAGTCAGCTTTGGCTTTGTCGTAATCTTTCTGAGAGAAGTAGGCATTACCACGAAAGAGGAATAACTGCGGTTCGGTTGAGCCCGCACTGATCGCACGGCTTAGCGATTCAATCGCTGCGGGAAAGTCTTTGGACTGATACTGACCTATCCCCAATTGCTCAAACACCTCTTTTTCGGCCGCGCCCATTCCAACGGCAGCCATTAGAGCAGTTACAGCTTCCGGGTATTTATTTTGCTTTGCCAAACTTAAGCCGAGCATTTTAAATACTTCTTTGTCTTTCACACCTTTACCTACCACTTTACCCAGGTAGTCAGCCGCAGCCGCCCAATCATTCAGCGCATACAAAGCAATGCCATTTTTCTGCAACAGCTCCGTGTCGCTGCGGCCAGCAGAAATCATCCTGGCAAAATCGCCTGATGCGTTCTTCCAATCTTTCAACGCATAAAAAGTTTCCGCCCGATTCTCCAATGCTTTATCGTAGTCGGCCCTTAATTCCAAGGCTTTATTAAAATCGGGAAGGGCGCCTTTAAAATCTTGTAGGTTAAATTTTGCCTTTCCCCGGTTATTAAAAAGCACGGCATCTGGTTTTAAGGCAATGGCTTTGTCGTAGCTAAGAATGGCCTCTTTGTAGTTTTCCATCCTGAACTTGGCATTCCCAAGGTTAGTCCACACCTCCAACGATTGTGCACCCATGGCAACAGCCTTTTCCAAATCCGCAGAAGCACCTTCCACGTCATCCAGCTTGTACCTCGCATTGCCCCTGTATTCGAATAATTCCTGCGTATTTATGCGCGCCTTCACGGCCTCATCAAAGTCGGCTTTGGCCTTAGCAAAGTCGCCCTGCTGGTACATTGCAATACCGCGCTTAACCAGCACCTCTTTATTTCCAAAACCCGAATTAATAAGCTGTGTCAACTGAATAGTGGCACCCGGCCAATCCTGGGCTTCCATTTTTTTCAACGACTGTTGATAAGCCACCTGCTGGAGCGAGTCCTGGTTTTGTGCATGAGCTGAAACGATAAACAAGAGCGCAGCAACGAAACTTAGAAAACGTAAGCTCATAGTAGATTTTTTTTGGGAATGTAAAAGTATCAAAAACAGGGCGGCAGAAAGATTGAAAAACGACCCAAAACTGACAGGGGCGCCAATCACTAATCTTGAAGGAAGCAGTAAAGGGTGTAAATAACCGAAACGATAATGATCAGATACAAAAAGACCTTTGCCCGGGTGTAATAACCCTTGATGGGCATAACCGTTTTCTTCCGACCGCTCATCGGCTGAAGCCTGCAAAAAGGGTCAACACGAAGTAAATTACCAGGCAGCCGGCAATCATATAAAGCAAGTGGCGTGCCCGCTGAAAATGGAATTTGGTTACCTTCGACTTCATAACTATTTGATTTTCAGCAATAATAACCTCAATATAGAGAAAAAGGTTGAATATTGCCTCCTGCAACGACAGAAAGTCGTTTTCGGGGTATAAACTGACTTAAAAGTGTTATTGATGGTTATTGGCTGTGGCCGCAATCTTCTGGCTGGCCGCAGCGCTGGCAAAAAAGATGAGCAAAGTGAGCGCACAGCCGTCAGGACCGTGGCACAGAACCGATTACCTGCATGGTGCTTAAGGTAGGGCTGGCCTGGCCACCGCGTGGTTCAATGGTAACTGCAAAAGCAGCAGCTCCTTTGATCAGTTTCATTTTTAACAATCCATCGCCCTCCTTATTAAAAACTCCGGCATCAACAGGCTGGCCATCTACAATGGCCCATAATTGAAACTGCTGCTCGGCCGCCAGGGATCGAAGGTTTTGAATGCTGAGGAACACTTCCTCCGTTGATGCGTTCCAATAAACAGTGGCAAGCGCAGATGGGTCATTGGCTGTACCCTTCAAAACCACTTTTTGAAATGCTGCATTTTCGATCACGGCAAAATCCTGCTGCAGTTTAGTAAGGCGTTCGTTCACCATATTGTAGTTAGTGGCAAATTGTTGATTTTGTGCAATCAGGTTTTCCAGATTTAGCTTTGTTTCAACCCAACGCGATCGGTACGTGTAAGCCATGACAGAAGCTACCAACGCCAATACAATAGACGCTGCAGCGGCCCATCGCCAATAGTTGGCTGAAGGATTCAGTGCAACAACTCTTTCGTTGGCACTTGCGGACTGAGCTAATTCCAGAATCTGCTTTCTTAGCTTTTGTCGGGGCGCAACAGCAGCATTAAACGCCAATTCTTGCAGTGTCAGTTCACTCAGCCGAACTTCCTCCCTAAGCTCAGGGTATCGCGTTAGGTTTTGTTCGAATTCAATCTTTTCAGAATGAGTTAACTCACCCAGCACGTAGGCCTCAACCACACCACTCGCTATGTATTCTTTTATGTTCAATCGACTTTTAATAGATGTCTTAACTCAATCATCGCTGCTCTTACCCTGGTTTTTACAGTGCCCAGAGGTATACCATACTCATCCGAAACCTCTGCATGAGTAAAACCACCGAGGTAAATCTTCTCAATTACCAATCGCTGCTCTTCCGGTAACCTTTTCAAAACTTCTTTTATTCCAATCGCATCAACAGCCTGTTCAACACGATTGGTTTGGTCCAATCTACTTACGAAGTTATCGATACCATCGGTTTTTCTGCGTTGGCTAAACTCCTTGGCGCGTGTCTTGTCGATAGCCAAATTGCGAACAAGGTTTAGCATCCAGGTGAAAAGCCTGCCTTTATTCGGGTCATAACTTTGAATTTTTTCCCAGATTTTAAGAAACCCGTCTTGCAATACCTCTTCGGCCAGGTCTTCATTGGGGATAATACGCACAATTATGCCATAAAGCGCGTGTGTATAATGATCATAGAGGTACTCTAAGGCAGACTGCTTTTTGGAGCGTAGCCCCTCTATTAGTTCTGTTTCCGATATCGTGACCTTTCTGGCGATAGATTTCGATTTATAATCGACAATATAGCCCAAAGTTACGAGAGCTGATACTGCACTTTAGGTTTAGGAGAATTGCTTAAAATGGGTATTAAATGCCGCAAGCTGCTGAATAACCGCTGCAGGTGGAATCAACACAAATGTATAAAAACAAAGAAGCCCAGGTATTTTCATACGAGGGCTTCATTTGATAAA